>NZ_JBTNDM010000003.1:0-355705 GCF_054510995.1 Arthrobacter sorbitolis
AGCAGATCCAGCACGTCGTACTCGTCGACAAGGGTGTCCGCGATCCTCACGAAGGCGGCACTGACCCGGCCTGCGCGGGTGGTTATCTCCATGAACCCAATTTTAGGGCCCGCCGCGCCGAAATCACGGGGTCGGGGGCGGCGTAAAATCCAGCCGGCGTTCCAGGACCTCCGTGGAGGTCTCCCGTACCGTCTGCCCGTGCGCGAATGCGTGCCCCCGTAGCAGCAGCAATGCGTCAGCAGCAGTCCCCCCGGTCTGGGCGAGCACCATGCCTGTCGCCTGATGGATCTCGCGGCGGGACGGGGACAGGCCCATCCTCGGCGAACTCTCCGCGGACTCCGGGACGAGCACCCGACGCAGCAGGCTCCAGGCCGCCCCGTCGACGAGGGCGCGTGCCGTGACGAGCTCGGATTCGCCCAGTTCCCCGGGGGTCGTCCTGTAGAGCTCGACGACCCCGATATCCATGGCACCGACGACCAGGGGGAAGACGAAGAGGGCCTGCGCATCGGTGTCGGCCAGCGCCTTCCCGAAGACGGGCCACCTGTCGTGCGTCATCGAACGGACATAGGGGAGGAGGACGGGCAGCCGGGAACGCGCGGCTTCCCACCGCGGGCCTTCGCCCAGGTCGAACTGCAGCTCGTCCAGTCTTGCGGCGAGGGCGTCGCTGGCATGCAGCATGGTCTCCTGCTGCGAACCGCTGAACGCCGACAGCGCTGCCCCCGTCACCGGCAGGACGTCGATGAACGATGCACACAGCGTCGAGCACAGCGCGTCCAGCCCGGACAGGTCCTCCCCCCCGCTCACCGGCCCACCGCCTCAATGCCGCTGACAGGGACGCAGGACCAGCCCGGCATCTTCCTCACCCTTTCTCAGGCAACGCGGTCAAGTGGACGGAGAGCTCTCCGGTCCTGAAGCAGGTCCGGCGATCTTCTGTTTAAAGTCTAGACACAGACCAGAACCGACGTCAGGCTGCCGGCTGCACGAGGATTCCTGCCGTATCCGGCGAATCCGGGTTCGCGCGCCGACGCTGTGACACCGCCCTGTCCGCACGCCTCTCTCCACCCTTGACACCTGACCGGTGACCCCGCATCGTTGGGGTTACTGCCCCGGACCCCGGCACAGAGCCGTTACCGCCGTGCTGACCAGGGGCCCCTCATGACATCCGCATCCGAATACTCCACCGACACCGCGCGTCGTCGCTCCCCTGCGGAGCCGCTGCGCCTGGGGCGTCCGTCCTCCCGGAGTCTGAGCGACCGTCAGGCCGTGGTCGCCGTGATGGTTGCCAGCGGCCGCACCTGCGAGGACATAGCCTCCGACCTGTTCCTGCCCGTGCGGACGATCCAGGGGCACCTCGACCGGGCCATCGCGATCCTGGGCCTGTCCTCCGTGGAGGAACTCACCCACGAGGCGGTGGCATCGCACCCGGCGACCGATCTCCCGGGCGCAACAGGGCCACCGCCCGCGTCCCGGCCCGGGCCATTCACCGCTCGGCCCCGGAAGAACTCGCCGGCGGTCCTCGACGCGGCCGGGACGGCACAGCCCGCCGATCAGGAAACCGATCAGGAGACCGCGGAGAGCGCCACCCTCAGCCGGGAACTGGAGGCCATGCGCGCGCTCCTCCAACAGAAACTCGACAAGGTGCAGCAGCTGCAGGAGGCCGTCCTCAGCCGGGACACCATCGGCCAGGCCAAGGGGATCCTGATGGAACGCCACAAGATCAGCGCGGACCGGGCCTTCGCGATCCTGCAGGACCAGAGCTCCCGCACCAACCGGAAACTGGTGCACGTCGCCGAGCAACTCATCTATTCGGGGCGGGAGGACGGTCTTGGTCCGACCCGGGACCACCCCGACCCCGGTTGCCGTTCCTGACGCACCTGCCACCTCCCCGCGCCGTCGGGACCGCAGCGCGCCTGCGGTCGGGCGGAACCCGCCGCCCTCACGGCTTCGGCAGCGGCTCCACCGCGCTGGGCCGGTCGAGCACCGCCGCGGCTTCGTCACCGGGCGCCGACCGCAGCTCGTCCAGCCGGACGCACACCACGCCGACGACGATCAGGAGTCCGCCGAGCAGCTGCACGGCGACCGGCAGCTCGCCGAGGATCAGCCACGCCGCGAGCACGGCGAACATCACCTCCGTCAGGGCCACGAAGCTCGCCACCTTGGAGCCGAGGCGCTGCGCCGCCACGATGCCCGTCACGTAGGCGGCGACCGTGGCCACGAGGACGAGGACGGCGACGGGCACGACCCAGCTGTAGGTCCGCCCGGCCAGCTGGACGTCCGTGAACACGAAGGAGAACGGCATGATGTTCGTGACGCCCAGCAGCAGGATGGTCAGCGCGCCGACCACCATCCCTCCGCCGGCCATGACGAGCGGCGGCAGCGAATCGTCGACCCTCGCGGACATCAGGAAGAACACCACGAGGCAGACGGCGGCGGCGAGGCCGAACAGCACGCCCACGGGGTCGAGCCGGGTGTCCCCGGCGAGGTCGAGGACGAGCAGGAGTCCGAGGATCGCGGTGACGGACCCGATCATCGTGAGGGCGTGCGGCGCCCTGCGTGAGCGCAGCCAGAGGAACCCGACGATCAGCACGGGCGCCAGGTACTCGAGCAGCAGCGAGACTCCGACTGACATGCGCTGCACGGCATTGAAGTAGAAGAGCTGGCACAGGGCGATCGCCGTCGTGCCGTAGATCGTGATGGTGAGCGCATTGCCGCGCATCGTGGACCAGCGGCCCCGCAACGCGATGAGCACAGGCACCAGGAGCACGACGGCGGCGCCTCCGATCCGGAGGCCGACGGCGGCTCCGGGGCTCCAGCCGATCTCCAGGAGGGACTTCGCGAAGGGACCCGAGACGCCGAACGCCGCCGCGGAGATCAGGGCTATCCAGAGGCCGGTGGCGGGGCGCAGGGTCACGTCCGCTCCCTTCGGGTCGATGACTGGTGTCATGGGTGTGAAGTGGTTATGGTCGTGACACTAGAGGGATGCAATGTCAGGAGTCAACATGCTTTTCACATATGACACGGAAGTGGCGCTCTCGTCCGCGGCCGCGCTCATCAACACCGCGAAGGAGGACACCGATCCACTCGACACCCTGGAGGGCCTGGACAGGTTCCTCGAGGAGCAGCGGTTCACCGGCTCCCGGACGCACACCGATGACGAGCTGCAGTCGGTCCGCGCCCTGCGGGCCGAACTCGAGGTGATCTGGTTCGCGGAGGAGGACGACGCCGTCGCGTGCGTGAACGCGATCCTCCGGCGGGCCAACGCCCTCCCCCAGCTGGTCAGGCACGACGAGTGGGACTGGCACCTCCATGCGACCGCGCCCGAGGCGCCGCTCAAGGAACGCATGGCCACCGAGGCGGCGATGGCCCTCGCGGACGTCATCCGCGGACACGAGCTGGACCGCCTGCGCTCGTGCGCGGCGGAGGACTGCGACGGCGCGGTGCTGGACCTCAGCCGCAACCGCTCCCGGCGCTTCTGCGACACCGGGAACTGCGCGAACCGCACCCACGTGAAGGCCTACCGCGCGCGGAAGGCGCAGAGCGCCTGAGGGGTCGAGGGGGGCCGTGGACCTCCCGCCGTGATCAGGATATAGCTCCGGGGGGACCTTGCCGCAAGGCCCCTGCGTGCGGGCAGAATGGCGAGCCGCGGGTGCCGCGGACCACCCTTCCGAAGGAGCACAGCCATGACCGAGGTGATCATCGCGGGCGGCGGCCCGACAGGGATGATGCTTGCCGGTGAACTGCGGCTCCACGGCGTCGAGGTGCTCGTTCTCGAGAAGGACGCCGAGCCGACGAAGCAGGTCCGGTCGCTCGGCCTGCACGCGCGCAGCCTCGAGATCCTCGACCAGCGGGGGCTGCTCGACCGCTTCCTCGCGCACGGCACACGCTATCCGGGAACCGGTCACTTCGCCGGTATCGACAAGCCCTGGCCCGAGCACCTCGACAGCGCGCACGCCTACGTCCTCGGTATCCCGCAGCCGATCACCGACCGCCTGCTCACGGAGCATGCCGTCGAGGCGGGCGCCGACATCCGGCGCGGCAGCGAGCTCGTCGCCCTGCAGGAGGACGAGGGCGGGGTGGCCGTCGGCCTGGCCGACGGTTCCACGTTCCGCGCGCGCTACCTCGTGGGCTGCGACGGCGGCCACAGCACCGTCCGGAAGCTGCTCGGCGTGCCGTTCCCGGGCGAGCCGGCGACGACGGAATGGCTGCGCGGCGAGATGGAGGCGAGGATGCCGCCCGAGGACGTCGCGGCCGTCGTCGACGAGGTCCGCCGGACGCAGAAGGGCTTCGGCGTCGGGCCGGTGGGCGACGGCCTGTACGGAGTGGTCGTCCCCGCCGGGGGCGTCACGGAGGACCGCGCGATCGCCCCGACGCTCGAGGAGGTGAAGCGGCAGCTGCGGGCGGTGGCGGGGACCGACTTCGGCGTCCACTCACCCCGCTGGCTCTCCCGCTTCGGCGACGCCACGCGCCAGGCCGAGCGGTACCGGATGGGGAGAGTGTTCCTGGCGGGCGACGCCGCGCACGTCCACCCGCCGCTGGGCGGACAGGGCCTCAACCTCGGCCTCCAGGACTCCCACAACCTCGGGTGGAAGCTGGCCGCGCAGATCGACGGCCGGGCGCCGGACGGCCTGCTGGACACGTACCACGCCGAACGGCACCCCGTGGGCGCCGACGTCCTGGACAACACCCGCGCGCAGAGCGAGCTGCTGTCCCCGGGACCGGGCCCACGGGCCCTGCGCCGCCTGATGACGGAGCTGATGGACTTCGAGGACGTCAGCCGCCACCTTGTCGGGAAGATCACCGCCCTCGGCGTCCGCTACGACTTCGGCCCCGGACCGGAGCTGCTCGGCAGGCGGCTCCGCGACCTCGATCTCCGTCGGGGACGCCTCTACGAGCTGATGCGCGGCGGCCGCGGCCTCCTGCTCGACGGCTCCGGCACACTCTCGGTGGCCGGCTGGCCGGACCGCGTCGACCGGGTGGCGGACGGCAGCGCGGACCTGGGTGTGCCGGCCGTCGTCCTCCGACCGGACGGGCATGTGGCCTGGGCAGGCGGGGACCAAACGGGCCTCGAGGTGCAGCTGCGGCGATGGTTCGGCTCTCCCACGGGGTAGGAACCCCTGCGGCGGACCGGCGACTACCTGCGGCGGACCGCGACTACCAGTGGCTATCGGTGGCTATCGGTGGCGCGATACGGCGTCGGGCCGGTCGCGCCCGCGGACGGAACCGGCCGGCGGGGTCAGCGCCCGTACCCGCCCTCGGGGTCGTCCGGCCCGTTGCCGGGCGGGTCCTCGGCCGTGGTGCCGCCCTGGATGCCGTCGTCGGGGAAGCCGGCGTAGCCGCCGTGGGCGAACCCCTCCCCCTCGAAGGACAGGGACAGCGAGGACCCGTACGCCGGGGAGTAGCTCCCCGGGTAGCCGGCCGCCCCGGGTGCATACCCGAAGGAGCCATGGACGGAGGGGACGCCGTCCTCCTGGTCCGAGCCGTTGCTGCCGAGCAGGCTCCGCGTCAGCGACGCGCCGTCCGCCATCAACTCGTCCACCGCCGCGAGCAGGTGCCGATCGGCGACCGGCACGTCCTGCAGCGCGGCTGCGAGGACGGCGCGGCGCACCAGCTCACGGGTGAAGGACGCCGTCGTGCCCTCGGTCCGACCGGAGGCGGCGCCGATGGCATCGGCGCTGAAGGCGAGATCCCGCGCGTAGAGGCGCAGCAGGGCCGCGCGCTCGTGCTCCCCGGGCAGGGGCACCTCCACGGCGAGATCCACGCGTCCGGGTCGCTGCGCGAGGGCCCGCTCCAGCATGTCCACGCGGTTGGTGGTCAGCACGAAGGTGACGTCGGCGTCGTCGTCGAGTCCGTCCATGGCGTCCAGCACCTCGAAGAGGAGCGGCTGCGGACCGTGGCCGAAGCTGCGGTCCTCCGCGATGAGGTCGCAGTCCTCGAGGACCACGATCGACGGCTGGAGGGCGCGGGCCGTCCTGGCCGCCTCGCCCACGTGCCGCAGCGTCCCGCCCGAGAGGATGATCGCCGTCGTCCCCGCGCTGGCGCCCAGCAGGTACCGGACGGTGTGGGTCTTGCCGGTGCCCGGCGGGCCGTACAGGAGGATCCCGCGCTTGAGGTGCTGGCCGGCCGCGATCAGTGCCTGCCGATGCGCGGCGATGCCGAGGGCGTGCTCGCTGACGCGTTCCAGCAGTCCTTCGGGGAGGATCACGTCGGCGGCGTCGAGGGTCGGCCGATGGTGGAACGTCACGCCGGCGCTGCTCGGCCCGAAGTCCTCGATGGTGAAGGACAGCACCTGCCCCTTCATCACGCTCTCGCGCTGCATCCTCCGCCGGAACTCGGCGAGGAACCCGACGACGACGTCGGCGTCCCCGCACATCACCTCGAGGGATGCGGTCTGCCGGCCGTAGCGTGGCTCCGCGTTGCGCTGCAGGACCGCCAGGGGCACGCCGTCGCGCTCGAACAGCCGGAGGCCCAGCGCCACCGCCTGCCGCTGCTCGTCGGGGCCGATCGGCAGGTTCGCGTAGTCGGGTTGGGACAGGGGGAAGTTCGGGAAGGCCTCCGACTGCTGGATCATGTCGCTGAAGGACATGTGGTGGCGCTGGTCGCCGCCACCGATGCCGACGCACCGGCCGTCCGCCGTGAGCGACGCGAGGACGATGTCCGCGTCCACGAAACGGTGGGGCGGGACCTCCTCGACCACGACGGGCACGCTGCCGAGCTCGGCCCGGAGATGCGCCGAGAGCGTGTCGACGAGCTCCCTGCCGCGCGCCGAGCGGGGCTGCGCCTCCAGCGCCAGACGTGCCAGCGCACCGAAATCCCGAACGAATCCTGCCAGATCATCCCCCATGGTGGGAGGCTAGCAGGGACGTCAAGGGGTCAGCCGTCCTGCTTCGGCAGCCGCTCCCCGTACCGCGGTTCGTCGCTGGGCGTGGGCGGCGGCGCGGGCGTGGGCTCCGGGGAGGGATTCTTCGGGTCCGGCTTCGCCGTCGAGCGGTTGATGCCGGATCCCTTGCTGAGATGCTCGGCATTGGGCGTCTCGGCCATCATGAGCATCGCGCAGATCACGAGGGAGGCGATGAAGGCGATCCCTGCCGCCGTGAGGCCCAGGTCGACGCGCAGCTCCTTGGAACCGCCTCCGGTCGCGAAGATCGCCGTCGCGGCCCCGGCCACCACGGCCAGGACGGCGGAGAAGACGAGGGGTGCCTTGATGCCGTGGCGGAATCGTCCCTGCGTGGGTTTCCCCGGCTGGCGGTTGGCCACGGGCACTCCTTCCGGTTCCTGAGATTTCTACGAGACGTAGAGCCTCTAGTTTACGGGGTCCGGTCCGCCCTGGACGCCGGATGCGGACGATGCGCTGAGCGCTGAATCGTGCCGGTAGCTGAGGCCGGCGATACCGAGGACGACGGCGGTGAGGAGCGCCCCGCCGCCCGTCACGCCGAGCAGGGCGTGCGCACCGAGCCGCTCCACGAACGGCAGGATGCCGCCCGTGACGATCGCCACGATGCCGACGACGACGAGGTCCCGCGATGCCGCGTGGGTGCGGAGGGCGAGCCCGCGGACCAGTTCGGCGGCGCCCGCGGCCACCAGCGCGACGGCCCCCGCGACGGCGAAGCTGCGGTCGTCGTGGAGGACGAGGGTCACGATCCCGGCTCCGAGGAGCAGCCCCCCGCCGACGTCGGTCAGCCTGTGCTGCGGATCCCGGTGCGCCCTGCGGTGCGTCCAGAGGTAGGCCGCGCCGTTCAGCAGGAGGTAGAGCCCGCCGGCCACGGACATCACGAGCGTGGACGGATCACGCCAGAAGATGGTCACCAGCCCGAACAGGGCGCTCACGACGGCGCGGGCCAGGAACGGTTTCCACACCAGGAGCTCGGCGGTGTCGGGACCGGCGCCCGGGGCGGGCGATGCAGCAGCCATCAAGGGCCTCTCTGGGAGCGGGGCCGGGCGGTCTCCGGCCTGACCAGCTTAGTCCTCCGGCCGGCCGCCCTCACCGGCCTTCGCGGGCCTCGACGGGCCTCGACAGGCCTCACCGGGCCTCACCGGGCCTCACCGGGCCTGAACGTGCAGGATCGGGTCGGCATGCGAGAGCATGGGGAGGAATGCATCGAGGCCGTCGTCGGCGTCCTCGTCGACGACCGACCTGGCGCCCGGATCCGACCACTGGGCGTCGGACTGTCCCTGCAACGGAGGACGTGGGAATGCCCCCTGGACCATCGACCTCGGCCCGGGCAGCCGGGGTCCGGGTTCCGATGCGGCTCGGTCCGGCGCCGACCTCAGGGCACCTCCGGGCCGCCGCGGCGGGCGGTCGTCGCGTCCATGCCTGATGATCCCTGGCCCGGCCATGCGAAGGACTCGCCGGCCTACCGCAGGATGCTGCTCGCCCTCGTCTTCGCGGGGCTGGCGACGTTCGCGCAGCTGTATTCGTTCCAGGGCCTCCTGACAGCCGTCGCCTCCGAGTACGAGGTCTCCCCCTCCGAGGCCGCGCTGTCCGTCTCCGCGGCGACGCTCGGCCTCGCCCTGGCGGTGATCCCCTGGTCCGCTGTCGCCGACCGGATCGGGCGCCGGCGGAGTATCGCCTGGGCGATGAGCGCGGCGGTCGTCCTGGGCCTGCTGGGCGCGGTGGCGCCGTCGTTCCCCGTGCTGATCGGACTGCGCCTCCTCGAGGGGATCGCGCTCGGCGGCGTGCCCGCGACGGCCCTCGTCTACCTCCACGAGGAGGTGCAGAAACGCCATGCGGCCGTGGCGGCGGGGACCTACATCGCCGGGACGACGATCGGGGGCATTACGGGGCGCCTCGTCGCGGGGTTCATCGGGGACGCGCTCGGGTGGCGGGCCGGTGTGCTGGGCGTCAGTCTCCTGGCCGGTGGCGCTGTCGTCGCGTTCCTCGTCCTGGCCCCCTACGCCCGCGGCTTCGTCCCCACGGTCCGCGGGCAGGGACCGTCACTCCTCGCCCGCCTCGTGATGAATCTGAGGTCCCTTCCACTCCTGGCCGTCTATGCTCAGGGCTTCCTCCTCATGGGTGCCTTCGTGGCGGTCTACAACTACCTGGGGTTCCGGCTCGAGGCCCCGCCCTTCCTGCTACCCGCGTCCATCGTCAGTCTCCTGTTTCTCGCCTACCTCGCAGGAACGGTGACGTCCCGCGTCGCCGGTGACCTGAGTGGACGACACGGGAAGCTCCCGGTACTCCTCTGCGCCATCCTCGTCATGGTGGCGGGGCTGTCCGTGACTCTCGCCGGGCCACTCCCCGTCGTGGTCGTCGGGCTCGTCATCTTCACCGGCGGCTTCTTCGCCGCCCATTCCGTGGCTTCCGGGTGGACGCCGGTCCTCGCCACCGAGGGTCGCGCACAGGCGGCGGGCCTCTACAACTTCGCCTACTACGCCGGCTCCAGCGCGGTGGGGTGGGCCGGCGGTCTCTTCTTCGGCCGGTTCGGTTGGCCCGGTGTCGTCGCCTTCACCACGGCGCTGGCGGGACTCGCCGCGCTCCTGGCTGCCATCGCTCTCCGCGATGCGAGCGGAGGTAAGCCCTCTCGGCGCCACCTCCGGTAGGGCATGGATCCAGGGCATCCGAAGACCGCACTCCGGTCCGACCCGGCGTCGTCACCGACCGGCGCGGCCGGCGCGGATGGAACCGGTGATCCCGGCAGCTGCGAACACGACGGTGGCCGCCAGCACGACGACGACGGGCAATGTCCAGGCGCCCGTGGCGTCATGGATGGCGCCGACGAGGAACGGGGCCGTGGCGCCGACGGCATACCCGGCGCCCTGCACCATCGCGGACAGCTGCCGGGCATGCGTGCCGCTGAGCGCGAGCTGCACCACGAGCATGAACACGATCGTGATGCCGCCTCCTTGAGCCACACCACCCAGGAAACCCCAGGCCAGCCAGCCGGTGGGAGCGAGCAGGAGCCCCAGCGGACAGCTGATCCACAGGGCGGCGACGAGGGCGAAGGTCCCCGGGACCCCCAGGCGTGAGGAGAGCAGCGGGACCCCGAGCGCGCCGACGACGGCGGCGATCTGGAAGACGGACGAACTCGTACCGGCCTGACCGGCCGAGTAGCCGAGCTCCTGCTCGAGGATGGTCGGGAGCCACGCGGTGAGCCCGTAGTAGGAGAACGCCTGGGCGCCGAACGTCAGCGACAGGAGGACGGCCGGGAGGCTGAGCCAGGTTCGCGGTCTCGCGACCGGCAGTGGGATGCCGCCGGCGTCGGGTGCGGCGGTACGGACGGCGGCCGATTCCGCGGCCGGCCCCAGGGGCCCCCACCGGAACGCCGCGGCCGGCCCGATGGCTTTCAGCCATACCGCGGCGGCGGCGACGACGAACCCGATCCACGTCAGCAGCGCCCCCCGCCAGCCGAAGGCTGCGGCGAGAGGGGCCGTGGCGAGGGTCGTGATCATGGAGCTCACGTTCAGCGCCGACGTGTAGGCGCCGGTGACGATGCCGACCCGCCGGGGCGCGATGTCCCGGCGGATGATGACCGGCAGGACGACGTTGCCGACCGTGATGAAGGCCCCCATGATGACGGTGCCCGCCACGGTGGCTTCCAGCCCGCCGGCCGAACGCACGATGGAGCCCACCCCGACGCCGAGGATGGCCGTCGTCGTCGCGAAGTTCGCGCCCGCTCTCCCGACGAACACCGAGGCGAAGGGCGTC
The DNA here is from genome assembly GCF_054510995.1 of Arthrobacter sorbitolis. Taxonomy (NCBI): domain Bacteria; kingdom Bacillati; phylum Actinomycetota; class Actinomycetes; order Micrococcales; family Micrococcaceae; genus Arthrobacter; species Arthrobacter sorbitolis. Next base: position 10,643 of record NZ_JBTNDM010000003.1, read on the forward strand.
ATGACGGCGAAGCACAGCACCGGCAGCGTCGTCAGCAGCCCTGCCTGGGCGGCGCTCAGGGACAGCTCACCGCTGATCCGGCCCGTGATGGGAGCGACGGCCACGATCGGTCCGCGGAGGATGAAGCCGATGAACACGATGCCCAGCAGCAGGAGGACCGGGAAACGGGAGCGGGCGGGGATGCTCATCGATTCCACCCTACGGGCGTACTCCCGGGTCGCGGGCCGTCCACGGGCGGGGCCCTCCCGCTCCTGTCGCCTCGCACTGATCAGTCGAAGGAGCCGTGCACTGTCCGGACCGCCTGCCGGACGAGCGACTCGTCCGTCCGGTAGTGGACGTCGCCGTCGGCCGGGGCGGCGGACCCCAGGGGTATCCAGTACCGGGACGTCTGCCGCACCGCCTCCTTCGCCGACAGGTGCACAGCGTGCACCCCGACCGCGAGGACACGGGGGAGGGTCTGCGGCGAGATCCCACCCCCGGCCATGACCTCGATACCCGTCCCGCGGTCGAGCATCGCGCGGATCCGCCCCAGTCCCCGGTCGACGGTGGGGGCACCTCCGGAGGTGAGGACGCGATCGATGCCGGCTGCGGCGAGGTCCTCGAGGTGTGCCGCGGGATCCGGGAGCTGGTCGATGGCGCGGTGGAAGGTCACCTGCGTCCCGGGGCCGGCGGCGCGGGCGGCTGCGGAGAGCCGGTCGAGTGCGGGGAGGTCGATCCGACCGTCCGCCGTGAGGGCACCGATCACGACGCCCGCCACGCCGGCGTCGACGGCTCGGGCGGCCTCGTCCGCCATCCAGCGGATCTCCTCGGGGGAGTAGACGAAACCGCCCGGCCTGCAGCGGATCAGCACGTGGACGGGTATGCCCGTGGCGACGGACTCCCCGGTCATCGTCAGGCTCGGCGTCAGCCCGCCGAGTTCGAGGGCGGCACAGAGCTCGACCCGGTCAGCTCCCCCGGCGATCGCCGCCCGCGCCCCGGCCGGCGACGTGACGGCTATCTCGACAGCAGGCGGCGTCGGGTCGGGTGGCGTCACTTCACCGATCCTGCGGTCAGTCCGCCGATGAGCCTCTTCTCGATCAGGGCGAACAGGACGATCACGGGGACGATGGCGACGATGGACACCCCGAACACGTACTGCCAGCTCGTCGCGTACTGGCCGATGAACTTGGTGAGGGCGACCGAGAGCGGCTGGTTCTCCGCCGTCGACATGATGACGAGGCTGGCGGCGAACTCGTTCCAGGAGGCGACGAACGTGAAGATGATGGCCGTGACGATCCCCGGCCACACGAGCGGCAGGTTGATCCGGAAGAGCACGGCCAGGCGGCTCGCCCCGTCCAACTGCGCCGCCTCGTCGACTTCCTTCGGGATGCCCGCGAAGAAGCTGTGCATGATCCACAGCGCGAAGGACAGATTGAACGCCGCGTTGATCAGGATCATGGCGACCCAGGTGTCATTGAGGTCGAGCACCAGCATCTGCCGGAAGAGCCCCGCCGTCAGCACGGCCGGCTGCAGCATCTGGGTGACGATGACGAGGAACAGGAACGCCATCCTGCCCGGGAAATTGAAGCGGGCCGTGTAGTAGGCGGCGGGGGTGGCGACCAACAGGACGAGCAGGGTCGCGAACACGGCGATGACCACCGTGGAGATGAGGTTGTACGTCAGGGGCGTCTCGGGGGTGGACCACATCGTGAGGTAGTTGCCGACCTGCAGGCCGTCCTGCGGGAAGTAGCGGGGCGGGACGGCGAGGATCTCCGACCTCGTCTTGAGGGACCCGACGAGCATGATGAGGTACGGGACGAGGAAGAGGGTCGCGACGAGTACCCCGACGACGATCCGGCCCACCATCGTGCGCCGGCTGACGCCGTCGGCACCGTATTTCCTGGCCCTCGGCTCAGGGGACGGCCGGACCGGAACTGTGCGTGCTGGTGCGATGGCCATGTCAGTCCTCTCTCATCGGCTTGACGATCTTCACGTACGCCGCGACGATCACGATCACGATGGCGAAATTGATCACGCTCAGGGCGCTCGCGAGGTCCAGCCGCCGGTCGAACTGGAGGACCTTGAAGATGTACGTCATCAGTGTGTCGGCGCTGTAGCCGGGCAGCGAGCCCGTCATGATGCGCAGGATCGGCAGGTTGTTGAAGACGTTGATGACGTTGATGAGCACGGCGACGGCGAGGGCGCCGCGCAACTGGGGCAGGACCACCAGGAAGTAGGTACGTACCTTGCCGGCACCGTCCATCTTCGCGGCCTCGAGGATGTCCCCGGGTACCGCCTGGAGTCCGGCGAGCAGCGTGTAGGTGGTGAAGGGGATGGAGACGAAGATGCCGACGACGATCGCCGCACCTAGGGCCGTCGCGACGTTCTTCGTGAAGCCGTAGGGGCTGTCGAGCAGCCCGATGTCGACGAGGAAGGTGTTCATGATCCCGTAGTCGCGGTCCAGCCCGTAGTAGAAGACGGTCGTCGTCATGACCACGCTCGCCGCCCAGGGAACCACCACAGCCATGCGGACCAGGGTCCGCCCGGGGAAGGGCTTGTTGAGGAAGTTCGCGAGCGCGAGCGAGAGGATGACCGTCACCGTCACGACCACCACGACCCACACCAGCGTGTTCAGGAGTATCCGGGGCAGGTTCGGATCGGCCAGCACCCTGCTGAAGTTGGCGAACCCGACGCCCTCGACGTCGGTTCCCGCCTGGCTGATCCGCCGGGTGGAGTTGTAGATCATGTAGGCGGCGGGGAACAGGACGACCCCGAAGATCAGGATCAGGACCGGACCAATCCAGGGAAGTGCTGCGACGAGGCTCTCCCTGTTCTGGCCACGTCCCGTCCGGATGCGCGTGGTGGGAGGCTGCTGGAAGGTGCTCATGGGGGTCCCGTTCTACTCGGACAGGAGGGGAGCCGACGCGACGCCGGCCCCCCTCCCGTCGGTGCCTCAGGCGGCGGCGTCGGCCTTCGCCTGGATCTGCTCGAGCACGGATGCGGGCTCCTGTGTCTCCAGCAGGCCCATGAGCGACTTGAACGCACCGTCCGTGGCGTTCCACGCCGGGTTCGAGGTCGGGTAGAACTCGGCGTCCGGCAGCATCTCGAGGAACGGCTTCAGCGTCTCGTTCGAGGCCATGGCCTCGGCTCCCGACTTCGTGGAGGGGAGGAAGCCCTCGGTCTCCACCCAGCTCACGTACTGGTCCTCGGCGAAGAAGAAGTCCATGAAGGAGGTGATGGCTTCCTGCTTCGTCTCGTCGTTCTTGAAGGCCAGGAGGCGGTCGGCCACGCCGAGGGTGGCGGGCTCTCCCGTGTTGGTGGGGACGTTGGCTATCCCGTAGTTCAGCTCGGGATTGGCTTCCTCAATCTGGCCGACCGTCTGGGGAAGGGCGTAGACCATGCCGATCTGGCCCTGCATGAAGACGTTGATCATCGGGGTGCGCTGCGTTGCGCCCGGGTCCGGCTGGGTGACGCCGTCCGTGATCATCTTCTTCATGAACTGGGCTGCTTCGAGGTTCTCGGGGGTGTTCACCGTGATCTCGGACGCGTCCCCGAATCCGCCGCCGTTGCCGGCGAACCAGATGAGGGACTCACCCTGGGCTTCCTCCGAACCGAGCGGCATGCCGTATCCGGGAGTGCCCGTGGCCGTGATCTTCGCGGCGGCGTCGTTCAGCTCCTCCCAGGTCGTGGGAGGGGCCTCGACACCGGCGGCGTCGAACAGGTCCTGGTTGTAGAACAGTGCGCGGGCGGATGCGAGGAGGGGCAGCCCGTACTGCGTACCCTCGAGGCTCTCGTTCTCGACGAACGACTCCTGGAAGTCGGCGAGCGTGTCCTCCGATGCGATCTCCTCGGCGGAGTAGAGCAGGCCTTCCGAGGCGAAGGCCGAGAAGGCGCCGCCGTTGTAGATGTCCGGTGCCTCTCCTGCCTGGATCTTGGTCTGGAGTACCGACTCCAGGTTCTCCCAGGACTCGATCTGCAGATTGACCGTGACGCCTTCGTTGGCTGCCTCGAAATCCTCGATCACGCCCTCCCAGAGGGCCTTGGTGCCATCGGAGTAGCTGGGGACCAGCATGTTCAGCGTCGTCCCCTCACCCTCTGCCTCGGCCGACCCGCCACCGCCGAACCCGCAGGACGACACGGCGAGTGTCCCGACGGCGGCCATCGCCATCATGCTCATCCTCAGTTTGTTCTTCATCGCTTGATTCCTTTTCGAGATGGTCCGGGACGTCCATGCACCGCAGATCCCACAGGTCCGACTCCGACCGCTTATGAGTGAATTTGATCAATAACGTGATCGAGCAATCAGCACCGAGCAGTTTGTCATCCATAGCATGCCGTGACGTACGTCTCAGGTCAAGCATTCCGGGAACACGCAACATGAATGAAACACGGGGTGGAAGCCCGCCCGCCGCGGCGACGGGATGATCGACCGTGATCTCTGGACAGGGGAAGTGATCATGAGTGATCATGGATCGATCCCGCTTCGAGCTCCGAGGAGAAATTCGTGTCTCAGCTTCCCGAACCAGCAGACTCCGCCCCTGTGCGCGGCTCCTCCATGGACAGCGAGCTGTCCTCCCAGCCGGAGTGCTGGGAGCGTGCCATCGCCCAGGCCGGGCGGGAGCAGCTGCTGCCGGCACGGGGCCGGCGGGTCGCGGTCGTCGGGTGCGGGACCTCCTGGTTCATGGCGCAGGCCTACGCTGCCGCGCGTGAGGGGTCCGGCCACGGGGAGACCGACGCATTCGCGGCGTCGGAGGCTTCGGCCATCACCACCCGTGCCTACGACGCCGTCGTCGCCATCACCCGCTCCGGCACGACGAGCGAGATCCTCTCCCTGCTCACCGACCTGAAGGGCAGGACTCCCACCGTCGTGGTGCTCGGCGACGTCGGATCGCCTGCTGTCGCCCTGGCCGACAGCGTGGTCGGGCTGCCCTATGCCGACGAGTCGTCGGTGGTCCAGACCCGCTTCGCCACCTCGGCCCTGGTGTACCTCCTCACGTCCGTGGGCGTCGACCTCGGTTCCGCCGTGGCCGATGCACGGGCTGCCGTTGCCGCGGAGACTCCCGACGACCTGCTGGCCGCGGAGCAGTTCAGCTTCCTGGGCACGGGGTGGACCGTCGGGCTCGCGCATGAGGCAGCGCTCAAGATGCGCGAGGGCGTCCAGGGGTGGACGGAGTCGTATCCGGCGATGGAGTACCGGCACGGCCCTATCGCCATCGCCCAGCCGGGACGCGTCACCTGGGTGTTCGGGCAGGAGCCGGCCGGACTGCGGGAGGAGGTCGGCGCTACGGGTGCCCTCTACGTCAGCACCGGCGCCCATCCACTGGCCGACCTCGTCCGCATCCACAAGGTCACCCTCGACCGTGCCCGCTCCCGCGGCCTCGACCCTGACACCCCCCGCCACCTCTCGCGGTCGGTCGTCCTCGGAAGCTGATCCGATGCCCCTCGATGTGTCCGGCGGTCCGCCCTCGGGACTTGCGGGCCCCGGCCCCGGAGTCCTGGCCATCGACGTGGGCGGCACCGACACGAAGGCCGCCGTGATCGACCGTGCAGGCAATCTCCACGGGCTCGAGCGCATCCCGTCCGCCCATGACGAGCGACGCCCGGGCGACGCGGTGGCGGAGCAGGTCGTCGAGCTGGCCAGGACCTATACGGCCCGCTTCCCCGACCGCGAGATCCATGCCCTGGGCCTCGTCGTCCCGGGACTGGTCGACGACGTCGCCGGGGTGGGGCTGTTCGCCAGCAACTTCGGCTGGGACCACTACCCCTTCCGGGACGTCGTCAGCGACGCCACAGGTCTTCCCGTGGCCTTCGGTCACGACGTGAGCGCGGCCGGGGATGCCGAGATGCGGGCCGGTGCAGGGCTCGGAGCCGAGGACGCCGTCGTGCTCATCATCGGGACCGGGATCGCCGGTGCGGTCTTCTGCGGCGGACGCCCGGTGCGCGCGGGCGGCTACGCGGGGGAGATCGGTCACGCACAGGTGCCCGGAGGCCTGCCCTGCCCCTGCGGTGCCACCGGCTGCCTCGAGACGTTGGGGTCGGCGGGCGCTATCATGCGCCGGTACACCGCACGCACGGGGCGCCCGGTGTCCGGGGCCCGGGAGGTCCTGATCGCCAGCCAGGCCGGCGACGAGGACGCCTCCGAGATCTGGGCCGACGCCGTCCAGGCCCTGGCTTTCAGCATCTGCCAGCTCGCCGCGATGATCGGCACCGAGACCGTGATCCTGGGCGGCGGGTTGTCCCAGGCGGGACCTGCCCTCCTGGAACCGTTGGGCCGACGGATCCAGGAGCAGATGACCTTCCTGCGCGTGCCCCGCCTGACGACGTCCCTGCTCGGCCAGGACGCCGGCCTGATCGGCGCGGCCCTGCACGCCAGGGATCTCCTGCAGGCCCACGCATGACACCGTCGGCTCCCATCCTCACCGTCACGCCCAATCCGGCGTTGGATACCACCTATACGGTGCCGACCCTCGTCCCGGGCCGGTCCCACCGTGTGGCCCCTCCCGTGGTGAAGGCCGGAGGCAAGGGGCTCAACGTCGCGCGCGTGATCCACCAGGCCGGGCACGGGGTCCACGCGGTCCTTCCCGTCGGCGGGGAATCGGGGGCCCTGCTGAGGGCCGATCTCGCGGGGAGCGGGATCCCCCACTCGCTGGTGGACGTCGCCCTACCGACCCGGCGGAGCATCGCCGTCTACGACCGGGCCGCGGGAGATGCGACGCTGCTCAACGAGGAGGGCCGCGGCCTCGCACCCGAGGAGTGGGACCTCCTGGCGGGGACCGTCCTGCAGTGGTTGCCGCGATCGGGGTGCCTCGTCGGCTCGGGTAGCCTTCCCCCCGACGCGGCGCCCGGCTTCTACGCCCGTCTGGTCGAAGCGGCCCGGCCGCTCGGCGTACCCACGATCGTCGACACCTCCGGGCCGGCCCTGCTGGCCGCCGCACGCGCGGGAGTGACGGTGCTGAAACCGAACCATCATGAACTCCTGGAGTCCACGGGTGAGGCCGACCCGGAACGGGGTGCGATGAAGCTCCTCGCCCTGGGCGCGGGCCTCGTCCTCGTGAGCCGGGGCGAGAAGGGCATGCTCGCTTTCGAAGCCCGTGATTCGGAGATATCGTCGTGGCACGCCGGCTTTCCCACGGTGCTCGCGGGCAACCCGACGGGTGCCGGGGACGCCGCCGTGGCTGCTGTCGCGGTCCTGCTCGCCCAGGGGGTCCGGCACGCCCCGGATCTGCTCCGCGCCGCGACGGGCTGGTCCGCAGCAGCGGTTCCGATGCCGACCGCCGGAGTGCTCCACGGGGAGTACGGCGCCATGACGGAGGCCGTGGTCGTCCGGCCCGGCGCCGCGGGCGCCCGGTCGGCGGCATCCGGTACGGCTCCGCATCCACCTCCAGCGAAGGATCCACCATGGGACTGACCCCGACCCGCCAGCTGATCGACGCCGCGGTCGCCGCCGACAGCGGGATCGGCAGTTTCAACGTGCTGCACCTCGAGACGGCCGAGGCGATCGTCGCCGGAGCGGAGGCCGCCGGGCTTCCGGTCATCCTGCAGATCTCGCAGAACTGCGCCGCCTATCACGGGGCACTCGGGCCGATCGCCGCGGGTGCGCTTGCGGTGGCGCGCGCCGCCGAGGTCCCCGTGGCGCTGCATCTCGACCACGCGGAGGACGAGCACCTCGTCTATCAGGCGTTCGACCTCGGCTTCGGGTCGGTCATGTACGACGGTGCGCACCTCCCCTTCGACGACAACGTCACCACCACCCGGCGGGTCGCCGAACGCGCCCATGCCCTGGACGTCTTCGTGGAAGCCGAGCTCGGGACGGTGGGCGGCAAGGACGGCGCCCACGCTCCCGGTGTACGGACCGATCCCGGGGAAGCGGCGGCCTTCGTGGCGGCCACCGGCGTCGACGCCCTGGCTGTCGCCGTCGGGTCCTCCCATGCCATGACGGAGCGCGCCGCGGTCCTCGACCTCGACCTGATCGGACGGCTGAAGGCCTCGGTCGCCGTACCGCTCGTGCTCCACGGGTCCTCCGGTGTCCCGGACGAGGTCCTCGTCCAGGCCGTGCGGGCCGGGATGACGAAGATCAACGTCTCGACCCACCTGAACGGCTTCTTCACCCGGGCCGTCCGGGACGTGCTCGCTGCGCAACCCGAGCTCGTCGACTCGCGCCGGTACATGGCGGCCGGTCGCACAGCACTCGCCGCGGAAGCCGCGCGGCTCCTCGCCCTGCTGGCCCCGGCCACCCGACCGGCAGAAGCAAGGCGCTGAGCCCGTGGAGAAGACGGAGCGACTCAACGCCATCCTCGACCTCCTCGCGGCCGAGGGGAACGTCTTCGTCGAGGACATCATCACCCGGCTCGGCGTCTCCCCCGCCACGGCCCGGCGTGACCTCGACAGCCTCGCCGCCCAGCGACTCCTGACCAGGACCCGCGGCGGAGCCACCATGGAGGCCGTCGCCTACGACCTGCCGACCCGGTACAGCCGGGACGACAACACACGCCAGAAGCAGGCGATCGCCCGGGCGGCCAGTGCGCTCGTGCCGAAGGGCTCGGTGATCGGCCTCTGCGGCGGGACGACGAGCACGGCCATCGCCCAGGCCCTGGGCATGCGCCCGGACCTGATGGAGCCCTCCAGCAAGCCCACCCTCACCGTGGTCACCAACGCGATCAACATCGCGGCGCAGCTCGTTGTGCGGCCGAACATCCGCATCATGGTCACCGGCGGCGTGGTCAACCCCCGGTCCTACGAGCTGGTGGGGCCCTACACGGACGTCATCCTGCAGCGCGTCGCCCTCGACATCGCGTTCATCGGCGTCAACGGACTGGACCCGGTCATCGGACCGACCGTCAGCGACGAGGGCGAGGCCGAGGTGAATGCGCTGATGGCGCGACGGGCTTCCGAGACCTTCATCGTGGCCGACTCCTCTAAGATCGGCACGCGCAACTTCGCCACGATGACCGGTTACGTCTTCAGCAACCTGATCACCGACGGCGGTATCACCGATGAGCAGAAAGCCGCCTTCGAGGCCGGCGGGACGAAGGTCATCGTGGCGCCGGAGGGCAGCTGACCGGCTTCATCCACCCCCCCAGAACGGAGTCCACCATGCGCGTCGTCATCCTCGACGGTGCCGGGGACATCGGCGCCTTCGGTGCCGGCCTCATCCTCGACGGCGTCGTCCGGGGGAGGATCCGGACGCTCGGCGTCGCCACCGGATCCTCGCCCCTGGCCATCTACCGCGCCCTGGCGGACCAGTGGATCCCCGCCCTCGCGCACCTCGACGCCTTCGCGCTCGACGAGTACGTGGGCCTGCCGGCCGAGGATCCCCAGAGCTACCACTCGGTGATCCGGAGGGAAGTGACCGACAGGCTCCGCCTCGATCCGGCGAACGTGCATGTCCCCGACGGTTGCGCTGCCGATCTCGATGCCGAATGCGAGCGGTACGAGGCGGCGATGGCCGCTGCCGGCGGCGTGGACCTGCAGCTGCTGGGCATCGGGCGGAACGGGCACATCGGCTTCAACGAGCCGAGCTCCTCCCTGTCCTCGCGCACGCGGCCGAAGACCCTGATGGCAGCCACCCGCAGGGACAATGCACGCTTCTTCGGCGACCCGGACCTCGTCCCCCGGCACTGCCTCACGCAGGGGCTCGGCACGATCCTGGACGCCGCCGAGGTGCTGCTCGTCGCCCAGGGATCCGGGAAGGCAGAGGCGGTACGCGCGGCGGTCGAGGGTCCCGTCTCCAGCATGTGCCCGGCGTCGGTACTGCAGCTGCACCGGCGGGCGACGATCCTGCTCGATGAGGAGGCAGCCCGGCAGCTCGCGCTGCGGCAGTACTACCTGGACACCGAGAAGAACAGGATCGAGGGCCTCCGGCCATGAGTACCGTCGCCTTCCACGGCACCACCAAGATCGACGCCGACGGCGAGACCCCGGACTTCTGGGTGGTGGTCGCAGACCGGACCATCACGGCGACGGGCACGGGCGCGGGCTGGCGTGACCACGACCCGGACGAGGTCGTCGACGGCACCGGTCATCGCCTCACGCCCGGATTCATCGACCTGCACGTGCACGGAGGCGGCGGGTACAGCCATGAGGACGGTGCCGAGTCGGTCGCTCGGTCGCTCGCCGCCCATCATCCCCATGGCACCACCCGTGCCGTGGCGAGCCTCGTGTCCAACCCCGTCGAACAGCTGTCACGCTCGCTGGCCGGCATCGCCGACCTCGCCGGGACCAATCCCCTGCTGCTCGGCAGTCACCTCGAGGGGCCGTTCCTCTCGGTCGGCAAGCGCGGCGCCCACAACGCGGACCACCTCACGGATCCCTTGGAGGAGACCGTCGGACGCCTGCTCGACGCTGCGCGCGGGACCCTGCGGCACATCACCCTCGACCCGGAGCGCCCCGGCGCCCTGCAGGCCATCCGCCGTCTCGTCGCCGCAGGCGTCACCGTGGCCGTGGGGCACACCGAGGCGGGGTACGAGCAATCCCTCTCCGCCCTGCGCGCGGGCGCCACCCTCCTGACCCATTCGTTCAACGGCATGCCGGGCCTGCACCACCGCGACCCGGGGCCGGTGGGTGCCGCCCTGGTGGGCGGTGCCTATCTCGAGGTGATCCTCGACGGACACCACGTCCATCCGGCCGTCGCCGTGATGCTCTTCACCCTCGCACCGCACCGCATCGTCCTGGTCACCGACGCCATGGCCGCCGCCGGCGCGCCGGACGGGCAGTACCAGCTCGGTGGACTCGACGTCGACGTCGAGGAGCGCGTCGCGAGGCTGCGGGCCGGCGGCTCCCTCGCCGGTTCCACGCTGACCCTCGACTCGGCGCTGCGTCATGCGCTCGAGGCCGGCATCCCCGTCGTACCCGCCGTCGAAGCCCTGACCCTTGCTCCGGCGCGCGTCCTCGGGCTCTCCGACTCCTTCGGCCTGGTCCGTCCCGGGTTCGCCGCCGACCTCGTCCTCTTCGACCACGCATGGCAGGTCACCTCGGTGCTCGCCGACGGCGCGTGGCTCCACCGGGCATGACCGGCCCCTTCTCGGCGTGCCGGTCATTCCTCCGGATCCACGTGGAAGGACATCGGCACCGGGGCGGCGGAGTGGCGGGCGGTCCGGGCGTCCCTCTCCATCCCCGAGGGCCGGGTGAGGACCGAGTACAGTTCCGGGCGACGGCCCAGGAGCCAGCGGCGACCGGTCGCGAGCGGCAGCAGGTCGAGGTCCAGGTCCGCTGCGACGACCGCGACATCCGCGACGGGCGTCTCGGCGACGATCCGGCCGTAGGGATCGATGATCATGGAGTTCCCGGTCCGGATCTCGTCGTCGTCCACGCCGATGCCGTTGCTGAACAGGACGAAGAGCCCGTTGTCGTGTGCTCGGGACGGTAGCCAGCGCATCAGCCACTCACGGCCGGAAGGACCGTTCGCGGCGGCCTCGAACGCTGCCGGGTTCCCATGGCGGTCGTCCCACAGGGCGCGTGGGATCGGGCGCATCCCGTGGGGACTCATCGATCTCGTGCCACCCGTCTGGTGGGGTGCGATCAGCACAGTCGCACCCAGCAGCGCGACCGCCCGCACGTTCTCGACGAGATTGTTGTCCCAGCAGATGAGGATGCCCATGCGCGTACCCCAGGGCGTGTCGAAGACGGTGTACGAGTCGCCGCTGGAGATCGCATCGTGCTCGAACGCGTGGAGCTTGCGGTGCACGTGCGAGGTGCCGTCGGGAAGGCAGACGGCGTAGGAGTTGTAGAGGCCGTCCCCCTCCGCCTCCAGGAACCCCACTCCGATACCCAGCCCCGTCTCCACGGCCAGCCGCTGCACCTCCGCGACGGCGGACCCGTCCCGGGGCTGGGCGAGCCCACGCAGGCGGGAGGCGGACTGGCGGGTCAGATGCCAATAGCCCAGGAGACAGAGCTCGGGGAAGACGATGATCTGCACGCCATCGGCAGCCGCTTCGAGCGTCAGACGGCGGACCGTCCCCAGGTTCGCGGCCATGTCATCGGGGACCGGTTCGAACTGGACCACTGCCGCTCGAAGCGTGTCCGCCGCCGGCTCACTCATCCCTGCCTCCCTCGCATCTCCCTGATCGGGGCGTCGTCCCGGGCCCTCCCCCGACACGCCCCGGCCTCGGGGGCTCCCGCCAGCACCCAGTGAACCAACCCGAGGCCGTCGCGTCCAGAAGACCCGCGCTCCCGGTCACGCGGCAGTGCCTCATCCGGGCTGGATCCCCTCCGGGTACCAGGGGTAGCCGGCAGCCAGCGGCGCACCGTCGTCGTGCTGTGAGAGCCACGCGACGGCAGCACCGTGGTAGCGGTGGAAGCCCTTGTAGTCGGCGAGTTCGGGGTCCAGGGACGCGAGCGCCCGATGTACGCGTTTCGCCCAGTCCGGGGCGTGCTCGACCAGTTCGGCCAGGCTGACGAGGTAGGTGCGGACCGGGAAGACGATGCCGTTCGAGCGGGGCAGGCGGTGGAGGGGCTGCAGTTCGATGCGCAGGTACACCATCTCTCCCGCGTTCTCGGCCGTGACCTCCGCCCGGTCCGGGGCCCAGTCCGGGAGCGTCTCCACCGAGGTCTCGAGACGGGGGTGGACGGTCAGCGACCAGTTGACGCGCCGGACGGGGTGGCCGGGCTTCATGCGGAGCAGGAACTTGAGCGCCCGGTCGAGGATCCCCATCTTGTCCAGCTTGGGCACAGGGCCGTGGAATTCCGCGAAGTTCATGCCGAGGTTGAACTGCAGGGAGTAGTCGGCGCGCTGGGTGGTCATCCCGGCGCCGATGACGAGGGTGTTGTCCCTCTCCTCGAGGACGACGAACTCCCCCTGGGCCTGGCGTGTCGCATACTCCATCGGGTCCATCGGCAGGGTGTCGGGATCGCCGAACGTGAAGGAATCGTCGATGCCGAGGAGCCGGTTCTGCCACCGCCACTCGTTCCCGTTCATGGTGAGGGTGAAGTGCTCGGGGAAGTCCCTGTTGTAGGACTCGAAGATGAGCTCGAGGAGGTCCCACTGCGCTTCCATCATGTGCGGCAGCGCGAGGTAGTGGACACCCGGCATCTCCCGCAGCATCTGGTCGCGATGGGCGCACTCGGACACATAGTGCTCGTCGACGTCGAAGGCGGCCCTCAGCGCGCCGGTGCCCGCCGGGACATGCGGTTCGAGGTTCATCGAGTACATGTACTCGTCGTCCGGGAACGGGAAGGGGAGACGGCGGACCGCCTCGCGGGAGTTCCGGAACCGGTACTCCCCGTCCGGGGTGTACGTCTCGTCCGGCGTGGATGCGGCGGGGTCGGATACGGCTGTCATCGGTGTGCTCCTTAGGCGTTCAGGACGAGTTTCGTGCAGGTGGCCCGCGAGACGCAGGGCATGATGAGCTTGTTCGTGCACCGGTCCGATTCGGACAGCCAGTCGTCCCGGTGGTCGAGGGTGCCTTCGAGTTCCAGGACCTCGGTCTCGCACTCGCCGCATGCTCCTCCACGGCAGAGATAGGGCAGCTTGTGTCCCGCCTCCTCGACCGCCTCCAGCAGCGACTGCTCGGCGGACACCTCGACGACGGCGCCGGACCGCGCCAGGGTGACGGAGAAGGGATCGCCGGTCGAGCCGAGGTCCTCGAACCGTTCGAAGTGGATGTGCGAGTCCGTCCAGCCGTGCGCGTGGGCCGCGCGGATGACGTCGTCGACCATGCGCGAGGGTCCGCAGACGTAGGCGTGGGTGCCGAGCGGGAGCCCGGCGAGGATCTCGTGCGAGTCGAGCCGGGTCCCGTCGCCGTCCCCGTACAGCACCACCCTCTCCCCGTAGAGTTCCCGCAGTTCGTGACCGAGGGCGGCGTGCTCCGGGCCACGCACGGCGAGGTGGAGCTCGAACGAGCTGCCCTTCAGGCTCAGTTCGTCCAGTTGCGCGTAGATGGGCGTGACCCCGACGCCTCCGGCGATGAAGACGTGGTGCCGGGCGTGCTTGGAGACGGGGAAGAGGTTCGCCGGGATGGTGGCGGACAGGACGTCGCCCTCGCGGATGTGCCGGTGCATGGCGATCGAGCCACGCTTCCCCTCGTCGACCCGGCGGACGGCGATCTGGTATTCGCTGGTGTCGTAGGGCGAACTCATGAGCGAGTACGCGTTGCGCCGGGTCTCCCCCTCGAACGGGATGAGGACCCTGATGTGGCTGCCGCCCGAGAAGGGAGGGAGCCAGGATCCGTCCGCGGCGGAGAACGTGTACCGGTTGATCTCGGGTGTGACCGCCTCGATGCGCTTCACCCTGAGTTGCAGGGATCCGTGGTGCGCCTCGCTCATGTGTCCAACTCCTCGTTCTCCGGGAGCTCTCCCGGTACTTCGCCGTCGGCTTTCACGCCCTGGAAGGCAGCCAGCCTCCCGGAGTAGTGGTCCCGGACGATCAGGTGGCGTCCGCATCCGGGGCATCGGAAGATCCGCCGGGACACGTTCTCGGAATAGTGGCTGCAGTGCGCGCACCACACGCGTCGTACGAAGGACCCCGCGTGCTCACGGAGTACCTCGTCCCGGTTCATGCCGTAGGAGGTGGCGACCTGCATGGACGTGCCGATGAAACCCTCCGAACCGGAGAGGTACAGCCGGGTGCCCATCTTCGCCGTCGCGAGGAGCGCGTCGAGCGCGGCCACGGCGTCGGCGTTGGTGGGGAACACGACGAGTTCGCGTACGGCGAAGCCCCGGAGGTCGGCCAGGTGGTTCTTCCCGGTGAACGACTCGACGGAGTACAGCACGGTGGTCGCGGACAGCTGGTCCGGTTTCATCTCCCGGAGCAGCCGTACCAGCGGCTCTCCGCCGCTGCCCTGTGCGGCGGCGACATGGCTCGAGCCGGTCGCCATCGGCGTCAGCTCGTCGTAGACGGGCCGACTCTTGATGCCGGTGATCAGCATGGTCCTGCTACCCCTGATCCTTCGTCGGAGCCGCCAGGACGGCGTCCCGCTGGGCGCCGGACCGGGCGGTCGGGACGGCGTCCGCTGCCGGGGCATCGCCCTTGAGGTACGGCTTCTTCCAGGCCATGTAGACCAGGCCCAGCACCACGACGGACACCGCGGAGATCAGGACGACGTAGTTCGCGAACCAGCCGTCCTCGGGTGTCCGGGGCCAGGCCATGTTGACCATGCCGAGGACGCCCCAGACGAGGGCCGCGATGTTGACCGGGATGCCCCAGGCACCCAGCTGGAAGGCCCCGTTCGGCCGCCAGCCGAGGATGCGCGCCCGGAGCGAGGCGAGGACCACCATCTGGAATCCCATGTACATGCCCATGGCCGCGAAGGAGATGATCACCGTCAGGGCATCGCTGGAGACCTTCGATCCGACGACGATGACGGCGGGGACCAGTCCTGCGAGGAGCAGGGCGTACGGCGGCACGTGGCGCGATTCGCTGAACGTGCTGAGGAGCCTGCTGCCCGGGAGGATGCCGTCGCGGGCCATCGAGTAGGCGAGGCGGGAGGTGGCTGCCTGCAGGCTCAGGACGCAGGAGAGGAACGAGACCAGGACGATGGCGAGGACCACCTTGAAGCCCACCGGACCGAAGGCCGAGAGGAGGATGTTGCCCACGGGATCCGTGTCGGCGCCGGAGATCACGGCCGCGAAGTCGGGGACGGCGAGGATCAGGGACAGGCAGACGAACATCGCGGCGAACCCGCCGATGTAGATGGTCATCCTCATGGCCCTGGGGATCGTGCGGCCCGGATTCGGGACTTCCTCGGCCACGTCGCCGCAGGCCTCGAATCCGTAGTACTGGAAGATGCCGATCAGCCCCGCGGCCGCGAACGCCACGAAATAGCTGCTGCCCTCGCCGGCACCGAAGGACTGGAACAGGACGCCGAGGTCGTGGTGCCGGGCCGTCAGCAGCAGCCAGGTTCCCACGGCCAGTGCCCCGCCGAGCTCCGCCAGGAGGCCGATCATCGCCACGGTGTTCAGGACCTTGGTCCCTCCCAGATTCAGGACCGTGGCCAGCGCGATGACCACGAGACCCGAGACGATGATGGAGTCGACGGTGTTCTCCATGCCCACGAGGGTGCTCAGGAACGGCCCTGCGCCGTACGCGACGCTGGCGATGGTGGTCAGGAGTGCCACGAGGTAGACCCAGCCGTTCATCCAGCCCCATTTGCGGCCCCAGAGCCTGCGGGACCAGGGGTAGACCCCGCCGGCCACGGGGTATGCCGCCACGACCTCACCGAAGACCGTGGCGACGAGGAGCTGACCGATGCCGACGATGACGAGGGACCAGAACATGGGGGGACCGGCGACCCCCAGCGACGCCGCGAACAGCGAGTACACGGCCACGACCGGTGAGAGGTAGGTGAACCCCAGCGAGACGTTCCCCCAGAACGTCATCTCCCGCTTGAATTGCCTCTCATAGGAGTACCCCAGACTGGCAAGATGCTCGGCGTCCTCGTCGGCGACAGAGTCCTCGGGCGGTTCCACACTATCAACACGCATCGGATTCCTTCTCTTGGGTCCTTCAGGGCTCGTGTGAGCTGGACCACGTCGAAAAAACTATAGTTTCAAATGTTTAAAATCGCAATGTCGACCTTCACGTCGCGCAGAGGGCCGTTCCTCGGACATGGGAAGGGGAAACGGGAGGGCATAACCTCTGTTGACGGTGGATTTCCCATGGGCTCGGCTACACGCGGTGAGTCCGGGGGCGGCGTCCGAGCCGCCGGCGACCCCGCCAGGACGCGCACCGCGCCGGTGCCTCCGTCGGCCTTCCGTCATCGGAGGCCGACGCCCGACTAGAGTCAGTGCTGTCCTTCCACCGCATGGAGTCTCCTCTTGGCACCCACCACAGCCTTCCAGGCCCACGTCTACCGATCGCTGCCGGAGACCGAGCGCTCGGGAGCCATCGTGGACAGGATCTCGAAGGCGATCTCCCTGGGCCTGCTGAAGGTCGGCGAGCGGCTCCCCTCGGAGACGGCCCTGTCCGAGATGTTCGGCGTCGCACCGTCCACCCTCCGGGAAGCCCTGGCCGACCTCCGGCAACAGGGGATCGTCGCGACACGGCGGGGGCGCAGCGGCGGGACGTTCATCGTCCGGCAGCCCAACACGTCGGCGGACGTGATGAGGAAATGGTTCGAGGAGACCTCCATCGCCGAGATACGGGACCTCGGTGACGAGCATGCGGCCATCGCCGCCGCCACGGTGCGCCTGGCCTGCGAACGGGCCGAACCCCACGAGGTCGGGAGACTCTCGGACCTCGCTCGAGCCCTGGTCATGTCGGACAAGTCCGAAGCACGGGCGCACGCGGACAGCCGGTTCCACATCGAACTGGCCGTGCTCGCGCAGTCGCCGCGACTCACGAACGCCGAGATCCGTCTGCAGGCGGAAACGGTGCAGGCCCTGTGGGCGCCCCTGTCCCCGACGCGGGATCCGGAACGGGTGGCCGCCGAACATCTCGCCGTGGCTCGCGCCATCGCCGACGACTCACCCGAGGAGGCCCAGCGGCTGGTCCTCCACCACATCCGGCACGACATCCATCACCTCGTGGACACCAAACTGGCCCTCGGGTACCCCACGACCAGGGTGGAGCGCCCATGACCGGCAACGTCGCGGCGCTCCGGGCAGCGGGCGAGATCGCGGCCTGGACGAACGCCCTGAGCCTCGATGTCCACCGGTTCGCGGCAGCGTCGGCGGCACTGTGGTCGGACCGGCAGCGCCCCCTCACGATCACCCCGCGCGATGTCGGACGGCTGGAGACCCTGGCGGGGGCGTTCCTGGGGTCGCACGATTTCGTCGTGGGAGCGGGAGCCATCTTCTCCACCGAGGCGATCAGGAGCAGGGACGGCGGTCTCGAGTGGTGGATCCGGCGTGAGCGCAGCATCGAGAAGCTGGAGTTCGACCTGACGCCGGGCGGGGAGCGGTTCTACGACTACCAGAACATGCCCTTCTTCGCCTCGGCGAACCGCACCGGCGAACAGACCGTGTGGGGACCGTACGTCGACTACCTCGGGATGGACGAATACATCCTCACCTATTCGGCGCCGATCCAGCTCGAAGGAGAGTTCGCGGGGGTGGCGGGCTGCGACATACGGATCAGGACACTCGAGGAGATCCTCATGCCCACCCTTCGAGCCATCCCGGGGAATGCCGCCCTGCTCAACGCCGGCGGGCGGGTCGTCGTGGGGAATTCCGGCGCGCATCTGGTCGGCGAGAGGGTCCGCCCTGCTCCGGGCGAGGGGACCCTCATCCCGATCGCCGTACCGCATCTCGGCTTCTCCCTGCTGATCTCCCCGTAGCCGGCCGGCGGTGCTCCGGCGGTCGGGGCTGCGTGCACGCGCCGCCCTACGCCCCCTGTCGCCGGCCCACCATCTCCCGGATCCAGAGGGGCGCGAACGGGGAGGTGCAGTTCGGCGGGGTCGGGTAGTCCTCGAGGACCCCGAGGCGCTCGCCGATGGCGATGGCACGCGTCCTGTGCGCCTCGTGGGTGATCCCGATCTGCGCCAGGGTGTGGTTCATCGCCCACTGCAGCCGGTCCGGGGCGTCCTTCATCCGGGCCTCGATCGTGTCCAGCAGCCCGGGGAGGTCGAGCCCTCCGGGGGTCTTCACGACGCGCTCGCTCGTGAGCGCCCACCCGGCGCCGGCCACCACCGGGTCGGGGTCCGCCAGCCATTCGAGGCGGAGCCGTTCGGCGTGCGGGTTCTTCTTCACCACGTAGTTGACCAGCCAGTCCTGCACCTTCGGGGGGCCGGCCTGCCGCAGCATCGCGTCCAGGTCGTCGTGGCCGAAGGCCCTGGGACGGCAGACCAGCAGGGCCAGGAGCCGCGCCGCCGTGTCCCCCGTCGCCCACAGGTCCTCCGCCAGGTCCTGCTGGGTCCTCAGGCGCTTCGCCACGGCACGCAGGGCGGACAGGTTCACGCCGTGGTCGTCCCCGTGCTTCTCGTTCACCGCCCGCATCCGGGGATCCTCGAGCGCGGACAGCTCCGCCAGCACCTCGTCGACGGCAGGGACACCGACACCT
Source organism: Arthrobacter sorbitolis (assembly GCF_054510995.1). Taxonomy (NCBI): domain Bacteria; kingdom Bacillati; phylum Actinomycetota; class Actinomycetes; order Micrococcales; family Micrococcaceae; genus Arthrobacter; species Arthrobacter sorbitolis. The sequence continues at coordinate 29,553 of NZ_JBTNDM010000003.1, forward strand.
GTGGACATGCCTCACCTCCGGTTGTTCGCCCGCCCCCATCCTGCCGCCATCGGCGGAGGGACGCCAGAGCGCCCGCTACGCCTTCCGGGCCGCCCTGCCCCGCGTGGCTCCCGTGACCATCCACCGATCGTCGCGCACACGCCACCCGAGGGTCACGGCCCGCGCCAGCATGTACCCGACGCCGAAGGCCAGCCACAGCCACACGATGCCCTCGGCGCCCGTGAGGTCCGCACGGCCCACGAGGACCAGCAGCGGCACGTACGCGACGAGGTTCACGACGCCCGCGAGCGCCAGGTAGCGGGCGTCGCCCGCACCGATCAGGACGCCGTCGAGCACGAACACGAAGCCGCAGACCGGCTGGGAGGCGGCGAGCACCCACAGCCCGGCCGCGAAGGCGGCCTGCACGGCCGGGTCGGTGGTGAAGATCCACCCGACGAAGGGCGCCACCGCGGCGAGCAGGCAGCCGGTGACGACGCCGAACCCCACGCCCCACACGATCATCCGGCGGGTGAGCGCCCGGGCGAGGGGGCGGTTCCCGGACCCGAGCTCCTTGCCGATCAGCGCCTGGGCGGCGATGGCCAGGGCATCGAGCGCGAACGCGAGGAAGGTGAAGACGGTCATGACGAGCTGGTGCGAGGCGAGGCTGAGGGGACCCTGCGCCGTCGCCACGAACACCGTGGCGAGGATCGCCACACGCAGCGAGAGGGTGCGCAGCATGAGCCACGAGCCCACGCCCGCGGTCCTCCGGATACCGCCCAGCGACGGCCTCAGGGGTACGCCTTCCCGCCGGGAGGACCGCACGATCATCACGAGGTAGACGGTGGCCATGCCCCACTGCGCGAGGCTCGTGCCGAGGGCGGAACCGGCCACCGACATCCCGGCGCCGTACACGAGCAGGTAGTTGAGGACGATGTTGACGGCGAACCCCGCCCCGGCGACGACCAGCGGCGTCCGCGTGTCCTGCAGCCCGCGCAGCACTCCCGTGGCGGCGAGCACCACGAGCATCGCGGTGAGCCCGGGCATGGACCAGCGGAGGTAGTCGACGGCGAAGGCGTGCACCGCGCCCTCCGCGCCGAGGAGCGAGGCGAGCCGGGGGGCCGCGGCCCAGCCGGCGGCGGAGAGGGCGACACCGAGGAGCACGGCCAGGCCCACGCCGTCGCGCCCGGCGGCGAGCGCCTCGGGCCGGCGGCCCGCACCGAGCAGGCGGGCGACGACGGGCGTGGTCGAGTAGGCGAGGAAGACCATGAGCCCGACGGCGGTCTGCAGGACGGTGGACGCGAGGCCCACGCCGGCGAGCTGGTCGACACCGAGGTGCCCGACGATCGCCGAGTCGGCGAGCAGGAAGAGCGGCTCGGCGACGAGGGCGCCCAGGGCCGGTACGGCGAGCCGGAGGATACTGCGGCTGAGTCGGCGGTTGTCCGGCAGTGTCTGATCCACCCGTCCAGCCTAGGCGCCGGGCGCAGGGCCTAAGCTGGAACGAGCCCGAACCGCCCGCAAGGACACCCAGGGGAGTCATGAAAGTCGGCGTCAAGCAGTACCTGGCAGGACTCGTCCTGCTGTTCCTCAGCACCCTCTTCATCCCGCAGGCCGTCTCCGACTTCGCCCGCGCCGAGTCCACGGGCGGCACCGTGCCGGCGGAGGCACCGCTGCTGCTCGCCGTCGGGCTCCTGATCGTCCTCGCCGCCGCCGCGTGCATCGGCTGGGGCTACTGGCTCACGCACCGCGGGGGTACATCCCGGAAGAGGAACCCGGAGGACGATCCCGACGAGCCGCTGCTCCGCCCGGGCTACGGCCCCGAGGCGTCGGAGCGGGAACCCTGGCGCGAGCACCCCCTCCGCAGGACCGACCGGGGAGGGGACGGGCGCCCCTGACGCCGCCCCCGGCGCCCTTTCCGGGGCCCTCCCCAGGGGCCCCCGCCCTGCCGGGTCCGCCGGGTCCGCGTGTCCACCACCGAGGTCTTCCGGCTCCTGCTTGTCACCCGGCCCGCCACCTTCCTAGAGTCGGTAGTGGCCGGAGGCCGCAGTGGCCGCCGGTCGCGCCGCTGTCCGGGCACCAGCCCATCCCAGGAGGATCCACCCATGTCAGCCACCCGCACCCCGTCGTCCGCCACCGTGGGCGTGGCGCTCCTTCTCCTCGTCACCGGCTGCACGGCGCCGGGCCCCACGGACACCGCCACGAGCGCCCCGGCGCAGGGCGAGGGTGCCGGGACGTCGTCGGCGTCGCCCTCCTCCGGGGCGTCGCGGTCCTCCGAGGCGTCGGCCTCCTCCGACCCGTCCGGGTCCGGCGCGCAGGAGGCCGACATGAGCATCCCCGACATCGTCGACGCCGTGCAGCCCTCCGTGGTCACCATCTTCACCGAGGGAGGGCTCGGCAGCGGCGTGATCTACACCGAGGACGGCCTCATCCTCACCAACGAGCACGTGATCCGGGACAACGAGGACGTCGAGGTCGCCTTCGCGGACGGGCAGCGGGTGGCCGGCACCGTCGAGGCGGCGGATCCCGTCTCCGATCTGGCGCTCGTCCGCGCCGACAGGACCGACCTGCCCGCCGCGACGTTCCAGTCCGGCCTGCCGCGCATCGGCGAGCTCGCCGTCGTCATCGGGTCGCCCCTCGGATTCGAGAACACGGCGACATCGGGGATCATCTCGGGCCTGCACCGTGAGATCCCCGGGTCGGCGTCCTCCAGCCAGTCGCTCGTGGACCTGATCCAGACCGACGCGGCCATCAGCCCGGGCAACTCCGGGGGCGCCGTCGTGAACGGGCGCGGCGAGATCATCGGCATCAGCGAGGCGTACATCCCGCCCTCGCAGGGCGCCGTGGCGCTCGGCTTCGCGATCCCCACCCCCACCGCCACCGAGGTGGCCGAGGAACTGCGCGAGGACGGGACGGCCGAGCACGCGTTCATGGGCCTCGCGCCCGGCGCGATCACGCCGCAGATCGCCGAGCAGCTGAACCTGCGGGACACGACCGGCGTCGTGGTGCTGTCGGTGTCGCAGGGCGGACCGGCCGACGACGCCGGCATCCGGCCGGGCGACATCATCACCAGGATCGAGGACGACGAGCTGTCGGCACCCGAGGACCTCCTGGCGGCGCTGCGCCGGCGCGACCCGGGCGAGACCGTCGCCGTCGAGACCCGCCGCGGGACGGACACGCGCACCGTCGACGTGGAGCTCACCGACCGGCCCGCGGCGCAGAGCTGACGCCACCGGCCCGACCTTCGTGGGCCTACTCGAAGTGCGTCCTCGCCTGCCCCTGTCCGAACGATGCCAGGACGGAGGCCGCGACGTCCCGGAGCTTGATGTTCCTCGCACTGGAGGCCGCCTTGAGCATCGACATGGCGGCGTCCTGCGAGCAGCGGTTCTGTCCCATGATGACGCCGGCCGCGAGGTCGATCGTGGTCCGGCTCTCCATGGCGGCGCGCAGGTCGGCCCTCGACTGCGTCAGGCCGGCGATGCGCACCGCGAGACGCAGGGACGCCCCGACCTCCTCGGCGAATTGCTGCGCCGCCGCGATGGCCTGCCCGGTGAACGCGTCCGTCAGAGGGGAGTAGAAGTTGAGCGCCGCCGTCGCCTCGCCCTCGAGGGGGATGGGGACCCCGAGCGCCGACTTGATGCCGTGGCCGGCGATCGCCTCGCTGTAGGCGGGGAACCGTTCCTCGGTGTCGAAGTCGCAGACGTAGTGGACGGTCCCGAGGCGGGCAGCCCTCAGGCACGGGCCGTCGTCGAACTCGTACTGGACCTCGTCCATCTTCTGGGCCTCGGGGCTGTTGCTGGCCACCGTCATCCTGGTCCGCGCCCGCAGCAGGGTGACGCCGCACAGGACTTCGTCGTCCTCGGCGGACAGGCTGTGCCCGGCCATGGTGACCAGCTTCGTCAGGAACTGCTCGACGTCGTCGCTGTCGAGGACCATGTCCTGCAGCAGGGCCGGGACGGCCTGCCCGGTGTCCCTATCGTGATGTGCCAAGAGATGTGCCTTTGCATCCACTCCCTGCCGGCACGCGCGATGCTGCAAGGAGAAGGTGATGGCCGCCTGCTGCTAAACGACCTAGAGCATCGTACCCAACGCGGGGGGCTCCGATGCTCCCGCGAACAGCGGGCTCCCGGCGCCTCCTCCCCGGTCGGGCCCGGCCCGCCGCGCGTGCAGCTGCTGTCAAGACGAGAGATTCCCGACGGGTTTCCCCTTGCCGGACCGACAGCGGGCACACTGGTTCCAGGCAGCACATGCCCCCGGATCCGTCCGCGGACTGATGTTGGCCACATCGACGTGCTTGCACGGACATGGGGCGTTGGTCAGGAGTCAAGCAGCCGGCTCCCGATCAGTCGCTTGTCCGCTCCTGATCGGGGACGGGGTGGCGCCCCCGGTAGACGGCCGTCCGCAGCTCGGTCGCATAGGCCTGCAGGGCCGGCATGCCCAGCCCGACGGCGACGGCGATCTCCGCCTCGACGTCGTACGCGACCCTCACGAACTGGATGCCGAAAGGATGCGACCGACCGCCGTCGGGCTCTCCCTCCAGGATCACGTAGGACGCCTGCGGTTCGTCCAGCGGGTTGCCCACGCTCCCCACGTTGACGAGTGTCCTGCTCCGGTCGGTGGAGACGAAGGCGTCGTGGATGTCGCCGTAGCAGACGACATCCGGCGGAGGCCCGTCCCCGGTCAGCTCCGTCGCGGCGAACATGCCGTCGAAGTCGTCGTCGGTGTGCCGGGCGTGCACGCGGTGGTAGACACTCTTCGCCGAGGCGTGGAACAGGCGGATGCGCCGGCCGCTCAGCGCGATGTCCTGGCACAGCGGAAGCGACGAGAGCCATCGGCGGTCCTCCCGGGTCAGCTCCTCGTGCCACCACCAGCCGGCGTCGTCGCGCCACTCGGGCGTCTCGCTGGGCAGGAAGTCGTCCCAGTTCCCCCGCACCGTGACGGCGCAGTGCTCCCGGCTCAGGCGGACGCACTCGGAGCCGCGCGGCCCCTTGCCGGCGACGTCGCCCAGGTTGTAGACGGTGGAGATGCCGCGGCGTCGGAGGTCCTCCAGCACAGCGGTGAAGGCGGTGACGTTCCCGTGGAGGTCGGAGATCACGGCGACGCGTTCCATCCCGTCAGGCTATCCCGCTCCCGGCCTCCCGCGGTCCCCCTGCCACGCCGGACGCTTCATCGGTGTCACAATCGAGACGCGCGCCGAAGCCGCCCACGGGGCAGGCCGTCCCGGCCGCCCGACCCCGGCCACGAAGGAAGTCCCATGCCACAGACCATCGTCATCGCAGGAGCCACGGGGGACCTCGGGGAGCGCATAGCCCGCGTCCTGATCGACCAGGGGGCCGAGGTGCGGGTGCTCACGAGGACCGCGAGCGGCTCCGCCGTCGCGGACCGGCTGGGTGCCCTCGGGGCGAAGATCCTGCCGGTGGACTACACGGACGCCGACGAGCTGAAGCGAGCCGTCGGCGGGGCCGACGCCGTCGTCTCGGCGCTCAGCGGACTCGCGCCCGTCATCCTCGACAGCCAGACCCGGCTGCTGATGGCCGCCGTGGCCGCCGGCGTCCCACGGTTCATCCCGTCGGACTACTCGCTCGACCACACCACCATCAAGGACCGGTCGAACCGGAACCTCCAGCTCCGGCGCGACTTCCGCACGATCCTCGATGCCGCACCGGTCCGTGCCACCTCCGTCCTCAACGGGGCCTTCGCCGACATGCTCACGGGAGTGGCGCCGCTGATCCTGTTCGGGCGGAAGAGGGTCCTCTACTGGCATGACGCGGACCAGCCGATGGCCTTCACGACCAAGGACGACGTCGCCTCCTACACCGCGGATGCCGCCCTCGACCCGGACGCGCCCCGTTTCCTCCGCATCGCCGGCGACACCGTGACCTCCCGCGATCTGGCCGCGATCATGACCGACCTCAGCGGCGAGCCCTACCGCCTGCTCTACGCCGGCGGCATCGGTTCCCTCCGCCTGATGGCCCGCGCGGGGCAGGCCTTCTCCGGGACGTCGGAGGACCTGTACCCCGCCTGGCAGGGCATGCAGTACTTCGGCAACATGTTCAGTGGCGACGGCGCCTTCCATGCGCTGGACAACGGGAGGTACGGGCCCCGCACGTGGACCTCCGCCCGGGACGTCCTCGGGGACCGCTGACCGGGATCCGTGGCGACACCGGCTCCTGATCGCCGCTATCCTCGTGGTGCCAGGCAACCTTCGACGAAGGGCCGTCCCATGCCGCACCCGCAGGACGCCGCCGTCCTCCCCCGACCCACCGAGGCGGAGCTGACGGTCCGGCTGCGTGCCGCCGGCTGCGTGTTCGCCGAGGACGAGGCCCGGCTGCTGGCCGGGAGCGGAGCGACGGGCGACGCCCTGGCCGGAATGGTCGACCAGCGGATCGCGGGGGTCCCCCTCGAGCACGTCCTGGGCTGGGTGGACTTCTGCGGCCTGCGGCTGGCGGTGGGGCCCGGCGTGTTCGTGCCCCGCCAGCGGTCCGCCTTCCTCGTCGAATGCGCCGCCGGCCTGACGGCGCCGGGGGCCACGGTCCTCGACCTCTGCTGCGGGTGCGGCGCGCTCGGGGCGGCGCTCGCCCACCGGGTCGGGGACCTCAGGCTCCACGCCTCGGACATCTCGGGGCCCGCCGTGGACCTCGCCCGGCGGAACCTCGCCGCACTGGACGTCGGCCTCTACACGGGAGACCTCTTCGACCCGCTGCCGGCGGCGCTGCGGGGGAGGATCGAGACCCTGCTCTGCAACACCCCCTACGTGCCGACAGCGCGCGTGCCGACCCTGCCGCCCGAGGCGCGGGAGCACGAGCCGCTGATCAGCCTGGACGGCGGACGGGACGGACTGGAGCTGCAGCGCCGGGTGGCCCGGCGGGCCCCGGAGTGGCTGGCACCCGGCGGACACGTGCTGTTCGAGGTCGGCGAGGACCAGGAGCAGGACTGCCTCCGCCTCCTCCGCGACGCCGGCTTCGAGGCCTGCTCGAGGAGTCGCGGGGACATCGGCGCCACTGTGGTGATCGGCACGGCGGAAGGATGAAGACCGACTTCAGGAAGGAGATCGGCACCTACACCGCGCGGCGGGGGCGCTTCGAGGTGGTGAAGGTCCCGGTGCTGCGGTTCCTCATGATCGACGGCCAGGGCGATCCCAACACGTCGGACGCCTACCGGGACGCCGTCACGTCGATCTACCCCGTCGCCTACGCGCTGAAGTTCCTCAGCAAGGGCGAGCTCGGCCGCGACTACACCGTGATGCCGCTCGAGGCGCTCTGGTGGTCCGAGGACATGGCGTTCTTCACCGCCGCCCGCGATGCGTCGCGGTGGGACTGGACGGTGATGATCATGGTCCCGGACTGGACCACGTCGGACCAGCTGGAGACGGCGTACCGGACCGTCGCACGCAGGGGAGGCGCGCCGGCGCTCGACGCGCTCCGCCTCGAGGAGCTCGACGAGGGCCTCGCGGTCCAGACCCTCCACCTCGGCCCCTACGACACCGAGGGACCCGTCCTCGAAGCGCTCCACGCGGACTACCTCCCGTCCCACGCGCTGCAGGAGACAGGGAAGCACCACGAGATCTACCTCGGCGACGCACGGCGCACCCCGCCCGCGAGATTGCGGACGATCCTCCGCCAGCCCGTCGCGCCGATGGATGGCCGGGCCCGGCCGGATGGACCTCCGCCGACGGCGCGGGAACCCGACGAGAAGACAGGACGAGCATGGACCTGACACACGGCGTGGAGCGCTTCACGGTGGCGCAGAAGATCACGATGATGGTCAATCGCTACGAGCTACGGACCCACGGCGACGGCGGCCGTCCGGGCGCGCTGCTGGCCGTCGCCCAGCAGAAACGTGCAGCCTTCAAGGAGCAGGTGACGTTCTACGCGGACGAGGCGCGGAGCACTCCCCTGTTCTCCTTCAGGGCACGGCAGCGCCTCGACGTCGGCGCCATCTACGACGTCCTCGATGCCGCCGGCCGGCCGATCGGACTCTTCCGGAAGAACTTCGGCGCGTCCCTGCTGCGCTCCACGTGGTACCTCGAAGCCGCCGGCGTGCAGGCCACGGGCAGCGAGCGGAATGTCGGCGTCGCCCTCGGCCGGCGGATCTGGGAGATGACCCCCGTCCTCGAAGCCTTCCCCTCGCCCTTCCGGTTCCACTTCGACTTCGTCGATCAGGCCGGGCAGACGGTGCTGACCTCCGAGCGCCTGCCGTCGCTGCGCGACACGTACCTCGTCACCGTCCCCGGCGCCCGCCTCGACGGCCGCGTGGCGGCGGCCATGGCCGTCGCCCTCGACGCCCTGCAGTCACGGTAGGCGCACCGGCGGCGGGCCCGTCCGCTCAACCGTGCGGCCGCAGTGCGGACAGCACGACGACGACGTCGGCGCCGTACCGCGCGTCCATGCGCGCCTGCACCGTGCCGTCGTCGTACACGACCGTGACGACGACGAAGCCGCGATCGATCCCGGCCGTCAGCGCGGAGCCCTCGGGGCCGGGCTGGACCTCCTGCAGGATGCGCTCCAGGTCGTGCGGTGCGGTAGCTCCCTGCCTGCCGGCCAGCGGGTCGTCGAAGGGCATCGCGTCGTAGAGCGAGAGGGGGACGGGCACGCCCGTCCGCGTGAAGGCGCTGCCGTCCCAGGTGCCGGTCACGGCGTAGGCGCCCCATGTCACCCCGGCGGCGGACTCGGATCCGCCGGCCAGTCCCCAGTCCCAGTCCAGGATCGGCGGGCCGCTGCACTGCGGCGGCCAGGACTCCATCACGCCGCCGAGGCAGAACTCGGGCGGCGCATCCCCGCCCTGCAGCACGGTGCCCTGGCCGATCACCTCGCCGTCCGCGGCGGGCGTGCCGGCCGCAGACGCACCCGCGGGATCAACGGCGCGAGGGGCATCGCCCGGCGTGCCGCCGGGATTCCCCGGAGTAGCGCACGCCGTGAGGAGGATCGCTGCGAGCGCCGCGACGCCGAGACGGGCCCATGTCATGCACCCATGATCGGCCTCTCCCCGCCCGGTGGCCATGGGCCCGGCCGAATGGGCGCCGAACCGTGATGGGCCGCGCCGGGATCACGCTGACCCCCGGGGACCGGTGATCTCGATGCCGCGCAGGCGGACGATCTGGCGGACGACGTCGTCGGGCAGGGGCCTGTCCGCGGTGAAGCGGATGGTGCCCCTGGATCGGGAGAAGCCCTCGAGTGCCGGCGCCATGGCGTCGAGCACGGCGGGCGAGAACGGGTAGAGCGCGAGGTGCTGGGCGGCCGCGGCGACCCCGAGCAGCGGCTTCCCCTCGAGGAGGAGGGCCGGCACCCCGTAGCTCACGCCGTCCACGGCCTCGGGGCGGACCTCACGCGCACACGCGACGACGTGCCGGAGGCACGCGCGGTCCGGATCCTGCAGTCCGGCGAGCGCGTCATCGATCGATCCCATGGCCCCTCCCTCCCTGCCGCGACGGGACGCGGCGTGTCATGCCGTCCGCCCCACCCGGGCCGGGCCGGGCACCGGCGCGCGGGATCCTCCGCGGGCGAGATGGAGTTCCCTCAGCAGCAGGAACAGCGGCAGTGCGAACGCGAGGGCCACCACGAAGGTGAGCGGGACGAAGAGCAGCCATCGGCGTCGCCAGCCGAGCCGCCGTCCCTCGACGGCGTAGAAGACGCAGGCCACGACCGCGGCCACGATGACGTCCACGGCGGCCGAGGAACTGGCCGCATTGGCGAACCACGCCTCGAGGTAGGTGCCGTCGGCCCCCCGGTACGCCAGATTGAAGTACCAGGTCCCGACCAGCCCGGCGACGGACAGCACCGCGTAGGCCACGACCACGGCCCTGGTGCGTGCAGGCACGGGCTGCCCGGTACGGGAGCTCATGCCGCGCCGCCCGGAGCCGGCAGGGCCACGGGTGCAGGCGGAGGGACGCTCCGGTCGGGTTCCCCGCCCCGGGCCAGGATCACGAGGATCGACAGGGCGGCCAGGAGGACGAGGGCCGCCGAGCCCACGACGACGTCCGGGCTCGGGCGGACCACGGACTGCCCGGCGAGGGCCTGGAAGGTGAGGACCGCGACAACGGCGGCGTAGAGCGCCGCGAGCACGCGGAGGACCTGGCGGCGCGCCCGTGGCGACCGCAGCCCGGGTACGCGGCGTGCCGCCGCCTCGAGCAGGATGGCGCTGATCGGCAGCAGCTGGAGGGCGTGCATGCCGACGAAGTGGGGTACGCGGAGATCCCCGGCCACGGTGCTCCACCCGAGGAGGAACAGGCCGGCGCCGCCATCCGCGGCCCCGACCGTGTGCGCGCCGGAGATGCCCTGCCAGTCGTCGAGCTGCGCCGCCGTGGGACCCGTCATCAGGAACCCGAGGGCCAGGCCGGCCAGGCCGATGACCACCCCTGCCCGGATGGCGGTGGAACGTGCCGGGTCCCCGTCCCGGACGCGGAACAGGAGGACGCCCACGACGAGCGATGCCAGCCAGACCACGACGATGGAGATCGCCATGATGCCCCACAGCGCCGTACTGAACGGCGAGGTCACGTTGAAGTGGCTGGTGGTGTCGGCGACGACGGCGCCGACGATGATCACCATCTCGACGACGACGGCCAGGGCGGCCACCGTCCCCAGCCACCAGGCCAGGCGCCGTGCCGACCGCACCTGGCCGATCAGCCAGGACAGCGTCAGGGCGTAGAGGAGGAACGAGATCGAGAACTTCAGGGGTTTGGCCCACGCGGGCGCCCCGACGATCTCGCGGGGGTCGACGACGAGGCCGACCACGCTCACGAGACCGGTGAGGGCCATCAGGGCGGAGAGGAGCAGGAGCGGTATGTGCCAGGCGACGCCGGCCGGCGGCCGACGACCTGCCTTCAGGAGATGCGGCATTCGTCCTCCTCAGGACTTCAGGGGGCGGTGGAGGGTTCCCCGCCGCGTCCGGCGTACCGGGTGTGGGAGACGTGCTCCTGGGCGGCGCGGCGCAGCCCCGCGAACAGGGCGTCCCCGAGCACCGTGCCGACGACGACCGTCTCGGCTTTCGCGCTCCTCCCCTCCTGGGCGTCCACCAGGTCGAGATCGGCCTCCGCGACGGCGAGCGCCGCGTCGGCATACCGCCGGTACCAGTCGTCCGAGGCGTTCAGGCCGGACTCCTGGAGGGCGGCGAGGGCGGCTGCGGCGTCGTAGCGTCCGCAGCCGTGGGGGTCGACGTGCCAGCCCTCGATCAGCGGTTCCAGGCGCTCCAGGTCCGCCTTGCGGATCGTGTCCCGATCGACCGCCCGGGTGGCGGCCCGCTGCGCGATGCCGAAGGTCTCGATGAGTGGCAGGTCGGAGTCGATGGCATCGAGGACGTCGCCGGCTGCGGCGAGGCTCAGTCGGCCGAGCCTGACGAGCGCCTGGATCAGCTTGAGGCGCCGGAGGTGAGGCAGGCCGTACTGCGCCTGATTGGGACTGGTCCGCGTGCCCGGGGCGAGAAGCCCTTCCCGGAGGTAGAGCTTGATGGTCGCGACGGGGAGCGCACTGGCTTCACTGAGCTGGCCCATCCTCATATGGATATCTTAGGTATCGGATAGTACGAATGTCCATACTCTGCTTTCAGGACGTTCAAGGTCTATTGCGGGGATGCAACGCCCCTGCCCGCCACCCGCGGGCCGGACACGACCCGCCCGTCCTCGAGCCGGACCAGCCGGTCGGCCACTGCCAGGACGACGTCGTCGTGCGAGACGCAGACGACCATGGCTCCGCGTGCTTTCTCCGCCACGAGGAGATCGGCGACGACGGCGCGGGTCCCGGCGTCGAGCCCCGTCGTCGGTTCGTCGAGCAGGACGACGTCGGCGCGCCGTGCGAGTCCCTGGGCGAGGAAAGCGCGCTGCCGCTGGCCACCCGAGAGGGCGTGCAGCGGGCGCCGCGCATGGCCGCCGAGGCCGACGAGGTCGATGCAGTCGTCGATGATGCGCCGGTCCCCGTCCCTGAGCCGCCGCATCAGCCCGACCTCCGGCCAGCGTCCCATGCTCACGACGTTGAACACCGTGAGCGGCAGGCGATCGGCCACCTCACTGCGCTGCGCGACCAGCGCCGTGCTCCGGACCGGCAGGATCACCCGCCCCCGGCGGGGGCCCAGCAGTCCCGCCAGCACCTCGAGCAGGGTCGACTTCCCGGAACCGTTCGCTCCGGCCACTCCGGTGATCGTCGCGGGCTCGACGGTGAGAGAGACGCCGCACAGGGCATCCACGCCGTCGTGGTCGACCCACACCCCGTCGAGGACGATCGGCTGCGCGGCGGTGACGGACGGCGAGGAGCGGAGGAGCATCCCCCGAAGCTATCATATTGAGAATGAGTCTCATTTAAGTCTAGGGTGACGACGTGCCCTTCCTCCTCGAACCGTTCACCACCGATTTCATGCTGCGAGCACTCCTCGGCGGCTCGCTCTGCGCAGCCATCTGCGCCGTCGTCGGCACCTGGGTCGTCGTCCGCGGGATGGCGTTCCTGGGCGAGGCGATGGCGCACGGGATGCTCCCCGGCGTCGCCCTCGCCACCCTCGCCGGCGTTCCCGTCGTCCTCGGAGCAGCATGCAGCGCGATCATCATGAGCCTCGGCGTGAGCTTCCTGGCCCGGCGGGGACGCCTGTCCCACGACACGAGCATCGGGCTCTTCTTCGTCGGCATGCTCGCCGCCGGCGTCGCCGTCATCTCCCACTCACGCAGCTTCGCCACCGACGCGACGGCCGTCCTCTTCGGGGACGTGCTGGCGATCGGACCCGGCGACCTCTGGCTGCTCGCCGGAGCCCTGCTGCTCACCGTCCTCGTCGCAGCCGCCTTCCACCGCGCGTTCACGGCCCTCGCCTTCGACCGGAGGATCGCGCAGGTCCTGGGGCTGAGACCCCGCCTCGCGCAGGTGCTCCTGGTCGGGCTCGTGACGCTCGCCGTCGTCGTCTCCTACCAGGCCGTGGGTGCGCTGCTCGTCCTCGGACTGCTCCTCGCCCCGGCCGTCGCCGCAGCGCCCTGGACCACGCGCATCCCGCACACCATGTGCCTCGCGGCGCTGATCGGGGCGGCGTCCGTGCTCCTCGGCCTCCTCGCCTCCTGGCACGTCGGTACGGCCGCCGGTGCGTCGATCGCCCTCGCGGCCATCGGATGCGCAGCGGTGTCGAACGTCATCCGCAGCCTCGTCCGCCGTCGCCCGCCGGCTCCACCGGTCCGGATCCGGCGGCCCCTTCCCGGAAAGCCCCTCATGCGAACACCTGCCGCCCTGCTCCTCTCCCTCCCCCTGATCGCCCTCGCCACGACCTCCTGCACACCCGCGACGCCGTCCGGAGACACCCCGGCCGTCCCCGGGCCAGGGCCCGCCTCCGCACCCCCCGGTGACGGGCACGGGACGATCGAGGGATCCGTCGAGGCGACCGAACCCCAGCTGCACCTGATGACCACCGATCCCGCCGGGTCCGTGGACCTGCTCGACCTCGCCGACGGGACGACCGTCCGGGTGGGCGAGCTGCCGGAGATCAGTTCGACGACGACCGATGGCCGCTACCTGTTCGCCTCCTCCGCCGCCACCGGCACCATGACGGTGGTGGACAGCGGCATGTGGACGTGGGACCACGAGGACCACTTCCACTACTACCGGGGTGAGCCGCGGATCGTGGGCAGCGTCGAAGGCGTGGGACAGGCCGTCGTCACGCCCGGCGCGGCGACCACCGGCGTGTTCTTCCCCGACAGCGGCCACGGCCTGGTGCTCGACAACGACGCCCTCGCGCAGGGGGAACTGAGCGTTCGCGCCGACCTGTCCACCGAGCCGCACCGTGGCCTGCTCGTCCCGCTCTCGGACGTCACCCTCCTGACCCGGCCCGGCGTCGACGGAGCAGCCGCCACCGTCCGGGCCTACGACGCCGAGGGTCTCCCCCTCGAGGGCGTGGAGGCGGAGTGCGACGACGCCCGGGGCACCATCACGACGCCGGTCGGCACGGTCATCGGCTGTGACGACGGCGCCCTGCTGGCCACGCTGGACGGCGGCGCGGTCGGCTTCGAACGCATCCCCTACCCTCCAGGGGCCGGTGCGCCGAAGGCCACCGGGTTCCGGGCCCGGGAGGGCCGCCCGACGGTGGCCGCCGTCGCGGGAGACCAGGGTGCCTGGCTGCTCGACACGCGGGAGCGCTCCTGGCAGTTCGTCCCGTCCGAGGTCCCCCTGCTCCAGGTCTCCGCGGTCGACGACGGGGAGGGGCACGTCGTCGCCCTTGCCGCCGACGGCCGTGTCCTCGTCCTGTCCGCCGAGACCGGTGGGACGATCGCCGCCACCGGACCGCTCCTGGTGCAGACCCTGACGGATCCGGAGCTGCTCGCCGGGGTGGAACTCACGACCGACCAGCAGCGGGCCTATCTCAACGCTCCCGCAGAACGGACGCTGTTCGAGATCGACTTCGCCGATGGTGCCCGGATCGCGCGCTCCTTCGACACCGACACCGTCCCCGCCCACCTGGCAGAGGTCGGTCGATGAACAGGGCACACCGGCAGCTGGCACTGGTCCTGGCCGCGACAGCACTTCTCGGCGCCCCCGGATGCGCCAGGGCGGGGACCGACGAACCGGTCGTCGTGGTGACCACCAACATCCTCGGGGACGTCGTCCGCAACGTCGCCGGCGACGAGGCCGAGGTACGGGTGCTCATGCAGCCCGACGCCGATCCCCACTCGTTCGAGATCTCCGCGCAGGACGGTGCGACGATGCGGCAGGCGGACCTGATCGTCACCAACGGCCTGGGCCTGGAGGAAGGGCTGCAGCAACACATCGACAGCGCGCGGTCCGGGAATGTCCCCCTTCTCGTCGCCGGCGAGGTCATCGACCCTCTCGCCTACACGGAAGGCGACTCCGAGGGCGCACCCGATCCCCACTTCTGGACCGACCCGGGGCTCATGATCGACGTCGTCGACGAGCTCCAGGGCCGGCTGTCCGCCATCGGCGGGGTGGACGCCGCGTCGATCACGGAGTCCGCCGACGCGTACCGCGCGGAGCTGTCGGCGCTGGACTCGTCCATGGCCACGGCGTTCGGGCGGATCCCCGCCGAGCGGCGGAACCTCGTCATGAACCACCACGTCTTCGGGTACCTCGCCGAACGTTACGACTTCCGCGTCATCGGCGCCGTGATCCCGGGCGGCACGACCCTCGCCTCCCCCAGTGCATCCGATCTCCGCGGACTCGTCGCGGCCATCGAGGAGGCGGAGGTCGGCACGATCTTCGCCGAGTCCTCCCAGCCCGATCGACTCGTCCAGGTCCTCGCCGATGGAGCGGACATCGACGTCGACGTCGTCGAACTCTTCTCCGAATCCCTGACCGACCCCGGCGAGGGTGCTGACACCTACCTCGCCATGATGCGCGCGAACACGGAGCGCATCTCCGCCGGACTCTCACCCTGAGATCCGGGACCACAGAAGGAGACAGAATGACAGCGATTCCGCTCATGCAACACCCACGGCACCTGGCCCTCGCCGCCACCGTCGCCACATCCGCCCTGCTCATGACAGCGTGCGGCTCCCCGGAACCGGCGGCGGATCCGGCGGCCGCCCCGGGGACCAGCCCGTCAGCGGCTGCCTCCCCCACTCCCCGGGTGGCGCTGACCTACGACGGCGGGATCGCCGTCCTCGACGGCACCACCCTCTCGCTCGAGGGCGACCTGCCGGTCGAGGGCTTCACGCGCCTCAACGCGGCCGGCGACGGTCGGCACGCGCTCGTCACCGTGCCCGAGGGATTCCAGGTCCTGGACCTCGGGCCCTGGACCGATTCCTCCGGCTCCCGGCAGACGGAACCGGAGCTCACGGACCTGGTGTTCGAAGCCGACACCGCCGGGCACGTGGTCCAGCACGGGGACAGGACCGTCCTCTACGCCGACGGCACCAGCGACACCACCATCTTCACCACCGACGACCTGCTCGAGGCGGAGGGCGGTCTCCCGGAGACCGAGGTCATCGAGGGCGACGAGGCACACCACGGCGTCTCGATCGTCCTCGAGGACGGCACGTTCCTCACCACGGTCGGCGACTCCGAGAGCCGTTCCGGCATCAAGGTCCTCGACGCCGACGGGAACGAGATCGCCACCAGCGACGAATGCCCCTCCATCCACGGCGAGGGCACCACGAAGGACGAGGTCGCCGTCTTCGGCTGCAGCGACGGCGCCCTCGTCTACGACTCCGGTGAGATCACCAAGATCCCGGCCCCCGACGAGTTCGGCCGCATGGGCAACGCCTATGTCAGCGAGACCGGTCCCATCGTCGCGGGCGACTACAGGTCCGACCCCGACCTCGAGGGCTACCTCCTGCACCAACTGACCCTCATCGACACGGGGACGAAGGAGATGAAGGTCGTCGACCTGCCCGAGGGCGTCGAGTACACGTTCCGCGACGTCGCACGGGGTCCGGACGGCGAGGTGCTCGTCCTGGCCTCCGACGGCGCCCTGCACACCCTGGACCAGCACACCGGAGAGGTGACCGGCTCGACTCCCGTCCTCGACCCCTGGAAGGGCCCGGTCGAGTGGCAGGACCCGCATCCCGCCCTGAAGGTGATGGGCGACACGGCCTACGTCACGGACCCTGCCGCCAGGAAGCTCCACGCCGTCGACCTCGCCACCGGCGGGATCACCTCGTCCGGCGAGCTGCCCGGCATTCCGAACGAGATCACCGCCGTCGAAGGCTGATCGGGACCCGTACAGGGTCGGCTCCAGACCCGGAGCCGACCCTCAGCCGAGGGACGCGAGCTCGAGTTCCATGTTCGCCCGCGCACGCGCGCTCCAGCGCTCCCTGGCCGCCGTCGTCCTGAACAGCGGCTCGAGGGTCAGGAGGTGTCGCAGTACGGCCCGGCGACCCTCGATGAATGCCTCATCCGGAATATGAGAATACTCTGCGCGCACGGCCCGCGTGTAGCGCAGGTAGTCCTCCTCCGCCGCGCCGAGCACCGACAGGTCGGCATCGCACAGGAGCTCACCGGCCCGGTCGCCGGGTGCCGGGTCGTGCGTGACGGTGAGCAGCACGAGCCGCTCCACCTCGCGCGCCTCCGGTCCGCCCACCGCCCGGAGTCGCTCGGCGGCGAGCGCCGCCGAGGCCCGCTCGTCCTCCCCTGCCACCCCCTCGTAGACGGCGTCGTGGAACCAGGCGGCGAGGAGCACTCGCCTGCGGAGCGGGAGGTCCCCCGGCTCGAGCAGCAGATCGAGTGCCTCGAGGACCGCCAGGAGGTGTGACGGCGTGTGGTATCTCCGGTGCGGTTCACCCCACCGCTCGAGCAGGTCCTCGCCCAGCACCGGATCCGCCGGCAGGAGGGAGGCCCAGCGCGAGGCCAGCGCCGCCCGGAGCTTCGGGGCACGGCGGCGCGCGGGGACACGGAGGCCGCTCCGGATGAGCTCCCGCACGAGGTCCGCTCCACTCACCTCCTGCGCCCCGCGCTCCACGAGGTCGCGGTAGCGCCGGGCCGGCACGTCGTAGTGGTCCTCGTCGAACGCGCGGCGGGGGATGTCGGCGGCCGCCGCGAACCGGTGCAGCTCCTCGAGCGAGCGCGTGGAGACGAGGTGGGAGAACAGGGTGCCGTGCGCCGGCCAGGACGGTGGATCGATGAGGACGGCCATGCCGAGCAGTCTAGGCGTGCCGCCCGTCAGGTCCCGGCCGGTCGGGGCTTCGTCGCGGCCCCGTCGAGCCACAGCTCTGCCGAATCGTCACGATGCACCCCACCGGTACCCACGTGTCGGTCGCTGATGGCCGCACCGTTCTTGATGACGTGCACCAGCGCCATGGCGTGGCCCCGGCCGAGGTCGTAGTCCTCCTTCAGCCAGGTCACGATCTCCCCGGCCTTCGTCCCGGGGGCATCGAGGCCCCGCTCCGCGGCCCGGTCGACGAGCTGACGCGGGGTGAGTCCCGTCTTCGCCTCGACGGCGTCGAGATATGCCTGGAATGACATCCTTCTGCTCCCTACTGCTCGTTGCGGACACCGTAGGTGGCCAGGACGTTGCCCTTGCTGGTACGCGTGAGGTCCTGCAGGTCCAGCTTCGTCACGGGGTCCGACGGCTCGAACAGATGACGCCCGGTGCCCGCGACCACGGGATGGATCATGAGCGTCAGGGAGTCGAGCAGCCCCGCGAACACGAGCTGGCGCACGAGGGAGATGCTGGCGCAGATGCCGATGTCGCCGCCGTCCGTCTGCTTGAGCGTGCCGACGAAGTCCTCGAGCGGGGCGTCCATGAGGGACGCGTTCGTCCAGCCCAGGTCACCGTCGAGGGTGCGGGACGCGACGTACTTCCGCACGGGATTGATGAAGCGCCCGAACGGGTCGCCGGGCTCCGCGGCGGGCCAGTACTCAGCCCACTCCTCGTACCCGTGCCGCCCGAGGAGGACGGTGTCGACCCGGCCGATCATCTCCCCCATCCCGGCGCCGAGCTCGGCGTCGAAGCTGTCGAACTGCCAGAGGTGAGGGGATTCGACCACTCCGTCCACGGAGGAGAAGAGGCCGGCTGTGAGTCTGCGCATGGTGGCTCCCGATGTTGGTGGTGGCTTCCCCCAGTAGACGCCGGAAAGGGCGCCGAATCATCGGCGCGGCGAAACTTTTCCTGCCGCCTCCCTCCCGCGCCCGTGCAGCCGTCGCTACGCTCGGATGCATGCAGCCCGCCACCACGACCCGGGGGACACCGCCGGGGGCCGACGACACGGCGCCGTTCGAACGACTCCTGGAAGCGTCGCGACGCGAGCTGACGGGCTACTGCTACCGGATGCTCGGTGCCGCGTCCGAGGCCGAGGACGCCGTCCAGGAGACCATGATCAAGGCCTGGTCGAAGCGGGAATCCTTCGCCGGGCAGTCCTCCCTCCGCACCTGGCTGTTCCGCATAGCCCACAACGTCTGCATCGACATGCTCCGTAGCCCGCAGCGGCGGGCCCGGCCGATGGACCTCGGCCCGTCCACGCGGACGGCGGAGGCTGTGCTCGGCGCCCCGCGCACGGAGAGCGTCTTCGTGCAGCCCATCCCCGATGCACGCGTGATCGACCTGTCGGGGGATCCCGCCGTGGTCGCGGAGGCCCGGGACACCGTCCGGTTGGCCTTCGTGGCAGCCCTCCAGCACCTGCCGGCGCTCCAGCGGAGCGCGCTCATCCTCTGTGAGGTGCTCCGCTGGTCCGCCGCCGAGGTCGCGGCGCTCCTGGAGGTGACTCCGGCGTCGGTCAACAGCGCGCTGCAGCGTGCCCGCAGGACGATGGCCGCTTACGAGCCCGCGGCGCCGATGCCCCTCGAGGACCCCGCGCACAAGGCCCTTCTGGCGAAGTACCTGGCGGCCTTCGAGTCCTACGACATGGACGTGCTCGTGTCGTTGCTGCGTGACGACGTGGTCCTGTCCATGCCGCCCTTCGACCTGTGGCTCAGCGGACCCGCCGACGTCATCGCCTGGTTCGTGGGCAAGGGCAGCGTCTGCGAGAACGGGCGCCTCCTCCCCCTCGACGTCAACGGTGCGGGAGGGTTCGCCAACTACCACTTCGTGGAGCCGGGGCTCTGGGAGCCGTGGGCGATCCAGGTCATCGAGACCGACGGCGAGCGTATCGTCGGCCACCACAATTTCCTGTACCCGGAGATGTTCGGGGCGTTCGGGCTCCCGCCGGTCATCGACGAGCGGCAGACGGCGGCCGGCGGCTAGCCGTGCCGCCTCCTGGTTCCGTCATCGGCACGTCGCGGGAGGACCAGCCGGGTACCGATCGCGTTCAGGACGGAGATGACGAACGCGGCCAGGATCGTCGTCAGCGGACCTCCCAGCTGGAGTGAGCCGCTGAACACGGCGGCCAGCCAGAGCAGCACGGCGTTCACCACGAGGGAGAACAGCCCGAGCGTCAGCAGCGTGAGAGGCAGCGCCAGCAGCCGGAGCACCGGGCCCACCAGCGCGTTCACGAGCCCGACGACGGCCGCGGTCACGATGAGCCCCGACAGCCCACCCGTCACCTGGACGCCCGGGACGAGCAGCGCCGTGATGGCGAGGACCACGACGAGGACGAGCCACTGGAGGATCAGGGCACGGAGCAACCGGACCACGGATACTCTCCTTTCGACGGGGCAGGGCTGGTCAACGGACGATCGTGGGACGCAGGAGGTGCGTCGTCGCGGCCGGAGCGGCTACGCCGAGGCGGGACCCCGCCGCGATCGCCTCCCGCCGGGTCCCGACGCCCAGCTTCCGGTAGATGCCCCGGATGTGCGTCTTCACGGTGTTCGTCGAGATCTGCAGGTCGTGGGCGAGCTCCTCCACGGTGGCGAAGGTGGGCAGCAGGGCGAGCAGTTCCTCCTCCCGCGGGGTGAGTGGCGGGCCGATGAGCGCCTCCGGTGGGCAGGCATGCCTGCCGATCAGGTCGATCTCGCGCCGGTAGCGGGGGAAGTGGTGGCGGTCGGTCTCGAGGGCCTGCCGCACGGTGTCGCCGGCGTAGGCGAAGCCGCGGACCGTGCGGTGCCGGGCCGCGATCGCCAGCGCCTTCTCGAGCGCCTCCCGTGCCTTGAACGTCCGCTCCTCCTGGAGTTCCACGCGTGCGAGGAGCGCCCACGCCGCGACGAGTCCCACCCGACTCTGGCTCGTGACGAACTCCGAGGTGACGCTCGTCAGGAGCTGGCGCGCCCTTGCCAGCTGGCCGGAGGCCACGAACTCCCAGGCCGAGATGGTGTGGAGTTCGCCACTGATGCCCTGGCTCCTGCGCAGATCCGCCTTGAGCCGGGTGAGGTCGTCGGACCGCCGGAGGGACAGCATCATCTCGGCCACCTGCAGGGAACACAGGGCGACGTCGGCGGGGAAGGCCCCGGCGGTCAGGTCGAAACGCACCCTGTCGAACAGTTCCTCGGCGATCTCCGCGCGCCGGCCGGAGGTCGGGAAGGAGAGGATCAGGGCCAGCTTCCCTGACGAGTGGGCGACGATCGGCGCGGCGGTCAGCGCCCTGAACACGAAGGCGTTGTGCAGGCCGGCGCCGTCGTCGTCGAGGACGTGGAACGCCGCCCATGCCGCGATCAGGTGCGCGGGACGGAGCCGGGGGCTGTACCGGAGGCCGTGCTCCTCCCCGTGCCGGATGGCGGCCTGTGCCTGGGCGGACGCCTCCGGGAAGTCCTCGGCGATCGTCGCCAGCGAGGCGCTGGCCATGCCGGCGTCGATCACCGCACCCGGGTTGGCCCGGGCGCCCGCCGTTTTCAGCGCCCTCCGGGCCAGCGTCCGGGCCTCCGGCACCCTCACCGCCGCGATGAGGGCCGCCACCTGGATGTTCAGCACGAACACCCGGACATCGGGCGCCACGTCGTCGAGGTCGAGCCGATCCAGCAGCGCGACCGCCTCGGCAGCCCGGCCCTCCAGGAGCAGCAACTGCGCCTCCAGCCCCACGTCCAGGGTGTCGAAGGGAGGCGCCAGCCGGTACGGGGGGTTCCCGCCCGGGCCTCCCCGCCCGGCGGCGGTCCGCGCCGCCTTCTCGGGGTCCCCCTCGGCGAGGGCGATCAGGCACTCGAGCAGCGCGAGTTCCCCGGACGTCGTCGGGCCGATCTCCCGCACGGCGGAGGCCAGGACCCGCAGGTCGTTCTGCCAGAGCAACTGCAGCCCCGAGACGCTCACGACGTGTCGCAGCAGGCCCTCGTCGTGCGCCCTGCCGGCATGGTGGAGTGCGAGCGCGTGATGTCCCTGCCGGAGCCGGTGCGGTGCCATCCGCGCATGGACCACCTCTGCGTCCGACCGGGCGCTGCCAGGAGCGGCTTCCGCGAACCACCGGCCCAGCAGACGGTGCAACCGGAACCGGTCGGGAGGTCCGGCACCCTGCACCGTCACGACCATCCCCGTCTCCCCCGCGGTCCGTGCCACGAGCTGCGCCCCGTCCGTCCGGTCCAGCGCCACCTCGAGGTCCCCGGCGGTGAAGGGCTCGATCAGGGCCATGGCCGCGAGCGTGTCGCGGATCGCCGGGCGGTAGGACCTGAAGAGCGGGCCGCACAGCCTCTCGAGCAGTGGTTCCCCGCCGTGCGCGTCACCCGGCGACAGCGCGTCCGGTGCGGCGGCGCGGTGGGCCTGGGCGACGGCGGCAGCCCAACCCTCGGTGGTGTCGAGCAGCATCTCGACGTCGGGCCGTGCCGGCGCGAAGAGCTTCCTGATCTCGCGCCGGCGCATGACCAGGTCCTCCTGCGCCAGGCACCCGACCGTCCCGTCGAGATCCATCTTGTACAGCGAGCGGAGGTCGGGCGTCCTGCGCCCGCACAACAGGACCGTCACCGTGGCAGGGGTCCGCTCGATCAGGTAGTCGAGCTCGGTCAGGAGCACGCGGTGCGTGAGGTGCTCGCAGTTGTCGAGGACGAGAAGCACACGGGCCCCGCTCTCCGCGCACCGGTCGATCAGTGCGTCGATCATGGCCATCCGCAGGGAGGCGTCGTCGTCGGGCCCCTGCAGGCCCGCCTCCTCCCCCGTGAGCGCGACACCCAGCAGGTGCCAGAAGCGTCCGGGCCGGTTGTCCGAGGGATCGAGCGTCACCCAGGCGACGTCGTCGCCCGCCTCGCGCCGCAGGCGCGTCCACTCGCCGGCCACCGCGGTCTTGCCGAAGCCCGCAGCGGCGGTGACGAGCAGGATGCGGCCACCTGCCTCGTGCAGGGCATCGAGGCGATCGGTCAGGCGCGGTCGCGGGACCTCGCGCTCGTCGCGCTCGGGGGCCCGGGTCTTGCGCCCCGCCACGCTGGTCACATCCACGCACCCCTCCCCGCGATCTCGTCGTGCACCGGGCCGGCATCAACCCCGATGCGAGGGTGCATCAAGTGTGATCCCGATGCGGGGGTTGGCCAAGGGAGTCGGCCGAGTATGACGCCCGGATGCGTCACCCCGCAGGGGCCCGGCTGCTTCTCACTCGGGCGCGAAGGCCGCGCGCAGTGCGTTCTCGTCGTCGCGACTGAGGTTGGTCTCGAGCAGTTCCGCACGCACTCCCCGGAACGCCTCCGCGACGCGATCCGGCACGGCGTCCGAGCTCAGGAGGAACAGTGCCGAGGTCCCGGGCGTGACCCTCTCCCGGATCCGCCGGATGAACGAGTCGTCGATCCCGACGTCGGCGAGGGAGCCGCTGAGGGCGCCCACCGCCGCGCCGATGGCCACTCCGAGCAGCGGGACGAAGAACAGGATGCCGAACAGGAAGCCCCAGAAGGAGCCGCCGAGCGCGCCCGCGCCGGTGAGGTTGTGGAGTTGCCGCGTCTTCGGCTTCTTGGCGTCCGAGGCCCAGGACACGACGGCGGCGTCGTGCACGCGGATGAGTTCCTTGCTCTGCAGGTCGAGCAGCATCTGCTCGGCCCCGCTCGCGCCGTCGGCGTCGTCGAACTTCCACACGGAGAGTGTTGCCATCGTTCTTCCTCCTCGAGCCGTGCCGGAGCTTTTCCGGCCCGCTGACCAACCTGCCCCCTTCCTGCGCGGGGAGTATCACCCGTAGGGGGTGAGACCCGCGGGCGACCCGCCTGATGCCGCGGGCAACCGCGACCAGCGCTGGCCGGACCGGCCGGCCGGACCACCCGGTGGGGGTGAGGATCGGGTGGAGCGCCCGAGCCGATGATGGAGGGATCACCCCACGGAGCAGGAGGTACAGGCAGCATGAGGGTCGGACCCGTCGACGTCTTCGTCTACACCTTCCCCGGTGCCGACGTAGCACCGGCCGTGCTCGAATCCTTCGGTGATGCCGTGCGCGTGGGTGCCGTGGCCCTGATCGACGTGGTGGTGCTCCGCCGGGCCCCCGACGGGGTACTCACCGTCTTGGACCTCGACTCGGGGCTCCGGGACGACTGGAAGGACCTCGTGGTCGACGGCGAGGCCATGACCCTGCTGAGCGAGGCGGACATCGCGCTCGCGTCGGGGCATGTCGGCGCGGGCGAGGTCGGCCTCATCGCTGCCGTCGAGTACCGCTGGGCCGAACGCGTCGCCGAACAGGTGCGCCACAGCGGCGGAACCACCGCGCTCCATGCCCGGGTCCCCCACGAATCCGTGATCAGGGCCTTCCTCGCCGACGGCGCCGCGGCCACCTGACCCGTCCAGATCCGGAGGCACCGATGCCCGCCAGCCGCCGCCATCGTCCTGGGCTGCTCGCCCCGGCGTCCTCCGGTGCGCCCCTGTGGCCGCCGGTGTTTCCTGACCCCGCGACGACTCCGCCGCACGCGCCCGGCGCGGGCGACAGGGCGCGATCCGTGCTCCCGCTCCTCGAAAGCCTCGCCCGGCTCGCAGAGCTCCGGGACCGCGGACTGCTCACGGACGCCGAATTCGCGGTCGCGACGACATATCTCCTGCAGTGAACCCACGCTTTTGTGGGTAAGAACACATTCGTTCTCCACCGTGCCGGCTTTGTGTCGAAATACCGGTGGGTAAGCGATAGGGTCTGAATCTGGGGTCAACGAATTCGTCCGGACAATGCAGGAGAATAAGATGTCACAGCGGGTACAGGTCCATCTGGTGGATGACCTCAATGGTGAAGAAGCACAGGAAACGGTTCGATTCAGCCTCGACGGCACGAACTACGAAATAGACCTCACGGAACAGAATGCGGAGTCGCTGCGCTCCGCCCTCTCGGGGTATGTCGACAAGGGGCGCAAGGCAGGGTCCGGCAAGCAGCCGTCCGCGAGTCCGAAGGCGACCCCGCGTGCCAAGCGGGAGGACACCCAGCAGAT
Organism: Arthrobacter sorbitolis; assembly: GCF_054510995.1. Taxonomy (NCBI): domain Bacteria; kingdom Bacillati; phylum Actinomycetota; class Actinomycetes; order Micrococcales; family Micrococcaceae; genus Arthrobacter; species Arthrobacter sorbitolis. Next base: position 54,107 of record NZ_JBTNDM010000003.1, read on the forward strand.
CCGCCGGTGGGCGCAGGACAACGGCTACAACCCGAGTTCGCGCGGCCGCATCACCCAGTCGATCATCGACGCCTACAACGAGAGCCGCTGACCGAGCGGGCCCGATGATCACCGTCCACCTCCGCTACGAGATCGACCCCGACAAACTCGCCGACTTCGAGGAATACGGCAGGCGCTGGATCCGACTCGTGGGCAGACTGGGCGGTAATCACCACGGGTATTTCCTCCCGAGCGAGGGCGACAGCGATATCGCCTATGCCCTCTTCACGTTTCCCTCGCTCGCTGATTACGAGCGGTATCGCGAGGAGGCGGCGACGGACCCGGAGTGCATCGACGCCTTTCGCCTGGCGCGGGACAGCAAATGCATCCGCCGGTACGAGCGCCGTTTCCTCGCGCCGGTGTTCGGCTAGGCCGGCACTAGGGGCACCGCGCCCAGGCCACCGCCGCCGGGGCGCTCTCGAAATACCGCGTCTCCGACAGGGCCTGCTCCAGGAACCCCGCGATGACCTGGTCCACCGGTCCGGTCCCCACGAGCGCGGTGCGTGAGGCCAGGGACGCCTCGAGGAGGAGGGAGCGGGCCTGCGCGGTGATCCCGACCAGCCCCTGCAGATGCACGACGAGCGGCACGTGGTAGCCGTCGGACAGTTCACGGACCCCGTCGTAGGAGCCGAGGACGTCCGTCGGGGTCAACCGCGAGCCGGGCGCCCACCACAGGAGGAGCAGCCCTCCCCGGTCTTCCAGGCAGTGCTTGCCCGCACAGTGCCGGCGCGAGCCGGGCCGGTGCGGCGGGCCGGGACAGAGCCGCGACGGCGCGGCACTCCCGAGAACTGTGTCACTCACTTCATGCCTCCAGGGACGAACGGATCCTCGCTCCCAGCGACCGAATATCTCCACTCTGGCACGGCCGGATCACCCGCCCGGCGATTGCGGACAGAAGCGGGTAGTCGACCCTGTACAAATCGAGTGGTCGGTGACATCATCCCGAGTGATCGGCACCACACCGCCGGTCGGGAACCGGGTCGACGCCAACGGGGGCCACGATGTCAGCACCAGGAACAACAGTCCTCGCCATCGGTACGAAGAAGGGCCTGTGGCTCGCCTCGAGCCCCGACCGGGAGACCTGGACGCTCTCCGGACCGAAGTTCCTCATGGAGGAGATCCCGAGCGTCGGGATCGACACCCGCGGCGGGCGCACCCGACTGTTCGCCGGCCGCATGTCATGGCACTTCGGACCGTGCATCGCCCATTCGGACGACCTCGGCGAGACCTGGACCGAGCCGCAGGAAGGCAGCATCCGCTTCGACGCGGACGAGGGCGTCGCACTGGAACGCATCTGGCAGATCCAGCCCGACGCCGAACACCGCCCCGGCGTCGTCTGGGCCGGCTGCCAGCCCATCTCGGTCTGGAAATCGACCGACCACGGCGAGACCTTCGAGCTCAACCGCGGCCTGTGGGACCACCCGCACCGGAGCGAATGGGGCGCCGGCTTCGGCGGGGCTGCCGCCCATACCGTGCTGCCGAGCCCGGCCGACGAGACGCTCCACGTCGCGATGAGTACCGGCGGCGTGTACCGCTCCGACGACGGCGGCACGTCCTGGCAACCGCGGAACAAGGGCATCAGCGCCTACTTCATGCCCGACCCGGACCCGGAGTTCGGCCAGTGCGTGCACAAGGTGGCCCGTGACGCCGTCGACCCCGACCGCCTGTTCGCCCAGAACCACCACGGTGTGTACACGAGCACCGACCGCGGGGACTCGTGGCAGTCCATCGCGGAAGGATTGCCGGCGGACTTCGGCTTCGTGATGCTCGCCCACCCCCACCGCACCGGCACCGCGTGGGTCATCCCCCTCAAGGCCGACGGCGAGCGCATCCCGCCCGAGGGCCACCTGCAGGTGCACCGGACGGACGACGGCGGCGCCACCTGGGAGGCCCACGACGCCGGCCTGCCCCGGGCGGAGTACAACGCCGTGCTCCGTGATGCCGCGTGCGTCGACACGGCGGACCTTCCCGGCGTCTACTTCGGGACGCGCGGCGGCACCGTCTACGCGAGTGCCGACGAGGGCCGCACCTTCCGGGAGGTGGCGAGGAACCTGCCGGACGTGCTCTCGGTCCGTGCCGCCGTCGTCCCGGCCTGAACGGCGTCCCATGACCGCGACGAGCCCCGTGACCGTCCTGATCCCGACGCTGCTCCGCCCCTACCTCGGCGGCCTGAGCGAGGTCAGCATGAGCCTGCCCGGCCCCGGCGACGTGGCCTCACTGCTGGACAGCCTGGGTGAGGGGCGCCCCCTGCTCGAGCAGCGCATCCGCGAGGAGACCGGTGCGCTGCGGCGCTACGTCAACATCTACGTGGACGGCGAGGACGTGCGTCGCCTGGACGGTCTCGGCACGCCGGTCCCGGCGGGCGCGACCGTCATGATCATCCAGTCGGTCGCCGGAGGCTAGGGCTGGGACACCGCGTAACCCAGAGTTAACGGCGCCCGCCGGATGCCGAAACGTGGCGCTGCCTACGATGACTCAGCGCTGCGTGCCATCCCCGGTCCGGCACCCCTTCGGGTGCACCCCGGCCCAGTCCCGTCCGGCACGCACCGGCGCCATCACGGAAAAGGACTTCCCATGGACTCTGGAAACGTCGCCTGGATTCTCGCCAGCTCCGCGCTCGTCTGTCTGATGATCCCGGCACTGGCCCTGTTCTACGGAGGAATGGTGGGCTCCCGCCGCATCCTCAACATGATGATGATGTGCTTCGGCGGAGCGAGCCTCGTCGCGGTGCTGTGGGCGATCTTCGGCTACTCGATGGCCTTCGGCAACTCGGTGGGCGGGCTCGGGCTGATCGGGGATGTCGCCGAATACGCCGGCATGGGCCAGCTGCTCGCCGAGGACCCGGCCGCCTCGATCCCGCCCATCCTCTTCGCGGGCTTCCAGCTCTTCTTCGCCTGCGTCACGACGGCGCTCGTGGCCGGCGCCGCGGCAGGCAGGATGAAGTTCGGCGCATGGATGATCTTTGCGGGCGTCTGGGCCACCCTGGTGTACTTCCCGGTCGCCCACTGGGTCTTCGCCTTCACCTCCGAGGACGGATCGGTGGTCGGCGGGTGGATCGTCAACAACCTCGGCGCCGTCGACTTCGCCGGCGGCCTGGCCGTGCACATGAACGCGGGCATCGCGGCACTCGCCCTCTCGCTCGTGCTCGGCCGCAGCCACGGCTGGCCCAAGGTGGACCATGCCAAACCCCACAGCCGGCCGCTCGTCCTCGTCGGTGCCGGCCTGCTGTGGGTGGGCTGGTTCGGCTTCAACGCAGGGTCGGCCCTGTCCGCAGGGCAGGCCGCGTCCGTGGTGTTCCTCAATACCGCGGTCGCCGCCTCGGCAGGACTGCTCGCCTGGGCCCTCGTGGAGCGGGTACGCAACGGGGCCGCCACGAGCATGGGTGCGGCCTCCGGCCTCATCTCCGCCCTCGTCGCCATCACCCCGGCCTGCGGGGCGGTCAGTCCCATGGGCGCCCTGGCCATCGGTGCGATCGCCGGAGCCGTCTGCTCGCTGGCGATCGAGCTCAAGTTCCGGCTGGGCTTCGACGATTCGCTCGACGTCGTCGGCGTCCACCTGATTGGCGGCATCCTGGGCACTCTGCTCATCGGTTTCTTCGCCACGCCCGACGCGCCGAACGGCGTGGCGGGCGTGTTCTACGGCGGCGGGTTCGAACTGCTCGGCATCCAGTCGCTCGCGACGGTCGCCGTGCTCGTGTACTCCTTCGTGGTCACGTGGGTGATCGCCCAGGTCATCCAGCGGACCATCGGCCTCCGGATCGAACAGGAGGACGAGCTGCGCGGCATCGACATCGCCGCCCACTCCGAGTTCGCCTACCTGACCGACGAGGACCCCGTGGACCTCGGAGCGCCCCGCAAGTAGCCCTTCACGCCCCGACAGAAGACCGCCCGACGTCCAGGTCGGGCGGTCTTTCGCGTCCCCCAGGCTACGGGCCCGCCGGTCCGCAGGGCCCCCGTGCTAGAGCCGCAGGGCGCTCAGCCGCTCGAGGGCGTCGCCCGGCCCCACCGTGGCGATGCCGTGCGCCCGCGCCCAGGACGCCAGCTCCTCCATGATCGCCTGGGAGACGCCGGACCAGCGGGCGTACGGCAGGACGTAGATGGAGTCGACGTCGGCGCGGGTGGCATCGAGGAGTCGCAGGCCACCACAGCCGACGGGCTGTCCCGTGGCCAGCTCGTAGGCGATGAGGAAGACGGCGACACCGGCTCCGTCGTCGGGCGCTGCCGGTACGGGTGCGGGCGACCGGCCGCGGTCGCTCTCCGCACGCAGCGCCTCCCGCAGCCCGACGGCCACCGGGTTGGTCCAGGGGACGTATCTGACCCTCAGCGTCTGCATCGCAGCCTCCTATGGAAGTGGTCTGCTGACCCACGTTACGCAGCGGCGGTTTCGGCGGCGTTTCCGCCCGCGAAACTTCAGGTGCACTGCTGTCCCGGATCGGGCGATGGACGGCCCCCCACCTCTGGCTTTCCTGAAGAAAGCCTCCTACTCTGGACCCGCCACGAGTACCGGCTGACGCAGAGGGGGGAGGGCGCCCTGCCCGTCCTGAACGCCCTGATCAACTTCGCGGAGGAGCACCTGGACGCGCCCTCTCCCGCGGCCCATATGCAGGTTCTCCATGCGCCGTGCGGGCAGCCGACGGCGAGCGCCGACCGCTGCGACACCTGCGGGGAGTCCCTCACGGCTGCCACGACGTCCTGGGTGAGCTTCGCCCGCTCGGGCCGCCCCGTCCCGCTGGCGACGGCGGCCGTCCGGTGAACGTCGGCGAGGCGCCGGCAGGGCATCGCCCCCGGATCCATCCGGCCTGGATCGTGGCCGCGGTCGCCTTCCTGACCCTGGTGGGAGCAGCCGGCTTCCGCGCCGCCCCGTCCGTCCTGATGGTGCCGCTCGAGCAGGAGTTCGGCTGGTCGCGTGGCGTCCTGTCCCTGGCCGTCAGCATCAACCTCGTGCTCTTCGGGCTCACGGCGCCGTTCGCCGCCGCGCTCATGGAGAGGTTCGGCGTCCGCCGGGTCACGTCGCTCGCACTCCTGGTCATCGGCGCCGGCAGCGCGCTCACGGTCTTCGTCCGTGAGCCCTGGCAGATCCTGCTCACCTGGGGGGTCCTGATCGGGCTGGGCACGGGGAGTATCGCGCTCGTGTTCGCGGCGACGATCGCCTCCACCTGGTTCGTCCGGCGGCGCGGACTCGTGGTGGGCATCCTCACGGCCGGCAGCGCCGCGGGCCAACTGGTGTTCCTGCCGGTGATGGCGGGCCTCGTCGAGACCGCGGACTGGCGGATCGCGTCCCTGGTCGTCGCGGCCGGCGCACTCGCGGTCATCCCGCTCGTGCTCCTCTGGCTGCACGACTCGCCGGCCGACGTCGGCGCGCGCCCCTACGGCGAACCCCCGGGGCTCGCGGACACCTCGGAACCCGTGCCGGCCGGAACGACCAATGCCGCCGTCAGGGCCCTGCGTGCCCTCCGTGCCGCGTCGCACCACCGCACGTTCTGGGCCCTGGCTGCCGGCTTCGCGATCTGCGGGGCCACGACGAACGGACTGGTCGGCACGCACTTCATCCCGTCCGCCCACGACCACAGCATGGCGACGACGACGGCGGCCGGCCTCCTCGCCGTCGTCGGGATCTTCGACATCGTGGGGACCATCGCCTCCGGCTGGCTCACCGACCGCTTCAACCCGAAGGTGCTCCTCGCCGTCTACTACCTGTTCCGCGGGGTCAGCCTGTTCGTGCTGCCGGCCCTGCTCGCGGCGACAGTACAGCCGCCGATGGTCGTCTTCATCGTGATCTACGGGCTCGACTGGGTGGCCACCGTACCGCCCACCGTCGCGCTCTGCCGGTCCGCCTTCGGCGCCGACGGCGCCCTCGTCTTCGGCTGGGTGTTCGCCGCCCATCAGCTCGGCGCCGCTGCCGCGGCGGGAGGCGCGGGACTGATCCGGGACACCACCGGCGAGTACACGATCGCGTGGTTCGGGGCGGCGGGCCTGTGCGCCGTCGCCGCACTCCTCACCTTCCTGGTCCGGCGGGACACCGGGGAGCATCCCGGCACCGACACACCGGCGGTCGGGGCCGGACGGGCCCGCGGGAGTGCCCGGACCGCCTGACCCGGCCTCCCCGATCCCGGCCGATCCCGCCCGATCCCGCAGTATCGGCCGGTAGGCAGCGGAATCCCGGCGTTCTAGACTGGCCCGCAGGAGCCCCGCCACCGCCATCGGGAGGACCAGCAGTGACCTCGCGCACGTCCTTCGAAGAGGACGAACTCCTCGCCCTCGTGGAGCGGGAGCGCCGCGCCCTCCGCATCCTCGACGCCTTCCCCTCGGTACGGGCGCGGGAACAGTACCGGCGCGCCGCCCTCGAGGTACTGATGTACCGGCTCGGGCACCAGGGAACCGGGCGCTAGGTCAGACGCGGAACCGGACCACGGATCCCGGCCCGAGCTGCGCCGCCCTGTCGAGGTCCGCAGCCGCCACGACCGCGATGACCGGATACCCTCCCGTGACCGGATGATCGGCGAGGAACAGCACCGGCAGGCCCGACGGCGGGACCTGCAGCGCACCACGCACCGTACCCTCGCTCGGCAGCTCCCCGGCCCGGGCCCGGACGAGAGCCGGCCCGTCGAGGCGGAGGCCGATCCTGTTGGACCGGGCCGTCACCGTCCAGTCCGTCCCGCACAGCCGGGCGGGCACGTCGTCGAACCAGTCGTCGCGCGGACCGGGGATGACGCGCAGCACCTCGGGCCACCCGGCCCGCCTCGGCTCCTCCGGGTTCCCGACCGTCGATCCCGGAGCCGCCCGGCCCACCGCCAGACGCGTGCCGGCCGCGAGGGCGGGCGGTCCGAGCCCCGACATCGAATCGGTGGACCGGCTGCCCAGCACCTCCGCCGCCTCGAACCCGCCCCGCACGGCCGTGTAGGTGCGCAGTCCCGACGCCGGGGGCGACTGCCGCAGCACCTCGCCTGCGCACAGGAGGAACGGAGCGCAGAGGACGGGGCCGCGCTCCCCGCCGTCGGGCAGGGAGATCGTCAGCTCGACGTCGGCGCCTGCAACCGCCAGCACGTGATCCTCCTCCGCCGCCAGCACCAGACCGCCGTTGAGGCTCTCGACCACGGCGTGCCCGGGCGCATTGCCCACCAGCCTGTTGGCCTGCCGGAGGGCGGCGCGGTCGAGCGCACCCGCCCCCGCGACGCCCAGGGCCATGAGGCCGGGCCGGCCCAGGTCCTGCAGCGTGCTGTAGAGGCCTGGCTGGACGACGGTCAGCCCCGCGAACGCCGGGATCGCACCCGTTCCGGGGAGCGCAGGATCGGCCACGGGAGCGCTCACGGGAGCGGCAGGCGGACCCGGGATCGGCCGTGAGCGGAGGTCGACGAGCTCGCGCACCGCGGTGAAGCGGACCCTGTTGCCGGGACCGATCAGCGCGGGCCCGCTCCGACTGATGTCCCACAGGACCGCGTCGGTACGCCCGATCAGCTGCCAGCCTCCGGGCGACTCCCGCGGATAGACCGCCGAGAACGGCCCCGCGAGCGCCACAGACCCGGCCGGGACCGCCGTGCGGGGGGAGTCACGCCGGGGGACGGCGAGCCGCGGATCACCGCCCGTCAGGTAGGCGAAGCCCGGCGCGAACCCCCCGAAGGCGGCGACCCACGGAGTGGTCGTGTGGGCCGCGACCACGGCGTCCCTGCTCATTCCCGTCCGTGCTGCGACCTCGGCGAGGTCGGCACCGTCGTACTGCACCTCGATGGTGATGAGCGTGTCGTCCGGCCCGACGGGCTCGGACAGGTCGATCGTGCGGAGCCGCGCGGCGAGGGCTGGGAGCTGCCGGGATTCCTCGACCGTGACGAGGACCGTCGTCGCGGCGGGCACCACGTCCACCTGCCCGTCGACCGGGCGCTCGCGCAGTTGCGCCTGCAGGCTGAGCACTTCCGGCAGGCCGGGCAGCTCGACGAGCAGGGCATGGTCGCCGACGGGCCGCAGCGGAAGGCCGCCCGGGTCGCTCCTGCCGCCCGGAGCGGCGTCGTCAGGCGAAGGCACCGATGTCCACGCCGGCGGACGCCAGGGCCCGGCGCACCGCCGCCGCCATTCCGACGGCCCCCGGGGTGTCACCGTGCACGCAGATGCTCTCGGCGGCGATGCGGATGCGGGAGCCATCGACCGCCACCACCTCTCCGTCCGTCGCGATGCGCAGGACGTGCTCGACGACGTCGGACTCCGCGTGCAGGACGGCGCCGGGCTCCCGCCGCGACACGAGCGCGCCGTCGGGCTGGTAGGCGCGGTCGGCGAAGGCCTCCACCACGGTCCGCAGCCCCGCGGCGCGCGCCTCGGCCTCGATCACGGTGCCGGGCAGCACCAGCAGCGGCAGCGTGCCGTCGACCTCGCGGACCGCCCGGACCACGGCACGAGCCTGGCGCTCGTGGACCGCGATCGTGTTGTACAGCGCGCCGTGCGGCTTCACGTACCTCACGGTCGTCCCGGCCGCGCGGGCCAGGGCCTGGAGTGCGCCGATCTGGTAGACGACGTCGTCGGTCAGCTCGCCGGGGTCCATGTCGATGAACCGCCGGCCGAATCCCGCGAGGTCCCGGTACCCGGGGTGCGCGCCGACCGCGACGTCGGCGGCAGCGGCCGCGGCGCAGGTCGCGCGGATGCCCGCCGGATCGCCCGCGTGGAACCCGCAGGCCACATTCGCGCTGGAGACCGAGGCGATGATGCCCGCGTCGTCGCCGAAGGTCCAGGTGCCGAAGGACTCGCCCACGTCGCTGTTGAGGTCGATTGCCATCTGGTCTCCTGGTCCGCCGGAGTGTCCGGGAAGGTGCCGCCCGCCATCGGGTCGGGTCCGCCGCGTGGCCGCCCCGCCGTCGTCGTGTCCTCAGGGGTCCGAGCGGAACCCGATGAGCTTGTGCGAGCCGTCGCAGTACGGTTTTAGGACCGACGCCCCGCAGCGGCACAGGGCCACGGTGCGGCGCGTGCGGGGCAGTTCGTCGCCGTCGGCGCCGACCAGCTGGAAGTCTCCGCGGATCAGCAGCGGGCCGTCGGGGCACGCGACGACGGAGACGGGAGCGGCCTTGCCCGAGTTCAGCGGGTGCGCCGGGGCGGGAGCTGCCCCGTCGTCCACACCGTCGAGGGCATCGGCGCTCACGAGGCCATCGCCCCGGAGGTGCGCAGGGACGAGCGCCCCTCTTCCCACGCATCCATGATGTGGACCGTCATGACGGAGCCGACGGCGAGGGCCGCCGCCGCCCCGAACAGGACGTCCGCCAGGAGGTGCGGATCGGACTCGACGAGCCCGCCCGCCATGTCACGGCCGGCGATCTGCTCGTGGACGGCGTCGGCCTCGACATGCTCGTCGAAGTATCCGGTGGCGTCCTCACCGTACCCGTGGCGCGCGAAGCCCCGGGAGTACAGGCGGTTGGGCTGGGAGGACGTCATCTCGTAGGCGGCGAGGTGCCCCACGATCGCACCGCGCAGGCGGCGGTTCAGCCCGAAGAGGGACATCAGGTTGTTGGAGGCGAGCGTGATGGCCGGCACGGCGTCCAGATAGGCGCCATAGGTGTCGTCCATGCCCAGCTCGCGCATCGTGCGGGCGAAGAGGACCGAGTGCATGCGCGGCAGCAGCCCGTTGCCGTACTCGTCGGCCTGGATCTCCACCAGCGCGGCCTTCGCCCTCCCCGTCAGGCGCGGGATGGCCCACGTGTGGGGATCGGCCTCCCTGAGCTGGGAGACGGATCTGTGCGCGAGGAACTCGCGCAGCTGGTCGTGCGATGCCGACTTCGCCACGAAGCGCGACATGCTCGGACCGGAATCCTCCCCGGTCAGGCGGAACAGCTCGGCGCACACCGCTTCGCTGGTGGCGGCCGGCGGTGTCCCGACGACCGTCTCGGCGCGAACCCCGGCCTCGAAGGCCGCCTCGATGCGCTGCCGCACAGCCAGCAGGTGGGGATTCCACTCCCAGTCGTCGCCCGCCCCGTCGATCCCGCTGTAGTGCAGTTCGTACAGGCAGAACAGGGTGAGCTGGAGGTCCTCGTCGTGCAGGATGTCCGGCGTCCGGGCCAGCGATGCCTCGACGACGGCCTCGAGGCGGTCGAGGGATTCCTGCTGCGATGCGACGGTGCCGCCGATCACGGCCAGGAGCAGTGCGCTGGCGTCGCCACGCGGTGAGGGTTGCTTCATCAGGGACCTCTTCTCTCGGTTCGACCGGCCCGGCCGGGCATCGAAACCAAGCGTACTTCCCTTCTCCCAGGTGGCACGGCCCAGGACCGGCGCGACGACGCCGGACCGCAGGTGCCCGGGGGAACCTGCGGTCCGGCGTCGTCGGTGCTGCACCGGAACAGAAGTCCCGGGAGGGAATCCGGCGGTCGGGTGTGTGCCGCGCCTAGGCGCGTCCGGCCCTGTCACGGGCGCCGCGGCTCAGGGCCAGGGCGAGCCCGATCATGCCGACGCCGAGGACGAGGTGCAGCCAGTTGTCCGCGCTGTTCACCGGCACGAAGTTCGCGGCCGAGTCCTGGCCGATGACGAGGCCGTAGATCCACAGGACGAGGTAGATGATGCCCCCGCCCAGGAGGTACGTGCGCGAACCCGACACGGTCTTCGCCATCGCGAGCCCGGCGATGCCGAACAGCAGGTGGACGATGTTGTGCAGGACCGACACCTGGAAGAGGCCGAGAAGCTTCGCCTCCGACTGGTGGCCGGCGAACATCAGCGTGTCGTAGTCCGACGTGATCCCGGGGATGAATCCCAGGATCCCGACGAGCAGGAACACGACGCCCACCGCCTGTGCGGCGCGCTGCAGGGTCGTCCGGCGACCATCCGCCGTCCGGTCGTTCGTATCTGCCATCAGACTCTCCTTCTCTCAGGGTCGGCCGCTATCCGCGGTTCAGTTTGTCCTGCACGGTGCCGGCGAGCTTCTCGACGGTGTTGGGGATCTCCGTGGTCCCGTAGAACCGGGAATCCGGATGCGTGGGCGGGCCCATCGGCGCGGACGTCGTCGGGCCCTCGTGGTAGGTGAACTCACCCTTGCCGTCCGGGGTGGGACCGGAGGCCCAGCTGCCCTCGGACGCCGTCTTGCCGTCGGAGAAGTTGAGGTACTGGTAGGACACCTCGCGCAGTTCCTTCTTGATCGGGAAGTTGCTGGGCACCGGCATCTGCTCCATCTTCGACTCCTGCAGCTCACGCGCCGCCGCGGTCCACTGGTTCTGGTGCATGGTGTCCCGCGCCAGGAGGAAGGACAGCATGTCCCGAACCCCGTGGTCGTCGGTCATGTGATAGAGCCTGGCGACCTGCAGGCGACCCTGCATCTCGGCGTTGGCATTGGCGGTGAAGTCCGCCAGGAGATTGCCGCTGGCGGTCAGGTAGCTGCCCTGCCAGGGGTTGCCGTTGCTGTCCGCGGCGCGCGCACCGGCGCCGGCGACGATGGCCTGCTGCATGTCGGTGCCGCCGATGACGGCGGCGACGGCCGGATCGGCCTGGAGGGAGTCCTCCGTGATGCCCAGCGGCGCCTTCTCCAGCAGCCGGGCGATCATGATCGCGAGCATCTCGACGTGGCCCATCTCCTCGGCGCCGATCCCGAACAGCAGGTCCCGGTACTTGCCCGGGATGTGGGCGTTCCAGGCCTGGAAGCTGTACTGCAGCGCAACCGTGATCTCGCCGTACTGGCCACCGAGGACCTCCTGCAGCTTCCGCGCGTAGATCGCGTCGGGCCTGTCAGGGGTGGCCTTGTACTGAAGCTCCTGCTTGTGAAAAAACACGGGTGGTTCCTCCCCACATCGGGTCCGCCCGGGCAGGGTCCCGCTTCTTCTGGAAGCGGCCGCGGGCGGTCCTCTTGCTTCGACGGTAGAAGCCCGCCTAGGATTTTCGGAAGATACTAAGTCTACTTATTTAGAAGTTGCGGAATCTTGCGAAAGAGCTTGCATGAATGAAGGTAAGCATGCTTAGCTTCAGTGATAAGTCCAGCACGAGATGCCGGACCATCGCATCGAGAACACGATGGACCGTCCGCTTTAACGGCAATATCAACGTTAGGAAGACCATGACTACGCAGAATTGGCCGAAGGATCCCCTGGTTCCCTCCACGACCGGCAACGAGTCGTCCACCTCGAACCTCGGAGCCACCGAGCTCGGCACCACGGGAACCACCGGCGGCACCTCCGGCTCGGGCGACTCCAAGAAGTCCGTCGCCAAGGATCAGGCCAAGCAGGTCGGCCAGGACGGCAAGGAAGCAGCGAAGAACGTCGCGGGCACCGCGGCATCGGAAGCGAAGACCGTGGCCGCCGAAGCCGGCACGCAGGCCAAGAACCTGCTCGGCACCGTGACCTCCGAGGTCAAGAGCCAGGCCGGCACGCAGCAGCAGAAGCTCACCGAGGGCATCCGGAGCATCTCGGACGAGCTCAAGTCGATGGCCGAGAAGTCCGACAACCACATGGTCTCCAGCCTCGTACAGCAGGCATCCCAGCGCACCGGGACCGCTGCCGGTTGGCTCGAGGGCCGCGACGCCTCCGACATCCTCGAGGACGTCAAGGCCTTCGCCCGCCGGAAGCCCGGCACCTTCCTCGCCATCGCCGCAGGCTCGGGCCTCGTCGTCGGCCGCCTCACCCGCGGTCTGACCGGCAACCCCTCCTCGGGGAACGCCTCGGGCGGTCAGGGCCTCGCCTCGACCGGCACCTCGACGGGCACCTACGCCGGGTACACCGAAGTCGGCTCCGACGCCTACAGCGGCACCCCCGCCTCCGCCGGCTTCGGCGAGTCGCGTGGGCAGCATGTCGCCCCGTCCAGCCCTGCCTTCGTCGACCCGACGGACGACTACCCCACCATCCCGCCGGGAACCCCTCCCGTGGGCACCCTGCCGAATGACGGGAGCCTTCGCTGATGACTGAGGCATACACGGGCGGCGCCCACCAGGCCGCCGCACCCCTGCCGACGGAGGCCGAGCAACGCTCCGCCAACGCCTCGGTGGGCGAGCTCCTCGGGGAGGTGACGAAGGACCTCTCCAAGCTCATGCGCCAGGAGGTGGCCCTGGCGAAGGCCGAGGCCACCGAATCGGCGAAGGACGCCGGAAAGGGTGCCGGCATGTTCGCCGGTGCCGCCGTCGGCGGCCACTTCGTACTCCTCTTCCTGTCCCTCGCGCTCATGTGGGGTCTCGGCGCCCTCATGCCTCTGGGATGGGCCGCCGTCATCGTGGCCGTCCTCTGGGGCATCATCGCCGCGGTACTGGCCTCCCGGGGCAAGAAGGAAATGAAGAAGGTCAAGGGTCTCCCGCTGACAGCGGAGACCGTCAAAGAGATCCCGCCGACACTGAAACCAGGTGAGCAGACACGATGAGCCAGACGCCAGATGAGATCCGCGCAGACATCGAGCGCACCCGCCAGGAGCTGGGAACCGACGTCGACGCCGTCGCGGACAAGGTCAACCCGGCCAACATCGCGCATCGCCAGACCGAGAAGGTCAAGCACAGCTTCAGCAATGTGAAGGAGACCGTCATGGGCAAGGCCGAGGACGTCAAGGATTCCGTGCTCGGCAAGGCCGAGGACGTGAAGGGGGCCGTCGCCGACAAGGCCGGTTCCGCGAAGGACAAGGCAGGAAGCGGCATCGGCAGCGGCCTGGGCAGCGCCCAGTCCGCCACCGGCTCCGCCAAGGACAAGGCGCACCACGCAGGCCAGGTCGTCCAGGGCGCTCCCCGCCAGCTGAGCAACAAGGCTGCGGGCAACCCGCTGGCCGCAGGGCTCATCGCCTTCGGCCTCGGCCTCCTCGTGGCCAGCGTCATCCCGGCCAGCCAGAAGGAGCAGCAGGCGGCATCGCAGCTCAAGGACCAGGTCGCCCCCCTGAAGGAGAAGGTGACCGAAGCGGCCAAGCAGGTCGTCGAGGACGTCAAGGAGCCCGTGCAGGAGGCCGTGCAGTCCGTCAAGGAGACGGCCGCGGACTCGGTGCAGACCGTGAAGGACGAAGGCCAGCACGCCGCCAGCGACGTGAAGGGCAGCGCGCAGGACGCGAAGTCGAACGTCCAGCACAGCTGATCCCCGTGCAGTGAACAGAAGGCCACCGGTTCCCGGTGGCCTTCTGTCGTTCCACCGCCCGCACTGCGGCCACCGACGGGAGGGACGTGTCCGCGCCGCCCGACCGGTCAGGCGAGGAGCGCCTCGGCCTCCGCCTGCCCGAGGACGGCCTGCCGGTACTCGATGGACAGGATCTCGAGCATGGCCTCGGCGTACTTGTCGTTGGTGCTGCCGATCGCGTCGCGTGCGTAGCTGACCCGGAAATCGTTGGCGAAGGCGTCCGCTCCCGTGTGGGCGACACAGTTGTGCGTGGACACCCCCGCGAGGACGAGCCGCTCCACGCCGCGTCTCCTCAGGCGCTCGGCCAGGTCCGTCCCGAAGAATGCGCTGTCGCGGGTCTTCGTCACGGTCTCTAGCCCGTCGACGCGCAGCCCCTCCACGACGTCCGCCTGGTGCGAACCGGCGAAGATGAAGCCCTGGTCGTCGTCGAGCATGGAGAGAGTCCAGGTCGAGCGGTCCGTCAGGTGCTCGGTGCGCGCCACGAGGACCGGCGAGCTCCCGCGGCGGGCGGCGTCGATCAGGCCGTTGCAGGCCCCGACGAGCGACTGCTGGACGCGTGCCAGCCTCTCGTCCTCGAAGAAGGCGTTCTGCATGTCGATCACCAACAGCGCCACCCCACGTCTCCCGCGCGAGCCCGAGTTCCCGTCAGAGGGCAGCGTCGTGTTCACGCACCGACCTGTCCGCCGCTCGGGTCGGGGGTCCGTCCTCCTGAAGGGCCGTCACGCCGGCGAGTGACGGCGCGAGGATGGCGGACGCAGCACGAGGGGCGGCGCCGAGAGTGCCGCGAAGTCCCCGAGGACGTCCGGTCCGAGCGGCGGGGCCTCCGCGTGGCGACGCACCTCGGCTTCCGTCATGTCGGCGGCCTGCGCGATCTGCAGGTGCGAGAAGCCGCCGGCGAGGGCGTTCCGGATCGCCTCACCGCAGGCCAGTGCGAGCCGGTCGCGCTGGAACTCGGCGTCCTCGAGATCGGCTGCGGCGATCAGGACGTCATGAATGTGTTGGGGCCGTGGTGTCGGCATGGTTGCCCTTTCAGGGGCTCTGCGAAGGGGCCTGCCAGCGGTCCGGCGGGGCTTCCACACCCGCCGCACGTGCCTGCCCGGCGGGGTTGCCCGGAGGCTGCGCAGGACGTCGTGCAGGGTGGATGCGCCTGGAACGCAGGCACAGGCTCGATTCGGGCTGTTCGGCCGGTGGCTGGACCTGTTCGTCATCATACGGAAGCGGGCGCCGGCGCAAAACCCGCGGAATCCCGGTTGCCGGCACCCCCTGAACGGCCCGGATCCGCTACCGGATCGGAGCCCGGACGCTAAGCCTGCTTCCAATTAACTACTAAGTATGCTTACTCTAGAGGCCGGTGGTTCCCAGGGCTCCGGCCCCGGCAGGACCTACAGCCGAGAATTCCCCCCTCGAAGTGAGACGACTCAGAAGGAGAAGGAAATGATTACTCAGGAACACATCGACACCCTGCTCGGCAACGGCGGCCACGTCCTCGGGTCCGACGGCGAGAAGATCGGGTCGATCGGCCAGGTCTACCTCGACGACCAGACCGGCGAGCCCAGCTGGGTCACGGCCAAGACGGGCCTCTTCGGCACCTCCGAGTCCTTCATCCCGCTGCAGGGCGCAGACGTCGCAGGCCATGACGTCCGCGTGCCCTACTCGAAGCACCAGGTGAAGGACGCGCCCCGGATCGAATCCGACGGCAACCTGAGCCCGGACGAAGAGGACCGCCTCTACCGCCACTACGAGATCGGCGGCGGCACGAGCGGCTACACCGACACCACGACGACCGGCACGACCACCGGCACCACGGGCACCGTCGGCCGCGGGGACCGCGATGTCGACATCGACACGACCTCGGGCCGCCACTCCGGCGTGACCGACACGTCGAGCACCTACTCCGACACCGATGCCAGCACGGGTCGCGGCACCGTGGGCCACGACACCTCGGGCCCCACGACGGACGACGCCATGACCCGCTCCGAGGAGCAGCTCCACGTCGGCACCGAGCGTCGTGAGGCCGGCCGTGCACGCCTGCGCAAGTACGTCGTCACCGAGAACGTCACCCAGACCGTTCCCGTCAGCCGCGAGGAAGTCCGCGTCGAGCGCGAGCCCATCACCGACGCCAACCGTGGCGACGCGTACGACGGCCCCGCCATCAGCGAGGAGGAGCACGAAGTGGTCCTCCACGCCGAGCGTCCCGTCGTCGAGAAGGAAGCCGTCCCGGTCGAGCGCGTGCGCCTCGACAAGGAGACGGTCACCGAGAACGAGACCGTCAGCGCCGACGTCCGCAAGGAAGAGATCGAGATCGAGGGCGCGGACGACACGCGTCACGGCAAGAACCTCTAAGTAGCACTGGCATGTGAGGAGGGCCCGGAGCTGCGCTCCGGGCCCTCCTCGGCTTCCGGTCCGTCCCCGTCGGGCAGGCCCGCCGCCAGGGCGTCCGGAATGCCCGGAGCAGCCACATCGCAATAATAAGCATGCTGTCTATTTCGGGTAGAGTTGTCTACAGTAAGTAGTAGGTCCACAAGGAATTCACCGCGCAAGAATCAAGGGGAAGGACATGCCATCGTGCCGGAGTTGAACGATTGGTCGACCAGCCGCCTGCTAACGACCGCGGCCCGCATCGTCGAGCACTCATGGAATGAGAAACTCCTGGGCATCGGCATCACGCACGCCGGACTGACCACACTGGGTGTACTGGAGCGCGAAGGCACCCTCACGGGCGTGCGCCTGGCGCAGCTCGTGCATGTCCAGGCACAGACCGTCGGACGCACCCTGGACCGCCTCGAGAAGCGCGGGCTCGTGACCCGGCTCCGCAACACGGCCGATCGCCGCAGTCAGCGGATCACCATCACCTCGGCGGGACTCAAGGCGCTGGAACGGGCCAAGAACATCGAGAACGAATTGATGGCCGAGGACGGCCTCGCGTCGGAGGACCTGCGGGACCGCCTCAAGACCGTGATCAACGAGCTCGGTCCGAAGAAGGACTAGTAGCCGCCACCGTCCGCGGCCATGTTGTTGAAGCGTGAGTAGTGGCCCTGGAAGCCCACCACGATGGTCTTGGTGGGCCCGTTGCGGTGCTTGGCCACGATGACGTCGGCCTCGCCCGCCCGCGCCGATTCCTTGTCGTAGACGTCGTCGCGGTGGAGCAGGATCACCATGTCGGCATCCTGCTCGATCGAACCGGACTCCCGGAGATCGGAGACCTGGGGGCGCTTGTCCGTACGTTGCTCGGACCCGCGGTTCAGCTGGGACAGGGCGACGACGGGCACGTTGAGCTCCTTGGCCAGCAGTTTGAGCGCTCGCGAGAACTCTGAGACCTCCTGCTGGCGGGACTCCACGCGCTTGCCGGAGGACATCAGCTGCAGGTAGTCCAGCACCACGAGCTTCAGGTCGTGCCGCTGCTTGAGCCGGCGGCACTTCGCCCTGATCTCCATGAGGGACATGTTCGGGCTGTCGTCGATGAAGAGGGGCGCGTCGTTCATGCGTCCCATCGTCGTGGCGATCTTGCCCCACTGCTCGTCCTTGATGGTCCCCTTGCGGAGGTCCTGCAGACCGATGGTCGCCTCCGCCGACAGCAGGCGCATGGCGATCTCGTTCCGGCCCATCTCGAGGGAGAAGAACACCGTGGCCATGTTGTGCTTGATGGCCGCGGAACGCGCCCAGTCGAGCGCGAAGGTCGACTTGCCCATGGCCGGACGCGCCGCGACGACGATCATCTGGCCACCGTGGAGCCCCTGTGTGAGCTCGTCGAGCTCGTAGAAGCCCGTGGGCACCCCTGTCATGCCCTCGCCGCGGTGTCCCGCGGACTCGATCTCGTCGACGGTCCCCTCGATGATGTCCTTCAGGGCCACGTAGTCCTCGGCCGTACGGCGTTCGGCGACCGCATAGACCTCCGCCTGCGCGGCATTGACGAGATCGTCCACCTCGCCGTCGTTCGAGTACCCGAGCTGCACGATCTTGGTCCCGGCGTCGACGAGGCGGCGGAGGACGGCGCGCTCCCGCACGATCTCGGCGTAGAAACCGGCGTTCGCAGCCGTGGGCACGGACTGGATGAGCGTGTGGAGATAGGCGGGGCCGCCGATGCGGGAGATCTCGCCACGCTTGGTCAGCTCGTCGGACACGGTGACGGCGTCGGCCGGCTCACCCCGCCCGTAGAGGTCGATGATCGCCTCGTAGATGCTCTCGTGGGCCGGGCGGTAGAAGTCGAGCCCGCGGAGCACCTCGACGCAGTCGGCGATGGCGTCCTTCGAGAGCATCATCCCCCCGAGCACCGACTGCTCCGCGACGAGGTCCTGCGGGGGCGTGCGCGAGAACTCCGGGCTACGTGTGTCCGTCGATGAATCTGCATGTGCCAGGGACACTGAAGGGCCTTTCTCCTGCTACGTAAGCGGTGTTCGCCGGAGCGGACCACCGGATGCCCGGGGTGGGTCTGACAGGTAAGGCCTATCACCCGTCACCCTCACTATTGGGAATCTCCGGCAACGGTAGTCGCCCGGCCCGGGGCGGCAAAGCGCCATCCCAACAGGGGGTGTGGGTAAGTGGAAAGATGCTGTGGATAGCGGCCCGTATCTTGTGCACAGGATGGGGACAACCCTGTGGACAGAGAAGTTTCCTCTCCTCGAAACCGACTCTGACCTGCGCAAACGTTATCCCCCGGCTGTGGATCGAAAGTATTTCTCCGACCCGTCCGTCCACAGGTGTGCTGTTGACAACTCGCCCCGTGGCAGTCCGCCAGGCGCCTTTCGGCTCGTATGCCCTCGGCGCCACATGTCTGGAGGACATGCGGCGGGTCGCAGGCAGGCCGGACGAGCCCATATGAACTCCGGGGCACTCCTCGATCCGGTCCAGCTCCCCCGAGAAGTCGCTGCGGGGCATGTCTCCCGGAGGATATGCGCGCCGAGGGATGACGGAGACTGCCGCTCCCGCACCCGTCGGCGGGCAGCACGGCGGAGGCCCTCCAACGCGAAAGCCCCCGCCGGCGGCGGGGGCTTCCTCGTGGATCCGGACCTGCCGCCGGCGCCTTGCGGCGCCGGCGTGTCACTAGCTGGCGACGACGTCCAGGTCGATGACTGCAGCGACGTCCTCGTGGAGACGGACGTTGGCCTGGTACGAGCCGACCGACTTGATGTGAGCCGGCAGCTCGACCTTGCGCTTGTCGATCTTGCCGAGACCGGCGGCCTCGACGGCCTTGGCGACGTCGTCGGCCTTGACCGTGCCGAACAGGCGGCCGGAGCCACCGGCCTTCACGGTCAGGGTGACGGGCTTGGCCGACAGTGCGGCAGCCTGGCGCTGGGCGTCCTCGAGCGATGCGTGCTCGCGGGCGGAACGGGCAGCCTTGATCGACTCGACCTGCTTCTCGCCACCCTTGCTCCACATCAGGGCGAAGCCGCGGGGCAGAAGGTAGTTACGTGCGTAACCGTTCTTCACCTCGACGACGTCGCCTGCGGCACCGAGTCCGGTGACTTCCTGGGTCAGAATGAGCTTCGACATAGTGTGTCCCTTTCCCTAGCCGCGGCCAGCGCCGGAGTACGGCAGCAGCGCGACTTCGCGGGCGTTCTTGATTGCCTGGGCGATCTTGCGCTGCTCCTGCACGGTCACGCCGGTGACGCGACGGGCGCGGATCTTTCCGCGATCGGAAATGAACTTACGCAGCAGGGCTACGTCCTTGTAGTCGATGACGGTGACGTCAGCGGCCTTCAGGGGGTTGGACTTTGGTTTGGGCTTACGGAGTTCAGCCTTAGCCATCGTGGTGCTCCTTTTACTGTTGGAGCCCGCAGAACGATTCTGCGGGATGGGAGATGCCAGTCACGTGCGTGACTGCGGCAGGGGTTCCGGGAACGGGACCCCTGCCTGGAAGTGCCTAGAAGGGCGGCTCGGAGTCGGGGCCGTTGCCCCAGCCCTGCGAGTTGCCGCCTGCGGGCGCACCCCACGGGTCGTCCGCGGGCTGCTGGGCCTGCTGGCCCCCGCCCCCGCCGCCGCCGCCGCCGCCCCAACCCGAACCTGAGTTCGAACCGCCGGAGTTGCCGCCGCCGGCGTTGCCGCCGAAGCCGCCGCCCGCGGTGGAATTCCCACCGCCGGAGCGCTGGGTCCGGGTGACCTTCGCGGACGCATAGCGCAGGGACGGACCGATCTCATCCACCTCGAGCTCCATGACGGTGCGCTTCTCGCCCTCTTTGGTGTCGTACGAACGTGACTTGAGTCGGCCCTGGGCAACCACGCGGGTTCCCTTGGTCAGGGTCTCGGCGACGTTCTCCGCAGCCTCACGCCAGACCGACGCGCGGAGGAACAGCGTTTCGCCGTCCTTCCAGTCATTGGTCTGGCGGTCGAACGTGCGAGGAGTGGACGCGATGGTGAAGTTGGCCACCGCCGACCCGGACGGCGTGAACCGCAGCTCCGGATCATTGGTGAGGTTGCCGACCACCGTGATGACTGTTTCGCCTGCCATGGTGCCTCCTTGAGTTCCTACCCGCCGGAACGGGGTGGATGGATGAGGGATCTGCCGAGACTACTCGGCGGAAACCTTCTGCTCCTCGGGGCGGATGATCTTGGTGCGCATGATCGTCTCGTTGAGGCTCAGCTGGCGGTCGAGCTCGGAAGCCACGGCCGGGGTCGCGGTGAAGTTGACGACGGCGTAGATGCCCTCGGTCTTCTTCTGGATCTCGTACGCGAGGCGCCGGCGTCCCCAGATATCCACCTTGTCCACGGTGCCGCCGCCGTTGCGGACGACATTGAGGAACTTCTCGAGTGTTGGGTCGATGGAGCGTTCCTCGACATCGGGGTCGATGATTACCATCAATTCATATGCACGCATGTGTGAACCCACCTCCTCTGGGCTAAGCGGTCGCGGTCTTTCCGCAACAGGAGGTTCTTTAGCGTTGATCCGGCCGCCGTCCGCGGTATCTACCACCGACGGGCTCTGGCACGGACGTACCAATGTTACCGGACGATCCCGCAGGGGCGAACACGTGCCTACCGGCCGCCGCGGAAGAACACGGCAGTGGCGGTCGCGAGGTACCCGGGGTCGTCGACGCCGCAGAGTTCCCGCGCGGAATGCATCGACAGCAGCGGTGTCCCGACGTCGACGGTCCGGATGCCCAGCCTCGTGGCCGTCAGCGGTCCGATCGTGGACCCGCAGGGCATGACGTTGTTCGACACGAACTCCTGGTAGGGCACGCCGGCGGTGCGGCACAGCTCTGCCCAGTAGGCGGCACCGGGTGCATCCGTGGTGTAGCGCTGGTTGGCGTTGATCTTCAGGAGCGGCCCCCCGTTGAGGACGGGCAGGTTCGCGGGGTCGTGCCGCTCCGCGTAGTTGGGGTGCACGGCGTGGCCGGCGTCGGCGGAGACGCAGAACGACGACGCCAGCGCTCGCAGGCGCTCCTCCGTGCCCGCGCCGAGACCGAGCGAGATACGCAGCAGCATGTCCTCGAGGAACGGCCCGCTCGCCCCGGACCGCGAGCCGCTGCCCACCTCCTCGTGGTCGAACGCCGCGAGGACAGCGATCGGTCCATCCGCCTGCTCGTCGGACGCCGCGGCGATGATCGCCGCGAGACCGGCATGCACCGAGGAGAGGTTGTCGAGCCGGCCCGACGCGAAGAACTCGCCCTGCGCGCCGAAGACCCGGGGCTCCTGCGTGTCGGCGACCACGACGTCGAACCCGCCCACCTCATGCGGGTCGATCCCGGCACTGCCGGCGAGGAGCCCGAGGAGATCCGCGTCCGCAGGATCCCCGAGTCCCCATACCGGGGTCATGTGGCGCTGCTTGTCGAGGGCGAGGCCGTCGTTGACCGCGCGGTCCAGGTGGATGGCCAGTTGCGGGAAGCGCAGCAGCGGTCCCGTGGCGACGAGGTGCTCGCTGCCGTCCCGCAGCGTCAGCCGGCCGGCGAGCGCGAGCTCGCGGTCGAGCCAGGAGTTCAGGAGAGGCCCGCCGTACACCTCGACGCCGGCCTGGAGCCAGCCGTACCTGCCCGTGGTGGGCCTGGGCTTGAGCTTGAAGGACGGCGAATCGGTGTGGGCGCCCAGGATGTGGAACCCGGTGGTGGGGCCGGCGCCCGACGGCACGGTCCACGCGATGAGCGCGCCGTCCCGGCGGACGAAGTACCGACCGGCCCCGCCCTCCCAGGCGTCCTGTTCCGCCAGTTCTCGGAAGCCGGCGGCGGCGAGACGACGGCCGCCCTCTGCCATGGCGTGGAAACTCGACGGCGACGCCGCGACGTAGGCGCCGAGGTCCTGGATGTGCGGTGCTGGGGTCATCCTCCGATTCAACCAGATCGGCGGAGGCGGGCCTCCGGGAACGGCACCCCCGCTTCGGTTCGACTTCGCCATTCCTTCGGTTTTCGCCGGGTCTTCGGTTTTCCTTCGAGGTTCACGTACTGGTGGGTTCAGCTTGCCCGAGCAGAGTGGGTACCAGAAGGACCGGGACCCGCTGGGGGTGCCGGAGGGCACACCACCAGGTCACAGGAAAAGGGTCTCACCATGGCACGCACCGCAACCACCGCTCGCACTGCAACCACCACTCGCTCCTCGCGCATCGGTCTGACGTCCACCTCCGGCAAGGTCCTGGCCTCCGTCGCCCTGCTCGGCGTCGCCGCCTCCGTCGCGGGCCTCGGCACGTACGGTTCCTTCACGTCCACCACCTCCGCCAGCGAGACAGTCACCGCCGGCACCGTCGACGTCCAGCTCGGCGCTGCCGGCACCGCCGCCAACCGCCTCACCGTCGCCGCGACCGGCGTCATCCCCGGCGACACCATCCAGCGCGCCGCGACCCTCACGAACGCGGGCAACCAGAACTTCGGCGGCGTCACCCTCAGCACCACCGCCGTCGGCACGCCGACCCTGCTCACCACCGACGCCCTCAACGGCCTCCAGGTCGCCGTCGACGCCTGCACCGTCCCCTGGACCGAGGCCGGCACCGCCCCCGCCTACACCTACACCTGCGCCGGCACCACCACCACGGTCCTGCCCACCCGCCCCATCATCGGCACCGACGTCGCCCTGGCGAACCTCGCCTCGATCACCACCACCAAGGCCGACAACCTCCGCGTCACCGCGACCCTGCCCACCACCGCCGGCAACACCTTCCAGGGCCTCAGCAGCACCGTCAACCTCGCCTTCACCGCCACGCAGCGCGCAGCCACCAACCGCTGACACCCGGCACCCGTCCCGGTGTCCGCCGGGACACCGGGACGCCAGGACACCGGGACACCGGGACACCGGCGAGTCACGACAGGCGCACGAGGAAGGAGGACCATGGCCCGGCACCGCACCCCGCGCAGACCGCGCCGCGTCGACTTCCTCGTCCGGGTGCTGATCGGCGTCTTGGTCCTCACCTGGCTGCCGACGGCTGCGCAGGCCGCGTTCACCAACTCGGACGCCGCTTCCGTGGCGGTCGGGACCTACACCGTTCCCGCGCCGGCAGGCATCACGGGTAACTTCAGCTGCCAGAACAACAGACTCTCCATGTCGGTGACGCTCACCGACTTCGGCGCCGTTCAGCGGGCCACGGCCTACACCGTCACGCTGACCGCGCCGAACGGGCAGGTGACGACCAACAACCTCCCGGCCGGGAACCGGGCGACCACGATCACCCGTACGTCCACGACGGTCGGCAACTACACACTGCGCGTCCGCGCGAGCGTCGGCACCTGGACCGGCCAGAACCTCGAGCGCGTCCTCACCTGCCCCTGACGGACCGGCGGCGCGGCGTCAGTGGGCCGGCCCGGGCACCACGATCCCGTTCTCGTAGGCGTACACCACGGCCTGCACGCGGTCCCGCAGGTCCAGCTTCGTGAGGATGCGCCGCACGTGCGTCTTGATCGTCGCCTCCGACAGGAAGAACAGGGCTGCGAGCTCGGCATTGGAGAGGCCCCCGGCGATCGCCTCGAGCACCTCCCGCTCCCGCGGCGTCAACTCGGCGAGCCGCCGGTCCGGGACCGCCGTCGCCGTGTGTGCCGGTGGGAGAGAGCGAACGTACGTCTCGAGCAACCGCTGGGTGACCCGTGGGGCGACCACGGCGTCTCCGCTCGCGACGATCCGCACGGCATGCACCAGCTCCTCCGGCGCCACGTCCTTCAGCAGGAACGCCGACGCACCGGCCTGCAGGCCGGAGAACGCGTACTCGTCGAGGTCGAACGTGGTGAGGATGATGATGCGTGCGCCAGAGCCGGACGCGGTGATCTGGCGGGTGGCCTCGATGCCGTCCCCGTGCGGCATGCGTACGTCCATGAGCACGACGTCGGGCCGCAGATCGGCGGCCAGACGCACCGCCTCGGCCCCTGTCGAGGCCTCGCCCGCGATCTCGAGATCCGCCTCGCCCTCGAGGATGAGCCGGAAGCCCATCCTCAGCAGGGGCTGGTCGTCAGCGAGCAGAACCCTGATGGGCGTGCCCGGTGTGCTGTGCTGCGCGGTCATCTTTCTCTTTCCCCCGTTGGGTCCCCGATCCGCCATCGGCGCCGGGGGCTGTCAGTTGCACGTCCACGATCCAGCCGCCCGAGGGGCGGGGCCCGCATTCGGCCGAGCCGGCGTAGATGGCGGCGCGTTCCCGCATGCCGGCGATCCCCTGCCCCGAGCCGAGGGACACGGCAGGGCCCATGGTGCCCCGGCCGTCGTCGGCGACGCGCAGGGAGACCGCGTCCCCGGTCCGGGCGATCGAGATGTCCACCAGAGTAACCCCCTTGCCGTAGCGGAGGACATTGGTCAGGGACTCCTGGAGGATGCGGTACACCGTCAGCTGGAAGGCCGGGTCGTCCGGCAGCCCCGGCCCGCTGGTCGTCACCCGGAGCGGCAGGCCCGCAGCGCGGAAGCCGTCGAGGAGTTGCGCGAGGGAGCTCGACGCCGGCAGCGGGGCGAGGGACTCGCTCGGGGCCTCGGCACGGAGGACACCGAGGACCCGCCGCATGTCGGCGATGGCGGTGCGGCCCGTGCCGGACAGCTCGCGCAGCACGGCGGCGGCCCGCCCCGGGTCACGCTTCATGACGACGGCGGCGCCGTCGGACAGCGCGACCATGACCGTCAGCGAATGCGCGACGACGTCGTGCATCTCGCGCGCGATCCGGTTCCGCTCCCCCGCGGACGCCAGCTCGGCGTTGCGGGAAGCCCATTCGCGCAGTTCGCTCTCGTGTTCGCGGTCCCGCCGCACGGTGACGCCGACGCCGACGGCGACGGCGAGGAACATCACGATGAAGCCGCTGAGGAGCCACAACAGGCCCGGTGTGCCGTCGAACGCGCTCGACGGAAGGAGGAACAGGGTGCTGACCGAGAAGACGATCGCAGCGGCCGCCGCGACGAGCGCGGTCCGCAGCGGGTAGATCGCGGCCACCGTGTACAGGGCGAACATGGTCGCTATGCCGCTGCTGCCCCCGCCCTCGGTCAGGACGCTGACGGGGACGTCGAGGACGGAGACGAACGCGAGGACCAGCAGCGGCCGGTCGCGGCGGAAGGCCAGCGCCGCGGAGGCGAGGACCACGCCGGGAAGACCGAGCCAGTTGTCGGAGTCGATGATCAGGAACAGCGCCCCGGGGAAGGAGAAGAGGACGAACACGAGCACGACAGCGGCGTCCATGGCCCTCGGGTGCTTACGGAAGAACCTCCGGAACGGGCCCAGGCGGCGGGCGTTCAGTTCCGTGAAGGAGACCGCGGGCGCGCGCTCCGCGGTCTCCCTCACCGGGGGGATCTCATCCAAGGGTCGGGTCCATGGGATATCGGGCCTTCCTAGACATCCCGCTTCTGGGTGACCACGAGGGACACCACGAGGAGCACGAGCGCCCACGCGCCCATCACGAGGCCGCCCTCCCACTGGGTCAGGGCGTCGCTCTCCGTCGTGATGGCGACGAGCTGGTCGCCCGCGTTCGTGGGCAGGAAGCGGGCGGCATCGGGGATCCAGTCGGCCAGTCCGGAGAGGAGGTTCACGATGATCAGGGGGACCACGAAGAACAGCGCGACGGCGGTGACGACCCCGCCGGCCGTGTTGCGCAGGAGCGTGCCGATGGCCATCGAGATGATGGCGATGAATGCGAGGTAGGTGCCCGTGTTGACGATGCTCGGGAGGACCCCGTCCGTGGCCAGGCCGAAGTCCAGGTCCCCGCCGAGGATGGGCTGCGCCACCAGGTAGGAGAGGAACGCGGATCCAGCGCCGATGACGAAGGCGATCACCGCGATGATGGCGTTCTTGGCCAGGAGGGCCGGCATGCGCTTGGGCACGGCGACCATGGTGGAGCGGATCATGCCGGTCGCCCACTCGGACGCGATCAGCACGACGGCCAGCGAGGCGATGAGCAGCTGCCCGAAGATCAGCCCCGACGAGGGGATCATCCATGCCTGCTCGGCGGCGTCGAAGCCCTCCATGCCGGGGCCGCCCGGGCCTCCCGGCGGTGCTCCGGCCGACTGGATCTCGTCCTGCGTGATCGAGATGGCCCACGACGCGAGCGCCGCGAGTCCCACCATCACGACGACGGTCGAGACGATGAGGATGACCGTCGAGGGAACGGTGGTGACCTTGATCCATTCGGACTTCAGGACCCGGCCGAAGTTCACGCCCGGCCCGGAGTCGCGGTTCTGCCGGGGCCGCTGCTGGGCGGGGGCCGGCGAGGTCGACGTTGCCATGGTCAGCGTCCTTCCAGTGGTGCCGCAGCCTGATCGGCGGTCGGCAGGTCGTGCGAGTGGTATTCGACTTCGGTCTGGGTGAGCTCCATGTAGGCATCCTCGAGCGATACCTGGAGCGGCGTGAGTTCGTACACGAGCACGCGCTCCCGCAGGGCGATCTCCGCGATGCGGCGGGGGTCGACCCCGGTGATCTCGACCAGTTCGGGTTCGAGGACCTGCGCGGTGACTCCCTCGCCGGCGAGGCTGCCGAGGAGGTCCTGCGGCCGGTCGGCCCGCACCCGGACCCGGGCCCTGCCCTGTCCGTCGATGATCGACTGGATGGGCGCGTCGGCGATGATCCGGCCGCGCCCGATCACGATGAGGTGGTCGGCGGTCAGCGCCATCTCCGACATGAGGTGCGAGGAGAGGAAGACCGTGCGGCCCTCCGCTGCGAGGCCCTTGGAGAGGTGCCGGACCCACTGCACGCCTTCCGGGTCGAGGCCGTTGACCGGCTCGTCGAGGATCACCGTGTGCGGGTCGCCGAGGAGGGCTGCGGCGATGCCGAGGCGCTGTCCCATGCCGAGGGAGAAGCCGCCGACGCGCTTCTTCGCGACGGGTCCGAGGCCGGTGAGTTCGATGACCTCCTTGACCCGGCTGTTCGGGATGCCGTGGGTGGCCGCCATGGCGCGGAGGTGGTTGTAGGCGGACCGCTTGGTGTGCACGGCCTTCGCATCGAGCAGGGCGCCCACCTCGCGCAGGGGAGCCCCGTGCTGGGCGTAGGGCCGACCGTTGACGGTGACGCGTCCGCCGCTGGGGTTGTCCAGGCCCACGATCATGCGCATGGTGGTGGACTTGCCCGCGCCGTTCGGGCCGAGGAAGCCCGTCACCTTGCCGGGCTGCACCGTGAAGGAGACGGCGTCGACGGCGGTCTTCGCGCCGTATCGCTTCGAGAGGGCCTGTGCCTCGATCATGGTGCGTCCTTCGACTGGAGGTGGGGGCCGCCCCGCTGCTGCGGGCCGGTACCACCAACAGTAGGCCTGGGGCCGGTACCGATCACCGGCCCCAGGGATGATCACGGGGGAAGGGCCCGTACCCCTTTCGGACGACGCCCTCCGGCTAGCGGCTGCTGATGAGCGTGAACTTCCGGATGCACAGGGGCACGAAGACCACCAGCATCAGGGCGGCGCCGATCAGGACGGTCAGGACCGCGTTCTGCATCGGCCAGACATCGGGAGCCGGCACCGTGCCCGTGTTGCCGAACAGCTCGCGTGCGGCCTGCACGAGGGCCGAGACCGGGTTCCAGTTGGCGAAGGTCTCGAGTGCGGCGGGCAGGTTCTGGGACTGCACGAACGCGTTCGAGATGAACGTGAGCGGGAACAGGATCATGAAGGACGCGTTGTTGATGACCTCGGGGGACTTCACGGACATGCCGAGCAGTGCCATCACCCAGCTGAAGGCGTAGGAGAACAGCAGCAGGAGGCCGAGGCCGGCGAAGAAGCTGCTCATGGACGCGTTGACCCGCCAGCCCACCGCGAATCCCGTGGCCATCATGATGACCACCGAGAGCGCATTGAGCACGAGGTCGCTGTTGGTCCGTCCGATCAGCACCGCGGAGGAGCTCATCGGCAGCGTCCTGAACCGGTCGATGATGCCGTCCTTCAGGTCCTGGGCCATCGCGGACCCGGAGAACGTGGAGCCGAAGATCACCGTCTGCGCGAAGATGCCGGCCATGAGGTACTGCGTGTAGTCGCTCCCCTCCACCTGGATGGACCCGCCGTAGATCTGGCTGAAGAGCAGCACGAACATGATCGGTTGCAGGACGGCGAAGATCAGCATGTCCGGCGAGCGCTTCAGCTTCGTCAGGTTGCGCTTGGTGACGGTCCAGCCGTCGGAGAACCACATGGACAGTTCCGACGGAGCCTCGGATGCGGGACCGCTGCGGGCCCGGGACCGTGAGTTCTCGGGCTGCCGGCCCTCGGGTGCCAGGACACTCATGCCGCCGTCTCCTTCTGTGGTGCCGTCTCCTCGGTCCTGTGGCCGGTGAGTTTGAGGAAGACATCGTCGAGGCTCGGTCGCCTCATGCCGGCGTCGTGCAGGTCGATGCCGCCCTCGCCGAGATCCGACAGGATGTACTGCAGGGCGCGGGGCCCGTCCGTGACCGCGACCTCCACGGTGCGGCCGTCACCGCCGACGCCCGGCTCGCCGTCGCCGTGGCGCCCGAGGATCTCGCGGGCATGCGGCGCGTCGGCGGAGTCCACGAGCGACACGACGACGCGGTGCCCGCCGATCTGGGCCTTCAGCTCGTCGGAGGTCCCTTCGGCGATGGTCCTGCCGCCGTCGATCACCGCGATGTCGTCGGAGAGCTGGTCCGCTTCCTCGAGGTACTGGGTGGTCAGGAGCAGGGTGGTGCCGTCATTGACGAGGTCCTTGATGATCCCCCAGAGCGCGAGGCGGCTCCTGGGGTCCAGCCCGGTGGTCGGCTCGTCCAGGAAGAGGATCTTGGGGTTGATGACCAGTGCGCCGGCGAGGTCGATCCGGCGCCGCATGCCGCCGGAGAAGCCCTTGACGGGGCGGTTGCCGGCTTCCGTCAGCTCGAACTGGTCGATGAGCTGCTGCGCCCGGCGCTTCGCCTCACGGGCACCCAGGTGGTAGAGCCTGCCCACCATCTCGAGGTTCTCGAACCCGGTGAGTCCTTCGTCGACGGCCGCGTACTGGCCGGAGACGCCGATGATGCGCCGTGCGGCCTTCGGGTCCCGCAGCACGTCGATGCCGTCGATGTGCGCGGTGCCGGCGGTCGGCTGGATGAGGGTCGTCAGGATCTTGACCACTGTGGTCTTGCCTGCGCCGTTGGGCCCGAGGAGGGCCTTGACTGTTCCCTGGGGAACGGAGAGATTCATGCCGTCGAGCGCGTGGACGGGTCCACTCTTCGACGAATAGGTCTTCTTCAGACCTTCTGCCTCGATGATCGCCATTCCAACAGGGTAGGACCGACGGTGCGGGGAACCTAGGGGAGTCGGTCAGATCCTGTCCGCAATGGGTCGGCGGTCTCCATCGGCCGTTCCCGGGCGGCCGGCGCCACGAGGAAGGAGGCGAGGACGGCGACCCCGACGGCCAGCAGTGCGTTGCGGATGCCCACCGCGTCGCCGAGGAATCCGATGAGGGGCGGGCCCGCGAGGAAGGCCGTGTAGCCGATGGTGGCGACGACCGAGACGCGCGCGGCGGCATGGTCGGGATCGTCTGCCGCGGCCGACATGCCCATGGGGAAGCCGAGCGCCGCGCCGGCACCCCACAGGATCGCTCCGACGGCGGCGAGCGGCACGTCCGGTGCGGCGACGAAGAGCGCGAGGCCCGCGAGGGAGGACCCGAGGCTGGCCTGCAGGACGCGGACGCGGCCGAACCGGTCGATCAGGGGACCGCCCAGGAAGCGCAGCGTCGTCATCGCCGCCACGAACACCGCGAACATGATGGCGCCGGTGCTCTCCGAGGTGCCCAGTCCGTCGACGCTCGCCTTCGCCACCCAGTCGTTGGCGGCACCCTCGGTGAGGGCGGCGCCCAGCACCACCAGACCGATCAGCAGGGTGCGGGGTTCACCCCACGCCCCGAGCCGCCGCCCCGGCCCGCCTTCGGGGCCGCCCTCGGAGGCGCCGTCGGGAGCCCTGTCCGCCGCCGTCGTCTCGGGCAGGAAATGGCGGGGCGTCCACAGGGAGACAACGAGGCTGAGGACGGCCACGGCGACGAGGTGCGCCGAGAGGGACACGCCGACGGCCGACAGTCCCGCGCCGATGAGGGCGCCCACGAACGCGCCGCCGCTGAACGCCGCGTGGAAGCGTGGCATGATCGTCCGCCCGACGAGCCGCTCGACGTCGGCGCCCTCGATGTTCTGCCCGACGTCCCACAGGGCGACACCGCAGCCGAAGAGGAACAGCCCGACGGCGACCACCGGCACGGAGACGGTGGTCAGGCCCAGCGCGACGCAGGTCGCGGCCACGGCGGCGGCGGTCCCGCCGATCCGCACGGTGTTGCCGGTGCCCAGGCGTGCCGCGATGATCCCCGCGAGGGGGAGGGACAGCACCGAGCCGACGGCGCCCACGAGCAGGAGGCCGCCGATCTGACCGGCCCCGAGTCCCAGCGTGTCCGAGGCGGCGGGGATGCGGGCGGCCCAGCTCGCGAAGACGAGACCGTTCAGCCCGA
Source organism: Arthrobacter sorbitolis (assembly GCF_054510995.1). Taxonomy (NCBI): domain Bacteria; kingdom Bacillati; phylum Actinomycetota; class Actinomycetes; order Micrococcales; family Micrococcaceae; genus Arthrobacter; species Arthrobacter sorbitolis. The sequence continues at coordinate 84,936 of NZ_JBTNDM010000003.1, forward strand.
AGATGGCGTAGGTGGCGATCATGGCGGCGCGGACGGCGGGGTTCACCCTGCCACCGTAGGCGGCGGCCGCCGTGCACCACAATCGGGACACCTCGGGACGCCACAGGGTTGTCCACAATTTGTGGACAACCCTGTGGACGAGGCTGTGGAGGAGGAGCGGCGGAGCGCGGCTCAGCGCGCCCTGACCACCCTGCTCTCGTCCCAGACGGGCTCCTTCGTCTCGTACACCTTGCCGTCGGACCCGAAGACGAGGAACCGGTCGAAGCTGCGCGCGAACCAGCGGTCGTGCGTCACGGCCATGACCGTCCCCTCGAACGCGCCGATGGCCCGTTCGAGCGCCTCCGCCGAATGCAGGTCGAGGTTGTCGGTGGGCTCGTCGAGCAGCAGGAGGGTGGCGCCGGAGAGTTCCAGGAGCAGGATCTGCAGCCGTGCCTGCTGCCCGCCGGACAGGGAGTCGTAAACCTGTTCGGCCTGTGGCGCCAGGCCGTAGCGGTCGAGGACCGCGGACGCGGCCTCACGGCCCAGCCCCGACCGGTGCTCGTCGCCGCGGTGGAGGATGTCCACAAGGGTGCGGCCGAGGAGGTCGGGTCGTGAATGCGTCTGCGCGAAGAACCCGGGCCGGATGCGCGCGCCGAGCTTCACACTGCCCTCGTGCGGCACCTCGGCGATGTCCACCTCGGACACCGGCAGGTGCTCCTTGTCCGGGTCGGATCCGCCTGCGGCGAGCAGCCTCAGGAAGTGGGACTTGCCGGACCCGTTCGAACCCAGGACGCCCACGCGGTCCCCGAACCAGATCTCGGTGCTGAAGGGCTTCATCAGTCCGGTCAGTCCGAGCTTCTGCGCGACGACGGCGCGCTTGGCGGTCCGCCCGCCCTGCAGGCGCATGGTCACCTTCTGTTCGAGGGGGATCGCCTCGGGCGGCCCGGCCTCGAGGAACTTCGCGAGGCGCGTCTGCGCGGCGTGGTACCTGTTGGCCATGTCGGAGCGGAACGCGGCCTTGTTCTTGTACATGTTGACGAGTTCCTTGAGCTTGATGTGCTCCTCGTCCCAGCGCTTGCGCAGTTCCTCGAACCGCGCGTTCCGGTCCTCACGTGCCTTCAGGTACGTCTCGAACCCCCCGCCGTGGGTCCAGGACGACGCCCCGAGCACCCCGGGCTCGAGGGTGACGATGCGCGTGGCCGCATTGGCGAGCAGCTCGCGGTCGTGGCTGACGAAGAGCACGGACTTCTTCGACTCGCGCAGCTTCGCCTCCAGCCAGCGCTTGCCGGGGACGTCGAGGTAGTTGTCCGGCTCGTCGAGGAGCAGGAACTCGTCGGGGCCGGAGAACAGGGCCTCGAGCACGAGCCGTTTCTGCTCCCCGCCCGAGAGCGACGACGCCGCCCGGTACTGCGCACGGTCGAAGGGGACGCCGAGGGCCGCCATGGTGACCTCGTCCCACGTGGTCTCCAGTTCGTAGCCGCCGGCGTCGCCCCAGTCGGCGATGGCCTGGGCGTACTTCATCTGCGTGGGCTCGTCGTCGGCCTCCATCATGGCGAGTTCGGCGTCGTCGATCCGTCGTGCGGCCGCGGAGAGCGCAGGCGGCGCGGCGGACACCAGCAGGTCCCGGACGGTCGTGTCGTCGCGCACCTGGCCGACGAACTGCCGCATGATGCCCATGGACCCGGAGCGGCTCACCACTCCCTCGTCCGGTGCGAGGTCTCCGGAGATGATGCGCAGGAGGGTGGTCTTGCCGGTGCCGTTCGGTCCGATCAGGGCCGTCTTGTGGCCGTCGCCGACCTTGAAGGCCACGCCGTTGAGCAGTTGCCTGCCGTCGGAGAGGAAGTAGTCGATACCGGAGACGTCGAGGTGGGCCACGCATCCAGTCTTCCATCCGCGCACAAACCGGCGGGGCCGCCCCGGTCAGCGTCCGGCGTCTCCCGGCATCATGCGGTACCCCACGCCGCGCACCGTCCGGATGAACCGGGGGTTGCTCGTGTCCTCGCCGAGCTTCTTGCGCAGGTTGCGGATGTGCACCTCCACCAGGTGGTGGTCCTGGCTCCAGCCGTCCCCCCACACGCGGTTCAGGAGCGCTTCGCGCGTCCACACCCGCTGCGCGCCGGTCAGCAGGGTCTCGAGCAGGTCGAACTCGATGCGTGTCAGCGCGAGTTCATGCCCGTCCAGGGCGACCACGCGCCCCTCCACGTCCATGGTCAGTTCGTTGTGGCGCAGCAGGTCGTTCCCGGCCGGTTCCTGCTGCGCCGCAGCGGCTCCCCTGCCGTTGGTGGGACCGCTGTGGAGACCGTTGTGGAGGCCGGTGCCGAGGCCGGTGCGGGGCCTGCGGAACATCGCCGAGACACGCGCGGAGAGTTCCCGGGGACTGAACGGCTTTCCGATGAAGTCGTCCGCACCGATCTCGAGCCCGATCAGCCGGTCGATCTCGTCCTGCCGGGCCGTCACCATCACGATGTAGGCGTCGCTCACAGCACGGCACTGCCGGCACACCTCGACACCGTCGAGGTCCGGCAGGGTGAGGTCGAGGGTGATCAGGTCGGGCTCGTGCTCCGTGAGGGCGGCCAGGCCGTCGAGCCCCGTGGCGGCCTCGATGATCGTGAAGCCGTTCATGCGCAGCGTGGTCGCCAGCAGTTCACGGATGTCCGGATCGTCCTCGATGATCAGCGCCGTGCGCTGGGAGGTAGGAGCGGACATGGCACAAGAATTCCATATTCCGGCGCTTTCGGCCGCCCTGATCAGCCGATTCCCTTGAACGAATCTTGAGAAACCGTGTGCTGGCGCCCGTAGACTGCCGGGATGCCATCGACGATCCTCCGCACGGTGCAGGTGGACGGCTTCACCGTCCGTGTCCGCACCACCCCCGGACCTGACATCCCGGCCCCTCCGCACAGTCCGTACGTGCTCGTCCACGGGCTGGGCATGACGCACCGCTACTACGACCGCCTCAGCACCGAACTCGCAGCCGACGCCGCCGTGCACTCCGTGGACCTGCCGGGGTACGGGCCGTCCCCCCGGCCCCGCAGCCACCTCGGCATCGAGGGCCACGCAGGGTTGATCGTCGAGGCCCTTACCGCCCTCGATATCGAGTCCTGCACGTTCGTGGGGCACTCGATGGGTGTGCAATTCGTCACAGCCGCCGCGCTGCAGGCGCCGACCCTCGCCGAACGGCTGGTCCTGATGGGCCCGGTGGTCGACCGGAAGCGCCGCACGGTCCTGCAGCAGGCGGTCTCCCTGGGCCACGACACGTTCCGTGAGAGCCCCTCGGCCAACGTCATCGTCCTCTCCGACTATCTCCGCACGGGAGTGCGCTGGTACGTGCGGCAGCTGCTGCCCATGCTGGAATACCCGCTGGAACGCGCCGTCGAGCAGCTCGACCGCCCAGTCCTGGTGCTGCGCGGCGGGCGTGATCCCGTGGCACGACGGCGGTGGAGCCGGGAGCTCGCGGACACCGCACGCGACGGCGCGCTGGTGGAGATCGACGGGCAGGGGCACGTGGTCCAGCACTCCGCGGCACGCGCCGTCGCGGCGGAGATCATCGCCTTCACCAGGCGTACACCGCGCGCCGGAACGGCGGTCTTGCCGCAAGCTTCGGACGGCCCACCGGTAAAACTTGAAGATAGAAGCGCATGATAGAGGTATTGCGGCTGATCCCGTCCCCCCTGTTCCACCGGTCAGCGGCAAGGACACGACACCCGACCGGCGCTGGTCAGCAGTACCGGCCGGGTGTTTCAGCCCCGGAAGGAAAATCTCATGTCTGAACTGGAAGAGTGGTCGACCAGCCGCCTGCTCACCACCGCCGCCCGCCTCGTGGACCATGCGTGGAACGAGAGGCTGCTCGACATCGGGATCACCCATGCCGGTTACACCACCCTCGCCGTCCTCTCACGGCAGGGCACGATGACGGGCGCCAAGCTCGCTCTCGCCGTCCATGTCCAGGCGCAGACGATCGGCAAGACGATCGAGAAGCTCGAACGGCAGGGGTTCATCTCCCGCATCCGCGACAGCATCGACCGCCGCAGCCAGCGCATCACCATCGCCCCGGCCGGCGTCGAGGCCCTCGCGAAGGCCGAGGACATCGAGCGGACCCTGATGATGGGCGAAGGGCTCGAATCCTACGAGCTGCGCAACCTGCTGCGCGGCATCATCGGCGAACTCGCCCCCCAGCGGCAGAAGCCGACCGCGGCCGTCGTCTGAGCGTCCGACCCGCGGTGATCACCGCGCCCCGCCTGACCAGCCGGATCGTGCTGACCGATGGAGCCCGTCATGACCGAGCAGATCGTGACGACGGACGGGACGGATCTGTGCTTCGAGTCGTTCGGTGATCCGGCCGACGCGACCGTGCTGCTGATCGCCGGAGGGGCGCAGTCCATGGACTGGTGGGAGACCGGATTCTGTCTCCTGCTGGCCGCGACCGGCCGGCACGTGGTGCGCTACGACCACCGCGACACCGGCCGGTCGGCCTGCTCACCGCCGGGATCCCCGTCGTACTCCACCCGGGACCTGGCCACCGATCCGTTGCGCCTCCTGGACGCACTCGGCGTGGACCGCGCGCACCTCGTGGGGCTCTCCCTGGGCGGGGGTATCGCGCAGCTCCTCGCCCTCGGGCACCCCGACCGCGTGCAGAGCCTGTGCCTGGCCTCGACCAGCCCTGCGGTCCCGGCGGAGCGGCCCCGGAACCTACCCCCGCCCGATCCCCCGGTGAGGGCCGCGTTCTCCGACCCGTTGCCCGAACCCGACTGGACGGACCGGGACGCGGTGGTCGCGTACCGGGTGGAGGTGGAACGTCCGTACGCGGGAAGCCTCGGGTTCGACGAGGCGCGCTGCCGACGGCTCGCGGCCGAGGAGGTGGGCCGGACGCGGGACATGGCCGCCTCGATGACCAACCACTTCCTCCTCGACGAGGAGCCGCCCACCCCTGCCCGCCTCGGACAGATCACGGCCCCCACCCTCGTCCTGCACGGCACCACGGACCCGCTGTTCCCCCTCGGGCACGGCGAGGCCCTGGCGGCCGAGATCCCGGGCGCGCAGCTCGTCCCCCTGCCGGGGGCCGGGCACCAGCAGCCGCCTCCACCGCTCTGGGAGCTGGCCGTCGAGGCGATCGGCGGACACACCGGGCAGGCCCGGCCCCGTCGGTCCTACAGGTAGGGCTCGACGTTCTGCTCGAAGGAGCGCTGGATCGCGGTGCTGGCGGTGGCGAACGCCTTCTCCGGATCACCCTGCTGCAGGATGATGCTCTCGAGCGCCGTCGTCAGTTCCTTGTCGCCGCCGGGGACGAACACGCGGCCCCAGTCCTGGACGCGGGTGGTCTCGAGCTGGTCGACGGCCGTACGGAACTGCGGTGACTTGGCGTAGACCTCCGTCATGATCTCGCTGTCGCGTGCGGACGTCCGGACGGGCATGTAGCCCGTGTTGGAGGAGAAGTACGACGTGCTCTCCGTGCTCGTGAGGAACTTGAGGAACATACCCGCGGCCAACTGCTGCTCGGGGGTCCGGTCCGCACTGATGGCCACGCCGGTGCCGCCCGTGGGGCAGGCGGGTCCCTCCGGACCGGCGGGGAGGAACCCGGTGCCCACCTCGAACTTCGCGGCCTCGAGGATCCCGGTCAGCGATCCCGTGGACCCGATGGTGCAGCCCGTCAGGCCCGCACCGAAGTCGGCGACGTTGTCGGTCGCGGCGATGGCGGCGATCTTGTCGTCGAAGATCATCGACTGCACGAACTTCGCGGCGTCGATGGCCTCGGGGGTGTCGAGTGTCATGGTCCACTCGTCGGAGTACGCACCGCCGCGGCCCCAGAGGAAGTTGCAGAACCACCAGGCAGCCCACGAGGTGCCCTTGCCGAGGCCGAGCGGCGTGACCGACCCGCCGGCGAGCTTCGGCGCCCACTCCCGGAACTCGTCCCACGTCTCGGGCGAGCGGTCCGGGAGGCCGGCCGCGGCCCAGACGTCCTTGTTGTAGTAGAACAGCGGCGTGGAGCGGGCGTACGGTACGGCCCAGTGCGCGTCCTTGAACGCGTAGTCGCCGTACAGGGTCTCGTTGTAGTCCGTGGTGTCGATCTCGAGGTGCTCGGCGAGCTGGTCCACGGGCAGGACCTGCCCGTTGATCATGTAGCGGAACCACCACACGTCGCTCGCGACGACGACGTCGGGTCCGTTGCCGGTGCCGGTCGCCGCCTGGAACTTCTGAGCCACCTCGTCGTAGTTGGCGCCGGCCGTCACGAGGTTGACCTTGATTCCGCTCTCCGCCGTGAAGCGCCTGATGAGCTCCTCCTCGACGGGCTTGGAGGCGCCGGGGTGATTGCTCCACCAGGTGATCTCCTTCGCCGGGGTGACGGCCGCCCAGTCGGTGGCCGCCTCCGTGGCGGCACCCCCGGAGACGTCCGAGCTGACGGAGGGGCCGCCGCAGGCCGCAAGCGCTGCGGCGCCGCCGAAGAGGGCCGTGAACTGGAGGAGCTGACGGCGGTTGAGGTCGAGCTGCGGGCGCGGTGACATGGAGACTCCTTGAGAGGTGGGACGGAGGGAAGGGGGAGGGAAGGTCGGGTCAGCCGGTGACGGCGCCGGCGGTGAGTCCGGAGACGATGCGCTTCTGCAGCGCGAAGAACGCGAGGAGGACGGGTGCGGTCACGAGGACCGTCGCCGCCATGAGGACGCCCCAGTCGGCGATGCCGTCGTTGTTCTGCAGCAGGGTCAGCCCGACCGGCAGGGTCATCATCTCCGCGCGGTCGACGACGAGCAGCGGCCACAGGTATTCGTTCCACTCCGCGACGATCGAGACGAGCGCCACGGCGGCGATCGTGGGGGCGGAGATCGGCACGATGAAGCGCCACAGGCGCGTCCAGTGGCCGGCGCCGTCGAGCGCGGCCGCCTCGAGGATGGAGGCGGGCAGCGTGAGGAAGTGCTGGCGGAAGAGGAAGGTGCCGAAGGCGCTCGCGAGGCCGGGCACGATGATGCCCTGGTAGGTGTTGATCCAGCCGAGCTCGGCCACGAGCGTGTAGTTGGGGATGATGACGATCTGCTGCGGCACGAGCAGCGCGAAGATCACCACACCGAAGATCAGCTTCTTGAGCGGGAACTCGAGGAAGACGAGCGCATACGCGGTGGTCAGCCCCAGCATCATCTTGACGCCGGCGCCGATCACCGTGGTGATCGCGCTGTTGAGGAAGAAGTCCCCGAACGGCACGGCGCTCATCGCCGATGCGTAGTTGGAGGCGTCCACCGTGGCGGGCAGCCACTGGATGGGCGAGGTGTAGATCTCGTCGCGTTCCTTGAACCCTGCCAGGACCATCCAGACGAGCGGCAGGACCATCACGGCCACCGCGAGAAGCAGCGTGAGGTAGCTGCCCCACGGGGTGGGGGTCCGCCGTCGTGTGGTGCCCGGCTGTGCTGTCGTGGCACCCATCAGTAGTGCACCTTCCTGTCGACGTACTTCAGTTGGGCGAAGGTCACGAGGAGCAGGACCACGAAGAGGATGGTCGCGACGGCGGACGAGTAGCCGGCGCGTCCGCTCTGGAAGCCCTCCTGGTAGATCTGGTACATCATCGTGGTGGTACCCCCGAGCGGTCCGCCCTTGGTCATGGCCTGGATGATGTCGAAGGACTGCAGCGACGTCAGGAGCGTGGTGATGGCGAGGAAGAACGTGGTGGGTCCGAGCAGCGGCAGCACGATGGAGCGGAAGGACCGGAGCGGGGACGCCCCGTCGATGGCTGCGGCTTCCACGAGGTCCTGCGGCACCGATTGCAGCGCGGCCAGGTAGATGAGGGCCACGTAGCCCACGTTCTTCCACAGGTACACGATGATCACCATGACGAGCGCCCACTGCGGGTCGTTGTACCAGTCGGGCGAGGCGAGGCCCACGAGCCGCAGCAGGGCTGCGGTGACACCGAAGTTCGGGTCGAACACGAAGAGCCAGAGGAGACCGACGGCCACGCCGGAGAGCACGTAGGGCGCGACGACGACGGTCCGGGCGGCACCCGTCCCGCGCAGCCGGCGGTTCAGGACGAGCGCGAGGAGGAGGCCGATGACCATCCCGCCGCCCACGGTGGCGAGGGTGAAGACGAGCGTGACGGCGACGATCCCCGGCGTCGTCGGGTCCGTGAACCAGTCGGCGTAGTTCTGGAACCCGACGGGCATCGCGACGGCCGACCCGATGTTCCACTGCAGCGTGGAGTAGTACAGGGACTGCAGGAGCGGCTTGTAGGTGAAGACCACCAGCAGGGCGACATTGGGGCCCGCGAAGAGGAGGAACAGCAGCCACGCCTTCCAGGGGGTCCGGCGCTTCCGCCGGGCGGGCTCCGGGAGGGCACGGGTGCCGTCCGGCGAGGGCGGCATCCGGTCGGGAGACCGTCCCGTCCGTACCCCGGGGACCAGCGTGGTGTCGGCCACTTGTTCCATCGATCGTCCTTCGCTCTGCGTCATGAACTCCTGCAAGGCTAGGGGCGGCGGATACCCGGAAAGCCCGGAAAGGCGGCTCTGCACGGAGTTGTCCGGCAGAGTTCACGCGGCATTAAAGGCTGCGACCTGCTGTTCTCCTGCTGGTCATCCGGGTGGACCGGACGGGGGAGGTCGTGGCCTCTCCCGGGTCCGCGGTGATCGCGACGCCGATGCGGTTCGAGGACGCCGTGCCGCATACACGGCAGGAAGCGCCGGGTGGATTGTCGGTCCCCCCGGCGCTTCCGTGATCTACCAGCGGCCGGTACAGGGCGCCAGGCGCTGTACCGGGACTTCTACCTGTAGGAGATGGCCGATCCCGTGGCGGCCGACCAGGTGATGCGTCCTCCTTCGAAGTCCTGCGCCCGGACAGTGGGGCTGACCACGATCTCGTTGCTGGTCGGGTAGCCGAGGCGGCCGTTCTCCCAGCCCTGCGAGGCGTAGGCGTTGCGGATGGCGCCGTGGTTGCTGTGCGCCCCGGTAGCGGGTGACCAGTAGACGACCCCGCCCTCGAAGTTCTGGTAGACGCCGCCCTTCCTCAGTCCGACGATCTCGTTGCTGGTCGGGTAGCCGAGGAATCCGTTCTCCCATCCCTGGGCCGCCCAGGCCGCCCCGATACCGCCCCTGGTGATGCGGGCCCCGGTCGCCGCGGACCAGTGGATCGACCCGCCCTGGAAGGTCTGGTACGCGCCACCGTTCTTCAGCCCGCCGACCTCGTTGCCGGTCGGGTAGCCGAGGCCACCGTTCTCCCATCCCTGGGCCGCCCAGGCCGCCCCGATACCGCCCTTGGTGATGCGGGCCCCGGTCGCCGGGGACCAGTGGATCGACCCGCCCTGGAAGGTCTGGTAGACGCCGCCGTTCTTCAGCCCGCCGACCTCGTTGCTGGTCGGGTAGCCGAGGGACCCGTTCTCCCATCCCTGACCGGCCCAGGTGGCGCCGATGGCAGCCCTGGTGACGTGCGCTCCCGTGGCCGGGGACCAGTGGATGGAGCCGCCCGGGTAGTTCCGGTAGCAACCGCCGGCGGCCAGGCCGCAGGTGATCGGACCGGTCGCCGTCCCGATACCGGGAGACGCGGCCGCCGCTGCGTCGATGGCCGTGGTGGCCGCCGCGGGGATCGTCGTCGGCGTCGGCGGAGGCGTCGGCGCCGCCGCGGTGGTGAAGCTCCAGCTCACCGGGGCCAGGGCGTTGCCTGCAGCATCGGTGATCCCTGCGCTCAGGCTCACCGTGTACCGGGTACCCGCCACCAGATCGGGGGTCGGATTCAGCGTGGCAGTGCGCGTCTCGGCGTCGTAGGCGACCGTCCCGGCCACCGCGGCGCCGGCAGAAGTGGTCATCCGCAGGGTCGTTCCACTCACCCCGGACACCGCCTCACTGAACACGGCACCGGCACTGGTCCCCACCGCCACACCGGTAGCGTCAGCCGCCGGCGTCCGCGTGCCTACCGTCGGCGCCACCGTGTCCGCCGGCACCACCGGAGGCTCCGGCTCGGGCTCCAGGGTGGAGACCTCGACCGTTCCGTCGGTGAACTCCAGCAGTTCCACGTTGGTGATGGTGTCCGTGCCGTCGTCCGTGGATCCACCGGTGTGGTTCACCGTGGTGACCCCGCCGGAGGTGGTGGTGATCGCGTATTCGGACTGCGCGCCGGAGAACACCGCGGTGTCCACCCCGGTCGCCGCGGACGGGGTGAGGATCTCCCGGACGATCTCCACCTCTCCGGGGTCCGTCCTGCCGGCCATGATGTCCGCCTGGATCTCCGTGAGGGTGTTCGCCGTGCGGATCTCCGCTCCCGCGTCGTCCCTGACACTCAGGCGCACGTTGAGCCACTTGTCGCCGTCGATGATGTCGTCGGCGCCGTTGCCCCAGATCCTGTCGCTTCCGGAACCGCCGATGATGATGTTGCCGGCATCGAACGTGGTCGCACCCTCCGGCAGGAGGTCCTCGAGTCCGCTGATCCGGGCGATGCCTTCGGCGTCGAGCACGTTGGTCAGCTCCGGCGCGTTCACCTCGACCTCCTCCTCGTCGGGGGTGGTGTCCGTGCCGCGGAGCACGTCGTCCCTGTCCCAGCCGGACAGTCCCTCCACCTGGAGAAACCGGTCCCGGATCGCGTCGGGACCGTCCACCACCAGCATCCGCATGTCGGAGTCACCCGGCTCGATCGACCTGGCGTGGGTCACCCAGTCGAAGCCGTACACGCCGTGGTTGCGTTCGATACCCGGGCCGGCGACCATGACGTCGTCGCCGCCCTCGGCGTCGTAGTCGTCCTCCCCCGAGTCCCCGATCAGGACGTCATGGCCGGGGCTGTTGATGTCGTCGAAGAACGGTGCCCCGCTGTCGCCCTGCAGGAGATCGTTGGCGTTGCCGCCCTCCATCCAGTCGTTGCCGCCGCCGCCGAACACCGTGTCGGGGCCGTCCCCGGCGATCACGAGGTCGTCACCCTCACCGGCGAAGTGCTCGTTCCCGTTGAGTCCGCCGTTGGAGAAGTCGTCCCCGTCGGCGGACATGATGATGTCGAGTCCCGGCCCGGCATCGATGGCGTCGTTCCCGGAACCTCCCTTCAGGACGTCGTCCCCGTGGGAGTCGGTGATGCGGTCGTTGCCCTTGCCGCCGAGGACCGTGTCCGCGCCGTCCGAGCCCTCGAGGATGTCGTCGCCGTCGTTGCCCCAGAACGTGTCGTTGTCGATACCGCCCCAGATCCGGTCGGTGCCGGCGGTGCCGTTGTAGGTGGACTGGGCGTTGAGGCCCGGGCGGTCCACGGAATTGCTGACGCGGTACCGGATGGTCCCGTCGGCCATCTTCATCAGCAGGGCGGACTCGTTGCAGGCCGAGGCGGGGTCGTCCGCGACATTGTTCCCCGTGGTCCCCGCGATGCCGGCCAGCTCGAACTCGCAGTCCGCAACCCCGAAGACCTCGGCCTTGAGGGCGGATGCGTCGGTGTTCCTCATGATGAGTTCGGCGAAGGAGTTGCCCTCGAGTTCGGTGCGCAGGTTCAGTCCTGAGGTGCGGGACAGGTAGTACAACCGGTCGCCGTCCTGCAGGTCGGTCATCTGGCGTTCGAAGATGTAGTTGAACGTCGATCCCAGCAGGCCACCGAAGAGGTTCTGCATCTCGGCGAGGCCACCGACCCAGAGGTCGACGTCGTCGAGCCCTGAGGCCGTGGTGGCCCAGCTCCCAGTGCTGTTCACGAAGTCGTAGGCGTCGGCGGGTGTCGCCGGGTCGGCCACGTCCATGTCGAACAGCAGCTGTGCGGCGGCGCGCTTGCCGTCGATGGATGCCGCGCCCTTGATCGTGGGGTGCTGCCCGTAGGCCGCCATGAAGTTGACGACCGAATCGGGGTGCTTCAGCCCCTGGCCGAAGTCCACCCAGCTGGTGTACGGCTTCAGGGACGACTCCCCGGTCTCCGCGTAGAGCCTGCTGCGGAGATTGTTGAGCGAAGGCACCCCGGTCTCCCGGCCGCGGGCGATGTTGAGCGCCGCGAGGTCGAGGGGCAGCCCCAGCACGTTGTTGCGCAGCGTGCTGGTGACGAATTCGTCGAGCTCGGCGCCCACCTGGTCCGTCATGCCCATGGCGATACTCCCGGCGGCCTGTTCCGGCGTCAGCGTCTCACTGCCGTTGGCGTAGTAGGCGGGCGGATTCAGGAAGGCATCCAGGAGCGGCATGCCGATGTCCTGGCCGGTGACGGTCTTCCTGTCGACCGTCTCGGTGAGCATCGAGTGGCCGAACCGGTAGGTCGCATGCGCGAACTCGGCCGTCACCGCGGGGTCGATCCCCGTGTCGGCCTGGGTGAAGGGATTGAAGGGGTTGAGCCCGGGCTGGATCTTGCGGGCGAACTCCTCGAAGACGAGGTGCTGGTATTCCATCTCGGTGACATACCGGGCTGCCTGGAAGAGCCGCTCACCGTTCCACGTTCCGTCGGGGAGCTTCCACTCGTTCAGGTCCAGGTTCAGGGACGTCAGGAGATCCTCCATGTACGTCACCAGGCGGTTGTGCTCGGAGTGGAACACCTGGTGGATCGCCGTGAGGCCGATGTTCTCGTTGACGCGTCCGTCACCGGCGATGAAGTGCCTGTTCAGCATCTCGTCGTCGTAGGTGCCGGCCGGCTGGGGGCTGGTGACGGGGGTGATCGCGGCATCGCCGTCTGCACGGAGGAGAGCACCGGACCGCGAGTCGAACGGGGAGGCGGTGTGGGCGATGTCGTCGAGGAAGGCGATGCCGATGCGCTGCACGTCCGCCGGGGGTGCGACGGGGGCTGCGAGGTCGCCCTCGACCATCGTCTTGTCCTGCTTCACGTACTGGGGAAGCCCGTTCGGGCCGCGGAGGAAGCGCCCGTACTGGTCGGTGGCGATCATGGGGATGTTCCCGATGTCGGCATCCGTCAGCCGCAGGCCGAGGAGCGTCGCCGCCTGGTCCTTGATGTCCTGCCAGGTGGCGAGGCCGCCCGGGGCGCCTTCGATGAGGTCGCCGGTGGAGACGGGGTCGCCGTCGGCGTCCAGTACGTAGTCGCGGAGGAACACCTGGTGTGCGGGGTGCGAGGAGTAGGTCTGGCTCTGGTCGACCCACGGGGAGTTGGTGTTGGTGCCGTCCTGGACGTCGTCCGCGGTCCCGAGCACGCCGTCGGCGCCGGGCTGGTTCTCGGCGCGGCTCAGCATCATGAAGTTCGTCCGCCCGCCGGGGACGTAGAGCGGATCATCAGCGGCGAGTGGCATCATCACCACGCTCTTCGACTTCCTGGTGGAGTCGATGCCGTGGTCGAAGAACTGCCCGAACAGGGCGAACATGCCGTTGTAGGGCGGGGACAGGCCGAAGTCGGTGGTGACGTTCGGGATGTCGAGGGTCTCCCCTTCCTCCACGCAGTCCACAGGGACCCCGGGGGACTCGCAGGGTACGGCGGTCGGCCCGTCGTTCACCGTCCGGTGCGCGCGGCCGGCGGACGCGATGGCCGCCGGGTTGGTGGAGGTCTGGTCGACGATCACGTTGCTGATGAAACGGGCTGCCCCGTCCGTGATGTTGGTGTTGACCGACTGGTAGGACTTCCCGTCCTGGGCGATGCGCCACTGCGGTGCTGCCAGGCGGGGGAAGGGGAGGTTGGTGGAGCCGAAGTCCTCCTGCCCCTTGATGAGGTTGTTGTCCGAGCCGTCGACGGTGCGCAGCCCGTAGGGCAGCAGCGGGTTCGCGATCTGGTGGGGACCCGTTCCGACCAGTGGCGCTCCCGGCACGATGTTGCCCTGGGCGTCCTCCTTGGTGGCGTGGTTCTCGGCGATCTTGATCTGCTTCAGGATGAAGCGCATGTCCCCAGCGTTCAGCGTCAGCCCCTGCCCGACCGGGGCGGCGGAGACTGCGGGTGCGAGGACGGCCGGCAGGACGCCGGAGCCGAGAACCAGCGCCACCAACCCTGCGGTCAGGCGGGTAGGGACGCTCGTCCTGTGCTGGCGGCGGGACCCGCCGCCTCCTCGATGGTCGGTGCGATGAGACCTGGACATGATGGCTTCCCCCGTAGAGTCCCCGGCTATCACCTTTGAGCGCCGGCTGGCTCAACCTTGGAGAAACCTTCTTGGGAAAATCTTGGGACCGTGCCGGAGCCACCGATTCGTCCGTGCCCTGCGGGGCGACCGCGTGCACCGGCGCGGTGGTCGCGGGAAGCGGCGCGGTGGTCGCGGGAAGCGGCGGACGAGGCGCAGGATCAGCGCGTGGGGCGTCGACGCCCGCTCATCCGCGGGGCCGGACCAGCCCGGACGCCGCGAGCCCGGCGACGTCGTTAAAGCTGTACAGGTGGAGTCCCGTGTAGCCCGCGCCGTCGACCGCGTCCACGAGCGGCGCCGGGTCGTAGGTCGCCGAGGAGATGAGCTGCCGCACGACGGAGCCGGTGTCGGCGCTGCCGGCCGAGCGTCTCAGGAACCCGAGGGACTGTCCCACCCCGATCGTGCGGGCGAGCCGGAGCAGGCGCGTCATGCGCACCGGTCCTGGGACGCCCGCCCAGACGGGCAGTGTGATGCCGGCGAGGCGGAGCCGGGACGGGTAGGCGGAGACGATGTCCGGGGAGAAGCAGAGCTGGGTGACGCACCAGGACGCGAGTTCCTGCTTCGCACGCAGCGTCCTCGCCAGCTCGTCCTCCGCCGTTCCGGGGTGGCCCTCCGGGTACGCCGCGATCCCCATCCTGAGGACGCCGCCGGAGAGGTCGGCGATGTCCTCCATGAGGGCGCCGCTCCACGCGTAGGGGCCGGCGGCGGTGGCCGCGTCCCCGCCGATCACGAAGACGTCGGTGATACCGGCGTCCAGGCACTGCGCGACGTAGCGGGAGAGCTCGGCGCGGTCCGCGACGGACCGCGCCGCGAGGTGGGGGATCACGGTGTAGCCGGTGGCGGCCAGCTCCGCCGCCACCCCGACCGCCTCCCGCGGACCGTGGTGAGGCAGGCACGTGACGGTGACGACGGCGGGAGGGGGGAGGTGAGTGCGGAGCCGCTGCGCGAGGCCCTCCGCCGGGACCACCTCGACCCGCACCGGCAGCTGGACCGCGCTCAGATCAGCACTCCACGACGTTGAGGGCCAGGCCGCCGCGCGCGGTCTCCTTGTACTTGTCCATCATGTCCGCGCCCGTCTCGCGCATCGTCTTAATGGCGACGTCGAGGGACACATGGTGCTGCCCGTCGCCGCGCACGGCCATCCGGGCCGCGGTGATGGCCTTCATCGCCCCGACGGCGTTCCGCTCGATGCAGGGGATCTGCACCAGCCCGCCCACCGGGTCGCACGTCAGGCCGAGGTTGTGCTCGATCCCGATCTCCGCGGCGTTCTCGACCTGCTCGGGCGTGCCTCCGAGCACCTCGGCCAGCGCTCCGGCCGCCATGGCGCATGCCGAGCCCACCTCGCCCTGGCAACCCACTTCGGCGCCCGAGATGGACGCGTTCCGCTTGAACAGCGCGCCGATCGCGGTCGCGGCGAGCAGGAAGCGCACCACGCCGTCGTCGTCCGCTCCCGGCACGAAGTCCACGTAGTACTTCAGGACCGCCGGGATGATCCCTGCGGCACCGTTGGTCGGCGCCGTGACCACGCGTCCGCCTGCCGCGTTCTCCTCGTTGACGGCGAGGGCGAAGAGCGTGACCCACTCCATGGTGCCGAGCCGGTCCGTCGGGTCGTCCGCCTTCTCGAGCAGCTGGCGCTGCCGCTCGGCCCGCCGGCGGACGCTGAGGCCGCCGGGGAGGATGCCGCCCGTGGTGGTGCCCCGCCGGATCGTGTCCTGCATGACCGCCCAGATCTCGAGCAGACCCGTGCGTACCTCGGCCTCCGAGCGCCAGGACAGTTCGTTGGCGAGGACGACGTCGGAGAAGGACCATCCCGTGGCCCGGCAGATGCCGAGCAGCTGGTCCGCGGTGTCGAAGGGGTGGGAGAGCGGCACGGGCGTCAGGTCCGCGATCTCGGCTCCGATCTGGTCCTCGTCGAGCACGAACCCACCCCCGACCGAGAAGTATTCCCTAGTGCGCATCACTGCCTCGTCAGAGGAATATGCCGTGAAGCGCATGCCATTGGTGTGGTACTCGAGGCGCTGTCCGCGGTGCAGCACCACATCCGCCTCCGGATCGAAGCCGATCGGGTGCTCCGCCGCGAGCTTCAGGGACCGGCACTTCCCGATGTAGGCCACGCGCGCATCGGCGGACGTCGGATCCACGAGGTGCGGCTGCTCCCCCTCGAGCCCGAGGAGCACCGCCTTGACCGTGCCGTGGCCGTGGCCGGTCACCCCGAGGGAACCGAAGAGGTCCACCTGCACGCGGTGCACCCCGGGCAGGAGCCGCTCCGCGCGGAGCAGCTCCGTGAAGAGGTAGGCGGCGGTCATCGGCCCGCCGGTGTGCGAACTGGAGGGCCCGATGCCGATCTTGAAGAGGTCGAACGCGCTGATGGTCACTGGGCGGTACCGGCGGCCTTCTCGCGCTTGTAGAACGGCGTGGGGATGACGGTGAACGGTTCCGGGCGGCCGCGGAGGTCCACCTGCACCTCGGTGCCGACCGCGGCGTAGGCCGCGTCCACGTAGGCCAGCGCCACGGGATACCCCAGGGTGGGGCTCGGCAGGCCGGACGTCACGGTACCCACGCGCGTGCCGTCGACGACGACGTCGTACCCGGCGCGCGCGGAGCGGCGACCAACGGCGCGCAGGCCCACCAGGCGCCGTGCGGGCTCGACGGCCTTGAGCGGCTCGAGCACGGAACGTCCCACGAAGTCGTCGGCCTTCTTGGTGCTGACCACGGGCCCGAGGCCGGCCTCGAAGGGGTTCAGGCCGAGGCCGAGCTCGTGCCCGTAGAGGGGCATGCCGGCCTCGAGCCGCAGGGAGTCGCGGGCCGCGAGGCCGCACGGCAGCAGCCCGTGCGCGGTCCCGGCCTTCAGCGCGGCGTCCCAGAGGCGGACGACGAGGTTGCTGCCGATGAAGATCTCGAAGCCGTCCTCGCCGGTGTAGCCCGTGCGCGCCAGGAGGACGGGCAGCCCCGCGAGCTCGAGCTCCACGGCGGCGTAGTACCTGAGGTCGCGGATGGCCCCGGCGTCCTCCGGCAGTGCGAGGTCGAGGAGCACCGCCTCGGCCGTGGGGCCCTGCACGGCGATGAGGGCCGTGGCCTCGGACTGGTCCTCGACGGCGACGTCGAAGCCCTTGGACCTCAGCCGCAGTTCCTCGGCGACGACGAGGGCGTTGGAGGCGTTGGGCACCACGAGGAAGGTGTCCTCGGCGAGCCGGTACGTGATGAGATCGTCGATCACCCCTCCCTCGGCGTTGCAGATCAGGGAGTACTTGGCCTTGCCCACCGCGATGACGGCGAGGTTGCTGACGAGGGCGTAGTTCAGGAACGCGCCGGCCTGCGGGCCGCTGACGAGGACCTCGCCCATGTGGGAGAGGTCGAAGAGGCCGGCGGCCTTCCGGACGGTGTGGTGCTCCTCGAGTTCGCTCCGGTACTTCAGGGGCATCTGCCACCCGCCGAAGTCGGTGAAGGACGCTCCGTGCGCCTCGTGCTGGGTGTACAGGGCGGTGTGCTTGCTCTGCTCGCTCATGGGGGCGGGATTCCTAGTCTTCGAAGGCTTCGATGGGCGGGCAGGAGCAGACGAGGTTGCGGTCGCCGTGGGCGCCGTCGATCCTGCGCACCGGCGGGAAGTACTTGTCGTGGCGGAGGGACCGCAGCGGGTACGCGGCGAGCTCCCGCGGGTACGCCTGCGTCCACTCGTCGGCGACGAGCACCTGCGCCGTGTGCGGCGCCTGGCGCAGGGGGCTCTCCTCGATGCCGAACTCGCCGGACGCCACGCGGTCGATCTCGCCCCGGATGGCGATCATCGCGTCGACGAAGCGGTCCAGTTCGGCGAGGTCCTCGGACTCCGTCGGTTCGACCATGAGCGTCCCCGCCACGGGGAAGGACAGCGTGGGGGCGTGGAAGCCGTAGTCGATCAGGCGCTTGGCGACGTCCTCGGCGGTCACGCCGGTGGCCGCTGTCAGGGGGCGCAGGTCCAGGATGCACTCGTGCGCCACGAGGCCCTGCGCACCCGTGTAGAGCACCGGGAAGTGCTCGGTCAGGCGTGCGGCAACGTAGTTGGCGGCGAGCAGGGCATGCGCCGTCGCGCTCGTGAGGCCCTCGGAACCCATGAGTGCGACGTACGCCCAGGAGATCGGCAGGACGCCGGCCGAGCCGTACATCGACCCGGAGACGGGCGTGCCGCCCTCGGCGTCGGGCCCGCCGTCCGTGGCGATATCGCGGTTCGCGTCGCCCGGCAGGAACGGGGCCAGGTGCGCGGCGACGGCGACCGGGCCGACACCGGGGCCGCCGCCGCCGTGCGGGATGCAGAACGTCTTGTGGAGGTTCAGGTGGGAGACGTCGCCGCCGAACTCGCCGGGCTGGGCGAGGCCCACGAGCGCGTTGAGGTTGGCGCCGTCGATGTACACCTGGCCGCCGGCGTCGTGCACCTTCTCGCAGACCCACCGCACGTCCTCCTCGAACACACCGTGCGTCGAGGGGTAGGTGATCATGATGGCCGAGAGGTTCGCGGCGTGCTGCTCGATCTTGGCGAGCAGGTCGTCGTGGTCGATGTTGCCGTTCGAAGCCGTGCCGACGACGACGACCTTCATGCCGGCCAGCACGGCGGACGCGGCATTGGTGCCGTGCGCGGAGGACGGGATGAGGCAGATGGTGCGGTTCTCGTCGCCGCGCGACCGGTGGTAGCCGCGGATGGCGAGGAGCCCGGCGAGTTCGCCCTGCGAACCGGCGTTGGGCTGCAGCGACACCCGCGCGTAGCCGGTGATCTCCGCGAGGCGGTCCTCGAGGTCGGTGATCAGCTCACGCCAGCCCTCCGTCTGGCTCTCGGGCGCGAAGGGGTGGATGGACGCGAACTCGGGCCACGAGATGGACTCCATCTCCACCGTGGCGTTGAGCTTCATGGTGCAGGAGCCCAGCGGGATCATCGTGCGGTCCAGTGCGAGGTCCCTGTCGGAGAGCCTCCGCAGGTACCGGAGCATCGCCGTCTCGGAGCGGTGCCGCGAGAACACGGGGTGGGTCATGAAGGCGGAGGTCCGGTGCAGGTCCCCGGGGATGCGCTCGCCGTGCGCCGCCGTGGCGTCGGCGGTCCCGCCGAACACGGCGGCGATCGCCGCGACGTGCTCCGGCGTCGTCGTCTCGTCGCACGAGATCCCGAGGTGGTCGGCGTCCACGCGGCGGAGGTTGTAGCCCTGCGCCTCGGCGGCGTCGGCGTACTCCGCTGCCCTGCCGGGTACGCGGACGAGGACGGTGTCGAAGAACGCGTCGTGCACGACGGCGGCGTCCGTCCCGTCGAGGGCCGCGGCGAGCGCGACGGCGCGCTGGTGCGTGGTCCGGGCGATCGCCTTCAGGCCCTCGGGGCCGTGGTAGACGCCGTACATGGACGCGACGATCGCGAGCAGCGCCTGCGCGGTGCAGATGTTGCTCGTGGCCTTCTCGCGGCGGATGTGCTGCTCGCGGGTCTGCAGGGCGAGGCGGTAGGCCGGTGCGCCGTCGGCGTCCTTCGAGACACCCACGAGGCGGCCGGGCAGCATGCGCTCGAGGCCCTTCCGGACCGCCATGTACGCGGCGTGCGGGCCGCCGAAGAAGAGGGGTACCCCGAAGCGCTGGGCCGAACCGACGGCGATGTCCGCGCCCTGCTCGCCCGGCGTGGTGATGAGGGTGAGGGCCAGGAGGTCGGCGGCCACCGTGACGAGTGCGCCGCGCTCCTTCGCCGCGCCGATGAGGGCTGCGTGGTTCCGCAGGGCGCCGGAGGCGCCGGGCTGCTGGAGGACGACGCCGTTGATGTCGCCGTCGGGCAGTCCGTCGGAGAGGTCGGCGATCTCGACGTCGAACCCGAGGGCCTCGGCGCGGCCACGGACGACCGCGACCGTCTGCGGGAGGGCGTCGGCGTCGATGACGGTGCGGCCCTTGTTCTTGCCGGAGCGGCGCATGAGCAGCACGGCCTCGGCGACGGCGGAGGCTTCGTCGAGCAGTGAGGCGTTGGCGATGTCGAGGCCCGTGAGGTCCTGCACCATGGTCTGGAAGTTGAGGAGGGCCTCGAGGCGGCCCTGCGAGATCTCCGGCTGGTAGGGCGTGTAGGCCGTGTACCAGGCGGGGGACTCGAGGACGTTGCGGCGGATCACCGGCGGGGTCACGGTGTCGAAGTAGCCCTGGCCGATCATCTGGACGGCGGTGCGGTTGCGTCCCGCGATGCGCCGGAGCTGTGCCAGCACCTCGGTCTCGCTCAGGGCGCCGGGCAGGTCGAGCGGCCGGTCGAGGCGGATGCTGGCGGGAACGGCCAGGTCGACGAGCTTCTCGAGGCTCGGGTACCCGAGGACCTCGAGCATCTTCCCGGCGTCGGGCGTGCGCGGACCGATGTGGCGATCGGCGAACGTCGAGGCGATGCCGGCGGCGGGGTCGGTGGCGATACCGGATGCCGTGTCGGGGGTGGCGGTCATGGGAACTCCGTACGTCGGATGGGAGCGCGGGCGCGCGTGCCTGGTCGGGTTCCTCCCCGCTCTGTGTGGGACCTGAGAGTTTCCGCAGGGCTCCGCGCCTGCTTGCACCGTCGGTGAGCGCCGGTGGATGCCCGGGGCTGCTTTCCAGAGTCGCCTAGCCGCAGCGGTACTCTCGCCTGAGAGATTCCTGGGGAGGATTTGCTCCTACGGCGCCTACCGGTGTTGAGTCAACGGCAGAACTCTCCCGCTGCAGATCGATGGCATATTCAGTTGGGTGGTACGCGGCTGTGAGCCGCCCCACAGCCTACCGCGCGGGACGGACGCGAGGCAAAGGTACCGGGCACGGCGGCGGAACAGTACCCGAGGCCGCAGCATCGGGGAAGAGCTGCGCGGACAGCCCGGCGGAGTCCGCCCCCCGGGAACCGGCACTAGCGTGAGCTCATCCGCACCTCCAGCACCAGGAGTATCGATGATGATCCCCCGCCTCCGTTCGGTCGCCGTCGTCGTCGTGATGCTCGCCGGCGGGGCCCTGTCCGCACCGCCGGCGAGCGCGGCCGGGCCCTCCTACGTGGCCCTGGGCGATTCCTACTCCTCCGGCACGGGCACGCGCGCGTATCTCGCGGACGGCTCGTCCTGCCGGCGCTCCGTGTACGCGTACCCCTCGCTCGTGGCGAGCGCCAGGGGCTACGCCCTGAACCTCCGCGCCTGTTCGGGAGCCACCGTCGCCGACGTCGCCGCCACCCAGCTCGGTGCCCTCACCCCGACCACGGCGTACGTCTCCCTCAGCGTCGGCGGGAACGACGCCGCCTTCGTCGACGTCCTGACCGAATGCGCGAAGCCCGCCTGGATGAGCGACTGCACCGCCGCGGTCGACCGGGCACAGGCCGCCATCAGGAGTCGGCTGCCCGCCGGCCTCTCCTCGCTCTACCGGCAGATCCGGGCGCGGGCCCCGCAGGCGAGGGTCGCCGTCGTGGGCTACCCGCGGATGTTCAACGGTGAGGACTGCAACGCGGCGACCTGGTTCTCGCCCGCCGAGGAGGCACGCCTGAACGCGACGGCGGACCTGCTGAACAGCACGACGGCGACGGCCGCTGCTGCCGCGGGCTTCCTCTTCCGCGCGCCGGCGTTCACGGGGCACGCGGTGTGCGACGACGTCGAGTGGGTGAACGGGCTCTCGAACCCCGTCTCGGATTCCTACCACCCGAACCGGACGGGACACGCCTCCGGGTACGTCCCCCTGGTGGGCGCAGCACTGACGGGGAGCGCGGTCGGCGTCACGCAGGGAACGCTGCAGTCCGCCGAACTGTCGGGGCCCGCACTCGCACGGCAGCAGGCCGCCTACGCCGCACAGGACGCAGGCATCCGGCCGGAGCGGTTCGTCCTGCCGGACCTGGAGAGCGCCGCGGCCCGGGCGGCAGCGGCGCGTGCCGGCGTCGATCTCGCCGATCCTGCGAGCATCGGGCGGGCGGACCGCGCGGTGGAAGCCCGGCAGCCGGCCCGCCAGGGTCGCCCGGACCGGTGAGTTCCGCAGGGGTCGATCGGCGGCACGTAGGAGTAAAATATGCCTCCCGAGAAGAATCAGGTGCCTGATGGACATCCATCGCAACCACCGCAAGCACACCGATCGCACGCGCACGGCGCCCTCCCCCTCGCCGCGGAGGTCGAAGGCCCGGACCTCGTTCTTCGACGGGCTCGACACCGCCGCCCGGTCGTTCCTCGGCCCGGCGGACCGCACGGACGGGGATCGTCCGGTCGTCCACCTGCACGACGCCGCAGAGGACATCGCGGACGCGACGCTCGAGTCCATCGAGATCCACACGGATTCAGCCGGCCACCACTACGGACAGCGCAGAGCGCCGCTGCAACGGCCCGGGCCCGGGTAGCCCCGGGCGGATCCGGGGCATGAGGTCCCGGTCACCGGCCCTGTCACCGTCCCTGTCACCGTCCCCGGTCACCGGACGACGAGGACGTTCCCCTTGGCGTGGTGCAGCACGGCGTGGACCGTGGATCCGAGGCGGGCGCCGAGGGTGTTGTCGCCCTTCGCCCCGAGCACCACGCACATGGCCCCGCGCGTGTGGTGGACGATGACGCCGGGTACCGAGTGTTCGGCGAACGAGTCCTCGATGACGGTCAGGTCCGTGTCGCCGGGCAGGAGTTTCAGGGCGCGCTGGATGACGGGGTCGCTCTCGAGGTCGGCGAGCCGGGCGGCGGCATGCCGACTGTAGGGCCTGACGTGCAGGATGCGCAGCTGGGTGTGCAGGGTGGCCGCCAGCTCCGCTGCCGCGATGACGGCGCGGTCGCTCTCCGGGGACCCGTCGACCGCCACCAGGACATCGCCCTCGGCGGGTCGATCGTCGCGGATGACCGCGATGGGGCAGGACGCGGTGGCGGCGAGGTGGAGGCTGACCGACCCGATGAGCAGGCCCGCGAACCCTCCGAGCCCGCGGGTGCCGGTGACGAGCAGGGAGGCTTCCGCCGAGAGCCGGGTGAGCACCTCCGAAGGGAAGCCGACGATGAGCCGTTGGCTCGCGTCGACGTCGGGCTCGGCCTGTCGCGCGAGGTCGAGCCCGTCGGCGGCCATCCGCTCCGCCGCGCTCTGCAGGCCGCTGTCCTTGACGGCCGGGACCGGGCCGAGGTCCTGCGTGAAGAACGGCCAGACCCAGCAGTGCACGACGACGAGGCCCAGGCCTGCGGCTGCTGCGTGGTGGGCTGCCCACTGGACGGCGAGCCGGGAGCCGTCCGAGCCGTCGTAGCCGACGATCACCGGTTTGACCGGGATGCCGGCCGGGGTCATGCCGACGTCCGGACGGGCGGCAGGGCGGTGGTCTCACCCTCGGCGAGGTGGAGGGCGCCGTGGGAGACGAGGACCGGGCACTGCGCCCGCTCTGCCAGTGCGGAGCTGACGGACCCCAGGAGCAGTCCGGCGAACCCGCCATGACCGCGGGAGCCGACGACGACCATCGCGGCATGCCTGCTCTCCTGGATGAGGACCTCCACGGCGAGGCCGCGCACGACCCTGCGCTCGATGGCGGGGGTGCCCTGGGGGAACGCCTCGGTCACCGCCTGGTCCAGGGCCTTGCGGGCGAGTCCCTCGTAGTCGTGCTCCACGGGCGGTGAGTAGCGGCCGAAGGCGATGGGGTGCTGCCAGACCGCGAGCGCGTGGATGGTGTCGCCGGCGAGGGGCATGAGGCTGACGGCGAGCTGCAGCGCGGCGATCGACGACGGGGAACCATCGACCCCGACGACGATGACTCGCGCGCGGGAAGTGGCGGGTGCGTCCATGATCGGTCCTTTGCTGGGCGGAGATGCTGCTCCCTCGATCGTTCCCGGTCCCGCAGCGGGGGGCTAGGGCCTTACGTCCCCTCCATCCGCGGTCCGCCACCCCCGATCGACAGGACGTAAGGCCCTGTCGGACCGGGCCGGCAGGGGGCATGCTGATAGTCGGTGTCATCGGAGATCCACGACGGGTCAGCCGCTGGATGAGATGTAAGGATGCGCGATGCGGACGATCAGGATCAGCAGATGAAGGACGTCACGGTGTTCCTCCTCGACGACCACGAGCTGGTGCGGCGGGGACTGCGGGAACTGCTCGAGGCGGAGGGGTGCGTGATCGTCGGGGAATCCGGCTCCGCCGAGGAAGCGACGCGCCGGATCCCTGCCCTGTCGCCCGACATCTCGATCCTCGATGCGAGGCTGCCGGACGGGACGGGGATCGAGGTGTGCCGGGATGTGCGCTCGATCGACCCGTCCCTGTCGTGTGTCATCCTGACCAGCTACGACGACGACCAGGCGGTGCGCGGCGCGGTACTGGCCGGGGCGTCCGGATACATCCTGAAGGAGATCCTCGGCTCCGACCTGGTCGGCAAGGCACGCAGGGCCGCCGCGGGCGAGTCCCTGTTCGAGCCCGGCATGAAGAGCCGCATCATCGCCGGGCTGCGGGACGCCCCGCAGGAGGACGTACGGCTGGCCGGACTGACGGCGCAGGAGAAGAAGGTCCTCACCCTGATCGGGGGCGGGCTGACGAATCGCCAGATCGGCGCCGAGCTGTTCCTGGCCGAGAAGACGGTCAAGAACTACGTGTCCTCGCTCCTGGCGAAGCTCGGTTTCCAGCGGCGGACCCAGGCCGCCATCTACATCTCCACCCCTTCGGGCACCTCCTCCCGTTAGCTGCCCAGGGCCACCGTGAGCAGGACATCCGTCCCCCCGCCCGGGGGACTCACGATGGCCAGGGTGCCTCCACAGAGTTCGGCCCGACGCCGCATGTTCGCCAGCCCGCTGCGGGACGGCGCCTGCTCGAACCCGGACCCGTCGTCGGTGATCCTCAGCTCGAGGCGGTCCGGCAGGGCCTGCAGCGTCGTCGTGATGGACTGCGCACCCGCGTGGCGGAGCGCATTGGACAGGCCCTCGAGAAGGATCGCCCGCACCTGGTCGCCGCACTCCGGATCGATGACGGCGTCGAGGGGCCCGGAGAGCTGCAGGACGGGTTGGAGATCGTGGCCGTGGAAGGCCGCCGCCACGAGGGCGAAGATGCTGGAGGTGAACGTCTGGGTGCCCTGCGGGACGGAGCGCAGCGAGTAGATGGTGTCGCGCAGCTCCCGGATCGTCGCGTCGAGTTCGGCGGTGACGGCCTCGATCCGGTCGAGGGGCTCGCGCTCCGACAGGTACTTGCGGAGGCTCTGGATACTGAGGCCGGCCGCGAAGAGCCGCTGGATCACCAGGTCGTGGAGGTCGCGGGCGATCCGGTCCCGGTCCCCGAAGACCGCCTCCTGCTCCCGCTGCCGATGGACCCGGAGCAGCTCCAGGGCGAGCGACACATGGGAGGTGAAGGAGCGGACCATCTCATGGTCGACGTCGGAGAAGGGCGGGAATTCCGCCGGCCTGCCGAAGAGGAGGAACTGGCGTTCCCCCGTCCCCGCGAGGCGTGTGAGGAGGGCCGTCGAGATGGTGGCCGGTGGCGCTCCCGGCAGCAGGCGATCGATGTCCTCCTCCGTCAGCAGGAGCGGCGGTGATTGCGCCGTCAGCCCGTCGAGCAGCGCGCTGTGGGCCCCTGATCGTCCGATGAAGGAACCGCCATGCACGCCGCCGGCGGCCTCGCAGATGAGGCCCCGCTGATGGCCGAAGTCACGCAGCACGACCGTGAGGTCGCTGTGCGATGCGTGCAGCGCGTGATGGGCGACCAGCTCGAGGTCGTTGCGGACGTGGTCGGTCTGCTCGAGGAGTTCACGTGCTGCGTTCAGGCCGCCCTCGAGCCATCGCGTCCGCCGCGTCGAGTCGTCGAAGAGGCGCGAATTCTCGATGGCGACGCCGGCCGCGGCCGCCAGGGCGACGAGCAGTTCCTCGTCGGTGTCGGTGAAGTCCTCTCCCCCGTTCTTCTCCGTGAGGTACAGGTTCCCGAAGACCGTGCCGTGGGTCCGGATTGGGACGCCGAGGAACGAACTCATCTGCGGATGATGCTCCGGGAACCCCACGGCGAGATCGTGCGCTCGCAGGTCGTGGAGCCGGAGGGGGTAGGGATCGGCGAGGAGCAGCCCCAGTACGCCGTCGCCCTTCGGCGGCGGGCCGATCCTCGTGATCTCGTCACCGTCCAGCCCGACGGTGATGAACTGCCCCAGGGTCCCGTCCGGGCCGATCACCCCCAGGGCCCCGAACCGGGCATCGACCAGCTGGCAGGAGGCCGCGATCACGCGTTCGAGGACGGTGTCCAGGTCGATGTCGTCGGCCATGGCGGCGAAGGCCGCGAGCAGGTTGCCGATCCCGGCGGTGGCTCCACCGGCCGGCTCGTCATCGAGGACGGTTGCTGATGGGTGCTTGGACGGTGCGACCACTGGACGCTCCCAAAGTGTTCTGGTGTGCCTCGTCCCGGGGATCCGCTGCTCGCCGATGCGATCCTCGGGCTGACGATGGCGAGGTCACGGACGGCAAGCGGCGTGAACAGGGTCATGGGGCTCCGACAGCCCCAGCGTCCCCCTCATAGTGTCACGGTACGTGGAGCGACCCCCGGCGGAGAAAGCCCTTGCAGGCCAGGAGGCGGACGGCATCCCGGCAGGCAGGCGGACGTGCGGGGCCGGTTCGCGCGGCGTGTCCGCGGGCGTTCGGGCGGGCGTTCATTCCGCCACCGGCGGCGACCGATGCGTCGCACCCCGGGCGATCCCCGCGTCGGCGTCGCCGCCGGGTGCGGCCCGTTCGGGCGACGTGACGACGAGCGTCAGGCAGGGCGGCCGCAGGAGGAGTGTGTGCGTGACCGAGCCGACCCCCATCCCCGCCCTGGCACCGCATCCATGACGGCCGATCACGAGCAGCTCGGCGTCCCGGCTGTGGCGCATCAGGGCGCGGGCGGGCGTCCGCAGCACGTCCACGATCCAGCTCACCCCCAGGGAGGGGTAGGCGGCGTGGATCGACCGCAGCATCCCGGGAGCGCTCGCGGCCAGCGCATCCGAGGCGGGCGATCCCGGTTTCACCGCCGCGACGACGCGCAGCGCGGCACCCGACCGATGCGCTTCGGCCGCTGCCCGGGCCAGCGCCGCATAGGATTCACCGGAACCGTCGACGCCCACCACCACGTGGCCGTGGGCGGTACCGTTCCGGTCGCCGCTGTCCCTGTGACCTGCGGGGATGATCAGGACCGGAGCCAGTGAACCCAGCACCACCTGGATGGCCACCGAGCCCTCGAACACGCCGGTGAGGGTGTTCATGCGATCCGCGCCCAGGACCAGCAGGGACGCATCGGCCGACAGCCCCAGGAGAGCGTGGACGACATCCCCGCAGTGGAGGTAGGTGCCCACCCGCAGCGTCGGGTATCGGGCCGACCACCGGGCGGCCTCGTCCTGCAGCATCCTGCTGCCCGCAGCGACCACGTCGGCGTAGCACGTGCCGGGAGGCACCGAATCGGCAGCCGGGACGGCGTGCACCAGCGTCAGCGGGAGGTCCGCCGACCGCGCCCGACGCGCCGCCCACTCGAGCGACGGGTTCAGGCACAGGGCGCCCCGCACGGCGACGAGGATCGCCCGCCGGTCCGCCGGGTGCGGCGGCACCGGCTCCCCCGGGGTGGCCGTCAGCACCGGAACCGCTGGTTCCCGCTTCGGGGCGCCGTCGTCGAGCTGATGTGCGGACCCGACGGACGAGGGTCGGGAAGCGGACCCTGAACGCCTGCTCGTGGTCGGTCGATACTGCGGTGCCGGGATTGTCATCTGCCGTGTCCTTACCGTTGACGCGACCGCAGAGGCATCCTCCTGCAGCACGAGGGCCTCTGGTCGGTCGATACCGAATACCCGGGGGGAGAGCACTCCCCTTAACCGTCGCCGCAAACCGGCAGCCCGGTCAGGGCCTTTCGACCCTGATCGGGCCGGTCATTCCTCCGTACGGTTCACCTGAGGAGATCGCCGGGCACCATCGCCGGTCCGAGGCAGCGGATGCACTCCCGCATCCGTCGCGGCCTCGAACCACCGGCAGGCGATCCCACCGAGGGACAAGGACCCACCATGACGACCACACCCGACCAGGATGCCTACTGGAACTCGCCCGGGGCGCTGCGCACCTCCGAAGAGCTCGCGCCTTCCGAATGCTGGGCCCTGGCGACGACACGGTCCACGGGCCGACTCGGTTTCTTCCGGGACGGTCTCCTGGACATCTTCCCCGTGAACTACGTCGTCCTGGACGAGCACGTGTACTTCCGCACCTCCGCCGACGGCACCATCGCCACCAGCTACCTGGACCATGCTGCATTCCAGCTCGACCACGTGGACGGCGACGCCCGCACCGGCTGGACCATCCTCCTCAACGGCCCCGCGACCCGGGTGGAGGATCCGGCGCTCCTGACGACGCTGTGGGGTAGATCCGTCGACGAGCCGTGGGCGTCGGGGCAGCGGGACGTCTTCTACAGCCTGGCACCCGCACACGTCCGGGGCCGCCGGGTCGGTACCGCGCACTAGTGCGTCGTGGTGCCGCTGTCCACCGCATGCAACCGGCTTCTTCCGGCGCGTCACGGGGCGGTCCGACCTAGGGTTGACCCTGAGGACAGTCCGGTGCGGCCTGTCCCTGCCGGACTGGGCGGGAAGTGCACCCTGTGATCAGCGAGTACGTGCAGCAGTGGACGGCCATCGAGACGGTCGCCGCCGCCGGCCTCTCCGGCGCCGACGTCTGGGTGGCCTACCTGAGCATCGGCGGCTACCACGACGAGGTCGAGGTGGCCGGTTACCTGGCAGGCATGACCGTCCTTCCCGCGCTCGAACGGGACCTCGTGGCCCACGCCATCAACCACCTGATCAGCGCGCGGGACCTGCCCCTGGACGGCGCCCACTACAGCACCGATCTCGTGGCCGAGGAGTCCGGATTCGCCGAGTCGCTCCGCAGACTCATCCTCTCCCCCGAGGGGTACCGGTTCGACCGTCCCGCCCGCACCGAACCGGGCGGCATCGCGTGCGACGGGAGTACTCCCCCCGGCGAGGACGAGGACAGCGAGGACCGCGAGGACGAGGACGAGGAGCGCCGGTGTCGTGCGCTGTTCGAGACGGGCCTGCTGGACAGGGGCGCGGAGGACCGCTTCGACCGGTTCACGGCCGAAGCCCGCCGACACTTCGGGGTGAGCTCGGCGTCCATCGCGCTGATCACCGAGGACCGCCAGGTGATCAAGTCCGTCGCAGGACCCATCGGGCAGGACCTGCCGCGATTCGTCGCCCTCTGCGCCCGGACCATCGAGGCCGACCGGACCCTCGTCATCCCCGATGCCGCGGCGTCACCGGACTTCAGCGACCATCCGCTGGTCGTCGGCGCGCCGAACGTGCGCTTCTACGCCGGTCATCCCATCTGCAGCGCCGACGGGTGGAGGATCGGGACCCTCTGCCTGATCGACGACCGTCCCAGATCCTTCGACGAGACGGACGAGCGGGACCTCCGGCTCCGCGCCGCGCAGGTCCAGATCGAGATATGGATCGGATCGCCCGATCCCTGACTCCGAGTACATCCCGGAGCCTCTGCAGGGCTGACACCTCCGTCACCCTGTCGTGCCTGCCGTCCGGGACGGAGACCCCGCGCCCCCGGGTGGCTCGGGTCAGTTGGTGAAGTGGGTGCTCGAGGCCTTCCCGGTGGCCTGCACGATCAGGGACTCCGCGACCTCGCGGAGCTTCGTGTTCCGTGAGTTCGAGGCACTCTTCAGCAACGCGAACGCCTCCTCCTGGGTGCACCGGTTCTGCGCGATGATGATGCCGATCGCGATGTCGATACTCGTCCGCGACTCCATCGCCTGCAGCAGATCCTCGGACGCGTCCTGGTGCCGGGCCACCCGCATCGCCATCTCCAGCGCCCGGCTCGCCTGCTCCACGAACACCCCCACCATCCGCTGCCGCTCGCGCGTGAAGAACGACCGCGGCCGGGCATAGAACGTCAGCACGCCCACACCCTCGGTACCCAGCCGCAACGGCGCCGCGAGCGCGGACGCGAATCCCAGCGCGTCATTGAGGCGGAAGTACTGCGCCCACCGCGCGTCGGTCGAGGCGTCCTCGACCACCACGACCTCCCCGGTCGCCGACGCCTCCAGCGCCGGACCCTCGCCCACCCGGGACTGGCCCTCGTTGAGGACCTCGGCGGTCGGGGAGCTGCTGGCCACCGTCGACCTCCTGTTGCCGCGCTGGGACATCAGCCCGCACGGCACCTCACCCTCGTCGCCGAAGAGCTTCTCCCCCAGCGCCGCCAGATGCTGCAGGAAATCCGCGATGCCCCGATCCTGCAGCAACAGATCCTGGGAGTCGTCGCCGGTCCTCATGAGGCGCACCTGCGGGGGAGGCTCGCCGCGGCGAGGAAGGAGGTGGTGCCCGAAGGAGGCATGGTCATGAACCCCGAGGTCATGGGTCGCAGAGGACCCGTTCGGTGTGCGCCCGCTTCTGAACGCGAACTCATCATAGGGGCGCGCGGCGGACGAGGTGCAAATCTCCCGGATCTGCCGGTGGGGCGGCTTCCGATGCTCCCGTCGACCCGGAGCGAGTCGGCGACCCTCCGGCTCCCCTCGGGTACATACATATGCATGGAATAACGACCGGGTGCGGCCCGTTCTACCAGCAGGCCCACGGTGGGCCGCACGGAAACCACGGGAGCACAGCCATGGCACGCGAACTGGAACTCGGTCTCGACACCTTCGGGGACGTCACGCGCGGGGAGGACGGCCGGCCGCTTCCCTACCCGCAGGTCATCCGCAACGTCATCGCCGAGGGCGTCCTCGCCGACGAGGTCGGCGTCGACTTCATCGGCCTCGGCGAGCACCACCGCGACGACTTCGCCGTCTCCGCCCCGGAGACGGTCCTCGCAGCCATCGCCGGGCAGACCGAGCGCATCCGCCTCGGGTCGGCCGTCACCGTCCTCAGCTCCGACGACCCCGTCCGCGTCTACCAGCGCTTCGCCACACTCGACGCCGCCTCGAACGGCCGGGCCGAGGTCATCCTCGGGCGCGGGTCCTTCACCGAGTCCTTCCCCCTCTTCGGCTACGACCTCTCCGACTACGAGCGGCTCTTCGAGGAGAAGCTCGATCTCTTCTCGGAGCTGATCAAGGAGGGCCCCGTCACCTGGTCGGGCAGTACGCGTCCCGGGCTCGAGAACCACGAGGTGTACCCGAAGACCGAGGGCGGGCGCCTCAAGACGTGGATCGGTGTCGGCGGCAGCCCCGAATCGGTGGTGCGGGCCGCTCGCTACGGCATGCCGCTGATGCTCGCGATCATCGGTGGCGCCCCTGCCCGCTTCGCCCCCTACGTGGACCTCTACCATCGTGCGCTCGACCAGCTCGGCCGGCCCACCCTGCCCATCGGCGTCCACTCGCCGGGTTACATCGCGGACTCGGACGAGCAGGCCCGCGAGGAACTCTGGCCGGACAACCGGATCATGCGCGACCGCATCGGCCGCGAGCGCGGCTGGGGGCCCACGACGCGCGCGGAGTTCGACCAGGAGGCCGACGCCGGCTCGCTGTACGTCGGCTCGCCGGAGACGGTCGCCCGGAAGATCGCGGCGACGGCGCGGGTCCTCGGGATCGACCGTTTCGACCTGAAGTACAGCGCGGGTCCCTTGCCGCACGAGAAGCTCATGCACAGCATCGAGCTGTACGGCACGAAGGTCATCCCCCTCGTGCGGGAGATGCTCGCGTAGGGGTTCCCCATCGATCCATCGGAGGGCGGGCAGAAGGATGCCCGCCCTCCGGCGTCCCCGTGGGTGTCGGCGCGGCCTTCGCTCTTTCTTCGGTCTTCTTTCGCAGTTCGGGCACGTCGCGTTTGAGCGCGGTCGGGGAGAGTGGACCTCAGGAGCACAGCACTCCGAGATCTTCCCGCCGGTTCCGGACCGTCCACCGGAGCCGGCGGGCAGCTCCATCGGGAACCGGACGCAGCACAGCGGCTGCTCCGCACCAGCGGCAGTAGGAAGGAGCAGGCGTGACGACGATCGACCTCCCGTCCACCCCGGGGATGCGGGCCTCCCGGCACGCCCTCCGCCCCGCCGTCGCCCCGGAAGCCGGCCCCGGGACCGTTCCGGCCGGACCGGCCTGCGCGGCGCAGCGGCGGTCCTTCGTCCAGCGACTGGCGAGCCTCCTCGGCACGCTGCTCATGGTGCTCGCCGTCATCGCCGTCCTGTTCTTCGCCATCGGCCCCCGCTTCCTCGGGTACCAGACGGCCACGATGCTCACCGGCAGCATGGCGCCCGAGATCGTCCCGGGCGACGTCGTGGTCACCACGCTGCAGCCCGTCAGCGGGATCGCCGTCGGGGACGTCATCAGCTACCACATCCCGGTCGAGGACCACCGCGTGGAGACCCACCGCGTGGTCGAGGTCATCCGGGGGGCCGACGGCACCACCGCCGTGCGGACCAAGGGTGATGCCAACGGATCCGTGGACCCGTGGATCGCCACACTCGAGGGTGAATCCGTCTACGAGGCCCGGGCGGTGATCCCCCAGGTCGGCAACGCGATCCGCGCCCTCCGCACCCCGGTGGTCAGCCACGTCCTGGTCTACGGCATCCCCGCGGTGCTCGTCGGTGCCCTGCTCCTCATGATCTGGTCACGCCCCGGCCAGGACTCCGCCGAGCAGGATGCCGGGGACGACGCCGACGGGGTGGTCGGAACGGTCGACCCTGCCGGGCGAGGCGACCTGGGCCCCGCCCCGGGCCCCACTCCGGACCGCGTCGGGGCTCCTGCGCTCGACCGGGCGGTCCTCGAGGGGCTCGGGGAGGAACTGGCGAGCCGGGCCGGTGCACTGCAGTTCGCCGGGGCGTTCGCTGACCTGCTCCCGCAGCGGGTCCGTGCCGTCGAGGACGCCTTCGCCTCCCGCGATGCCGATGCCGCGGTCGTCGCACTGCTCAGCCTGAACGTCAGCGCGTCGATGGTCGGCGCACGCCGGCTCGAGGAGGGCTCGTCCGCGGCGATGGGATTGATCGACGAGCCGCGTGAGCACCGGGCGATCGTCGCACGGTTGCTGATCCTGAGCGGGGAGTTTCAGGCCGCACTCGGCGGGATCATGCGGTAACCGACCCCGCGGACGGTCCGGATGAAGCGCGGGGCCTTGGTGTCCTCGCCCAGCTTCTTCCGCAGGTTCCGGATATGCACCTCCACGAGGTGCTGGTCGTTGACCCAGCCGTCGCCCCAGATGCGGGCGAGCAGGGTCTCCCGCTGCCAGACGCGCCGCGGACCCGAGACGAGCGTCGCCAGGAGATCGAACTCGATCCGCGTGAGCGGCAGCTCGACGCCGTCGAGCTGGGCGATCCGGCCTTCCGTGTCGATGTCGATGGGCCCATGGGTCAGCAGGTTCCCGGCCTGGACCGGCTGTCCGACCGTCACCGTGGCGACCGCAGCAGGCTGCGGCGCCACCGCTGTCCCGGCGTCGGCCCGGGGCTGCGAGCCGTCGCGGCCGGTGCTCCGCGGGCGGCGGAACATGGCGTTCACGCGGGCGCCGACCTCACGCGGACTGAAGGGCTTGACGACGAAGTCGTCCGCGCCGATCTCGAGGCCGATGAGGCGGTCGATCTCGTCCTGCCGCGCCGTGATCATGACGACGTACGCGTCGGTGAGCGGTCGGATCTGGCGGCACACCTCCACCCCGTCGATGTCCGGCAGGTTCAGGTCGAGGGTCACGAGGTCGGGGCGGTGCTCCCGTACGAGGGCGACGCCCTGTCGTCCGTTCTCCGCCTCGAAGGTGGTGAAGCCGTTCATGCCGAGTGTCATGACCAGCAGCTGCCGCACATCGGCGTCGTCTTCGATGATGAGTGCGACGCGCGCATGGGGGTCGGATGTCATGGGTGACACACTGCCAGATGTTGGATCAACCACCGAGCGTGTCGGGGCCGGCAGGGCGTTTCTTTCGCCGATCGGTCGGCCGGACCGGCCGGGCCCGCCCGCCCTCAGCGGTCCGCCCCCACGCCGCGGGCGGCGATCCAGGTCGAGACCTCCCGGGCGGGCAGCGGCTCGGAGAGATGGAACCCCTGCACGACGTCGCATCCCCGTGCGAGCAGCTCCTCCTGCACCTGTTCGTCGCAGACGCCCTCCGCGACCACCCGGAGGCCCAGGCTGTGCGCCAGGTCGATGATCGAGCCCACCAGCCCGATGGCGCGCGGACCCTCCCGCATGGCCGTGACGAAGGATTTGTCGAGCTTCAGTTCGTCGACGGGCAGGTCCCGCAGGTAGGCCAGGGAGCTGTAGCCGGTGCCGAAGTCGTCGATGGAGATCCGGACGCCCTCGGCGCGCAGCCGCGCGAGGATCGCGGCGGTGCCGGCCGGCGTGCACATCAGCACGTCCTCGGTGATCTCGAGCACGATGCACGACGGCGGCACGCCGTGCTGCTCGAGGAGGGTGAGGATCTGGTGGGGCAGGCACGGCAGGATGCAGGAGCCCGACAGGTTCACCGCGACGGTCAGGTCGAGGCCCTCGGCCCGCCAGTGGGCGGCCCGGCGGATGGCGCGCCCGAGCACGAGTTCCGACAGCGCGGGCATCAGGCCCGCCTCCTCGGCGAGGGGCACGAAGGCGGCCGGGGACAGCCTGCCGCGCGTCGGATGGTTCCAGCGCAGCAGCGCCTCGACCCCCGTGATCCGGCGGTCGGAGAGGCGTACCTGCGGCTGGTAGTGCAGTTCGAACTGGTTCTCGGCCAGTGCGGTGCGGAGCTCCTGGACCGTCCGCAGCCGCAGGGCGCCGTCGTCGTCGTCCGTGGCGTCGTAGACGTGGTGGCCGGTGTGCCCGGATTTGGCACGGAACATGGCGATGTCGGCCTTCCTCAGGAGCAGCCCCAGGTCGGTGCCGTGCCGCGGCGTCAGGGCTATGCCGATGCTGGCGCTGACCTGCAGGAGGGCGGTGCCCACCCGCACCGGTTCCGCGAGTTCGGCTTCCAGCCGCCGTACCGCCGAGACCGCTTCCGCCTCCGACACGCCCTCGAGGAACACGGCAAACTCGTCGCCGCCCAGCCGCGCGAGCAGGTCGCCCGGCCTCAGCTGACCTGCGAAACGGCCACCCACCTGCACGAGGAGGGCGTCGCCGACGTCGTGCCCGAGCGCGTCGTTGACGTGCTTGAAGCGGTCGAGGTCGAGCAGGAGCAGCGCACCGGTGCTCCCGCCGGCGAGCCGGTCGGGCACATCGGAGAGCAGCGCGCGGCGGTTGGGCAGGCCCGTCAGCTCGTCGGTCCTCGCGAGCAGGACGAGCATGCGGTGCCGGAACACGAGCGGGACGGCCGCGAGGGCCAGGGTCGAGGCGGCGAACACCACGGCGAGCAGCGGGATCCGCACCTGGCTCCCGACGACCAGGACGGCGAGCGCCGCGGCCGTGGACACGACGGGAGCGGCGAGCTCCGGCACCCCGCGGCGAGGACGGAGCGTTGCACGGCCGGTGTCCGCGGCGCCGTCGACCCAGACGGCGACGGCGACGACCCCCGCCACCCACCCGATGTCGAGGATCGAGCCGACCGCGTAGTCCTGCATGCCCAGCGCGTACGCGACGTCCGCGGCGGAGAAGACGATCATGCCGCCGATGAGGACGGGCCAGCGGGGGCCGATGTCGAGGCCCCGGGTCGCCAGGATGCCGGCGATGGCGGTGATCAGGAGGAGGTCGAGGAGCGGGTAGACGACCGCGACGATCAGCTCGACCGTCGTGCCGGCCGTGGCTCCCGGACCCAGGACGGGCGCGAGGATCAGGGCCATGACCGACGCGGCCGCCAGCGCTCCCACCGTGCTCTCCAGCAGCAGCGGCCAGAGCAGGCTCTTCAGCTGACGGACCACCACCACGCCCAGTGCCCCGAGCATGAGCGGGTAGAAGGCGAGATAGGCCACGTCGGCGAGGGATGCGTAGGCCAGCGCCTCCTCGTTGCCGAGGGACGCGGCGTAGTAGGCGTCCCCGGCGGTGTAGGCGGTCACGGCCGCCGCGCCGAGGACGATCCGGGGCTGGGCGAACCGTGTCCGCACCGCCGCGCTGACACACAGGCCGACGCCCGCCAGCTCGGTCAGGATGGAGAGCCAGCCATCCAGCAGGGGATCGAAGGTCTCAGGATCGCCGAGGAGGAGCCCCGCCGTGTAGAGCGCCATCAGGACGCCCATCGCGTGAATCAGCACCCGGGAGGGGCCCCACCCGATCGGACGCCTCTCGACGCGTGCATCGTCGCGCCGCATGGAACTCTCCTCGGTCGTGGTCCTGGTGCCGAAAGCATAGGTCGGCGTCCGGGGACCGGAGGCGATCTTCGGTCCCCGGACGCCGTATCCTGCGGCAATGCTTGGCTTGGATCGGCGGACGCGCGGCCCTCGGTACCCTCTTCCTATGCTCAACATCCTCAACCAGCTCCGGATGATGCCCGAAGTGGCTCGCCTCGCCAAGCGGACACCGCGCGATCCTGCCGCGGCCTGGGAGGGGTACTGGAGCCGCGTGCGCAGCACGGGGACCGAGGGGGAGGTGCTGTGGGACGCCGAGATCGGCACGGAGGCGGATCAGTACGCGCACGCCATGGAGGGCCACATGGATGGCGGCCTGCCGATCATCGACGTGGGGTGCGGCAACGGCCGGTGGACCCGCTGGCTGGCAGGGCGTTTCCCCTCGGCCCTGGGTGTCGACGTCGCGGAGAGCGCCGTCCGGCGTGCGGCAGGCGAATCGGAGGGCCTGCCCGGGGTCGTGTTCCGGACCCTCGACCTGACCGTGCCGGGCGCGGGCAGGCTGCTGCAGGAGGAGCACGGTGATGCGAACGTCTTCGTCCGCGGGGTCTTCCACGTGCTGCGGCCCCGGCAGCGGAGGGATCTCGGCGACAATCTCCGGCAGATCGTCGGCGGCCGGGGCCGCGTGCTGCTGACCGAGACGAACTTCCGGGGGAACCCGCTCTCCTACATGCAGAGCCTCGGTGCCCGACCGGGAAGCATCCCGGCTCCGCTCCAGCGCGCCATCGGCGGCATCCCGGTGCCGGGCCATTTCGGCCGGGCCGAGCGCCGCGCAGCATTCCCCGACGGCTCCTGGACGGTGCTCGCGGACGGCCCGGTCACCATCGAGGCGGTCCCGATGAGCGGGAGGACCAGCACCAGCATCCCCGGATACTTCGCTATGATGGGCGCTCGCTGATCCTTGGTCTCACAGGGAACGCACGGCCTCCGGTCCGGAAGCCTCAGCGTCGTCAGGAGGCCCGGCCATGCCCGCACAACCGATCGAGGGCGGCAAGGCCACGCTCGAGCTGCTGCCCGACGGGATCCTCCACCTCGAGTGGGACCGGGACTGCACCATCACGGCGGAGGACGCCGAGTGGGCCATGGCGGCCGTCAACGGCCTCGCCGCCGGCGCGGGCCACCCCATGCTCGTCGACATGGAGACCACGAGGACGGTCACGCGTTCAGCCCGCGCGGTCTTCGCCATCCCCTGTGCCGCGTCGCGGATCGCCCTGCTCGGGTCGTCGCCCGTGGACCGGATGCTCGCGAACTTCTTCCTCGGCGTGAACTCACCGCCCTGCCCCACCCGGTTCTTCACATCGCGCCACCTGGCCGTCGCCTGGCTGCAGAGCGAGGCGCACGAGCACCCCGCCAGCGCGTGACCTAGCCGAGGTGCACGGCCTCGTTCGACGTCGTGAAGGCGTCCCTCGGCACGTTGATCATGAACCAGGACACGGGCGATGCGAGCGCGAGGGCGATCGCCGCAGCCAGGAACACCACGGAATACCCGTCCACGAGCGGCTGCAGCCCGCCGGCCGCGCCGCCCGCCAGGCCGCCCGCACCGGCCGTGTACAGCGCCGTGAAGACCGCCGTGCCGATCGAACCGCCGATCTGCTGCGTCGCGGTGACCGCGGCGCTGGCGACGCCCGAATCGCGCGGAGCGATACCGAGCAGGGCGACGTTCTGGAGAGGCACGAAGACGAGGGCCAGGCCGATGCCCAGGAGGATCTGGGCGGGCAGCACCTCGAGCGCGTACGAGCCGCCCACCGTGATGCGGCTCAGCAGGAGCAGTCCCGCGGCGGCGATCAGGGGGCCGGCCGTCATGAGGATGCGCGGACCGACCGTGGGCAGGAGCCGTGACACGAAACCCGCGGACACGATGATCGCGGCCGTCATGGGCAGGGACGCCAGCCCGGACACGAGCGGACTCATGCCGAGGACGATCTGGAAGTGGAGCGTCAGGTAGAGCAGCGCGCCCAGCAGTGCCGCACCGACCGCGATGGAGGACAGGTATGCGCCGGCGCGCGCCCGGTTCGTGACGATGCGCAGCGGCAGGAGGGGATGGGCCGCCCGGGACTCGACGAGGACGAACAGGGCCAGCAGCACCACGCCGAGTGCGAGGAACCCGAGGGTGTCGGGCCGGATCCAGCCGGCCTCGGCCCGCGAGAAACCGTAGACCACGGAGGCGAGACCGAGACTGACGAGGACGGCCCCCGGCACGTCGTAGCGGGTGCTCCCGTCGGCGCGGCTCTCCCGGAGCACGGGGATGCCGACGGCGATGGCCACGACGGCGATCGGCACGTTCACGAGCAGGCACCAGTGCCAGCTGGTGTACTCGGTCAGCACGCCGCCGAGCAGGAGGCCGACGGCCGCACCACCGCCGGCGATCGTCCCGTACACGGCGAAGGCCCGCACGCGGTCCTTGCCGCCCGGGAAGGTCACCGAGAGGATGGCGAGCGCGGCGGGAGCCAGCAGCGCGGCGAAGGCGCCCTGGAGGCCGCGGGCCACGAGGAGCATGTCGCCCGACGTTGCGATGCCGCCGAGGGCGGAGGCGAGCGCGAAGCCGCCCATGCCGAGGAGGAAGGACCGTTTCCTCCCCCAGAAGTCGGCGACCCGGCCGCCGAGGAGGAGGAGGGCCCCGAAGGTGAGGGCGTAGAGGGTCACGACCCAGCTCCGGTCGCTGTCGGACATGCCGAGCTCCGCCTGGGCCTGCGGCAGGGCTATGTTGACAATGGTCCCGTCGAGGACGACGGTGAGCTGGGCGAGCGCGACGATCGCGAGCACGAGCCAGCGGTTCGCGGCCGCTCTCGGGATGGCAGCATCATCCAGGGTGGACGGGCCCGGGGTGGGGACGGACATGGATCTCCTCGTAGTGGTGGCGATCCGACAGTAGGTCCGGCCTCGCGCCAAAGTCAAACGAACTAGTTCGTTTGGGTATACTCGAGGGATGCCTTCCCCGACGGACGTCCGCTCCCGCATCCTCCTGGCCGCGAGGACCGAGTTCGCGACCTACGGACTGGCAGGGGCACGGATCGACCGCATCGCGAGGGCGGCCTCGGCGAGCAAGGAACGCCTCTACGCGCATTTCACCGACAAGGCGGCCCTGTTCCAGGCCGTCCTCGACACCAATGCCGCCGAGTTCCACGAGGCCGTGGTGCTCGACCCCGCCGACGTCCCGGCCTTCGTGGGAGCCGTCTTCGACCACGCGTACGAGCACCCCGACATCCTGCGCATGCTCACCTGGGCGCGGCTCGAGGGCGTGGACTACGACCTCCCGGGCGGCACCTCGCCGGACGCCAAGCTGATGGCGGTGCGGCAGGCGCAGGACCTCGGCCACGTCGATGCGTCCTGGGTGCCGGAGGAACTCCTCCCGATCCTCTTCGGCATCGCGCAGGCCTGGGTGCAGGCTCCCCTCGTGGCGCATGAGAACGCCGCGACGACGCCGCTGTCCGCGCACCGCGCCTGCGCCGTGGAGGCCGCCCGGCGGGTCGTCGGACCGGCGGGCTGATCCCCCGTCCTCAGGGTCGGGGCTGCAGCCCCAGCGCCGGCACGGGCAGGCCGAACTCACGCTTGAGAGCGAGCCGTGCCGCGTGGAGCCCTGCCATGCCGTGCACCCCCGGCCCCGGCGGCGTGGACTGGGAGCACAGGTACACCCCCTCGAGGGGGGTCGCCCAGGGGTGCAGTGACGGGACGGGGCGGGCCACGATCTGGCGCAGGTTCACGGCGCCGCTGCTGAAGTCGCCGCCCACGTAGTTGGCGTTGTAGGCCTCGAGCGCGCTCGCCGTCGTCGTGTGGCTGCGGAGGACGACGTCGCGGAAACCGGGCGCGAACCGCTCGATCTGCGCCGTGATGGCCCCGGCCATGTCCCGGGTGGAACCGCGTGGCACATGACAGTAGGTCCAGAGCGTGTGCCTGCCCTCCGGCGCCCGTGTGGGGTCGAAGGACGACGGCTGGGACAGGAGCACGTACGGACTGTCGGGGTGGCTGCCCTGCCGGACCTGCTTCTCCCCGGCGGCGATCTCCTCGCGCGTGCCGCCCAGGTGCGCGGTGCCGGCCCGGTGGAGCTCGGGATGCGTCCAGGGGACGGGCCCGGACAGGATGAAGTCCACCTTGCAGGCCGCGTTGCCGTAGGTGAAGGCGGACAGCGCCGCCTCGTAGACGGCCGGCAGCCGTCCGCGGGACATCGCCTGGAACGTCTTCGGTGCCACGTCGAGGAGCACCGCCTTCGCGTCGGACACCTCGGCGAGGGTCTCGATCCTGCTGTCGGTCACGATCTCCCCGCCGTGCTCGCGGAGATCGAGGGCGAGGGCCTCGGCGATCGACTGCGAGCCGCCGACGGGGATGGGCCAGCCGACCGTGTGGGCGAGGAGGTTCAGCACCAGGCCGGCCCCCGCACCGGTCAGCGAGGGCAGCGTGCCCACCGGGTGCGCCATGACACCGGTGACGAGCGCACGTGCCTCGTCGGTGCTGAAGCGGCGGTTCCAGGACGGCAGACCCTGGTCGAGGACGGCGAGGCCGAAACGCAGCGCCGCCTCCGGCTTCTTCGGGACGCGCACCACGGAATCGAGCGTGAAAGCGAGGATGCCCTGCTCGCGCTCGGTGAGCGGCTGCAGGAGCCGGCGGTACGCCTCCCCGTCGGCGCCCAGTCCCGCCACGGTACGCTCCAGGCTCCGGTAGGCGATCCCCGCCCGCCCGCCGTCCAGGGGGTGCGCGAAGGAGACGTCGGGAACGGCGAACCCGATGCGACGGCTCAGCTCGAAGTCCCGGAAGAAGGGTGATGCGAGGGCCATCGGGTGGACGGCCGAGCAGAAGTCGTGGAGGTGCTCCTCGTCCATGAGCCGGAGGGATCTCGATCCGCCCCCCAGCGTCGGCGCGGCCTCGTGCACCCTCACCGACAGTCCGGCGCGAGCCATGACGACGGCCGCCGCGAGTCCGTTGGGGCCCGCTCCGACGACCACGACATCTGGCATGGGGTTTCCTCTCCTGCCCTCCGGGGTCCGTCCCCGCAGGGCGCTGCTAGCTGTGCCCTGCGGACGCGCCGACGGCGCCCGGCCTGCTCCCCACCCGCCGGGCGAGACCCGTAGCGCGCCGCGCAGCGGCCCCGAGGGCCGCAGGACCCGTGCGGCGGGCCGCAAGCAGGGACGCGACGGCCGTGTAGCGCATCGGATCGAGCGGGATGTCGTAGGTGGTCGGAACCACCACCACGTTCTTCGAGAAGTTCCGCTTGAAGGTGGTGACGTTCGCGAGACCGGGGTAGTTCGCGCTCGCGATGCCCGTCAGTCCACACGCCGTGTTGCCCGCAGCCTTCAGCACGCGGAACGCCTCCCACAGGAGCAGGTACGGCGCGAAGGTGGTACGGGCCTCGAGCGTACTGCCGGCGAAGTAGTACACGGAGTAGCCCCGGTACTCGGTGGTGATGAGCCAGCTGAGCGCCACGCCGTCACGGTAGGCGACGAGGAGCCGCAGGTGATCGCCCAGCACGGTCAGCAGCGTCTCGTAGTAGGAGGCATCGAACGCCTGGAAACCGTCGCGCGCCGCGGTCTCCTGCATGATCGGGAACAGCTCCTCGGCGAACACCTCATTCCATTCCTCCTGAGGAATATGCTTGACCTCGACGCCGTTGCGCCGCGCGCGGCGGATGGCGTTGCGGGCATTCGGGCGGAAGCCCTTGAGCAGGTCCGCCTCGCTCGGCGTCAGGTCGACCACGATCTCCCGCTCGTACCACCCGTGCTCGATCGGTCCGGTGGCCGGTGCCTGGAGGGTCGCGACCTGCATCCGCGCGTACAGCGGATCGACCGCGGGGTGCTCCCGGAACTGCCCGCGCACGGCCTCCATCAGCAGGCGTTCCGCTGCGGGAGTGCGCTCGGCGAACCACACCGGGCCGTTGACGACCACCACGGACTCCCTGAGCCGGCGCACCACGTGCACGAAGCTCGCAGTGGCGACGAGGGTGCCGGCGGCGTCCGTGTAGGCCCAGATCCCCAGCGGCGTGCGGCCGAGGGCCCGCTCGAAGTCGACCCAGTGCGGCGTCTGCTCGATGGGGATCACGACGTCCGGGTGCGCGGCGGCCAGCTCCTCGAAGGCGACGGGATCGAGGGGGGTGTAGGTCAGGGGTGCTGCGCTCACTGATGATCTTCCGCTGGTCGGTCTCGGTCGTGACGGTTCGGGGGGCCCGGGCCTGCTCCCCGCAGCGCAACGGCTCCGTCGGGCGGACCGGGCGGAGTGCCCGCGCCGTCCTGCAACCCTATCGGAGCAGCGCGTCCCGGTCCCCTGCGGATCCGTCCGGGCGCCGGCCCTGTCGCTTCCGGCCGAGGCCTGGGCCGGAGGATGACCCGGTCCGCCGCCTGGTCGTAGGCGCCTCCCTGCGGATCGTCGATGCCGATGCGCCGCACGGCGTCGAGCCGCGGATCGAGGATCTCCCGCATCACCACCGCCATCACATATGCAGTTGCCAGAATATGAGCGGCAACTGCCCACGCGTACATGCCGAGCCCCAGGTTGTGCTCGGGGACGCCGCCACTCGTCCGGCCGCCCAGGTAGAGCCAGACGGCCCACCAGTGCAGCACCTCGACGAGTTGCCAGGTCAGGACCACACGCCATCGCGGGACGGCGAGCGCGATCAGGGGCACGAGCCAGAGGGCGTACTGCGGCGAGTAGACCTTGTTGCACAGGATGAAGGCCGCGACGATCAGGAAGGCGAGCTGCGCCAGGCGGGGGCGCCGCCGCGCGCGCAGCCCGAGGACGGCGATGCCCAGGCAGGCGAGGGCGAAGAGGGCCGCGGCCCCCGCGTTGATGGCGGACGGCGGGATCACGGTGCCGCCGGCCTGGCGTGCCAGGGCGTTGTAGACGTACCAGCCGGAGGAGAACCCGGCGTCGCGGGTCTCGGAGAACGTGAGGAAGTACCCCCAGCTGCCCGGATCACGGAGCATGAAGGGGACGTTCACCGCGAGCCACGCCCCCGCCAGGCCCGCGGAGGCGGCGATGCACGGCCGGTACCGCCCCGTCCGGACGGCCAGGACCAGCACGGCTCCGAGGAGGAGGACGGGGTAGAGCTTCAGCGCCGTGCCGAGTCCCCAGAGGACGCCGGCGAGCACCGGCCGGTCGCGGGCGAAGGCGAGCATCCCCGCCGTCGCGAGCAGGACCGCCCACAGGTCCCAGTTGATGGTGCCGGACAGGACGATCACCGGTGCGGTGGCCACGATCGCCGCGTCCCACGGGCGTCGGCCGGCGAGGCGGAGGGTGGCGAGGACGGTCAGGATCCACACGGCGGCGACGAGCACGGCGTTCACGTCGAAGTACAGCAGCGACTTCGTCCCGGCGGCGGCATCGCCGGCCGCGACGTCGACGAGGAATGCGGTGGCGGATGCGATGAGGCCGAGGAGGACCGGGTACTCGAAGAGGGCGCCGGGCGTGACGAACGGGCGGATGCCCTCGCCCAGACCGCGGCTCTGGAAGAGCTCGGTCCAGTCCGAGTAGCAAGCACGGTAGAAGTACTCCGGTGAGTTCCACCCCGTCACGCGGCAGGGATTCTTGGTGATCACGGCGAGGACGGCCGAGGCGACCGTGAGGAGGATGAGCACCCGCTCCACGGTGAACCAGCCCGGGGTGACGCGCCCCGGGTCCGCGTGCCGGCCCAGCGGTCCACCCGCCCCCTCGACGAGCGGCCGGAGCAGCGGATCCGACCGGCTCGGGATGCTGATGCGGTACGGTCCGCGTGGTCCCGCACCCGACGTCATCTCCCGAGCCTAGCCGTCACGGGTCCGTCGCCGGGCGATTCCGCGCCGGAGGGCACGGGCCGGCGGAGGCCGCGGGAATGGGAGTGCCGACCGCGTGGTTGGAAACGGAACGTAGACTGGCATTTCCTGCCCACCGCGCTGGAGCGATGACGGGCGGGGCATATTCGACTGGCTTTCGAGGAGAACTGTGGGACAGAACCCCATTCGCGTGGCAATCATTGGAGTCGGCAACTGCGCCGCGTCGCTGGTGCAGGGTGTGCACTACTACCGGGACGCGGACGCCTCGGGCGCCATTCCCGGCCTGATGCATGTCGAGTTCGGCAAGTACCACGTGGGGGACGTCGAGTTCGTCGCGGCGTTCGACGTCGACGGCAAGAAGGTCGGCCACGACCTCGCCGAGGCCATCGGTGCCAGCGAGAACAACACCATCAAGATCGCCGACGTGCCGCCCACCGGTGTCATCGTGCAGCGTGGCCACACGCTGGACGGTCTGGGCAAGTACTACCGCGAGACCATCGTGGAGTCCGACGAGGAGCCCGTCGACATCGTCGCGCAGCTCAGGGCCTCGAAGGCCGACGTGCTGGTCTGCTACCTGCCCGTCGGATCCGAGCACGCCGCCAAGTACTACGCCCAGTGCGCCATCGATGCCGGCGTGGCCTTCGTCAACGCCCTGCCCGTCTTCATCGCGGGGACCAAGGAGTGGGCGGACAAGTTCACCGAGGCGGGCGTGCCGATCGTCGGCGACGACATCAAGAGCCAGATCGGCGCCACGATCACGCACCGCGTGATGGCGAAGCTCTTCGAGGACCGCGGCGTGACGCTCGACCGCACGTACCAGCTGAACGTCGGCGGCAACATGGACTTCAAGAACATGCTGGAGCGCGACCGTCTCGAGTCGAAGAAGATCTCGAAGACACAGGCCGTGACGTCCAACGTCAAGGCCGAACTGCGCGCCAATGACGTGCACATCGGACCGTCGGACTACGTCGCGTGGCTCGACGACCGCAAGTGGGCGTTCGTGCGCCTCGAGGGCCGCAACTTCGGCGACGCCCCCGTCTCGCTCGAGTACAAGCTGGAGGTCTGGGACTCCCCGAACTCGGCCGGTGTCATCATCGATGCCATCCGGGCGGCGAAGATCGCCCTGGATCGCGGCATCGGCGGCCCGATCCTCTCCGCCTCCAGCTACTTCATGAAGTCCCCGCCGG
The DNA here is from genome assembly GCF_054510995.1 of Arthrobacter sorbitolis. Taxonomy (NCBI): domain Bacteria; kingdom Bacillati; phylum Actinomycetota; class Actinomycetes; order Micrococcales; family Micrococcaceae; genus Arthrobacter; species Arthrobacter sorbitolis. Next base: position 129,838 of record NZ_JBTNDM010000003.1, read on the forward strand.
AACAGTACGCGGACGACATCGCCCACGAGAAGGTCGAGGCCTTCATCCGCGGCGAGATCGAGCGCTAGAGGAGGCGGTTCGACCGCCGGGACCTCCACGACGGGGCCGGGACGCGCTACGGCCGTCCCGGCCCTGTCGTGTCCGGGCTGCCTGCGGCACCGTAGCGCCGGATGGAGTGGCCGGCCTGGGCGGGGGCAATGACCTGCAGGACGGGCTGGGCGTCTAGGTCAGCCCGACGGCGTTCCCCTCACCGTCCACGTCCATACGCAGGGCGGCGGGATCCTTCGGCAGTCCCGGCATGGTCATCACGGACCCCGTGAGGGCGACGATGAAGCCCGCCCCGGTCTTCGGGATGAGGTCCCTGACGTGCACGGTGAAGCCCTTGGGTGCACCGAGCAGGCCGGGGTCGTCGGAGAAGGAGTACTGCGTCTTGGCCATGCACACGGGCAGTCCCGACCAGCCGTTCGCCTCGATCTCGCGGAGCCGGCGCAGGGCCGGCACGGAGAAGTCGACGCCGTCGGCACCGTACATCTCCTGGACGATGATGCGGATCTTGTCCTGGACGGGAAGGTCGAGGGCGTAGAGGTGCCTGAACGCGACGGGCCGCTCGAGCGCCGCGAGGACCTTGGCGGCGAGGTCGTCGCCGCCGGGCCCGCCGCCCCCCTGACCCCACACGTCCGCGACGGCTGCGTCGATGCCCTCACCGGAGCACCACGCCAGCAGCCAGTCCAGTTCCTCGGGCGAGTCCGTGGCGAACCTGTTGATGGCGACGACGGGCGAGGCGCCGAACTTCTCGATGTTCCGTACATGGCGGAGGAGGTTGGCCGTCCCCTCGCGGAGGGCGTCGGGGTCCTCGTGCGCCAGATCCTCCTTCGCGACACCCCCGTGCATCTTCAGCGCCCGGATCGTGGCGACGATGACGACGGCGTCCGGCGCCACGTCGGCGGCCCGTGCCTTGATGTCCATGAACTTCTCCGCGCCGAGGTCCGCACCGAAGCCCGCTTCCGTCACCACGATGTCCGCGAGGCGCCGGGCGGTCTGCGTGGCGATGACGGAGTTGCAGCCGTGGGCGATGTTCGCGAAGGGTCCGCCGTGCACGAGTGCGGGCGTCCCGGCGATGGTCTGCACGAGGTTCGGCTTGAGGGCGTCCCTGAGCAGCAGCGTCAGGGCGCCCTCGACCTGGAGGTCCCGGACCGTCAACGGCCTGCGGTCGAAGGTGTACCCGAAGGTGATGTCCGCGAGCCGCCGTTTCAGGTCCTGGAGGTCCGTGGCGAGGCAGAACACGGCCATGATCTCGGACGCCACGGTGATGTCGAAGCCGTCCTGGCGGGGCGTGCCCTGCGCGGGACCGCCGAGACCGATCACCACCTCGCGCAGCGCACGGTCGTTGACGTCCAGGACGCGCTTGAACGTGATCCGCCGCGGGTCGATGCCGAGCTGGTTGCCCTGGTGGATGTGGTTGTCGATGAGGGCGGCGAGGGCGTTGTTCGCCGAGGTGATGGCGTGGAAGTCGCCCGTGAAGTGCAGGTTGATCTCGTCCATGGGCAGCACCTGGGAGTACCCGCCGCCCGTCGCGCCGCCCTTCATGCCGAGGACGGGCCCGAGGGACGGTTCGCGGAGAGCGATCATGACACGCCGTCCTGCCCGGGCGAGGGAATCGGCGAGGCCCACGGTGCAGGTGGACTTGCCCTCGCCGGCGGGTGTGGGGCTCATGGCGCTCACGAGGACCACCCTGCCCCGGGTCCCGCCGTCGTCGGGCAGGAGCCGGGGATCGATCTTCGCCTTGAAGCGGCCGTGGAACTCGAGCGCCTCCCGCGGGATCCCCGCCGCATCGGCTATGTCCTCGATGGGCCTGACCGCGGCGGCGCGGGCAATCTCAAGATCGCTCATGCGGCCAACCTACCAGCGGAGCCGGTCAGGTCGCGGGCAGCCCGGCGCGCTCGAGGACGTAGGCGATCAGCGGCGCATACAGCCCGGGGCAGACGTTGTCGTCCAGCGGGACGGCCACCTCCACCTGGCCCTGGGCCTCGGAGACGAACAGTCCCGGATCGTTGCAGTCCGCGAATCCGAGAGTGGGCAGGCCCGTACTGGCTGCGTGTCCCGCCCACCCGTGGTCGGCGACCACGAGGTCGGGCAGCGCGAGGCCGTGCTCGGTGAGGGTGTCGAGGCTCAGCCGCATGGGGTCGGGGAAGTGCGTGTGCATCAGGCCGCCGTGCTGGTGCCACACGAGGACCCCGAGGACCTGGCGGATGTCACCGGCCCCGAAGTGCCGCCCCTCGGGGACCTGCACGACCTCCGCCCCCGCAGCGGCCGCGGCGCGGGCGAGGGCCGCGTGCACGGGCAGCAGGCCCGCGGGGTGGCCCGTCGCGAAGAGGATGCGCTCGCGGCGGCGCACCGATGTGCTCAGGCGGTCGGCGAAGCGGTCGAGGGCCGCCACGCATCTCGTCGCGTCGATGGTGTCCTGGCCCTCGGTGTGCCCGCGGTCGCGGCTGGTGCCCACACGCGCGTGCATGAGGTCGAAGACGTCGTCGAACGTCCATGCACGCGTGAGCTGCACACCGAACCCGAGGTGCTCGTCACCCTCGAGGAAGAGGCGCATGTGTTTCAGGTTGTCCTGCCGGGAAGTGGCCACCTGGCCGGTGATGCGGACGGAGTCGAGGTAGGCGGCGAGCTCGGCGGCATTCACCCTCCCATCCTAGGGGCGCGGGTCCTGGGTACGTGGACGGACGGCCTCAGCGCGCGCCCGCCGGGGAGAAGCGGTCGACGGCGGTCCGGTAGCTCTGCGCCGTCAGCAGGGCGGTGCGCTGCCAGCCGAACGCGAGCGCGTGGGTGGCTGCGCCGCGACCGAGCGTCTCCCGGAGCCGGACGTCGTCGTGGAGCCGTTCGAGGGCGTCCGCCCAGTGGTGGGCGGAGTGGCCGTCGACGAGGAGTCCGCTGCGTCCGTCGCTGATGGCCTGCGGCAGGCCGCCCACGTTCGCCGCGACCACGGGCGTGCCGCAGGCCTGCGCCTCGAGCGCGACCAGGCCGAAGGATTCGCTGAAGGACGGCATGACGACGGCGTCGGCGGAGCGGAACCACTGCGCCAGATGGGCGGCGGTGACCGGCGGGTACAGCCGGACGTCGTGGGTCAGGCCCGCCGCGTCGATGACGGGCTGAAGCCTGAGCGCCTCGGAGCCGCTGCCCGAGCCGAGGATGCTGACGGCGAGCGGGATGTCCGGCCTGCGACGGCGGAGTTCGGCGGCCGCCGCGACCAGCACCTGCGGACCCTTGAGCTTCTGGATCCTGCCCGCGAACACCACATGGAACTGCCCCGGCGGGACTGCGAGCCCGGTACGTGCGGCGTCCCGGTTCCCGGGGTGGAAGGTCGAGAGGTCCACGCCGGGCGCCACGACGTCGATCCGGTCCCGCGACGCGCCGTACAGCGCGACGAGCTCGGAGGCCTCGGTGGTGGTGTTCGCGATGAGGCGGGCCGCCCCGGCGACGATGTCCTGTTCACCCACGACCCGGTCCGCCGGCTCCGGGGTGACGAGGGACTTCATGCGCAGGTTCTTCACCTTCGCCATGGTGTGCATCGAGTGCACGAGTGGGAGGTTCATCTCACGGCTGAGGGTGAGGCCCACGGCGCCCGACACCCAGTAGTGGGAGTGCAGCACGTCGAAGTGGCCGTCCGCGAGGAGATCGGCGACATCGGTGAAGGCATCGGCGAAGGTCCCCGTGAGGCCGGGGAGGGTCTCCTTCGGGACGCGTCGCCGCGGACCGGCTTCGAGGTGGTGGACCACGACGCCGTCGTCGAGGGCTTCGCGGCCGGGCCGCCCCTCTCCCGCGTCCCGCGTGAAGATCTCGACGTCGATGCCCACCCTGGCGAGCTCGAGTGCCGTACTGCGGACGTAGACGTTCATCCCGCCGGCGTCGCCCGCACCGGGTTGCTCGAGCGGCGAGGTGTGCAGGGACAGCATGGCTACGCGCCTGACGCCGACCACATCCTCTCCTCTCCGACCGGCTGGGGCAGCGCCGGTCGAACGACCCTGTCGACCTTATAACGCGTCGTCCGCGCGCTACATTCCGGTGTGTGCCTGCGTCAACGGAGTAGCCACCGGCGAAGAGCGTGCCACGACAGCGAAGCCCGCGCGGGAGGCGCGGGCTTCGCTGGCTGGCTCGACCGGGGGCCTGTCGTCGCCGGCCCGGTGTCGGACCGGTGTCGGACCGGCGTCGGACCGGCGTCGGACCGTGGCGCGTCGGTGGGATCCGGGTGGCCGTCACCTGATGTACATCGAGTGGGAGGGCAGCAGCAACCGGTCGCGGGCCTCACGGGAGCCGTGCGACGGCGACGACAGGATCCGTCCCCACAGCGAGAGGCCGTTCCTCCATCTCCTCAGCATGAGTTGCACCTCCTTCCTGTGGTGGAACCCGGGCATGGGACCCACCGGGGTGCCCGGCAGGTCGTCGGTACCGGAATCGTGCGGAAGCGGAGTCAGCGATCCGCTCAGAATGAATTCGCCGCGTGCAGGAATCACCGGATCGACGATGACGGCCGAGGATTCCGATTCGTCCGGCAATTGGGCAGGAATGAGCCGGGAATTGGTCATGACAGAACTTCCTATGAGGAAAGGCGGGAAAAGGCCGCGAAGAACGACGTGGGTGACGCCGGAAAAGGAGACAGGAGGAAGCCGCGCGCGGGGGCACGGGATGAGCCGGCTGGTGCCGGTGCGCCGACTTCCTAGTGCGTACGGAGGATGAAGGCGGGATCGGCGCTGCGGGCGAAAGCTCCGGTGAGCATTGTATTCACGATCTCCACCTCCATTTCGTTGTTAGCACGTGCGGTCGGGCGGCCGGGGCGACTCCCGAAGATCGAGTTGGGAAGGCCCAATGGCACAAGAGTTAAGTTACCCCATCGAATGTCGTGGGTACAGCCCTTTGCGCAGATCGATCGATATTGATTCTCGCGGACGGCGAATTCGGCGTGGCCGCGGGCGGCTAGAGGTTCCAATGCACGATCGCCGGGGTGTGCTTGTCCCAGCCGAGCGCGCAGACCGCGGCCGTGCCGAGGACGAAACGGCGGCCCTCGATCCCGCCGAACTGCAGCCACCGGGCGGCGACGATGCGCAGGAAATGGCCGTGGGCCACGAGGAGCGCGTTCTCCACGGGCTTCGCCCCGGGATCGCGGTCGGCGGGGGTGCCGCATCCGGCCTGCACCCGGGCGATGACCCGGTCCGCGCGCTCCGACACCTGGTCCAGTGTCTCCCCGTGGGGCGCCCCGTCGTTCCAGATGAGGTATCCGGGGTTCTCCTCACGGACCGTGGCGCTGTTCCTGCCCTCGTTGTCGCCGTAGTCCCACTCGTGCGCGAACGGCAGCACCTCGGCGTCGGGGAATCCGGCGAGCTCCGCGGTGCGAACGGCGCGCTGCAGCGGCGAGGTCACCACGAGGTCGAACCCGACGCCTTCGAGGTGTTCGCGCGCGGCGAGCGCCTGCTCCTCCCCGTGCTGCGTCAGCGGGAGGTCGGTGAGTCCCGTATAGCGGCCGTCCCTGGACCATTCCGTCTCACCGTGCCGCAGGAGCCACAGCTTCGGGAGCGGGGTCCCGGAGGGGGTGAGGTCGGGTGCTGCGGCGCCGGTCATCGGCTTCATGGGTTCTCCTGGGATTCGGGCTGCACGCTCCACCACTGGCGGAGCTTGGTCTCGGCCTCTGCGGGGTCGTGCGGCCCGTGCTCCATCCGTTCCTCGAGGAGGAACCGGTAGGCCCGCCCCACCACGGGGCCGGGGCGGATGCCGAGGAGCGACATGATCTGCTCTCCGTCGAGGTCCGGACGGATCGAGGCCAGTTCCTCCTGGTCGGCGAGCGCCGCGATCCTCGCCTCGAGGTCGTCGTACGCGAAGGCGAGGCGCTCGGCCTTCTTGCGGTTGCGGGTGGTGACGTCGGAGCGGGTGAGGCGGTGGAGCCGCTCGAGGAGGGGGCCGGCGTCGCTCACGTAGCGTCGCACCGCGGAGTCGGTCCACCCCGCCTCGCCGTAGCCGTAGAACCGCATGTGCAGTTCCACGAGCCGCGCGACGGCCTTGACGGTGTCGTTGTCGAACCGGAGCGTCCTGAGCCTCCTGGCGGCGAGCTTCGCACCGACGGCGTCGTGGTGTCGGAAACTCACGGCACCGCCCGGTTCGAACTTCCGTGTCGACGGCTTCCCGATGTCGTGCAGGAGTGCCGCGAGGCGCAGGACGACGTCCGGTGCGGGCACCGGTCCGTCGTCGCCGGTCTCGAGGGCGCAGGCCTGGCGCAGGACGGTCAGCGAGTGCTGGTAGACGTCCTTGTGGCGGTGGTGCTCGTCCGTCTCGAGGCGCAGCGCGGCGACCTCCGGGAGCACGTGCTCGGCGAGGCCGCTGTCCACCATCAGGTCGATCCCGGCGTCCGGGGCGGCTCCCTGCAGCAGTTTCACCAGTTCGTCGCGTATCCGCTCCGCGGAGATGATCGAGATCCGCTCGGCCATGGATACCAGGGCCTCCGAGACCTCCGGGGCCACGGCCACCCCCAGCTGCGACACGAAGCGCGCGGCGCGCATCATGCGCAGGGGGTCGTCGGAGAACGACGACGACGGCGTGCCCGGGGTGCGCAGGACCCCGGCGTGGAGGTCACGGACGCCACCGAAGGGATCGACGAGTTCGAGGGAGGGCAGCCTGAGTGCCATCGCGTTGATCGTGAAGTCGCGGCGGACCAGGTCGTCCTCGAGGCTCGTGCCGAAGGCGACGGTCGGGTTCCGGGACGCCGGATCGTAGGCCTCCGCGCGGTACGTGGTGATCTCGATCTGGTACCCGTCCTTGCGCAGGCCGATGGTGCCGAAGGCGCGGCCGATCTCCCAGTAGGCGTCGGCCCAGCGCTTGATGAGTGCGATGGTCCGGTCCGGGTCGGCGTCCGTGGTGAAGTCGAGGTCGGGCGACACCCTGCCGAGGAACAGGTCGCGCACCGGGCCCCCGACGAGCGAGAGTTCGTGCCCCGCGGCGTCGAAGAGTTCGCCGACCTCGAGGACCACGGGAGGAAGGGGTGCGGTGAGTGTGGAAGTGTCCAGCAGGTGCGCCATAGTCCCTTAAGGGTGCCAGATCGGGGCCCGTTTCCCACACCGCGTGCGGCCCCGCGCGGAAGCTGTACGAACGGGTGGGCGACGCGTCGCGCCGTCATCGGGGCTCCTGAAAGATCGTTAGAGTGGACTGCATGGACCGACCCGTTCCAAGTGCTCCCAAGCGCACTCCCTTGACAGTGTCAATGGGAACCACGGGTATGCCTGCCGTGCAGCACCAGCTGCCCACGGTGGAGGAGGTGTCGGCCGGCGGGATCGTCGTCGACACCACGCGGGAGACGCTCGACGTCGCCATCATCGCCCGCCTGAACCGCGGCGGCCGGCTCGAGTGGTGCCTGCCGAAGGGCCACCCGGAAGGCGTGGAGAACAGCGAGGAAGCTGCTGTCCGCGAGATCGCCGAGGAGACCGGTATCGAGGGCAGGATCGTGTCCGCCCTCGGCAGCATCGACTACTGGTTCACCGTCAGCGGGCACCGGGTCCACAAGACGGTCCACCACTTCCTGCTCATCGCCACGGGCGGCTACCTCACCATCGAGAACGACCCCGATCACGAGGCCGTCGACGTCGCCTGGGTCCCCCTGCAGGAACTCGGACGCAAACTGTCCTTCCCGAACGAACGCCGGATCGCCGACCTGGCCCGTGAGGTCCTGCCCGAGTACCTCTGAGCCCGCGCACGCCGTCGCCCTCCGGATGAGACGATGGAGAGCGATGTCCGACACCAACACAGCCTCGACCCCCCTGCAGGATGCCGGCCGGCCCGTCCGCGACGATCCCTCGGCCCCCCGCAACGGGTCCACCGCACGCTCGAGCGCCATCATGGCGGCCGGCACCCTCGTCTCGCGCCTCCTGGGCCTCGTCCGGGTGGCACTGCTCGCCACGGCGATCGGCGCCTCGGGGCAGGTGTCCGATCTCTTCACGTCGGCGAACAATCTGCCGAACTTCCTCTACCTGATGCTCGCGGGCGGCGTGTTCAATGCGGTGCTGGTGCCGCAGATCATCCGTGCCAGCCGCCAGCCCGACCGCGGAGCGGACTACGTCAGCCGGCTCCTCACCCTCGCGGCGGCGGCCCTCCTCGTGCTGACGGTGCTGGTGACGCTCGCGGCACCGGTCATCGTGGGCCTGACGACGAGCTTCACGGGGGCCAACCTCGCCCTGACCACCGTGTTCGCGTACTGGTGCCTGCCGCAGATCTTCTTCTACGGCATGTACGCGGTGACCGGGCAGATCCTCAATGCCAACGGGTCCTTCGGTCCCTACATGTGGGCGCCCGTCGTCAACAACATCGTGTCGATCGCCTTCCTGACGGTCTTCATCGTGCTCATGGGGACCGAGCAGGTGGAACTGCACAGCCCCGACACCTGGACCTCCACGCAGACACTGCTCCTCGCGGGCGGGACCACCCTCGGCATCATCATCCAGGCGCTCGTGCTGTTCGTCCCGCTGAAGCGCCTGAACCTGGGACTGCGCCCGAAGTTCGGTGTCCGCGGGACGGGCCTCGGCCGGACGGGGAAACTCGCGTCCGTCACGATCGTGACCATGCTCATCGGCAACGGCCTGTACCTCGTGAACCAGCGCGTCGCCACGATCGCCTCCGATGCCCGGCCGCGGTTCCTGGCCCAGGATCCGCCGGTGCAGATCGCGGGGTCGACCAACCTGGAGTTCGGCGCCATGGTGTACCAGTTGCCGCATGCGGTGATCGCGCTGTCCCTGGCCACCGTCATGTTCAACCAGCTGTCCTCGGCGCATGCGGACGGAGATCTGCCCACCGTCCGTGCCACCCTCTCCCACGGGCTGCGTACCATCGGCGTCGCGACCGTGTTCGGCGCCGCGGCCCTGCTCACGTTCGCCGGTCCCCTCGGCATGCTGTTCAGTGAATCCCCGGAGAGCGCCGCCATCAACGGTGTGATCATCGCGATCCTCGCCGTCGGAGCCCCGTTTCTCAGCGCCAACTTCTTCCTGAACCGGGTTTTCTACGCGAGCGAGGACGTGAAGACCCCGCTCAAGATCCAGCTCATCCTGTCCGTCATTGGGGTGGTGTTCGCCCTGGCGGCGGCCATGTTCGACCCGCGGCTGATCGTGCCGATGCTCGCGGTCGCCTACTCGGTCGGCAACATCATCGCCGTCGTGATCAGCCATGTGTTTCTCACCCGCACCATCGGACCGTACGGGGCCGGGCACGTCTTCGACGTCCATGTGCGCCTCGCGGTCGCCGGCATCGCCGCCGCCATCGCCGGCACCGCGCTGTGCTGGGTGTTCGGCGGGTACGACGCCGAGGGCTTCGTCTGGCAGTCGAAACTCGACGCCGTCGTCGTGCTCGCGATCGGCGGGCTGGTCATGTCGGCGGTCTACCTCGGGATGCTGAAACTGCTCCGCGTCACCGAACTGGACGATTTCGTGGGGCCCCTTCTCGCGAGATTCCGCCGCGGCGGCGCCCCACCGTCCAGCCCGGGAAACGCCTGACCGACCGGTAGCATGGGTAGAAATCAGCCATGGTCCGCCGGGAGGAACACGTGCCAGAAGCAGTAGACGTCGGATCGGTGCTGGGCGGGCGCTACAAGGTGACCGCCTATGTGCTGGCCTCTGCTGAACGGGACCTCGTGCTCGACGGCGTCGACCAGGTGCTCAACCGGCCCGTCAGCATCCTCGTGGCATCGGCCGGCAACGCCTCCCAGGTCGCCGAGAGCGCCCGCGAGCTGGCGACGGGTGACCGGAACGGGAACATCCAGGTCCTCGATCTCGGCATCACCGAGTCGGGCACCTACCTCGTCACCAATCGCGCTCCTGCAGCGGACATGCTCGACCTGATCGTGCAGCAGGAGGCCCCGGTACAGGACACGCCGTACATCGAGCCGTTCTTCACGGACACGCTCGGCTCGGAGATCTTCGGCGGCCCCCGTTCCACGGAGCCCGAGATCCACGACGACGACGAGGACTACGACGATCCGCGGCACCACCGGAAGCCCCGCCTCGCCGGCCTGACACGGCGCTTCGGACGGCAGAATCCCGAGGACACTCCGCAGGAGGAGACTTCCGACCTCCCTCCGGTCGTGGCGGAGCGCCGACCCAGCTCGCATCTCGTCCCTCCGCCGCCCAGCCGTCGGCCCGGCGGAGCATCGCCCGCCGTCGTCTCGTCCACTCGGGGCGGCGGGGACGGCGGGCAGTCGCGCGACGAGGAACGGTCGCATCCGGTCCCGGCGACCGCAGCAGCGGCCACCGCGGCCGGCGCCGCCGCAGCGGTTGCCGCGCCCGCAGTGACGGCGGAGCGTCCCACACGGGCCGCCTCACTCTTCCCCCAGCACGGGGACGCTCCCGAGCACGACGACGCCGACCGTGGCGACGACCTCGACCCGTCGGACGACGACGGCGGTGGCCGCAAGTTCACCCGGGTCCTCGTGGGCGTGGTCCTCAGCGTCGTCCTGGTGGTCGCCGTCGTGCTGGCCGCGACACAACTGGGCTCGCTCTTCGGCGGAAGCACCCTCGCCGACCCCGGTTCCGACCAGGCGACGAGTGCGCCGCCGACGGAGGAGCCCACGGCGGCTCCGACCGCCGAGCCTTCGGCCGAGCCCGTGGTCGAACCCGTCGCCCCTGTCGTCTCCGGGATCACCCGCGTGGTACCGGACAACCAGGCGCTGGACGCTGCCAACGACGCCAACCTGCCCCTCATCATCGACGGCAATCCGGCCACCTTCTGGGGCAACCAGGTCTACGCGAGCGACACCTTCGGTGGGCTGGCATCCAGCCTGGCCCTGGTCGTCGAGCTGGAGGAGGAATCGGAGATCTCGGAGGTCTCCATCGATCAGCTCAATGGTGCCGGTGGCAGCTTCTCCGTACTGGTCAACGACCAGCCGAACCTCGAGGGCGCACAGCAGATCGCGCAGAGCGGCTTCACCGCGCCGACGGTCACCCTTCCCGTTCCGGCAGGTACGGCCGGCCCGCAGACCGGACGATACGTCATCGTCAACTTCACCCAGCTGCCGAGGCTCTTCAACATCCAGGCCCAGTACCCCTTCGGCCTGCGGATCGCCGAGATCCGGGTCGGCTGACCCCGGGAGCTACCGCCGGACGACCGTCCGGGCCGTGATCGGGTGCGCGCGGGAGCGTCCGTCGGCGGAATATCCAGGACCGTGGCTCCGTTGAGGGAAGTGTCCGCGGATATGCCCGATGCGGCCGTATCAGCGCATGAGAAGACAGAAAGGTCTTTCGAAACGTGACAGTGCAAACCGATGTCCAGTTGGACACGCCTACCGCAGGAAGCCCCTCCGGCGAACCGAAGATCCACGACGTCGTCATCGTGGGATCCGGACCTTCCGGGTACACGGCAGCGGTGTACACCGCCCGGGCCAACCTGAAGCCCATCCTCATCGCGAGTTCGGTCAAGGCCGGCGGTGAGCTGATGAACACCACCGACGTCGAGAACTTCCCAGGGTTCGCGGACGGCGTCATGGGACCGGACCTCATGGAGCAGTTCGAGAAGCAGGCCCGCCGATTCGGCACCGAGATCCTCTACGAGGACGTCGTCTCGGCCGACCTCGCGGGTGACATCAAGAAGCTGACCATCGCGACCGGTGAGGAATTCCTGGCACGTGCCGTTATCATCTCGACCGGCTCGGAGTACCGCGAGATCGGTCTGGACGACGAGAAGCGGCTGTCAGGCCACGGAGTGAGCTGGTGCGCGACGTGCGACGGCTTCTTCTTCCGCGACCAGGACATCGCCGTCGTCGGTGGTGGCGATTCGGCCATGGAAGAAGCACTCTTCCTCACCAAGTTCGCCCGCTCCGTCACCGTCATCCACCGCCGTGACAGCCTCCGGGCCTCCAAGATCATGCAGGACCGCGCCTTCGCCCACGAGAAGATCAACTTCCTGTGGAACTCGGAAGTGGTCGGTATCCATGGCGGCGAGAAGGTCACCGGCGTCCGCGTCGCGAGCACGGTCGACGGGACCACCAGCGACGTCGACGTCACCGGCATCTTCGTCGCGATCGGCAACGACCCGCGTGTCGACCTCGTGAAGGACCAGCTGGAGCTGACCAGTGAAGGGACCATCGCGGTCCAGGGACGTACGTCCAAGACATCGCTGGCCGGCGTGTTCGCCGCGGGCGACGTGATCGATCCGACCTACCGCCAGGCGATCACCGCGTCGGGCAGTGGCTGCGTGGCCGCCCTCGACGTGGAGCACTACCTCGCCGATACCGCCGACCTCTCGGAGACCGCGGCCCGGGTTCCGACCCCACCCGCCGAGGCAGTCTCCGAATCGGCTTCCCTCTGATCGACCAACCACAAGGAGCAGTGCAATGAGCAACGCAAAGGATGTGACGGACGCGTCATTCGACGCCGACGTCCTGCAGTCGAGCAAGCCCGTGATCGTCGACTTCTGGGCGGAATGGTGTGGCCCCTGCCGCATGCTCTCGCCGATCCTCGACGACATCGCGGCCGAGCATGCGGAGAAGGTCGATGTGGTGAAGGTGAACGTGGACGACAATCCCGCGATCGCCGCGAAGTACGGCATCACCTCGATCCCTGCCGTGTACGTCTTCCAGGGCGGAGAGGTCGCCGCGACCTCGATCGGCGCGAAGCCGAAGCAGGTCCTCGAGCAGGAGTTCGCAGCCTTCATCAATTGATATCGCGCTGAATTGGAGGGCCCGTCGGATACCGACGGGTCCTCCTTCTTCGTCCCGGCCATCACGGGACGCACTGCGACGATCCTCGCGCCTATCCACCGGGGTGCCCCCACCCTGTCCTCCTCGCCCGAACCCGTCCCTATGCGCAGAATGCCCGCCGTACACAGGGGGCCCACCGAGGTTCGCTGGATTGCACGAGCGACCGATCAGCAGCTGCCCTGTCCGGCGTTTCACGTGAAACCGACCCGTGGCTCCGTCGCCGGTCTTCGTGGGCACGGACCAGGGTTGCACCGGCATCGACCCGTGAACGAGTTCGGCGAACGGGGGGGTCCGCGTCCCGCGCCCTGTGAGCCGTGTCAGTGACGACGCCTGACCACTGGGCGAGAGCCTGCCCGGTGGACTGTCTTGTGGCGGCTGTTCCCCGCAGGTCGGTCGATGGAGCCCACCGGACGACCCACGGTTTGGGCGCCTGTGCGCTGCCCAGGAGGCTGCAGTAGGACGAAATACACGGGTAATCGCTTGACACTCATTTTTCTGGGAGCGACTGCAAGCTCTTAGCCCGAGATGCCTCGTCCTGTAGGTGACCGTCAAGAATGGGGCTCCGGCTGGTCATCGGTTTCACGTGAAACCGGAGGTGCTGGCGGGCGGCGGCCGCGCGACATCGATCGCGGTCGGGAACGACTGGTTGCCAAGTGCTCTTCACTGAGCCACTACTGAAACGGTGCTCCTCGTCGGGGGCAGCCGCAGGCAGGCGGGAGGCGCCAGGCGATCCTGGACCGGGCCGAACCTGCATTCCGTGCCAGGCGACAGGTTCGCATGGGCGACCGGCCATCCAGCCGCAAACGTTCGTGGCGGCCGTTGGGGCCGCCCTCCGCCACGCCTTCGTCAGGACCTCTGCGTTGCGCTGTCGAACCCACCGTCGGTTCCACCGCGAGTGGGGCGCAGCTCGCCATGAGAAACCTCGGACTGCCAACACTCGCGGGTGACCGACGACCAGTTCCACGTGAAACATTGCAGGGTACACGTGGTCGGCGTTCGACCTCCGGTGCCGTCGCCCACGACCCTGGGTCTGGCATGCACCGCGCGCAACGGGCGATGTCTCGTCAACGTGCAGGAGGAACTGCGTGGCAAGGATGTTGAGGACGTGACCTACGAACGAGCAACCCGTTGAGCGGGCACCCTTCTGGCATCCGCATTGAGCAGTCCTCGCCGACGACGTTTCACGTGAAACAGGTTAGTTGCTGATTGAAAGTTGTCCGGGAACCGCCGACGCATCCCGATCCACGCTAGGCGCTCGGACCCTGATTCACTGGGAACCGCATGTATCTCTCCAGCGAACGCAGTGGCGGCGGCTCACCGAACGTGACGCTTCGGCGGGTGCCCGTGCGCACCACAGAACTCGCAGCACGCCCCGTATGAAGCTGCCGTATCCTCAGGACTCGTCCTACACGATCAGCGTACGAACGGGCGCCGACAGGACGCTCGAGCTTGGTTCCACGTGGAACATGCTTTCTCGAGCGAACCGGACTGCACCCGGCAGATCATGGAATGTTATGCCGACCAGTCGCCGGCAGCTTCTCGTCTTCAGCTGTCCTCCCTCCGTGCCTGCAGTGTGCCGCGTCCCGTTGGTCGTATGGCGTGTACCGTGCCATGTGCCCGATGGAGCTGGCTATGTGCCGTGTGCCGTATGCCGTGAGCCGGGCGCGATTGAGCATCTGCCAGCAAGCATCGGCGACGCGCGTCGGCGGTCGATGAACGGCGTCAGGGTCGACCTTTGGAAGGGCACGGCCAGTGATTGCAGAGCGTTCCTTGTTGCTCGCGGCCTCCCGACCGTTCCTTGCCGGTCGCTCCCAGGAGCAGCGGGCTGGATGCACGACGCGAGCCCTTGGTAGCCGTGCAACGGGAATCCACTGCCCATAACGAACCGCACCGTTGGTGCGCGGATTCGGGGGGCAGCTCGATCGCCCTATGTTTCACGTGAAACAAGTACCGATCGTGCACTGTCGATGTAGTAGGTCTCGAAGCGCGTTCTCGAGCACCGAGACGATTTCGGTGCTTTGTGAGGTACGGCCTTCCGCCCACCTGGATGGAGGGTCGTCATTGGTCCACGTGAAACATTGCGGGGTGCACCTTTTACTCAATCGCCACCACGAGGATGAGAACCGGTCAATCGTTCACGTCTGCATCAGAAGGGACGGCCGGCAGAGCATCGGTGGGCGAGCGGTCGTGGGGTGGCCCTTGGCAACAGCCACCCTGTTCGCGGGAACGAAAGGTCGAGACCATGCACCACTTTGTTCTGGTCCCATCGGCGTTCATGGCGTATCCCTGGGGGCGGGGGAAGATGCAGACCCGCACGGCAGAGGCAGCCGGGTAATCACGAAGGGCCGTGTTCCACGTGGAACACGGCCCTTCGATGATGTCCTCCTCAGTCCTTCGCGGGCGAGAGGACGCCGACAATCCTGTTCAGGTCGTCCACGCTGGCGAATTCGATGCTGACCCGCCCCTTCTTGGCGCCGAGGGTGATCTTGACATTGGTGTCCAGCCGATCCGACAGCGAGGTCGCCAGGTAGTCGAGGCGCTCGTGACGGGCCCCGTCGCGCTGACTGGACGGCTTACTGGCCCTCCGGAGCCCGCCGGACAGCGCGACGATCTCCTCCGTGGAGCGGACGGACAATCCCTCAGCCACGATCCGCTGCGCCAGCTTCTCCATGTCAGCGGCGTCGCCGAGGCCGAGAAGTGCCCGCGCATGCCCGGCGCTGAGGACGCCGGCGGCGACGCGGCGCTGCACCAGCGGCGGCAGCTTCATGAGGCGCAGGGTGTTGGAGATCTGCGGCCTGGACCGTCCCAGACGCCCTGCCAGTTCGTCGTGCGAGCATCCGAAGTCCTCCAGGAGTTGCTGATACGCCGCCGCCTCTTCCAGCGGGTTGAGGGCGCTCCGGTGCAGGTTCTCGAGGAGCGCGTCCCGGAGGAGATCGTCGTCGAGGGTCGAGCGGATGATCGCGGGGATGCTCACCAGGCCCGCTTCGCGGGATGCTCGCCATCGGCGCTCACCCATGACCAGCTCATAGGAGGGCTCGCCTTCCTCTTGCGAGGGGCGCACGACGACCGGTTGCAGTACGCCGATCTCCCGGATGGAATGCACCAGCTCCGACAGCTCGTCCTCGTTGAACTCGACGCGGGGCTGCTTCCGGTTCGGATGGATGCTGTCGAGCGGCAGTTCCGCAAAGGTCGCTCCCGGCACCTGTACGAGGCCGGCGGAATCGCCCTGGTCCCTGCCGCCCGCGGCGGCAGCGGATTCGGGGGTTTCACGTGAAACAGACTCGCTTGTTGCACGAGCGGCCGGCTCGCCGGTCAAGGCCATCCCCGCATCGGGGTCCGGAGCGTCCGACGCAGACGGCTCATCCACCGAAGCGGCGGCAAGCAGTCTGCCATCGTCCGTCGCCTCATAGGTAGCATGATCGGCGCCCGCGGGTTGGTCGGATGCTCGAGTCCTTCCTGACGGCGCGGAAACCGCTGGCGCCGACCCCGCTGAAGCGGACTTGCGGGTAGACGTCTTACCAACCCGTTTCGTTTGCGCTTCGAGGACATTCTTGTTGATGCCGCTACGCAGCGCGGACGAGTAGGAGCGGGGCTGCTCTGCGACGTCCTCCTCCGTGACCCGCTCGAAGAAGAGGTCGACGGGCCGGCCACCCTGCTTCCTCGGTGTCTCAGGCTCTGCTGCCGGTGGGTCCTGCCGCGGAACGCGCTCGGCCTCGACGACATCGGGGGCTTCTTCTGGTGGGGCGCTGGGGATCAGTGCCCCGAGCCCTCGACCCAGTCCGCGCCGCTTTTCCGCCATGACATTCCTTCCGATCGGTGGAGCGAAGCTCCACCATGACTTCTGGGTGGTCGGACCGGACGAGCCGGACCGGGTGCAGTACTACGAACGCGAGGCGATCTCGGCTGCGGCTTCCTGGTAGGACAGGGCCCCGCTCGAGGACGGGTCGTACGTCATGACCGTCTGCTGGTAGCTCGGGGCCTCGGAGATGCGCACCGATCGTGGCACGACTGCTTTTAGCACCTGCTGGGGGAAGTGTTCACGAACCTCGGCGGCTACCTGCGCAGCGAGGTTGGTGCGTCCGTCGTACATCGTCAGCAGGATCGTCGACACCGTCAGGTCAGCATTGAGATGCTTCTGAATCATTTCAATGTTCTTGAGCAGCTGGCTCAGCCCTTCGAGCGCGTAGTACTCGCACTGGATGGGGATGAGCACCTCCTTGGCGGCGACGAACGCGTTCACGGTCAGCAGACCGAGGCTGGGCGGGCAGTCGATGAAGACGAAATCGAGCCGTGGTTCGCCCTTCTCCTCGCGTGCTTTCGCATACACGTCGATGGCCCGCCGGAGGCGCTGCTCACGGGCGACCAGGGATACCAGCTCGATCTCCGCGCCGGCCAGATGGATCGTGGCGGGAGCGCAGATGAGGTTCGGCACGTCGGGGCAGGGAGCGACCACGTCGCTCAAGGGTAGATCGTCGATCAGGACGTCGTAGATGGAGTCGACGTCGGCGTGGTGGTCGATGTTCAACGCCGTCGACGCGTTCCCCTGGGGATCGATGTCGATGACCAGTACCTGCAGCCCGGCGGTGGCCAGCGCCGCAGCGATATTGACGGTCGTCGTCGTCTTGCCGACGCCACCCTTCTGGTTGCTGATCGTCATGATGCGGGTACTGCTCGGCTTGGGGAGGGGCTTGCCCAGCAGCTTCTCCCTACGCTTCGTCTCGCTGGCCAGTTCCCGACCCAGCGGAGAGGAGTCGTCCATCGTCTCCAGGACATTCCTGCCCCTGGCCTGCTTCCTGGCAGGGGGTGCGTCGACGGCGCCCGAGGAGGCGCTCGTAGTTTCACGTGAAACCACACCGGCCTTGGCCAGCGCCTCAAACGAAGCAGGTTGTCTTCCGCCGAGACCGACGGCCACCGGTGTTCCGGGCATCGACAGGGGCTCGGATCGGGTCGCGGGGGCGTCCTTGATGGTCACTCAGTAACTCACTCTCACATGCCAGACGTCGTTAGATACAAGGGTAGCCGTAAGTCCCCTGCGGGATCAGGTGCAGCGCCGGGGCCGCGATCCCGGGACGTCAGGCCTTACGCAGCGGGATGCGGACGACGGTCGTCGGTTCCTCCAGCACTCCTGCACCCACCGTAAGGATCTCGACGCTGCCACCACCGAGTCTGCGGATGATCTTCCGTGCCTTTTCGATCTCGTCCGCTGCGCTGCGACCCTTGATCGCGAGGACCTCCCCGCCGGCCTTCGCCAGAGGAATGGTCCAGCCGGCGAGCGTGGAGAGGGCCGATACAGCCCGCGCCGTGACGTAGTCCCCGGCGATCCTCCCGACCATCTCCTCCGCTCTCGCGCGGTGCACCGTCACGTTCGTGAGTGAGAGATCATCGACGACCTCGTTCAGCCACGTCACCCGCCGCTCCAGGGGCTCCACCAGATGGAGCTGCAGATCCGGCCGCGCGACAGCTATCGCCAGCCCTGGCAGTCCTGCGCCACTTCCGACGTCGACGACGGAGGCGTCCCTGCTCATCAGTTCGGCCACGACGGCACAGTTGAGGACGTGCCGGCCCCACAGACGGGGTACCTCCCGCGGACCGAGCAGGCCGCGCTCGATCCCCGACGACGCCAGATGGGCGACGAAGGACCGGGCCAGTGGAAGCCGCAACCCGAAGACGGTCTCGGCAGCGACGGATTCCTCCACCGAGGGCTCCGGGACTGCGATGACTGTCGGGAGGGGCTGGTCAGTCATCACTGGGTGATACGACGATGTGCCGGGCTGGGCCCTCTCCCTCGGACTCGCTCACCAGGCCCAGGTCCGCCACGACATCGTGGACGATCTTCCGCTCATAGGCCGACATGGGCGCGAGAGCCACGTCCTCGCCCGTCTCCTTCACGTCGGCGACGGCGTCCTGGGCGATCTTCGTCAGCTCGCGTGAACGTCGGTCCCGGTATTCGTCGACGTCGAGCACGAGGCGCGAACGGGAGTCGGTGGCGGTCAGCACGCTGAGGCGCGTCAGCTCCTGGAGGGCCTCCAGCACCTCGCCGTCATGGCCGACCAGGGTACTGAGACCGGCGTCGGACGTGTCCTCCGAGACGATGGAGATGTAGGTACGACCGCTGCGCACCTCGATGTCGATGTCGCCGTCGATATCGGCGATGTCGAGCAGCTCCTCGAGGTAGTCCGCGGCGACATCGCCCTCCTCGTCGAGCCGGGCTGCCTTCGTCTCGCCACCGGCCGCGACGTCGTCGTCGGACTCGGGATCGCCGAGGTCGGGAGTGGGCTCTTCGTTGTCTACCGTCATCGCTTCTTCCTCTTCTTGCGCTGGGGCTGGACCCGCTGGACCCGCTGTTCCTGGACGGTCTCGATCGCCGGCTCGGTCTTCCGCTCACCGAGCAGCGGAACCGCGGGCAGCCCCTTCTTCGCGCGCCGTTCCGCCAGCGCCTTGGCGGCGGGCGACCCGGGAGTCGGCATCCTGCGGATCACGTAGAACTGCTGGACCATGGTCCAGAGGTTGGTCGTGGTCCAGTACACCAGGACGCCGATCGGGAAGTTGATACCGCCGATACCGAACACCAGCGGAAGGATGTAGAGCATGATCTTCTGCTGACGCATGAAGGGGCTCTGCATGGCCTCCTCCGACATGTTCTTCGCCATGATCTGCTTCTGCGTGATGAACTGCGACGCGGTCATCGCGATGATCATGAGCAGGGACAGGATGATGACGCTGAGGTTGCCGTCGGCGCCGAAGCTGCCGAGGAAGGTCGATGAGAGGGGAGCACCGAAGATCGTGGCCTCGTCGAACTGGCGGACGGACTCCGGGGAGAGCGCACCGATCTCGGTGCCTTCCTCACTGGCCCGCGCGACGCCGTTCAGCACGGTGAACAGCGCGAAGAAGAACGGCATCTGGATGAGGATGGGCAGACAAGCAGCGAACGGGTTGGTCCCGTGCTTCTTGTACAGCGCCATCTGCTCCTGCGTCATCGCCTGACGGGAGAGCTGGTCGGTCTTGCCCTTGTACTTCTGCTGAAGCTTCCGCAGGTCCGGCTGCAGAGCCTGCATCCCGCGCTGCGCCTTGATCTGCTTCACGAAGACGGGGATCAGGGCGGCTCGGATGACGACGACGAGCCCTACGATCGACAGCACCCAGGTCCAGCCGGAGGCCGGATCCATTCCGAGGAAGGTGAAGCCCTCGTGGAACATGAACATGATCCACGACACGAGCCACCGGAACGGTGCCAGGATCGTCTCAAAAAAACCCATAATCAGTTAGCTCCTCAAGCCGCGGGGCGGCTTTCGTCATCGGCCGGGATCACCGGATGGTTCAACACAACAATCGAGGGGGTCCTCCCTGCCGGGAAGACCCTGGAACCAGCCGGCACATGGTCGACGCCGCCGTCGTTCCACGGGTGGCAGCGGACGAGCCGCCTGGAGGCGAGCAAGGTGCCACGCATGAAGCCGTGAACGGTCACGGCCTCGAGTGCGTAGGCGGAGCAACTCGGGTAGAACCGGCACACCGGCCCGTACAGCGGAGAGACGACCTTCCGGTACGCGATCAGCAAGCCGATCGCCGCCAGGCGAGGCAGCCCGACGAAGAAGGACAGGGCACTGGCAGCGACGCTCTTCACGATACTCTGCCTCGCCTTTCCGCCGTGTCGGACCCTTCCAGCCTGCGGACGACAGCGGCCAGGGAGCCGGTGAAATCCTTCCGCAGGTCCGGCCAGTCGCTGCCCGCCGCTGCAGGCAGCGCACGGGCGACGACGTCGTACCCGTGGGGGTGCAGAGCCACCCACTCCGCCGAGGCGTGGCGCAGCCTTCTCTTAACGAGGTTGCGCGTGACCGCGTTCCCTACGTTCTTGCCGACGATGAAGCCGACGCGCGAAGGTGAGGAGATCGTACTCCTGGAGCCGTATAGCACAACGTTCCGGCGCCCTGAGCGGGCGCCGGAACGTACGATACGTGCAAAATCCGCTGCCGTCCGCACCCTGTGGATCATCGGAAGCACGACGGGGTCCTGTCTGCCGAGGCAGGGAACCCGGTGCCGACGCGATCACCCGAAGGACGCATGGCGGAGGAGGAACCGCTTATGCCGAGAGTTCGGTACGGCCCTTGCCGCGGCGTGCCGACAGGATGGCACGACCAGCGCGGGTGCGCATGCGAAGACGGAAACCGTGCTTCTTGGCACGACGGCGGTTATTCGGCTGAAAAGTCCGCTTGCTCACTGTAGTTACTCCAGAACGATCTTGAGATGCGTCCGGCCCATTGCAACAAGGGGGAAGAACAGACTGACGCGATGAAGGTGTACATCCGACATTCGCGCTGGAGCTGTCACATCCCGAGGCCTCTTAGTACCCGGAAACACCTGTGATGGCATGCGAAATGCAGACATGTTGGACTACATAACGTTAGGGGACGCGACTCGGGGGCGTCAAACTCGCTGTCACCAGCCTGTGGGCACTTTTTCCACCGCCCTGTGGACAACCGGTGCCCGAGACACACTACACGCCCCCCTCGGACGCCCGTGTGAGGCCCTTCACGGTGCCCCCAGGACCGCGTCAGTCCGCTATCTTCTGCACTTTTCATCCTCTAGTCTTGGCTCCGGTCCGTTTATCCACGACATGTGAACAACTCTGTGGATGACGGATCTTTCCGAGCGCTGGCAGTGCAGTCGAGAGAGGTCTTTGTGGGTACAGATGAGGTCAATGACGTCGGGAGCTCCTGGCGTAAAGTCATCCGGACCCTGGAACACGACGATCGAGTGACACCCCGCCAGCGGGGATTCATGGTGCTGGCCCAGGCCCAGGGACTCATCGGCACCACCATGCTCATCGCCGTCCCGAACGAGCTGACACGCGAGGTCCTGCAGACCCAGCTCAAGGGAGCCCTCGACGAGGCACTGCGCGACGTTTTCCGCGAGGACATCCAGTGCGCGTTCGTCATCGACCCCGAACTGACCCCCGTGCGGGAGGAAGCACCCGAGCAGGAGCCCGAGCGTGCATCGCCGGCACCGAAGGGTGAGACCAAGCCGTCCCCGACGCCGCCCAGCAACTCCTCCGAGTTCGGTCGGCTCAATCCCAAGTACATCTTCGACACCTTCGTGATCGGCTCGTCGAACCGCTTCGCCCACGCCGCCGCGGTCGCCGTGGCGGAGGCACCGGCGAAGGCCTACAACCCGCTGTTCATCTACGGGGACTCGGGGCTGGGCAAGACACACCTCCTCCACGCCATCGGTCACTATGCCCGGCACCTCTACACGGGCATCCGCGTGCGGTACGTGAACTCCGAGGAGTTCACCAACGACTTCATCAACTCGATCCGCGACGACGAGGGGTCGAGCTTCAAGCAGACCTACCGCAACGTGGACATCCTGCTCATCGACGACATCCAGTTCCTCTCCGGCAAGGACCGGACCATGGAGGAGTTCTTCCACACGTTCAACGCCCTGCACAACCACAACAAGCAGGTGGTCATCACCTCCGACCTGCCACCCAAGCAGCTCATCGGATTCGAGGAGCGCATGAGGTCCCGCTTCGAGTGGGGCCTCCTGACGGACATCCAGCCGCCGGAACTGGAGACGCGCATCGCGATCCTCCGCAAGAAGGCGATCAGCGACAGCCTGAGCGCGCCGGACGACGTCCTCGAGTACATCGCCTCCAAGATCGCCACGAACATCCGCGAACTCGAGGGCGCGCTGATCCGTGTCACCGCCTTCGCCAGCCTCAACCGCCAGCCCGTGGACGTCAACCTGGCCGAGGTCGTCCTGAAGGACCTCATCTCCGACGACGGTGCCCGGGAGATCACGTCGACGGTGATCATGGCGCAGACGGCGGACTACTTCCAGATCAGCATGGAGGAGCTCTGCAGCAAGTCACGGACGAGGACCCTCGTGACGGCACGGCAGATCGCGATGTACCTCTGCCGGGAGCTCACGGACATGTCGCTGCCCAAGATCGGGCAGGAGCTGGGCGGGCGTGACCACACGACGGTCATCCATGCCGATCGGAAGATCCGCGAGCTGATGGCGGAGCGGCGGGCGATCTTCAACCAGGTCACCGAACTGACCAACCGCATCAAGCACAAGCAACGCGAGGCCTGACCGGGGCGACTACCCGAATCCCACGCCTGTAATTAACAGGTGTGGACACAGCTGTGGATAACCAGGGGCACATCACCCCTCATCCTGAGGACAACCCCCGTCCAGCCTGTGGATCCGCGAAATGACAAGGATTTCGCCCACAGCCGCCGGCAGCGGACCGTCGTCCGGCCTCACACCTTATCCACACCCCGGATCGGCCCCAGCCCCGGGATCGAGGCACTTATCCACAGTATCCACAGCAGTTATTAACACTACGAACCTTAAACTTCAAAAGTTCGTCAGATAACATTCCACGTCCCGTCCGTCCTCCGTCGCCCCCGGTCCTGCTGCGCCGGACCGGTACGCGGCTAAGCTGTCACCCAGTAGGGTTGTAGTTCCCCGTGCCCGGACAACTCCGTGGGCGAACCCGATCCGACCATCCGCCGGTGATTCGCCGGGGGCTGTTTTTTTGACCTGGCGAAAGGCGGCACTGCTCCGTGAAATTCAGAGTTGAACGGGATGTACTTGCGGAGGCTGTGTCCTGGACCGCCCGTTCCCTGTCCCCGCGCCCCCCGGTCCCCGTCCTCGCAGGACTGCTGATCAAGGCAGAGGGTGGCCTGCTCAGCCTCGCGAGCTTCGACTACGAGATCTCGGCACGCCTCGAGATCGCGGCCGACGTGCTGGAGGAAGGCACCATCCTCGTCTCGGGACGCCTGCTCGCCGACATCTGCAGGAGCCTGCCCTCCGCGCCGGTCGACGTCACGACCGACGGGTCGAAGGTCACGCTGACGTGCCGGAACAGCCGCTTCAACCTCGCCACCATGCCCGAGGGTGAATACCCCGAACTGCCGAAGCTCCCGGCCGTGAGCGGTGTCGTCGACGGGGACGCCTTCGCGCAGGCCGTGTCGCAGGTGATCATCGCGGCAAGCCGCGACGACACCCTTCCGATCCTCACGGGTGTCCGCATGGAGATCGAGGACGACCTCATCACGCTCCTGGCCACCGACCGTTACAGGCTCGCACTACGCGAAGTGTCCTGGAAACCGTCCACGCCGGGCATCTCGACCAGTGCGCTCGTGAAGGCCAAGACCCTGAACGAGGTGGCGAAGACCCTCGGCGGGGCCGGCGACCTGAACATCGCCCTGTCCGACGATTCCGAGCTCATCGGCTTCGAGTCCGGCGGGCGGCGGACCACCTCCCTGCTCGTCGATGGCGACTACCCCAAGATCCGCTCGCTCTTCCCGGACAAGACCCCCATCCACGCCACGGTCCAGACCAGTTCGCTCGTCGAAGCCGTCCGCCGCGTCTCGCTCGTCGCCGAGCGGAACACCCCGGTGCGCCTGGCGTTCCAGGAAGGCCAGGTCACCCTCGATGCGGGGACGGGGGAGGACGCCCAGGCGTCGGAGGCCATCGAGGCCACCCTCGACGGCGAGGACATCACGGTCGCGTTCAACCCGCACTACCTGAGCGAGGGTCTCGGCGCGTTCAGCAGCCCCTTCGTGCGGTTCTCCTTCACCTCACCGCCCAAGCCCGCGGTCATCTCCGCGCAGGACGACGCCTCCGGCGAGGACAGGGAAGACTACAGGTACCTCCTGATGCCGGTCCGGCTGCCCAACCAGTAGCAGCCCAGGCAGATATCCCGGCCGGCCGGCCCGCCGGTCGGGCACATCGTCAGAAAGAGAAGCTCATGCACATCGGCCTCATTGGACTCGGAAAAATGGGATTCAACATGAGGGAGCGTCTCCGCGGGAAGGGCATAGAGGTCACGGGCTTCGACCGGAACCCCGACCGCACCGACGTGCCGAGTCTCGAGGAACTCGTGGCGACGCTCCCCGCGCCGCGGATCGTCTGGGTGATGGTCCCTGCCGGCCAGGTCACCGACGCCGTGGTGAAGGACCTCTCGGAACTCCTTTCCGAGGGCGACCTGGTGATCGACGGAGGCAACTCGAAGTTCACGGACGACCAGATCCACGCCGCGCTGCTCGCGCAGAAAGGCATCCGCTTCCTGGACTGCGGCGTCTCGGGTGGCGTCTGGGGACTCGAGAACGGCTACGGCCTCATGGCCGGCGGTGTCCAGGACGACGTCGAACGTGCCATGCCGATCTTCGACGCCCTGCGTCCGGAAGGCGACCGTGCCGAGAGCTTCGTCCATGTGGGGGACGTAGGTGCCGGGCACTACGCCAAGATGGTCCACAACGGGATCGAGTACGGACTCATGCAGTCCTACGCCGAGGGATACGAGCTGCTCGAGGCCAAGGACATCGTCAAGGACGTCCACGGCACGTTCGCCGCCTGGCAGAAGGGCACCGTCGTGCGGTCCTGGCTGCTGGACCTCCTCGTGAAGGCGCTGCAGGAGGATCCGGGACTGTCGAAGATCGCGGGCTTCGTCGAGGATTCCGGCGAGGGACGATGGACCGTCGAGGAGGCCATCGCCAATTCCGTGCCGGCCCCCGCCATCACCGCAGCCCTGTTCGCCCGCTTCACGTCCCGGCAGGAGGACTCGCCGTCGATGAAGATGGTGGCGGCGCTCCGCAACCAGTTCGGCGGCCACGCGGTGAAGCCGGCCCAGCCGAAACCGGAGTAGGCGGGTCCCGGTGTACGTGGAGCACCTCTCACTCACCGGGTTCCGGAGCTACGAGCACCTCGACACGGCGATCGAACCCGGCATCACGGTCTTCGTCGGGCCGAACGGCGTGGGCAAGACGAACATCGTCGAGGCCGTCGGCTACCTCGCCACCCTGTCCTCGCACCGCGTGAGCAGCGACAAGCCGCTCATCCGCTTCGGTGAGGACCGCGCGATCATCCGCGGCAGATTCGTCCGCGGGACCCAGCGCACCGGCGTCGAGGTCGAGATCAACGCGGAATCCGGGAACCGTGCCCGCATCAACAGGGCCAACCCGGTGCGCGCGCGGGACGCCGCGGGAATCCTGAAGACCGTCCTCTTCGCTCCCGAGGACCTGACGCTGGTCAAGGGGGATCCCTCGGGACGGCGTCGGTACCTCGACGACGTCATGGTGTCCCTGCTCCCGCACCAGTCCGCGCTGCGGGCGGACTACGAGCGTGTGCTGAAGCAGCGCAACGCCCTGCTCAAGTCGGCGAGGGCGGCCGGACGGTTCTCGACGGGACACGAGGCGACCCTCGACGTGTGGGACCAGCACCTCGCCGAGGCCGGGGCACGGCTGCTGTCCGCCCGGCTCCTCCTCGTCGATCATCTCCGGCCCCATGTCCAGCGTGCCTACCAGGAGCTGACGGACGGTTCGAAGGTCACCGACATCACCTACATCTCGAGCGTCTCGTCCTCGATGGACCTCGCGGTGGACGACGACGCGGCGGACTCTGCGCACGCCGGGACGGCCGACGGCCTGAGGGAGCTCGCCCTCCCGGCGCTCACGGAGCTGTTCACGGCGAGTCTCCTCCGGCACCGGAAGAAGGAGCTGGACCGGGGCCTCTCGCTCGTGGGCCCGCATCGGGACGAGCTCGGGCTCCTGCTGGGCGGGGCCCCCGTCAAGGGATACGCCTCCCACGGCGAGACCTGGTCGATGGCCCTCGCCCTGCGGCTGGCGTCCTACTACCTGCTGCTCGAGGAGGACCACACCCCCGGCGGCGGTCCGGTCCTGATCCTCGACGACGTCTTCGCCGAACTCGACGCCCAGCGACGGACGCGCCTCGCCGCCATCGTGGCTCCGGCCGAGCAGGTGCTGGTGACGGCAGCCGTGGGTGACGACATCCCCGCAGCACTCCTCGGCCGTCAGATCCGCGTGATCCCGGGCGCCCTGGCCGGAGCGGCGGACGGCGCCGCCCCCGACGGGGAGCTGACGGCCGAGCGGACGGATGCCGGGCCGGACGACGCCGGGGCGGGCGACGACGGTCGCGTCGGGAAGGACCGGGACGGCGTCACGGACCTCCCTGCAGGAGGGGCACATGCCTGAGGATCGCGGGGAGGATCGCGGGGAGGATCCGTCGGACACCGGGGTCGCGGGGTCGCGGGGACGCCGCGACACGGAGGCCACGGACGACGGCGGCGCCCCGGCCCGGCCCGGACCCGACCTCCCCGAACAGGACGCCCCCCAGGCCCTCCTCAACCGGCTGCGCAGTGCGTCCGAGGCCCGCGGCACGCCGCGCGGACCTGCGGCGAAGCAGCCGGGGAAGACACCCCGACGCCGGTACTCGCCCGAACCCGTCTACGGCGGACGCGACCCGGAAGGCGTGGGCAACGTGTTCTCGCGGATGCTCGCGGAGCGTGGCTGGAAATCCCCGGTGGCCATCGGGTCGGTCCTGTCCCGGTGGGCCGAGATCGTCGGGACGGACATCGCGGCGCACTGCGTGCCCGAGAGCTTCGACGCCGATACCGTCCTGGTCCGGTGCGACTCGACCGCGTGGGCGACGCAGTTGCGCCTCATCTCACCGGACGTGCTGCGGAGGTTCGAGGCCGAGCTCGGCCCGGGCGTGGTCAAGCGGCTCTCCGTCGTCGGGCCGGCCGCGCCGAGCTGGCGCAAGGGTGGGCGCACGGTCAAGGGACGCGGTCCGCGCGACACCTACGGGTGAGCCGGAGCGCAATGCCGTGTCCGCTGGACGGCCTGTAGCGCAATCGGAGGTCCCTCCGGCGTATCGGTCCTCATGGAAGGACCCGCCGTCCGCTCTGGACCCGCTTTATTGGCCGGTGAGAGGCGGTTGGTACGCTCCCGCAACCATCCGCAGGGTAGAATAGTACGAGATTCATGTGGTCTATCCAGCTGAGGAGCCGTCTACGCCTGTGGCACACGAGAACGAGTTGAACGCAAGTGATGTGTTGATCGGCGAGGGTGAGTCCCCGATCCTGGAGGCCGCGACGGAACACGCGTACGGCGCCAGTGAGATCACCGTCCTGGAAGGCCTGGAAGCGGTCCGCAAGAGGCCGGGCATGTACATCGGATCGACGGGCCCGCGCGGCCTCCACCATCTCGTCTACGAAGTGGTGGACAACTCGGTGGACGAGGCGCTGGCCGGGTACTGCGACCATATCGAGATTACGCTCCAGATCGACGGCGGCGTCAAGGTCGTCGACAACGGGCGCGGCATTCCCGTGGACATGCACCCCACCGAGGGGCGGCCCACCGTGGAGGTCGTCATGACCATCCTCCACGCCGGCGGCAAGTTCGGCGGCGGCGGGTACGCGGTATCGGGCGGTCTGCACGGCGTCGGCATCTCCGTCGTCAACGCCCTGTCCGAGCGCGTCGAGACCGAGGTGCGCCGTCAGGGGTACGTCTGGCGCCAGTCCTTCAGGGACGGCGGCAAGCCGTTCGGTGAACTGGAGCAGGGCGAGGAGACCTCGGAGACGGGGACCACGCAGACGTTCTACCCGGACGACACGATCTTCGAGAGCACCGAATTCGACTTCGAGACGCTTCGCGCGCGGTTCCAGCAGATGGCGTTCCTCAACAAGGGACTGCGCATCACGCTGACGGACGAGCGGGTCGACGCCGTGCAGACCGACGAAGTGGCGGAGCTGGAGAAGGCGCAGGAGTCCGACGGGGAGCCGAAGCACCGGTCCGTGGTGTATCTCTACGAGAACGGGCTGCTGGACTACGTCCGCCACCTCAACTCGTCGAAGCGCGTGGACGTCGTCCACCCGGACGTGATCGCCTTCGAGACCGAGGACACGGAGCGGACCATGTCCGTCGAGATCGCCCTGCAGTGGACCTCGGCGTATTCCGAGAGCGTGCACACCTACGCGAACACGATCAACACGCACGAGGGCGGCACCCACGAAGAGGGTTTCCGTGCGGCGATGACCACACTGATCAACAAGTACGCGCGTGAGAAGAACATCATCAAGGAGAAGGACGACAACCTTACGGGTGATGACATCCGTGAGGGCCTGACGGCGGTCATCTCTGTGAAGCTCTCCGAACCGCAGTTCGAGGGCCAGACGAAGACGAAGCTCGGCAACTCGGAGGTCAAGGGATTCGTCCAGCGCGTCGTCACCGACCAGCTCGGCGATTGGCTCGAACGCAACCCCGGGCCTGCCCGTGACGTCATCCGCAAGTCCATCCAGGCGTCGCAGGCGCGCCTCGCGGCCCGCAAGGCGCGCGAGTCCACGCGCCGCAAGGGGCTCCTGGAGTCGGGCGGCATGCCCGGCAAGCTCAAGGACTGCCAGTCCAAGGACCCTGCACGGTCCGAGATCTACATCGTCGAGGGCGACTCGGCCGGCGGTTCGGCCGTCCGTGGGCGCAACCCGGAGACCCAGGCCATTCTCCCCCTCCGCGGGAAGATCCTGAACGTCGAACGGGCCCGCCTCGACCGTGCGCTCGGCAACAGCGAGGTGCAGGCCATGATCACCGCGTTCGGCGCGGGGATCGGCGAGGACTTCAACGTGGAGAAGGCCCGGTACCACAAGATCGTGCTCATGGCCGATGCCGACGTGGACGGCCAGCACATCACCACCCTGCTCCTGACCCTGCTCTTCCGCTACATGCGCCCGCTGATCGAGAACGGCTTCGTGTACCTGGCGCAGCCCCCGCTGTACCGGATCAAGTGGTCGAACGCCAAGCACGACTACGTGTTCAGCGACCGCGAACGCGACGAGGTCATCAAGATGGGCCTGGCCAACAACCAGCGCCTGCCCAAGGACAACGGGATCCAGCGGTACAAGGGCCTCGGCGAGATGGACTACACGGAACTGTGGGACACGACCATGGATCCCGACCACCGCACGCTGCTCCAGGTCACCATGGACGACGCCGCCGCCGCGGACCAGGTGTTCTCGGTGCTCATGGGCGAGGACGTCGAGTCCCGCCGCAACTTCATCCAGCAGAACGCGAAAGATGTGCGTTTCCTCGATATCTGAGTGCCGAGACCCGGCATCGTGCCGGCGCAACGAGAGTAAGAGCGGACTCAGGGTCCCTGCCCGAGCTTGCGAGGGATAGGGAGACGTCCGGTCGAGCGCCTACACGAGATGCAGGGTATCGGCTTGCCGTCGAGCGACCTTTGGGGCTGAAAACCATCACGAACGGAATTGATTGATGAGCGACGACAGCATTGGTAACGGGTCCGACGACGTCCTCGAGGGCGAGGTCCTGACGGACCGCGTCGAGCAGGTCGACCTGCAGACCGAGATGCAGCGGTCCTACCTCGACTACGCGATGGCGGTCATCGTCGGACGGGCCCTGCCCGACGTCCGCGATGGCCTGAAGCCCGTCCACCGCCGGGTCCTCTACGCGATGTTCGACGGCGGCTACCGCCCCGACCGCTCCTTCAACAAATGCGCCCGTGTCGTCGGTGAGGTCATGGGCCAGTACCACCCGCACGGCGACTCCGCGATCTACGACGCCCTGGTGCGGCTGATCCAGGACTGGACCATGCGCTACCCGCTGGCCCTCGGGCAGGGGAACTTCGGCTCACCCGGCAACGACGGCGCTGCGGCGCCCCGGTACACCGAGACGAAGATGGCCCCGCTCGCCATGGAGATGGTGCGGGACATCGACGAGGAGACCGTCGACTTCCAGGACAACTACGACGGCAAGAACCAGGAACCGACCATCCTGCCGTCGCGGTTCCCGAACCTGCTCGTCAACGGATCCTCGGGCATCGCCGTGGGCATGGCGACCAACATCCCGCCGCACAACCTGCGCGAGGTCGCCGAGGGCGTCCAGTGGTACCTGGAGAACCCGGGCGCCACGAAGGAGGAACTGCTCGAGGCCCTGATCCTCCGCATCAAGGGACCCGACTTCCCCACCGGCGCGCAGATCCTCGGGCACAAGGGCATCGAGGACGCCTATCGGACCGGACGCGGCTCCGTCACCATGCGGGCCGTCGTCAACGTCGAGGAGATCCAGAACCGGACCTGCCTCGTGGTCACGGAACTCCCCTACCAGGCCAACCCCGACAATCTGGCCATCAAGATCGCCGAACTGGTCAAGGACGGCAAGGTCAGCGGCATCGCCGACCTGCGTGACGAGACCTCGGGCCGCACCGGCCAGCGCCTCGTGATCGTGCTGAAGCGCGACGCCGTCGCCAAGGTGGTGCTCAACAACCTCTACAAGCACACGCAGCTGCAGGACAACTTCAGCGCAAACATGCTCGCCATCGTCGACGACGTGCCCCGCACGCTGAGCCTCGACGCGTTTATCCGCCACTGGGTGACCCACCAGCTCGAGGTCATCGTCCGCCGCACCCGGTACAGGCTGCGCAAGGCGGAGGAGGAGGCCCACATCCTCCGCGGTCTCCTGAAGGCGCTGGACGCCCTGGACGAGGTCATCGCCCTGATCCGCGCGTCCTCCACCACCGAGCAGGCACGCGACGGGCTGATGGGACTGCTGTCCATCGACGAGCTGCAGGCCACCGCCATCCTGAACATGCAGCTGCGACGCCTCGCGGCCCTCGAACGGCAGAAGATCCAGGACCGTCACGCGGAACTCGAGAGCATGATCACCGAGTTCAACCGCATCCTCGCCTCCGAGGACGTCCAGCGCGGCATCGTCAGCACCGAGCTCGCGGAGATCGTCGCGAAGTACGGCGACGACCGCCGCACCGAGATCCTCATGGGCTACGACGGCGACATGAGCATGGAGGACCTGATCCCCGAGGAGGAGATGGTCGTCACCATCACCCGCGGTGGGTACGTCAAGCGCACCCGCAGCGACAACTACCGCCAGCAGGCGCGCGGCGGCAAGGGGATCAAGGGTGCCCAGCTGCGCGGCGACGACGTCGTCGAGCACTTCTTCGTGACCACCACCCACCATTGGCTGCTGTTCTTCACGAACCTCGGCCGGGTGTACCGCGCGAAGGCGTACGAGCTCGTGGAGGCGGCGCGCGACGCCAAGGGCCAGCATGTCGCGAACCTGCTCGCCTTCCAGCCCGACGAGACCATCGCGCAGGTCCTCGACCTGCGCGACTACCAGCAGTCTCCGTTCCTCGTGCTCGCCACGAAGCGCGGACTGGTCAAGAAGACCCGCCTGGAGGACTACGACACCAACCGGACCGCCGGGGTGATCGCGATCAACCTCCGGGACAACGACGAGCTCGTCTCCGCGCAGCTGGTCTCCAGCGAGGACGACATCATGCTCGTCTCCCGCAAGGGACAGTCGCTGCGCTTCACGGCGGACGACGACGCCCTGCGCCCCATGGGCCGCGCGACGTCCGGCGTGACGGGCATGAAGTTCCGCCACGACGACGAACTGCTCGCGGCCAATGTGGTCACCGACGACTCGTACGTCTTCATCGTGACCGAGGGCGGCTTCGCGAAGCGGACGAAGGTCGACGACTACCGTGTGCAGGGACGTGGCGGGCTCGGCATCAAGGTCGCGAAGCTCGCCGAGGAACGCGGTGACCTCGTGGGTGCCCTCGTCGTCCAGGAGGAGGACGAGGTGCTCGTCGTGATGGGCGGCGGCAAGGTCGTCCGCTCCGCCGTCGCCGGTGTGCCCGCGAAGGGGCGCGACACCATGGGCGTGATCTTCGCGAAGCCCGACAAGACCGACCGCATCATCGCGGTCGCCCGCAACAGCGAGCGGAGCGTCGCCGTCGAGGAGGGACTCATCGACGATCCCGCCGAGGCGAGCCCGGACGTCGACGTGATCGGCACGATGACGCCGCAGGAGGATCCTGCGGAGTTCACGGCGGATGAAGTACGGTTGTCGACAGAGGAAACGGCTGAGCCTGACGCTGAGTCGCCGGAACACGGAGGTACTGAGTGAGCTCGGCCAACACCAACCCGCGGTCGACCAGCGGACAAGTGCGAACGCCTGGGGCTCCTCCGCGCGTCAATGCCCCCGCACGGCCCACGCAGCGCCCCGCCTCCGCAGGTGGGCCCGGACGACCCGGACTCGTGAAGCCGGCCCCGAAGGCGAAGGCCCGCAAGGCACGCCTGCTCGTGAGCAAGGTGGACCCCTGGTCGGTCCTCAAGATGTCCTTCCTCCTCTCGGTGGCACTCGGCATCGTCACCGTCGTGGCGTCCTTCGTGATCTGGACGGTCCTGGACCTCACGGGCATCTTCGACGGCGTCAATGCGCTCCTGCGGGAGATCGCGGGATCCGAGAGCGGCGGGTTCGACCTCCGGCAGTTCGCCTCCCTGCCGCAGGTGCTGTCCTTCGCGACCATCCTCGCAGTGGTGAACGTGGTGCTCCTGACCGCCCTCGCGATGCTCTCCGCGGTGCTGTACAACATCTCGTCCACCCTCGTCGGCGGTATCGGCGTCACGCTGACCGACGACTAGGAGACCGGCCTCTCCGGCGCCGCCAGGCGATTTGAAGAATGCCGAGCCACTACTGTAAAGTCGTATCTCGGCCCGAAGAGGTATCGGGGCGTATAGCTCAGGCGGTTAGAGCGCTTCGCTGATAACGAAGAGGTCCCAGGTTCAAGTCCTGGTACGCCCACGGATCCACCACCGGCAGGCGACTGCAAGGAGACTGTTGTGAAGAAGTTGCTCATCGCGGCAGCGGCTGCAGCGAGTCTCCTCGTGTACAAGCGCTGGCAGGATTCCGAGAAGAGCAAGGGCGTCTGGAGCAATGCGACGGACGACGTAGCGTAGCAAGGAGCAGAATCCGGCGGACGTCCGCCGGACGAGGTCCGTTCGGGGGCATGGCGCAATTGGTAGCGCACCTGCTTTGCAAGCAGGGGGTTCGGGGTTCGAGTCCCCGTGCCTCCACCGAAAGGAAGTCCCGGTCATCGACCGGGACTTCCTGCGTTTTCCGTCCGGGCCCCCCTGGTGCGGTGCCCCGTACGGCGTGCCATAGGGTTGCCGCGTGACCATTTTCCTCTCGATCCTCGGCGTCATCGGGGTCTCGGCCTCCGGGCCGATCATGGCTGCGACCGCCGCGCCCGTCCTGGCGATCGCCTTCTGGCGGAACCTGCTCGGGGCCCTCCTCATGGGAGGACCGGCCGCCGTGTCCAAGCGGGCGGAGTTCGCAGCGCTCACCGCGGCGGACTGCCGGAGGCTCGCCGTCGCGGCCGTCGCCCTCGCCCTGCACTTCGCATGCTTCATCACGGCCCTCAAGCTGACCTCCGTGGCTGCCGCCACGGCCCTCGTCTGCCTGCAGGTGGCGTGGATCGCGCTGTTCGACGCCCTGCGGGGGTCCCGCCCGCAGGGTGCCGTGGTGACCGGGCTCGGTGTGGCGTTCATCGGCGTGGTCGTCATCACCGGGTTCGACCTCTCCCTGTCCCCGGACGCGCTGCTCGGTGACATCCTGGCCCTCGCGGGAGGTGCGCTGGCGGGCGTCTACCAGATGGCCGGCGCCTCGGCCCGCCGCACCCTGTCCACCGGGACGTACACGACGCTGTGCTACGGCGCCTGCGCCGTGATCCTGCTGGCTCTCTGTGCCGTCACGCGGCAACCGATCATCGGCTTCTCACCGGCCGCCTGGGCCGGGATCCTCGCCGTCACGCTTCTCGCGCAGATCATGGGACATTCGGTGTTCAATCACCTGCTCGCCGTCATGAGCCCGCTCGTCGTCTCGATGATCATCCTGCTCGAGATCCCGGGAGCCGCCATCCTCGCGGCCGTGTTCCTCGACGAGACGCTGCCCGCCGGGACGTACGGCGGACTGGCACTGATCCTCGTGGGCCTCGCCGTCGTGATCAGGGGACAGCAGAGGCGCCGCTCACGCCGCCCGCTGGACGAGGGGATCGCCCCGGCTCCCCCTCCTGTGCTGGGCGGGGAATAGTACCGCTCACGTATATTTCACGTGGGGTATGTACCCCGAGAAAGAAAGGGACCCCCGGCGCTCGGCCGGGGGTCCCTTCGTCGTCGAGGACGGGTGTCAGACCTTCGGGTCGTCCGTCGGCTCGGCGGCGTGCTTGGCGCCGTCGGTGCCCTTCGCCGTGTCCGACACGGAAGGGGTGCCCGTGGTGGCGGTGGCCGCGGGGACCTCGCCGGACGTCGCGGAGGCGCGATCCGCGGCCTCCTTGATGCTGATGACGGTGTCCTTGGAGTCCTGCGGCTTCTGGGTCGAGGCCGGACCGGCGGTGGCCTTGATCGGGGCGGGAGTCTTCCAGGGATCCTCGACGGGTCGCGAGGCGCGCCATGCGGCGACGCCGGCGACGATCGCGGCCGTGATGATGCCGAAGATCAGCCAGCCCTTGCCGGACTTGCGGGCCTGGCTCTTCTTCAGGTCCTTCGATGCCTGCAGGGTCGCGGCGACCAGGCGCTTCTGGGCGTTCTTGACCGCCTTCTTGTCACCCGTCACGCGGATCACGGCGTTCTCCACGACGGGCGGCACGGTTGCCGCCGCGAGGGAGCGGGAGGCCGTATCGGCTGCCTCGCCGAGCCTCGTGGACAGCGCGGGGAGGTACTCGTCGACGACCTTGCCCTTGGCGGAGTTCAGCGCGGGCGTGGCCTTGTCGAGGGTTCCCTGGATCTTCGGGGTGGTCTCGTCGATCACCTGGGTGATCCGGGAGCCCACCGTGTCGATGCTCTCCTGGATCAGGGGGGTGACGACGGCGACCCCTCCGGCGATCCCCTCGGTCGCCTTGCGGACCGTGTCCTGCAGAGCCGGTCTGGCGGTCTCGAGACCCTTCTCCCATCGGGGCTTCGCCCAGCCGTATGCGGCATCGACCCGCGGGGTCGCCCATTCGCGTGCTGCGGCTATTCCGGCAGCGGCTGCCAGCCCGAGAGCGACGCCTTCTTCGAGTTGGTGGGTGGCGTGTTCGTTCTTCTTCACAAATACCTCCAGGGGTGATTGCTCGTTTTGATCAGCCTACGTGGCATGCGCGGAGGGTGCTATCCGTGCCGGGCGCAGGGTCGGTTCCGGGGGAACGTTTCACTGTGCGCGGAATGGCACTCCTCCAGCTTATTGTCAGGAGGCGCGTGGAAGAATGGGCGGATGACTGCTATTCCGACAGCAAAAGCGACCATCCACACCAACCAGGGCGATATCGAGATCAATCTCTTCGGCAACCACGCCCCGAAGACGGTGAAGAACTTCGTCGGCCTCGCGACGGGCGAGATCACGTGGACCCACCCCCAGACCGGCGAGGAGAGCAACGCTCCTCTGTACAACGGCACCGTGTTCCACCGGATCATCAAGGACTTCATGATTCAGGGTGGTGACCCCCTCGGGCAGGGCATCGGCGGACCGGGCTACAAGTTCGACGACGAGATCAACCCAGACCTCACGTTCACCGAACCCTACAAGCTGGCCATGGCCAACGCGGGCCTCCAGGGCGGACGCGGGACCAACGGGTCGCAGTTCTTCATCACCTCCGTCCCCACCACGTGGCTGCAGGGCAAGCACACCATCTTCGGTGACGTCACCGACGAGGAATCCCGCAAGGTGGTCGACAAGCTGAACGCCATCGCCACCGACATGAGGGACAAGCCCCTCGACGACGTCGTGATCGACAGCATCACCGTGGAACAGCTCTAGCCGAATGTCCTACGGTGTCCCCGCGCCCGACGCCGGCGGGCAGGAGGCCCCGGTCTGTCCCCGGCATCCCGACCGCGTCAGCTATGTGAGATGCCAGCGGTGCGGACGCCCCGCATGCGCTGACTGCCAGCGTCCCGCCGCGGTCGGTTTCCAGTGCGTGGACTGCGTCCGCGAGCAGGCTGCCAACGTGCCGGCCCGCAAGAACGCCTTCGGCGGCGTCTCGCGGGGGGACACCCCGGTGGTCACCTACACGCTCATCGGCATCTGCGTGGTGGTGTTCCTCCTGCAGCTCCTGGTCCCGGGGATCACCCGGGCCTTCACCTACGCCCCGGTGTTCACCGCAGGTGCAGGGGGCGTGATCCCCGCCGAACCGTGGCGCATGCTCACGGCCGCGTTCCTGCACTCGCAGAACTCGTTCCTGCACATCGCGTTCAACATGTACGCGCTCTACATCCTCGGCAAGGTGCTCGAGCCCGCGATGGGACGGGCACGGTTCCTCGCCCTGTACCTCATCTCCGCCGTCGGCGGGTCCATCGGGGTCCTGCTCCTGAGCGACAACCCGCTCCAGGGCGTGGTCGGCGCGTCGGGCGCCGTGTTCGGACTGTTCGGAGCGCTGTTCATCGTCCAGCGGAAGCGCGGCGGCGACGTCCGCCAGATCGTGGTCCTGATCGCGATCAATGCGGTGCTCGGCTTCGTGGTGCCAGGCATCGCCTGGCAGGCGCACGTCGGCGGCCTGGTGGCCGGTGCCGCCTGTGCCGCGGCCATCGCGTACGCCCCGCACGGGAAGCGGCAGGTGCGGACGCAGATGCTCGGTCTGGGGGGCGTCGTCGTCCTGCTCGCCCTGCTGACCGTCGTGGGCCTCTCCCGACTCCCTGTCTAGGACCGCCCGGACGACGAAGGAGCCGGTACCCGGGTACCGGCTCCTTCATCGTTTTCCACACCCCTTATCCACACGGGGGATAACTTACACACATGTAATTCCACACCTGTGGATAAGCGGGGCCCGGAATCCTGCGGCAATCCGTGAATCATCAACAATCCCATGCACATCTGTGGATAACTTCATGCACAGCGTGTGTACAGAGCAGAAGCGGCCCTACGAGCCGTCCGCGGGCCCGGGTCCCCGGTCCGGTGCGCTGCCGGACCTACCGCCAGCGGGTCGTCATGAGGAAGCCGACGATCGCGATCCCGAAGCCCGCGAGGATGTTCCATGATCCCCAGGCGGCGACGGGGAGGGTCGCCTCGGAGATGTAGAACGTGATGATCCACAGCAGGCCGATGATCATCAGCCCGAACATCACCGGCTTGTACCAGACCGGGTTCGGCTTGGGCTGTGACGACTTCGCGGCGGGCGCAGCGGTACTGGCTCTCTTGCGGGGCTTCGATTCAGGCACGGATTCTCCTCGACGGGGTGCGACTGGGGTCAGTGGCACCGGTAGCTCGGTGGCGGCCCCGACGCGCTCCTTCCCGCAGGCTATCCTGTGGGAAGACTTTCATCCGGCCGGTTCTCCGATCGATTCTAGCCAAGATCGGCCGGCTACCGGTGCATTCCCAAGGGCAGGAGCGGCAGTGGCCCGATCGACCATGGACGCCGCACCCGATACCCGGGTGGGACGCCCTCAGCGGCCGCGCCGTCGTCGTACGCCCTTCCAGCTGGCCGCGCAGGTCCTGGGCGAACTCCTGATCACCGCGGGTGTGGTGCTGCTGCTGTTCGTCGGGTGGGAGCTCTGGTGGACCAACATCGACTCCGGCATCAAGCAGGAACAGGCCCTCGAGCAGTTCTTCTCCGACGTGCCTCCCGTCGCGGTCCCCGACCCCGCCCCGGGCGGCCCCGGGCCGGCGGCGCCCGAGGACTTCGGCGACCCGGCCGTCCTCCCGCAGCAGGACCTCATGGGCACGTTCGGGGTGGTCTACATCCCGCGCTTCGGTGAGGGCTACTCACGGCCCGTCACCTCCGGCGTGGGCACCGACGTGCTGGACAACCTCGGACTCGGCCATTACCCGGGTACGGGTGCGCCGGGCGAGGTGGGGAACTTCGCGCTGGCGGGCCACCGCCAGACCCACGGTCAGGTACTCGACCAGATCCACACGCTGGTCCCGGGAGACCGGATCTACGTGCAGACACGGGACGGGTACTACACGTACGTCTTCCGCAACACCGAGATCGTCCTGCCCGATCGTGCGGACGTCATCGCACCGGTTCCCACCCGACCCGATGCCACGCCGGAGGACAGGATCCTGACGCTGACCAGCTGCAATCCGCGCTTCGGTGCCCAGGAGCGTATCATTGCGTACTCGGTGCTGGAGTCCTGGCGTCCCACCGGGGCCGGGCCGCCCCCCGAGATCGCGGAGAATGTCGCCCGCGCAGCAGGACAGGGGTAGCCGCGATGTACGGATGGATCTTCCGGGCACTGCCCGGTCCGCTCTGGATGCGCGTCGTCCTGTCGGTGATGCTGGTGCTCGTGGCCGTCCTGGCGCTCATGCTCTTCGTGTTCCCCTGGGTCTCCCAGTTCAACCCGCTCACAGATTCAACGATTGGTTCCCCGTAGCTCATGGCTGACACCACCCGCATCCTCGTCGTCGACAACTACGACAGCTTCGTCTACACGCTGGTCGGCTACCTGCAGGAACTCGGTGCGGAGACGACAGTGGTCCGGAACGACGACGTCACCCTCGCCGAGGCACAGGACATGGCCGCGTCCCGCGACGGGGTGCTGATCTCCCCGGGTCCCGGCACGCCCGCTGAGGCCGGTGTCTGCGTGGACCTCATCAGGTGGTGCGGTGACCACGGCAAGCCGATGCTCGGGGTCTGCCTGGGTCATCAGGCGCTCGCCGAGGCCTACGGCGGAACCGTGACGCACGCTCCGGAGCTCATGCACGGCAAGACCTCCCTGGTGGAACACGATGCGACGGGCGTCTTCGCCGGCCTGCCGTCTCCCGTCACGGCGACGCGTTACCACTCCCTGGCGGCGGTGAGCGACGACGTCCCGGCGGACCTCACCGTCACGGCCCGTACGGCCAGCGGCATCATCATGGGACTCGAGCACAGGACGGCTCCACTGTGCGGCGTCCAGTTCCACCCGGAGTCGGTCCTGACCGAGGGCGGCTACCAGATGCTGGGTAACTGGCTGGAGTCCCTCGGGCTCGAGGGCGCCGCGACCACCGCCGCAGGGCTGAGCCCGCTCATCGCACGCTGACCGCTCTCCGGCTCCGATCAGCGGTCTCACTGCAGCCACCGGCAGGGCCGGACGGCGGGGGCGGTGCAGCTAGTCGTCGCCCTCGGTGGGCCGCGGATCGGACTGTTCGCCTGTGCCGCCGGTCGGCTGGCCGCTCGGTGTCGGCGAGGGTTCCGGGACCGGGACCGGGACCGGTGACGGTTCCGGCACCGGTGCCGGTGCCGGTGGTGCCGGTGCCGGTACCACCGGCACCACTGGTACCACCGGTGCTGCAGGTGGTGCCTTCGCGACCGTCAGGACGATCTCCGTGCCCTGGTCCACCTCGGACCGAGCCGGCGCGGACTGCGCCGTGACGATCCCCGGCGCGACGACGCTGTTCTCGACCTCGCGCACGGTGGAGGGCAGCTTCACCGCGGAATCGGCCAGCAGGGCCTGCGCCTGTCCGAGCGTGAGATCCGTGAGCAGGGGTACGGTGACCTTGCCGTTGGACAGCACCAGGTCCACCGGACTGCCGACCGGCACGGACTGGCCGGCCTGCGGACTCGTGGTGATGACCCTGCCCTCCGCGACGTCGGCACTGGTCTCCTCCGTGATCCCGCCGCCCCGCAGCCCGAGCACCTCGAGCGCGTCACGGGCCGAGGATTCCGTGAGCCCGGCGAGCGTATCCGGCAGCACCACGTTCGCCGGACCGAGCGAGACGGTGATGTTCACCCGCGACTCCCTGTCCACGGATGCCCCCGCGGCAGGATCGGAGGCGATCACGTCGCCCTCCTCCACGGAGGCGTTGAACTGCTCGTCGCTCGACGGCACCAGCCCGGCGTCCACGATGGCGTCGGTGGCGTCGGCCTCGGCCAGACCCACGAGGTCGGGCACGCTGACCGTCACGGCCTCCTGGGAGGGCTGGTTGTCCGGGAGGTTGTTCAGGACGACATAGCCGCCCGCGAGCACGAGCAGGACCGCGACGAAGAAGACGGTGATCCAGGCCGCCCTCGACGACCTGCGCCTCCGGTCGTGCTCATGGTCCTTCGGATCCACGGCCTCCCGGGCGCCGAGCACATCGAGGCGACCGTCGTCGGGATCGTCCGGCAGTGCCTCCTCCGCCGCGACCCGGTCCATCGCGCGCGTCTGCGGGTCGGCGGAGGCGAACGGCACGGCCACCGCCGCAGCGCCGCCGGCACGAGGACGGGGCGCGGAGACGTCCATCGTCTCGGTCGCCGCGCCCGTGAAACCGGCGACGGCGATGCCCCGGGCGGCGTCGAGCAGCGCCCTGCGGAAGGACAGCGCATCCTGGAAGCGGTGTTCACGGTCCTTCCGGAGTGCCTTGGCGAGGACGGAGTCGAGGGCGGGCGTCACCTCGGGATCGAGACTGCTGGCAGCCGGCGGTTCCTCGCGTACGTGCTGGTACGCGACGGACACGGGGCTGTCCCCGACGAACGGCGGCCGACCGGTCAGCAGTTCGAAGAGCAGGCAGCCCGCCGAGTACAGGTCGCTGCGGGCGTCCACCGTCTCGCCCCGGGCCTGTTCCGGCGAGAGGTACTGTGCCGTCCCGAGGACGGCCTGTGTCTGCGTCATCGTGGCCTGCGAATCGGCCATGGCGCGGGCGATGCCGAAATCCATGACCTTCACCGCGCCGTCGGGCGTGATCATGACGTTGGCGGGCTTGATGTCCCGGTGGACGATGCCCGCCTTGTGGCTGTAGTCGAGGGCGCCCAGCACCCCGGCGACATAGGTGATGCTGTCCTCGTGGGTCAGGTCGCCCGCCCTCACGTGGTCGCGCAGGGTGCGGCCGGCGACATACTCCATCACGATGAACGGGACCCGGACCTCGTGTTCCGGCCGGTCGGGGATCTCCTCCTCGCCCGTGTCGTACACCGCGACGATGCTGGGATTGTTGAGCCCTGCCACGGCCTGCGCCTCCCTGCGGAACCGGGACTGGAACAGTGGATCCCGGGCGAGGTCCGAGCGGAGCACCTTGATCGCGACCGACCGGCCCAGACGGAGGTCACGGCCGAGGTGCACGTCGGCCATGCCGCCGCGCCCGATCAGCTCGCGGACCTCGTACCGCCCGTTCAGGACACGGTCGGTGGTCATCACTCGGTGCCCTTCCCGCCCGGGCTCGTCCCGCAGGTCATGGGCCGGTGGTCGCCGTCGGGGTCGCCGTCGGGTTCGGCGGAGGGGTCGGCGTAGGGGCCGTGGGTGCCTGGGTCGGGGGCGGGCCCGAGGAGACGACGTAGTTCACCTGCGTCCCGGCTGGGAGCTGGGCTCCTGCCCCGGGTTCGACACGGAGCACCGTGCCCTCTGCCTGCTCCGACTCCTCGCTCCCCACGTTGACCGGCCGGAGACCGAGGTCCACGAGGATCGCCTCGACGTCGGCGGCGCTCTGTCCCTGCAGTCCGCCCGGGACCGTGACCTGCTCGACGGGCTCGGGGCCGTCGGAGACGATCAGGGTGATCGTCGCGGGAGGGATCTGGGCTCCGCTCGGATTGATGTCGAGGACGATGCCCTGGTCCTGTTCCGCGAACTGCCTCTCGATGTTCACCCCGAAGCCCAGGCCGATGAGTCGCTGTGTCGCCTCGGCTTCGGTGATGCCGCGGTACTCGCTCGGCGAGATGATGACCTCGTTCGGCTCGCTCGTCGTCTGTTCGGGTGTCGGTGTCGGTGTGGTGGGCGCCGGTGACGGTGTGGAGGCGCGGGACTGCGACGGGGTGGCGCTCGCCGACGTGCTGGACTCGGCCGGCACGCCGTCCGGATCGTCGCCCGCCAGCAGGGGCTGGAGGACCAGGAACGCGATGGCGGCCAGCGCCAGCAGGAGCAGCACGATGAGCGGGATCAGCCAAGGGCTCCGGCGGTTCTCCTCCTCCCGACGGTACGGCTGGTCCGGCGCGGGGTCGACGTCCTCCTCCGACCAGTCCCGGGACGCGGCGAGGCCGGCCGCGGCACCCGCGGCACCCGCGGCACCCGCGGCAGCCGGTGCCGCGACCGTGGGCAGGGCGGAGGTGGTCGGCGCGGGGACCGCCGTCGTCGCCTGGGTGTCCTGGCGGGGGACGGCGGCCGTCGGGATGCCCGCCCCGGTTCCGAAGGCGAGCATCCCGGGGACGGCCGCTTCGGCCCCGCGGAGGTCACCGGCCCGGATGGCGTCGACGCCGCGCGCGAGCGACTCGGCGTCACGCGGCCGCCCGGCCGGGTCCTTGGCGAGCATGGACGCGATCAGTGCACGGACCGGCTGCGGGATGGATTCCGGCAGGGGCGGCGGGGCGTCGTTGACCTGGGCGAGGGCGATGGCGATCTGGGATTCGCCCGAGA
Organism: Arthrobacter sorbitolis; assembly: GCF_054510995.1. Classification (NCBI taxonomy): domain Bacteria; kingdom Bacillati; phylum Actinomycetota; class Actinomycetes; order Micrococcales; family Micrococcaceae; genus Arthrobacter; species Arthrobacter sorbitolis. Next base: position 172,440 of record NZ_JBTNDM010000003.1, read on the forward strand.
ACGGCCGGCGGCCCGCGAGCAGTTCGTACCCGATGACGCCGAGCGCATAGATGTCGGAGGAGCCGGTGGCGGGCTGGCCGGTTGCCTGCTCGGGCGCCAGGTACTGCGCCGTCCCCATGACCTGCCCGGTGGCGGTCAGGGGGACCTGGTCGGCGAGCCGGGCGATGCCGAAGTCGGTGATCTTCACGCGGCCGTCGGGCATCACGAGGATGTTGCCGGGCTTCACGTCGCGGTGGACGAGGCCCTGCCGGTGCGCGACGGCAAGGGCCGTGGCGGTCTGTCCGATGATCGAGAGGGTGCGGTCCGGCGAGAGGACCTGCTCCTTCTCGATGACGGCGGACAGCGGCTGCCCCGGCACGAGTTCCATGACGAGGTAGGCAGAGCCGGCCTCCTCGCCGTAGTCGAAAACGTTGGCGATGCCCTCGTGGTTCAGCAGCGCGGTATGGCGTGCCTCGGCACGGAAGCGGTTGAGGAACGCCGGGTCCCCGGAGTACTCCTCCTTGAGGATCTTGATCGCGACGACGCGACCGAGGATCTGGTCCCGCGCCTTCCAGACTTCGCCCATGCCGCCGATGGCGATGCGCTCGGTCAGTTCGAACCTGCCGCCCAGGGTGATTCCTGACGTGGGCCTCATCTGTTCAACACCGCCTCTATGAGTCTCTTGGCACTGGGTGAGGTCAATTGCTGACCGGTAGGGATGTCCACGTTCTCCATCACGATCGATATGGCGACCTGCGGATCGTCCGCCGGCGCGAATCCCGTGAACCAGGCGTTGTCGCCGGTTTCGGAGACCTCCGCGGTCCCCGTCTTGCCGGCCACCTCGACGCCCGGGACCTGCGCCCCGGTCGCCGTGCCGTTGTCCACCACGTTCACCATCCAGTCGGTGAGCTGGTTCGCGGTCTCCTCGCTCACCGACTGGCGGAGCACCTCGGGCTGGGGCGACTCGATCAGCTCGAGGTCCGCTGCCCGGATCGACTTGATGAGCTGTGGCTTCATCTGCTGCCCGTCGTTGGCGATCGCGGAGGCCACCATGGCCATCTGGAGGGGTGTGACACGCGTGTCGAACTGCCCGACGGCGGACTGGGCCAGTTCGGGCTCCGTCAGGTCGGAGGGGAAGCTGCTCGCGATGACCTGCGTCGGGATGAACAGCTCCTCGCCGAACCCGAAGTCCGCGGCCTGCTCCTGGATCGCTTCCTCACCGAGATCCAGCGCGATCTGCGCGAAGGGGGTGTTGCAGGACTGCTCCAGCGCGAACTCGAGGTCCGCCGTCGTCCTGCTGGAGCAACCGCCGGTGACGAAGTTCGGCAGGGCGTACTCGATGCCGGGGAACTGCAGGGCCGGCGGGTTCGGGATCTCGGATTGCGCGTCGTATCTCCCGGACTCGAGGGCGGCCGCGGCGTCGACGAGCTTGAAGACGGACCCCGGGGACACGAGGGACTGCGTGGCGGGATTCGTGTAGATGGACAGGCCCGGCTGCTCGGACAGAGCCGCGACGTTCTCCTCGATGATCGCCGTGTCGTGCCCGGAGACGAGGTTCGGATCGTAGGTGGGCTTGGAGACCATCGCGAGGATGTTGCCCGTGGAGGGCTCCATGACCACGATCGAGCCCCGCTGCCCTTCCGGGATCAGGTCCGACGCGAGGCGCTGGATCTCCGGGTCGATGGTCAGTTCGACGGACGCGCCCTGGGCCTCGACGCCCGAGAACAGGCCGACAACGCGGTCGTAGAACAGCGAACTGCTGGTCCCGGCGAGGATGTCCGATTCCTTGTCCTCGAGCTGCGTCGACCCCAGCGACAGGGAGTAGTAGCCCGTCAGGTGCGCGTAGAGCTCGGGTTCGTTGTACACGCGCTGGAAGTTGAACTCGTCGTCGGAGGGGACCGACTCGGCGATCGCCCGGCCGTCCACCAGGATGGCTCCGCGCTCCCGGCCGAAGTCCTGGTAGAGCTGGCGACTGTTCCAGTCGTTCTCGTTGAGCTCCTGTGCCTGGAAGAACTGGACGTACGTGAGGGCGCCGAGGACGAGGGCGAACATGCCGATCGCCACGACCCATGCGCTGCGGATGGCCTGGTTCATCGGGTGACCTCCTTCGCGGGCCTCTTCTTCACGGGCTTCCCGTTCACGCCGAGCATCTCGGGGAACGAATCCTTCATGGGCGCCGTCGGCGCCGGCCGGCGCGCGGTCTCCGAGATCAGGAGGAGCAGGGCGACGATGAGCCAGTTCGCCAGCAGCGAGGATCCGCCCGCGGACATGAACGGCGTGGTGAGGCCCGTCAGGGGGATCAGGCGCGTGATGCCGCCGATCACCACGAAGCACTGGAGGGCGATGGTGAACGAGAGGCCGCACGCGAGCAGCTTCCCGAACCCGTCCTTCGTGCCGAGAGCAGCCCGGATGCCGCGGGACACCAGGATCACGTACATCATCACGATCGCGACGACGCCGAGAAGTCCGAGCTCCTCGCCCAGCGCGGCGATGATCATGTCGCTGTTGGCATACGTCACGAGATCCGGTCGGCCCTCACCGAACCCCGTACCGATCAGGCCACCGTTCGCCAGACCGAACAGGCCCTGGACCACCTGACGGCTCCCACCCGGAGCGCGGTCGTACACCTCGGGCGCGAAGGCGTTGATCCACGAATCGAAGCGGAGCGCCACGTGACTGAACAGCTCGAGGGCCACGAAGACGCCGGCCCCGATCATCGCGAGGCCGATCAGGACCCAGCTGACACGGCTCGTCGCCACGTAGATCATGACCATGAAGAGGCCGAAGAAGAGGATCGATGAACCGAGGTCGCGCTGGAAGATCAGGACGCCGATGCTGACGAGCCAGGCCGCCGCCATCGGCGCGAGGTCCCTGAAGCGCGGGAACTGCAGCGGACCGATCTTCTTGCCGGCCAGCAGGATGAGGTCGCGGTTGGTCGAAAGATACCCGGCGAAGAATATGGCGAGGGTGATCTTCGCGATCTCGCCGGGCTGGAAGGTGCCGACGCCGACGGAGATCCAGATGCGTGCCCCGTTGATCTCCAGGCCGAGCGGTGTCAGGGGCAGGAGCAGCAGGATCGCGCTGACGATGAGGGAGATGTAGGTGAAGCGGCGCAGGATCCGGTGGTCCCGGAAGAGGATCAGCAGCACGGCTGCAGCCCCGATGGCCACGGCGGTCCAGAGGACCTGCTGCGGCGCGACGGACGTGGCACCCGATGCGGCGGAGAGATCGAGGCGATGGATCATCGCCAGCCCGATCCCGTTCAGCGCGACCACCAGCGGAAGGATCACCGGGTCGGCATACTTGGCGCGGAAGCGCAGGATGACGTGGATGAAGAGGCTCATCAGGCCGAGCGTCAGTACCTGCGACCAGAAGTAGTCGCCGAAGGGTTCCTCCCGGCCGACGCCGGCCAGGTAGTTGGCCCCGCCTGCCACGACGAGGGCCAGTACCAGCAGCAGGAGCTCGATGTTGCGCCGCGACCTGGGCACGGTCAGGACATCACTCATTGGCTGCACCTCCACAGGCGTCGGCGGGGGACGAAGGACTCGGCGAGGGCTCCGGTGCGTCCGACGGGGTGGCGGATGCCCCGGCCGTCGCCGACGGCGACGGGCCCGCGGACGGGCCCGCGGACGGGGCGGCCGACGGCGTCGGGGACGCGGTTGCGGACGGTGCCGCGGTTGCGGATCGGGTTCCGGACGGAGCCGGGGCGGATGCTCCCGCCGTTCCCGACGGGCCCGGCGAGGCGGACGGGGTCTGCGGCGTTGCCGGATCGCAGGTCACGGCCCGCAGTTCGCTGCGCAGGTCGCCGACGATCCTCTCGGCCTCCTCCAGGCCGGCCGCCGGAAGTGTCTTCGCCACCTGCGACCGCTGGTACTCGGGGAGGTTCGAGACCGGGATGTCGGTGATCTCGTAGAGCTCGCTGAGGCTGATCGGCCCGACCCGCTGCGGTACGCCGGTGAAGATCGCGACGCGGTTCTCCGACTCCGCCACGTAGTAGCGCGTCTGGGTCCACGTGTAGCCGAGGCCGAGCACGGCGATCAGGATGAGGGTCATGAGGGACAGGAATGCCGGGACGAGCCAGCGGCGTCCCCGCTTCCCGGTCTCGTGCCCCGCGTCCTCGCCGGCGTCGCCCGTCCCCGGCTCGGCCTTGTGCGTCAGCATCATCGCGGCGCGGCGCTCCGTGGAGCGCTGGGTCACGATGGGGATCTGGCCGGTCTCCGTGGCGAGGGCGGCGGATCCCACGAGGACGTGGGGGCGGGTCAGGAGGTCCTGGCGGATGATGTCGGCGCGGATCGCGGCACCGGGGAGGTCCCCGTTCCGGTCGATGCCGTGCGCTGCGGACGCCGCGTCCGCGGGCTTGTCCCGTTCTCCGGCGGCCTGCCGCGCAGGGGGGATGGAGACGGGAGGCACGGCGTCGTCGTCGTCCGCCTCGACGACCTCGACGACCACGATGGTGATGTTGTCCGGCGAACCCCCCGCGAGGGTGAGTTCCACGAGGGTGTCGACACACGCGCGGATGTTCGTCGTCTCACGCATGACCTGCTCCACCACGCGGTCGTTGAGTACCGCGTTCAGGCCGTCGGAGCAGAGCAGCCAGCGTTCCCCCGGTTCGGCGTCGAACTCCTCGAGGTCCAGTTCCGGGCTCGCATCGACGTCGCCGAGGACCCGCATCAGCACGTTCTTGTGCGGATGGATCTCCGCCTCCTCCGGCCGGAGGCGTCCCTCGTCGATGAGGCGCTGGACGAAGGTGTGATCGGTGGTGATCTGGGCGAAGGCCCCGTCCTTCAGACGGTAGGCGCGTGAGTCGCCGATGTGGGCGAGCTGCAGCTTCGAGTCCTCGAGCAGGATCGCCGTGACGGTGGTGCCCATGCCGGCGAGCTGGGGATTGGTGGTGACGAGTTCGGAGAGCAGCGAGTTCGCGGTCTGGATCTCGTCGGCCAGGTGGGTGGCACCCTTGCCCCCGTGGGAGCCGTGGTCGAGGTGGACGAGGTCCAGGACGGTGGAGGCCGACGCGACGTTGCCGCCCGCGTGTCCGCCCATGCCGTCGGCGACGACGGCGAGGAACCGGCCCACGTAGGCGGAGTCGTCGTTCTTCGCACGCACCATGCCCACATCGGAGCGGGCGGCGAACCTCAGGGCGAGCGGCACGCCTATGGCCTCAATTCGATGACCGTCTTACCGATCCGGATGGGGAGGCCCGGCTCGACGGGCAGGGCGCGTGTGAGTTGCGCGCCTGCGAGGTAGGTGCCGTTGGTGGAGCCGAGGTCCTCGATGAACCAGCGGCTGCCCTGCGGGAACAGGCGTGCGTGGCGGCCGGAGGCGTAGTCGTCCTCGAGGACGAGGGTCGCCTCCTGGGCGCGACCGAGGAGGATCGGGCTCGCGGCGAGGTCCAGGGTCGTCCCGGTGAGCGGACCCTCCGTGACGACCAGCCTGCGGGCGGCGGCGCGTGCCGGTGCCGGTTCCTCCACCAGTTCGGGGTGCTTGCGGATCTCCCGTGCGGTCGGTGTGCCGACCTTGTTGCGCCGGCCCACCACGAGGTCGCGGCGCAGGGCCCCCACCGTACCCAGGACGAGGGCCCACAGCAGGATCAGGAAGCCGAAGCGCAGGAGCGTGACGGTCAGTTCGCCGGCTTCGCTCATCGCTGGACCCCTCCGGTCTGCGTCGGTACCAGGCGGAAGGTCAGGCGGGAACGCCCCATGGTGATCGTGGATCCGTCCGTGAGTTCGGCCTGCCCCTGGACGCGCTGCCCGTTGACGTAGCTGCCGTTGGTGGAGCCGAGGTCCACGGCGTACACGCGTCCCTCCTGCGTGCGGATCTCGAGGTGCCGCCGCGAGACGCCCGTGTCGTCGACGAGGATGTCCGCCTCGGAGGAACGGCCGAGCACGATCGAGCCGGAGTTGATGGAGTAGCGCTGGCCGTCGATCTCGAGGACTGGCTGGTAGCGCGTCGGCTGGCGTCGGGGTGCCGCCGGAGCGGCCGGCCCGGCGGGCCGGCGGGCGGCGGCCTGCTTCTCGATGGACGAATCGATCTCGAAGACTCCTGCCTTCAGGTCCGGATCGTGCTCGAACGAGACACGGACCGGCCCCTGGAGGCTGTACTGCTGGCTGTTGACGTGCGCGATGACGACGTCGCAGAGTTCCTCGGCGAGGGCCGAGCCCCACTGCTGGGCGAGCTCGAAGTCGGAATCGGACAGTCGCGCCGTGAAGACGTTGGGTGCGAGGGTGCGGCCCTGCGACAGGACGAGGGAGCGGTTGTCCAGTTCCTTGCGCAGGGCACTGGCGATCTCGAGGGGTTGTACCTGGGAGCGCGAACCCGTGGTGAAGGCGCCCCGGACGAGTTTCTCGAGCCCGCGCTCCACGTTGTCGAGAATGCCCATCCGTCCCCTCCTCCCTCTTGCTGCACTGTGGTGTCGGATCCCGCCAGCGGTGTGCTGTGGGGCTTCTCCCAGTCCCGGGCACGGCGATGTCCGGCCGGGCATGTTCCATCCGATACTACTGGGAGGGTCCGGGAATGGGCTTCACCGGCGGGCCCGGAGCATTACTTTGTCCTAACGATCCGCCGCTGCAGCGTCCGGCCGGGGAGGCGGCCCGGGCGCGAAGGACGGCGTCGTTTAGGTGATTCCGTCCGGGCTCCGTTATGCTTGACTCTGCTGTTCACAACACCGGCGCCTGGCGTGCGGAGTTGGAATCTCGAAATTGCGCGAGTGGCGGAACGGCAGACGCGCTGGCTTCAGGTGCCAGTATCCGAAAGGGTGTGGGGGTTCAAATCCCCCCTCGCGCACATGGACAAGGGCTCCCGCCCCGCGGGGGCCCTTCCTCGTCTACGGGGTGTCGGTCAGCGGAAGTCGCGGGACCTGGTGGTGGCCTTCAGCTGCAGGACCTCGATGCGGTCGGCGACGACGTTGACCACCCCCTCGGACGAGCGCTCGAGGACGCCGCGCACGATCACGCTGCTGGCTTCCCGCGCCACCCGGCGGTAGCGCTGCCAGACCCCCACCGAGCAGATGACGTTCACCAGCCCCGTCTCGTCCTCGAGGTTCATGAACGTGATGCCGCTCGCCGTCGCCGGCCTCTGCCGGTGCGTCACCACTCCCGCCACCTCGATCCGCCGGCCGGATTCCGCCGTCTTCAGCTGCACGGCGGTCAGGGCGCCGCGGCGCTGCAGCCGCCCCCGGGCATGGCGTACCGGGTGATCGTCCGGGGTGATGCCCGTGGACCAGAGGTCGGACCCCACCTTGTCGATGTCGGAGAGTTCGGGCATCAGCGGGGGCTGGATGTAGACGGCGGTCCCCTTGATCTGCCCTGCGCGCTCCGTCGAGGCGGGACCGGCGTTCCACAGCGCCTCGCGGCGGCTGAGACCCATCGAGTCGAAGGCGCCCGATGCCGCCAGTGCCTCGAGCTGTCCCGCATTGACGCCCGTGCGCCGCGCCAGGTCCGGCATGTCCTCGTAGGGGCCGTTCCGTTCCCGTTCCACGACGATCCTCTCCGCGAGCTTCACCCCGAGGGATTCCACACTGGCCAGCCCCAGCCGCACCGCGAAGTTGCCGTCCCGGCGGTGGGGTGCCGAGTCGAAGGGCGTGCCCGGGTCGAAGTATCCGACGGGGGCCTGCTCGTCCTCGATGCAGCAGCCCATGCCGGTGGTCCGTTCGCGGGGGTCTTCCGGGGGGTCGTAGCCCTCGAGGGGTTCCAGGTCGGCATGCACCCCGGAGTGCAGGATGTCGGGGCGCAGGACGACGGCGCCGTGCCGTCGGGCGTCGGCCACGAGGGTCTGGGGTGAGTAGAACCCCATGGGCTGGGCGCGCAGGAGCGACGCGAGGAACGCTCCGGGGTAGTGCAGGCGCAGCCAGGCGCTGACGTAGACCAGCAGCGCGAAGCTGATCGAATGGCTCTCCGCGAATCCGAAGTTCGCGAAGGCGTGGATCTTGTCGTAGATGGTGTCGGCCACGTCCCCGGTGATCCCGTTGGACGCCATCCCCTCGTACAGCTTCGCCTTCAGGGAGTCGATCCGCTCCTCACCCCGCTTGGAGCCCATGGCGCGGCGCAGGAGGTCGGCGTCCGCTCCGGTACAGCCGCCCACCACCATGGCCATCTGCATGAGCTGCTCCTGGAAGAGGGGCACGCCGAGGGTCCGTTCGAGGACGGGCTCGAGGTCGGGATGGAGGTACCGGACCTCCTCCTCGCCCATCTTGCGTTTGATGTACGGGTGCACGGCGCCGCCCTGGATGGGACCGGGCCGCACGAGGGCCACCTCGATGACGAGGTCGTAGAACTGGCGGGGCTGCAGGCGCGGGAGCATGCCCATCTGGGCACGGCTCTCCACCTGGAAGACCCCCACCGAATCCGCGAAGCACAGCATGTCGTAGACGCCCTGCTCCTCCTTGGGGATGGTGTGCAGCTCCCAGGTCTCGCCGAAGTGCCGTGCCACGAGATCGAAGTTGTACTGGATGGCCGCGAGGATGCCGAGGCCCAGCAGGTCGAACTTCACCAGTCCCATCCAGGCGCAGTCGTCCTTGTCCCACTGGAGGACCGTCCTGCCGTCCATGCGTCCATGCTCGATGGGGCATACCTCTCCCACCGGCCGGTCCGTCAGTACCATGCCGCCCGAGTGGATGCCGAGATGGCGGGGGAATTTCAGGACCTCCTGCGCCAGGCCGACCACGGCGTCCGGGATGTCATGGTCGCTGCTCGAGACGAGGCCGCCCCACCGTTCGATCTGCCGGGACCAGGCGTCCTGCTGTCCCGGACTGTGTCCCAGTGCCTTGGCCATGTCCCGGACGGCGAACTTGGGACGGTAGGTGATGACGTTGGCCACCTGGGCGGCATTGAAGCGCCCGTACTTGCGGTAGACGTACTGGATGACCTCCTCGCGGCGGTCCGAGTCGAAATCCACGTCGATGTCCGGTTCCTCGTCCCGCATGCTCGAGAGGAACCGCTCGAAGGGGAGCTGGTACTTGATGGAGTCCACGGCCGTGATCTCGAGCAGGTAGCAGACCGCGGAGTTGGCCGCCGATCCCCGTCCCTGGCACAGGATGCCGTTGCGGCGCGCGTAGTGCACGAGGTCGTGGACGATCAGGAAGTACCCGGGGAAGTTCTTGTCCTCGATCACCTCCAGTTCGCGTTCGATCCGCTCGCGGACGTCGGCCCTGCCCCCGTAGAGCTTGTCGGCGCCCCGCCAGACGAGTTCGCGGAGGTAGCTCATCTGGGTGTGGCCCTCCGGGAGGTCGATGTTCGGCAGCCCGGGGCGGACGCTGCGGAGGGTGAAGGCGAGATCGGAGGCGATGTCCACGGTGCGTTCCACAGCTCCCGGATAGTCCCTGAACCGCCGTGCCATCTCCGCTCCGCTGCGCAGGTGGGCGGCACCGGCCGCGGGCAGCCAGCCGTCCATCTGGTCCAGGCTCCGGCGTGCCCGGACGGCGGCCAGGGCGGAGGCGAGGCGGTGCTGCCGGGGGGTCGCGTAGTGCACGTTGTTGGTGGCGACCGTCGGCAGTCCCAGGCGGGCGGCGACGGCGGCGAGGGCGTCGTTGTGCGCGGTGTCGAGGGGGTTGCCCTGGTTGGTGAGCTCGACGGCGACCGATTCCCTGCCGAACAGGTCCATGAGTGCCCGGAGCTCGGCCTCGGCCGCTTCCACTCCGTCCGTCACGAGCGCGGAGCGGACCGTCCCCTTCCGGCAGCCCGTGAGGATCATCCACTGGCCGCCGGCATGCCCGGCGAGGCGCTCCAGGCTGTACCGGGGCTTCCCCTTCTCGGCGTCGGGGGCCAGCTGGGCCTCGGTGATGGCCGTGGACAGGCGGTGGTAGCCGGCCGATCCGCGGGCGAGGACCAGCAGGTGCCGTCCTTCCGGGTCGGCCTCCCCGTTCTGCGGCCTGGACAGGCCGAGGGACAGCTCCGTGCCGTACAGGGTCGAGAACCCGGGATACTTCTCGGCGGCCTCCGCGAAGTGCACCGCGCCGTACAGGCCGTCGTGGTCGGTGAGGGCCATGCCGGTGAGGCCCAGCCGCTGGGCCTCCTCGGCGAGGTGCTCGGGGCTCGACGCACCATCGAGGAAGCTGAAGTTGGAGTGGGCGTGCAGTTCGGCGTACGGCACCACGGGACCCTCGGGAGCGGAGGCCTCCGCGGGAGCCGTGTAGGGCTGGCGTTTCCGTGACCAGGCGGGGCTGTCGCCGCCGTCGGCCCCCGGGGGTGGCGCTCCGGGCCGGGTGGCCGCGAGGTTGCGTTCGAAGTCCGACCACGGGATCGGTGGATTGTTCCAGCCCATGGCGTCCCTCCCTGTCTGGATGTCCTGCGGTTGTCTCGGTGGCGGACCGGGCCGTCAGTCGTAGCCGGCCTCCACCCACCACGCGTGGTCCTCGAGCAGCAGCAACCAGGCGGACCCCGAGTGGTCCACCAGCTGGAAGCGGTTGAGCACGCGCCCCTTCGGGTCCCACCAGCGCTCGTCGATCGGCCAGGGGCCGGCCCAGGAGTGCACGGGCCGTCGGCCGTCGTCGGGCCCCGCGCTGAAGAAGGCGGGATCGGCGCTCAGGAGGCCGCGCGGATCGACGTCCACGGGGTTGCCGTGCGCGTCGACGACGACGGCCGGTACGGGCTCGGCGAACACGGTGGCGGGGGCCGGGCCGGGCAGCCTGCCGGGCCAGGGCTGGTTGCGGTCCTTCACCGGCACCTTCGCGGACTGCTGCCCCGCCGGCGCGTCCCCCCACGGGATGTACACGCGGCGGTCCGCCAGCAGGCGCCCTCCGGCGATGACCGCGGTGAGCACGGCGCCGTGGCCCAGCATGCTCTGCACCCGGGCCAGCCCGTGGTGGATGCCCTCGTCCGGTCCCGTCCCCCACAGGCCGTCGGCGTGGTCGCCGAGGTCCTCGACGATGTCGGGGACCAGGTGGACCCGGGTGATGCCTGAGGTCAGGCCGTAGTCGGAGGCATCGGTGCCCTGGAGTTGCCAGCGCACGCGGTCCACGACGTCGTCGGCGTCGAACCAGCGCGGGTGCCGCCAGCGGCGCTCGGACGTCCCACCCGACTCCGTGTGCAGCGACACGTGCAGCGCGGTGCACACGAGCCCCGCCTCGCGCAGCGCGTCGACGAACTCACCGGCCCTGGTCCTGAGGGCGAACGCGAGCTGGTCGATGCGGGCGAGGGGAGGCTCGAAATCGGCGACGGCGTCGAGGTGGGGCGGCGGCGTCCGGACGACGACGCTCCGGTGGTCCAGCCCGCCGGCCTGGCGGTGCGCGATGGCCCCCTCGATGCCGAAGCGGTTGCGCACATCGGAGGCCCTGAGCGCCGCGAAGTCGCCCAGGGTACGGATGCCGAGGCGCTTGAGCAGCACGGCGAGCCGGGGTTGTCCGAGGACGTCCAGGGGGTAGCTGCCGAGGAACCAGGCCGAGCCGCCCGGCGGGATGACGACCAGTTGCTGCTCGTCGTCGTCCAGCTGGTCGGTGGCCCTGGCCGCCTGCTCGGCGGCGAAGGGCCCGTCCGCGATGCCGACCCTCACCTCGGTGAGCCCGATGGCGGCGAGGGTCTGCAGGACCACGTCCGCGGCGTTGCGCTCGCCGCCGTAGTAATGCGAAGGTCCCTTGGCCCGGACGGCGCACAGTCCCGGGCGGACGACCTGCACGCCGGGCAGGATGGCCTCCACGGCCGCGGTCACGGGCTCGAAGGTGCGCTCGTCGAGTGCCGGGTCGTACGGGAGGGACACGAGTCCGGTGCTGCGGGCCTGGGCCTCGCGGATGCGCAGGCCCCGCTTCACGCCGTCCTGCCGGGCCGCAGGGGAGCAGGCGAAGACCTCCCCGCGGTCCACGAGGACGAGCGCCGTCTCGGCGGGCAGCGCATGCTCGCGCAGCGCTGCCGTGATGGGCCAGTCGGGGCACCAGAACATCAGGGTCCGGGTTGCCGGGGCCGTACCGGGAGGCCCGGCGGGCGGGTCGGGCGTCATGAGGATTTCATCAGGCGGGGCTCGAACAGGGTCCCGGACGCGGCACCGGGGGTGTCGCCGTGCTGCAGGTGCGGTGGCAGGGCCGTGCCCCGGAGTGCGATCCCCGCGGGCGTCCCCTGCAGGTCCGCGAGTCCCACGTAGGCGTGGCGGAGCCGCCCCGAGGGCTGGGTGGCGGTGATCTTCATGGAACGCGCCCGGAGGTGGCCGGTCCCCGAGCCGAGGCCCTCCCAGGCGCTCTCCGCCACGCCGATCGTCGAGTCGCTCTGCTTCCAGTTGCCGAGGGTGATCAGGGCCGCGCCGCGCTGGCGCAGCCTCGCCTTCAGCCGGGCCCATTCGGTGGGTGCGAGGTGTTCCGGGGAGCGGGTCAGGACGATCGAGACGACGTCCACGAGGGCCGCCGTGACGGTGAGCCACTGGGGGCCCGGATCGGGGACCAGGATGAGGCGTTCGAGGTTGATGCCGAAGCCCTGCGCCGCCTCCACGCTGAAGTCGGGCATGCCGATCACGCTGCACCACGCGCCCGTCGCGGACGGGCCGGCGAGCAGGGCCATGGCGAGGAAGGTGGAGTTCCGGACGGAGTAGGAGCCGCCGGACTGCAGGCCCCCGCCGGGCAGGATCCGCGCGAGCGCCGGAACCGTGGGCAGCCGGCGGGAATCGAGCTTGCCGGCCTGCATGCTGTTGATGCGGGCCTGGAGGCCGAGCGCGACGTCGGCCGTGGACGCCCCGCGACGGTCGGCAGGATTCGGCCGGAACGTGTCCTCGGAGTCGGGGGAGGGCTCATCCCAGGCGAGGGAGGGTCCGGCGGCTGGAGGCGTCACTCCCTAATATTCGAATACCTGTTCGATTAAGTCAATCGGCGTGTCTTCACCGGAAACTGCTGTCCCCGTGGTACGAAAACGCTCCGATCGGTGCCGCCCAGGGGTGTCCCCGTCATCCCGGGGAGGCACCCCGACGCACTCCGCCGCCCGTGTCCGGGGCTCAGGCGTCGGACGCCTTGCGTGCCGCCTCGCGTTCCTTGACCCGGGCCGCTTCCGCGCGGACCGCCGCCTGCGTGGACCTCTCGGCGACCAGCCAGGCGGGCGGGTCCTGCAGGAGGGTGGTGATCTGCTCGCTCGTCAGGGGGTCGGTGACCCCGCCGCGGGCCAGCCCGCTGATGGAGATGCCGAGTTTCTGCGCGACGACGGGGCGGGGGTGCGGGCCGGTGCGGCGCAACTGGGCGAGCCACTCGGGCGGGGTCTGCTGCAGTTCGTCGAACTCCGCACGCGTCAGCTCGGTCTCCTGGAAATCCTGGGGAGCCGCGGGCAGGTAGATGCCCAGTTTCTTGGCCGCGGTGGCGGGCTTCAAGGTCTGGGGGGTCTTCGGGGGATTCATGGTCCCAGCTTAACGGCCACGTCTGCCGGGGATGGTCAGGCGCTACTGTGAGGAGGTGCCCGCCGACCAGTCCCGAACCCTGTCCGTCGGCTTCGTCCCGGGTGTCACGCCGGGCAAGTGGGTGGCCCGGTGGCGTGAGCGGCATCCCGAGACACCCCTCGAGCTCCACCAGCACGACGACGCCCTGGCGGCGCTCCGCGACGGATCCGACGACGTCGTCTTCGTGCGGCTTCCCGTGGACCGTGCCGGGCTCCACCTCATCCCCCTCTACGAGGAACAGCCCGTGGCGGTCATGTCGCGGGAGAACGAGCTGTCGCTCTACGAGGACGTACCGCTCGAGGAACTCGAGGGGGAGACCCTGCTCGACGTCGCCGCGTGCGGCGGCCCGAAGACGGCCGTGGAGGTGGCGGCCTCCGGTACCGGCGTCGTCGTCCTGCCGATGTCCCTGGCCCGCCTGTACGCCCGGAGGGACGCCGTGCACCGGCCCGTCCCGGGCCTCCCCGGAACCACGATCGGCATCGCCTGGCGGACGGAGGACGAGTCCGACGACGTCGAGGAGTTCATCGGCATCGTCCGCGGGCGGACGGCCCAGAGCTCGAGGCAGCCCTCGCAGCGCGAGGCGCCGAAGAAGAGTGCGTCGGAGAAGGCGGCGGCGAAGAAGGCAGCCGCCGGAAGCGCCGGGACGCAGAAGAGCGGAACGGGTCGGAAGGGCACCGGGAGATCCCAGCCGGGGAAGCAGCAGGGGCAGCAGGGGAAACCCGCCCGCCCGTCGGGCACGCGGGGCAGGCGGCGCTGACGGCCTGGGCGCGGGGCGGCGGTGCAGAATGGACCTGCCCTCCGGTCACGCCGACACGCCGTGACCGTCCGCCACGACCCGGAGCAGCCCATGGACGCAGACGTTCTCATCATCGGTGCCGGACTCGCCGGACTCGTCGCCGCCAACGAACTGGTGCGGGCGGGCAGGAGGGTGGTCGTCGTCGAGCAGGAGAACGCCCGGAACCTCGGCGGCCAGGCGTTCTGGTCCTTCGGTGGGATCTTCCTGGTGGACACCCCGATGCAGCGGCGCCTCCGCGTGAAGGATTCGTTCGACCTCGCCTGGCAGGACTGGCAGGGCTCCGCAGGTTGGGACCGGCTGGACGGCGAGCTGCCGGAGGACGAGTGGGCCGCGCAGTGGGGCCGCGCCTACGTCGAGTTCGCCGCGGGGGAGAAGCGTTCGTGGCTCGAGGAGCAGGGCGTCAGGTTCACGCCGCTCGTGGGGTGGGCCGAGCGGGGGAGCGGGACGGCGGCAGGCCACGGCAATTCCGTGCCGCGGTTCCACGTGCCCTGGGGGACCGGGACGGGGATCTCCGAGCCCTTCGCGGACAAGGCGCGGGCCGCCGCCGAGGAGGGGTCGCTGGTCTTCCGTTTCCGCCACCGGGTGGACGGTCTCGTCCTGGACGGGAACACCGTGACCGGAGTGCACGGGACGGTCCTGGCACCCGACGACGCCGCCCGTGGCGTCTCCTCGAACCGCGAGGCCGTCGGGGACTTCGAGCTGAGGGCGCAGGCGGTCGTGGTCGCCAGCGGCGGGATCGGCGGCAACCACGAGCAGGTCCGCGCCTGGTGGCCCGAGCGCCTCGGTACGCCGCCGTCGACCATGATCACCGGGGTCCCGGAGCACGTGGACGGCAGGATGCTCGACATCGCGGCGGACGCCGGTGTCCGCCTGGTCAACCGGGACCGCATGTGGCACTACACGGAGGGTGTGCGGAACTGGGACCCGGTGTGGCCGCAGCACGGCATCCGGATCCTGCCCGGCCCGTCCTCCCTCTGGTTCGACGCGCTCGGGCGGCGCCTGCCCGCCCCGGGACTGCCGGGTCACGACACGATCGGGACGCTGCAGATCCTCCGCACCACGCCGGACATCGCCCGGTACGACCACTCGTGGTTCATCCTGACGCAGAGGATGATCGAGAAGGAGTTCGCCCTCTCGGGGTCGGAGCAGAACCCCGATCTCACGGACCGGGACGTCCGGCTGCTGCTGCGGAGCCGGCTGGGCAAGGGTGCGCCGCCACCCGTCGAGGCGTTCAAGAGGAACGGCGAGGACTTCGTCGTCGCCGACACCCTGCCGGACCTCGTGGACGCGATGAACGCCCTGACCGACACCCCGCTGCTGGATCACGGGCTCATCGAGCGGCAGATCCGGCAGCGCGACGCGGAGATGGACAACCCCTACTCCAAGGACACGCAGGTCATGAGCATCCACAACTCGCGCCGGTTCCTCGGGGACCGGCTGACCCGGACCGCGCGCCCCCACAAGGTCCTCGACCCGGCCGCCGGTCCGCTGATCGCCGTGAAGCTGCACATCATCACGCGGAAGACCCTGGGCGGCATCCAGACGGACCTGACCGGCAGGGCCTTCGACACGGCCGGGGCACCGATCCACGGACTCTACGCCGCGGGGGAGGCCGCCGGGTTCGGCGGGGGAGGCGCCCACGGGTACAACGCCCTCGAAGGGACGTTCCTGGGCGGCTGCATCTTCTCGGGCCGCGCCGTGGGCCGTTCCCTCGCGGCGCTGCTGTAGGCTCCGGAGCCCGACCCGCCTAGGCCTGGGCGGGTTGGCCGTTGCTGGCCATCGTGCCGCCGTCCACCGGGAGGACCACGCCCGTGATGAAGCGCGCGTCGTCGCTCGCGAGGAAGGTGATGGCGGCGGCGACCTCCTCCGGGAGGCCTCCGCGTCCGAGCGCGATGCGTCCGGCGAACTCGTCGGAGAGTTCGTGCGGCTCGCCGTCGTCGCTCGTGAGGTCCGTCCAGATGAAGCCCGGGGCGACGGCGTTCACCCGCACGCCGTCCTTGCCGTGGTCGAGGGCGACGGCGCGCGTGAAGTTGCTGACCCCGCCCTTGGCGGCGTTGTAGGCGCTCATGCGCCAGTCCGCGGCCAGGCCGGACACGGAGGAGACGTTGACGATGCACCCCTTGCTGTCCAGCAGGTACTCCAGGGCCGCCTTCGTCCCGTAGAACACGCCGGAGAGATCGGTCTCGATGACGCGGTGCCAGTCCTCGACGCTCGTGTCCTGGACGGTGCCCTGCGTGATGGTACCCGCGTTGTTGACGAGGACATCGAGGCGCCCGTACCGCTGCACGGTCTCCTGCACCATGACGGACACCTGCCCGTAGTCGGAGGAGTCCGCGGGCACCGCTACGGCCTGCCCCTCGGGCAGGGACGCGACGACGGCGTCGATCTTGTCCGCGACGGAGTCGGTCAGGACCACCCTCGCTCCTTCGGCGACGAAGCGCCGGGCCGTGGCCTCGCCGATGCCCGAGCCTGCGCCTGTGACGATGACGACCTTGCCGTCGAACCTCTGCTGCATGGTGTGCCCCTCTCGTTCCCTCCACCGTGGCATCGCACCCGTGCCCCCGCAAGAACCGCGGGCGCCTCCCGGAGGATCGCCGGACCTGCTACCGGGTGCCGCCGGTCAGCTGCACCCGGACAGCAGTTGGAGCCGGTCGATGACGGCGGTCGTGACGGCGTCCGGCGTGCCGGTGTTCTCGATCCTGACGCCCTGCTCGTCGGGCTGCAGGGGTTCGAGCGTGCTGACCTGGGACGGCAGAAGGGATTCCGGCATGAAATGGCCGCTGCGGGTCTTCATGCGTTCGAGGATGAGGCCGGTGTCGCCGAGCAGGTGCACGAACCTCACACTGCCCTCGGCCTGCGTGAGGACGTCCCGGTAGGAGCGCCGCAGGGCCGAGCAGGTCACCACGGTGCTGCGGCCCGCACGGGACTGGAGGGTCGTCCAGTCCCGCAGCGACGCCAGCCACGGCCAGCGGTCCTCGTCGGTCAGCGGGATCCCCGAGGTCATCTTCTCGATGTTGGCCACGGGGTGGAAGTCGTCGGCCTCGGCGAAGATCCAGCCCAGCCGCTCGGCGAGCCGCGTGGCGATGGTCGTCTTGCCCGATCCTGAGATCCCCATGACGACGACGTGGCAGGGGTGTGCATCCATGTCCGATGTCCTTGTCCGATGGCCTTGTCCGATGTCCGTGCCGGGGGCCGGCACGAGGGGTCCCGCTTCGGACGTGGAGAGGGAGGCACCGGCCGGTGCCTCCCTCTCCTGGCGGACCGGGTCGGTGCGTCAGACCGTGGCGTGGTCCGTGCCGACGGGCGTGACGACCTCGGCGGTCGGCTCCATGTTCTCGGCGTCGACCATCCACGCGTACTGCTCGAGCTTCGCGATGAACCCGTGCAGCAGGTCGGCCGTCGTCGGGTCCTCCTCGTCGATCTGGTCGTGGACGTCGCGCATCGTCTGCACGGAGGCGTTCAGCATGTTGACCACGAGGCCCACGGTGTCCTTGGTGGAGACGAGGCCGGCAGGGAACGGCTGGATCTTCGTCCCCTCGGCGACGGCGACGCTGCGGCCGTCGGGGACCGCGTGCAGGGCGCGCATGCGCTCGGCCATCTCGTCGGCGAAGGCGCGGGCGTCGTCGATGATCTCGTCCAGCTGCAGGTGGAGATCGCGGAAGTTCTTGCCGACCACGTTCCAGTGGGCCTGCTTGCCCTGCAGGTGCAGTTCGATGAGGTCGACCAGGACGGCCTGCATGTTGTCCGTGAGGGTGGGTGAAGCCTTCATGAATCCTCCAGTACTAGATTTCCTGCTCGCGGCGGGGGTCCCGGACACGCCGATTCCCGCCGGGTGGACTCCTTTCACCCTAGACCCGCGCGTTGGTCAATTCCAGCCGACCTGCATACGCTAAGGGGACTTATGGTCAGCCGTGCCGGATCCCCCGCGAACGGGGGAGGGGCGGCCCCGGAGTCTCTACGAAGGAGGAACCTTTTGGCTTCAGTGCAGGAATCTATCGACGTAGCAGTACCGGTCAGCACGGCGTACAACCAGTGGACCCAGTTCGAGAGCTTTCCCCGGTTCATGGGGGGCGTCGAGTCCATCACGCAGACCTCGGACACCCGGACCCACTGGGTGACGAGCATCGGCGGCGTGCGCCGCGAGTTCGACGCGGAGATCACCGAGCAGCACCCGGACGAGCGTGTGGCCTGGAAGAGCACCGACGGTGAATCGCACGCGGGCGTGGTGACCTTCCACCGCATCGACCAGAACACCACGCGCCTGATGGTGCAGATCGACTGGCACCCCGAGACCTTCACCGAGAAGATCGGGGCCGTGGTCAACGCGGATGCCGCGCAGGTGAAGGGCGACCTCAAGAGGTTCAAGCAGTTCATCGAGAAGAGCGGCGGGGAGACGGGCGCCTGGCGCGGGAACGTCGACGCCCCGCCCACGGGCGGCTCGGAGGCCGAGCCGGCGAACAGCACCCTGCCGGACGCGTCCACCGACGATCCCGATTCGGGCGGACCGCGCGTCGACTGACGCACCGTGCACAGGACGAGGCGGGTCCCCTCCGGGGGCCCGCCTCGGGTCGTCCTAGGGGATGTCGCCGACCTCGACCGACGCGATCGCCTCGGTGGCGAGGCGGGACAGCTCGGGCGAGATGGGCGAGCTCCTCGCCGCCTCCGCGGCCGCGGCCTGCCCCTCGGCACTGACCGCGTAGGTCCCGAAGGCACGCACGACGGCGGCCGTGGCCTCGTTCTCGTAGCGCGCGCAGTACACGTGGTAGGACACGAGGACCAGCGGGTAGACGCCGGGTGCGCTGGTGGTCCGGTCGAGGTCGAGTGCGATGTCGTAGCCCTCGCGGCCGGGGACACGGCGGGCGAGGTCGACGGCGGCCGCTGCGGCCTCGGCGCCGGCCGGGACGTAGGCGTCCCCGACCTCGAGGGCCACGCGGCCGAGGGGGTCCCCGACGGCGGAATCGTCGGCATAGGTCACGGCGCCCACGGTGGCGGCCACGGTGCTCACCACGCCGGCGTTGCCCTTGGCGTTCTCGTTCCCGAGTGCTGACGGCCAGGTGCCGTCGGGCTCCTCGGTCCAGATCCCGGGCACCACGGCGTGGAGGTAGTCGGTGAAGTTCTCGGTGGTGCCGGAGTCGTCGGATCGGCTGACCGCCGAGATGGGCAGTGCGGGGAGCTCGACGTCCGGGTTCCGGGCCGCGATGGCGGGGTCGTTCCAGCGCGCGATCCCACCCCGGAAGATCCGCGCCACGGTGGCGGCGTCGAGGTTCAGCTCGGAGATGCCGGGCAGGTTGAACGCGATGCTGATCGGGGAGATGTAGGCGGGGATGTTGAAGGCGCCCCCCGGGCCGCACGCCTGCGTCGATCCGGCGAGCTCCTCATCGCTGAGGTAGGCGTCCGATCCGGCGAATCCCACGGCTCCGGCGAGCAGTGCGCCCCGGCCCGCACCCGAGCCGTCCGGCGAGTACTGCACCTGCGCGCGTGGGTGGAGGGTGGTGAATCCGGAGCGCCAGGCGTCCATGGCCGGTCCCTGCGCGGAGGATCCGGCAGCCGTCACCGCGCCCTGCAGGCTCATGTCCCCGCGTTGCGCCGCGGCCTCCTGCTCGGCACCCAGCGGGTAGTCGGAGCCGCAGGCCGTGAGGCCGAGGACCACGGCGAGGGACAGGGAGAGGGGTGCGCGGGTTGTCACCTCCGCCACGTTACAGGTGAAGACGAGGTGGACAGCAGGTGGACAGCAGGTGGACGGGCCGCGCAGGCCCGGGTCAGCCGCGGCGCAGGCGGTAACCGTCGCTCCTGTGCACGAGCCGGCGGCCACCGCCGTCGTTCAGCTGGATCCATACCACCGACGCGTCGTCGGTCCTCATGTCCAGGACCCCGCGGAGCTGCGTCCCGGCCGAGTGCTGGAGGGTGACGTGTTCGCCGCGCTTGACGCCGGACCAGTCCTGCAGGTCGGTATCGGGGGTGAGGGGGGCGTCCATGGCGGGCCTTTCACGGAGAGGTCGGGAACACCACGCTAGCCACCGCTCCTGAACGCCGCATGAACGTCCGTTGAAGACTGCCGCCCGTCCTTCGACGGATCAGAGGGTGCGCCAGTCCCCGCTCGTGAGGTGCGAGCCGGCCTGCGGACCCATGAGGAGCATCCCGCCGTCCACGACGAACGAGGCGCCGTTGACGTAGCTCGAGGCCCCGGAGGCGAGGAAGGCGACGACGTCGGCGATCTCCTCCGGCGCTCCCGGACGGCCCACGGGGATCCCGGGGCGGTCCATGGTGCGGGGGTCCTCGTCCTCGGAGGAGTTCATCGGGGTGTTGATCTCGCCGGGCAGGACCGCGTTCGCGGTGATGCCACGGTCGGCCAGCTCGAGCGCGATGGTGCGGATCAGTCCGCCGAGCCCGTGCTTGGAGGCGTCGTAGGCCGCGGAGCCCACGCGCGGCTGCTCCTGGTGGACGCTCGTGACGGCGATGATGCGGCCGCCCCTGCCGCCGTCAAGCATGTGCCGTGCGGCGCGCTGGAGGCAGACGAACGCGCCGTCCAGGTTGGCGCCCATGGTGCCGCGCCAGGTGTCCCAGTCGGTCTCCATGAACATGGTGCCGCCGTTGACGCCCGCGTTGTTGACGAAGACGTCGAGGCCGCCGAGTTCCTCCGCGAGCCGGTCGACGACGTCACCGCAGGCGGGGGCGTCCGTGGTGTCCAGCTGCGCGACGGCGGACCGCACGCCCTTCTCCCGGACGAGGCGCGCGGTCTCCTCCGCGCCCTCCTGGTCGGAGTGCCAGGTGACGCCGACGTCGCAGCCTGCCGCTGCGAGGGCGATGGCCGTGGCCCGGCCGATGCCGGAATCGGAGCCGGTGACGATTGCTTTGGTGGGTGTGAAGTCCATATCCCCATCCTTCGTGCCCGGCGCGCGACGCCGCAAGGGGTCCTTCCGACGCAGTACCCCCGGGCACGGGGCCCGGGGGTACTGGTAGGGCGATCAGGACTCGACGGCGTCCTGGTGTCCGCTGCCGGAGGTCGGACCGCGGACGGCGCTGGACCGGACCGGCGCCGAGTCCTCGCCGCTGACGATCTCGATCTTGCGCGGCCTGGCGCGCTCGCTGACCGGGATCGCGACGCTCAGGACGCCGTTCTCGTACCGGGCGGAGATGCCCTCGGTGTCGACGCCCTGGCCCAGGCTGAGCTGGCGGAGGAACGAGCCGCTCTCGCGCTCGCGGGTCAGCCACTTCACGCCCTCGGCGCTGCGCAGCGTGCGCTCCGCGCGGATGGTGAGGAGCTGGCCGTCGACGTCGATGTCGACCGATCCGGGATCGATGCCCGGAAGGTCCGCCGAGAGGATGTAGTGGTCCTTCTCGCGGTAGAGGTCCATCGGCATGAGGCGGAGTCCGGGACGGCTCTCGAGGAGGGCGCCGGCAACGCGGTCCAGCTCGCGGAATGGATCGAACTTCATGGCCACTGGAAACAACTCCTTCGCATCTGGAGGTTGAGCGTCCTTCGCTCAACTACGGAAAAATGTTAGCACTCGACCCCTGCGAGTGCCAGCAATCGCCGTGTTCGCCCACAACGAACTCCCGACGTCCCGGGGCAACGCAGAAGGCCCGTACCGACGGATCGGTACGGGCCTTCCAGGGTGCTGCCACCAGCTGATCCTCGTGCCTGCGCGGGGCCTCGATCCCCGGGCCTTCCGCGTGTGAAGCGGATGCTCTACCAGACTGAGCTACACAGGCAATTGGTTCTCCAACAGCTTAGGGCATCCGGGCGCCGCGCCAAATTCCCCGGCACGCCCCTCTGGATAGGCCGGTGATCGTGCTGGTCAACCGCCCACCGCCTCAGTAGCCTGAAGAAAAGCCTGCTGATCATCCGCTCACGCCGGACCGGCGACGACGAAGGGATAGCACGATGGACGACCAGGACCTCCTCCAGCGCATCCAGGCACTCGTGCAGGAGGAACACGACCTCCGCGAGCAGCCGCAGGACGCCGGCGCGGCCGAGGCGCACCAGGACCACGTCGCACGCCTGAAGAAGGTGGGGGAGGACCTCGACCAGTGCTGGGACCTGCTCCGCCAGCGCCGTGCGAAGGCCGACGCCGGCGGGAACCCCGCCGACGCCGATGCGCGGCCCGTCAGCCAGGTGGAGGGGTACCGCCAGTAGTAGCCCGGTCGGTGCTACCGGCCGATGTCGCGGCGGGACAGCCCCACGACGGCGGCCACCACCAGGACGCCGCAGAGGCCGAGGAGCACCGCCATGCCGCCCGCCGCACCGTTCCCGAGGCCGTTGGCGAGCGGCGCCGGGGAGAAGGCCCAGTCGTAGGGGGAGAGGTCCTTCACCCAGCGCGCGGCCTCCGCCTGGTTCCCGAGCGCATTGAAGGCGTAGCCGAGGACGGCCACGCCCGCGCCCGCCGCGATCGAGGCCGTCCTCGAACCGGTCAGGGCGCCCGCGGTGACCGACGCCAGGCCGCTCAGCAGGGACAGCAGGTACAGCGCGAACGCCCCGGCGACGGCGTGGCCCGCCGGTATCCCGAGCCCGGAGGGTCCGTCCAGCGCGAGGAGTGCCACCAGCAGGACGCTGCACACGACGGCGAGCCGGAGGCCGAGGGCGAGGGCCGCCTCGAGGGCCACCTGCGTGCGCGTGACGCCGTGCGCGAGGGTGAGTTCGAGGGCGCCGCTCTCCTCCTCGCCGCCGATCGCGGCCGCTCCCCAGCCCACGGCGGCGATGGTCAGCAGGACGAAACCGATCAGTCCCAGCAGGGTCGCCTGCGCATAGCCCGCGCCCGTGGTGATCGAGTCGAAGCCGAGGGTGGAGACCAGTTCCGGAGGCAGGGACGAGACGACGGACTGGAGCTGGCCGGACGCCCCCATGGACGGATAGATCGGCAGGTAGAGCAGGCTCGCGGCCACCACGCCCGCGGACCAGCCGACCAGCCCGACGCGGGAGCGCTGCACGGCGTGGCGGACGAGGGGCAGGGTGCTAGCCATGGCGCGCTCCGGCGTGCAGCGGGCCGGGCCGGCCGTACAGGCCGAGGACGGCCTGTTCGAGGTCGGGCTCCTCGATGACGACGTCCTGCGGCGCGAGCTCGGCCACGAGGGGGATCAGGGCCGCGGGCGAACCCGACAGGCGACCCTCCACCACCACACGCCTGCCGGCGTCACCGTGCGACTCCTCCGTCGCGAGGATCTCCAGGCCCGCGCGGTCCAGGGCCCGGGTCTGCGCCTCGGTCAGGGCGTGGTCCAGCTCGAGGCGCACCGAGCGGGGAGCCTCGTCGCGCAGGTCGGCGACGCGTGCCGAGCGGACCAGGTGGCCCTCGCGGAGCACCGCGACATGGTCGGCACCGTGCTGCACTTCGGAGATCACGTGGGAGGAGAGGAAGACGGCCTGCCCGCCCGCCCTCGCCTCCCGGACGAGGGCGAGGAACTCCCGCTGGACCAGGGGATCGAGGCCCGAGGTCGGCTCGTCGAGGACCAGCAGTTCGGGCCGGTGCATGAACGCCTGGACCAGGCCCAGTTTCTGCTTGTTGCCCTTGGACAGGGTGCCCACCCGGCGGGAGGGATCCAGGCCGAGGCGTTCGACCAGTTCACTGCGGAAGCGTCCGTCGACGGGGCCCGAGATGCGCGCGAAGTGCCCGAGCAGATCCGCGCCGGTGATGCGGCTGTCGAGCCTCAGTTCTCCCGGGAGGTAGCCGATACGGCGGCGGAGGCCCGGTCCCGCCCGCCAGGGATCCGCGCCGAGGATCGTCGCCGTACCTCCGCTCGGCCTGATCAGGCCGAGGATCAGGCGCATCGTGGTGGTCTTGCCGGCGCCGTTGGGGCCGATCACCCCCACCACGCTGCCGGGAGGTACGGTGAGCGACACGGTGTCCAGCGCTGTCCGCGTGCCGTACCTCTTGGTCAGGTCCCGTAACTCCAGGGCGTGCTGCATGCTTCCTCCATTGGATGCCCTGCCGCGGCATCAGGCCTTTCGCAGGAGCCAGGAGAGCGTCAGTGCGCCGGAGCTGCGCCGGAACCCGCTCTGGCCGGAGATCACCTCGAGGGCCGCCCAGACCGCCAGGCAGAGGGAGCTCGCGAGGCGGAGGCGTTCGCGGTTGCGTTCCTCGAGGGCCAGGAAGGACGCGGCGCCGAGCAGCGCCCAGCCCAGGATCGGCGCGTTCGGCCGCTGCGCCACGGTCTGGCGGCCGAGGTCGTCGGTGAAGAATCCCATCACGCGCCCTTCTTCTTCGAGGTGCCGGCGGCCTTGGCGTCCCCGGCCTTCTTCTCGCGGTTCTTCTCCACGCTGCGGCGCAGGGCCTCCATGAGGTCGAGCACGTTGTCGCCGTCGTCGTCGTCCTTGGTCGCACCGAAGGTCTCCTCGGTGTCGATCGTGTCGCCCTTCTCGATCTTCGCGTCGATCAGGGTGCGCAGCTGGACCTGGTAGTCGTCCGTGAAGTTCTCCGGGTCGAAGTCCGTGGAGAAGGAATCGACGAGCGCCGCCGACATCTGCTTCTCCTTGGCCGAGATGCGCACCTTCTCCTCGAGGGCCGGGAACGAGGCCTCCCGCACCTCGTCGTCCCACAGGAGCGTCTGGAGCATGAGCACGTCCCCCCGGACCCGCAGCGCGGCCAGGCGGCTCTTCTGCCGGAGCGAGAACTGCACGATCGCGGTGCGGTCCGTCTCCTCGAGCGTGCGCCGCAGCAGCACGTACGCCTTCGTCGAGGTGCCGTCGGGCTCGAGGTAGTAGGCACGGTCGAGCATGATCGGATCGATCTGGTCGGTCGGCACGAACTCCACCACCTCGATCTCCCGGCTCCGCTCCACGGGCAGGGACGAGAGGTCCTCATCGGTCAACACCACCGTGTGCTCGCCGTCGTCGTACGCCTTGTCGATGTGCTTGAAGTCGACCACCTCGCTGCAGATCTCGCACCGGCGCTGGTAACGGATGCGGCCGCCGTCCTCGTCGTGCACCTGGTGGAGGGGGATGTCGTGGTCCTCGGTGGCGCTGTACACCTTGACCGGCACGTTGACCAGCCCGAACGCGACCGCTCCCTTCCAGATGGCTCTCATGGGTCCAGTGAACACCAAGCAGGCTTGGCGGGCCAGAGGGCGCCGCCCGCCCACCCCTAGACTTGGGGGGTGACTTCCGAGACCGTAGAGCCCATCGTCAGCAAGACCACCAGCGACGACGGCGGCACCGTGCTGCGCCTGGAATTCCAGTTCGCGTTCCCGCCGACCGTGCTGTGGAAGCACCTGACGGACGGCGAGAAGCTGAAGTACTGGTTCCCGTGCGAGATGGAGTTCGAGCCGCGCGCCGCGGCGGAGATCCTGTTCCGGTACGCCGACCAGAAACCCCTCCGCGGGGACGTGCTGGAGGCCGTGCGGCCCACGGTGCTCGCCTACACGTGGGAGAGGGACAGCCTGCGCTGGGAACTGACGCGGACGGGTGACAACGGCACGCGGCTCGTGCTGCTCCTGACCCCGGGCAGCCCGCGGCACTCGGCCACCATGGCCGCGGGCTGGCACCTCACCATCGCCGGCCTCGACGACTTCCTGAACAAGCGCAGCCTCGGGCAGGACCCGGCACTGTGGGACGTCTACGTGGCCCGCTACCGCGAGCAGTTCGAGGACTAGGACGCGGACTAGGACTAGGACCGGACCCCGGTCGGCGCTCGCCGGCCGGCGTCCCCGCCGATTGGTACTGGACCGCCCTCGGCCCTCCGGTCGAGACTGGGGACATGGCTCCTCCGCGCACGGCACGGCAGCAGACCGTCACCGTGGACGGACGCACACTGCGTCTCTCCAACCTGGACAAGGTGCTGTACCCGGCCACGGGCACCACCAAGGCGGATGTCCTCGCCTACTACGCCGCCGTCGCCCCGCACCTCATCCGGCATGCGGCCCACCGGCCCGCGACGCGGAAGCGCTGGGTCCACGGCGTGGGCACGCCCGAGGAGCCGGCCGAGGTGTTCTTCCAGAAGAACATCGACGACAACGCTCCTGCCTGGGTGCCGCGCCACGCGATCCGGCACAAGGACCACACGAACGTCTATCCCCTGGTCGACGACCTCGCCACGCTCACCTGGCTGGGGCAGATCGCCGCGCTCGAGGTCCACGTGCCGCAGTGGCGCTTCACCGCGGACGGCGCCAGGGGGAACCCGGACCGTCTCGTCCTGGACCTCGACCCCGGCCCCGGCGCCGGGCTGCCGGAATGCGCCGCCGTCGCGCGGCTCGCACGGCCCATCCTGCAGGGCATGGGACTCGAGCCGTTCCCCGTCACGAGCGGTTCCAAGGGGATCCACCTCTACTGCGCGCTGAACGGCCGGCAGACGTCCGAGCAGGTGTCCGCCGTGGCCCGTGAACTCGCCAGGGCCCTCGAGGCCGACCACCCCGAACTCGCGGTCAGCGGCATGGTGAAGGCGCTGCGCCCCGGCAGGGTGCTCGTCGACTGGAGCCAGAACAACGCGAACAAGACGACCGTGAGCCCCTATTCGCTCCGCGGACGCTTCGAGCCGACCGTCGCCGCACCCCGCACCTGGGACGAGCTCGACGGCGGCGAGGACCTCCGCCACCTCGACCACAGTGAGGTCGCGCAGCGCGTCCAGGAGCTCGGGGACGTCCTCGCTCCCGCGACCCCGCCGGCCATGGACGGCAATGACGGAGGCGGTGGCGGTGCGGCGCCGTCGGACCGCCTGTCCACGTACCGGGGGATGCGCGACGCCGCGAGGACGCCCGAGCCCGTCCCCGAGGCCGTGGGTCCGCCCGGGGGCAACAGCTTCGTGATCCAGGAGCACCACGCCCGCCGCCTCCACTACGACTTCCGGCTGGAGCGCGAGGGCGTGCTGGTCTCCTGGGCGCTCCCGAAGGGACCGCCGCTGACGCCGAGCAGGAACCACCTGGCCGTGCAGACCGAGGACCACCCGCTCGACTACGGGACGTTCCATGGAACTATTCCGCACGGGGAATACGGCGCCGGCGAGGTGACCATCTGGGATGCGGGCACGTACGAGCTGGAGAAGTGGCGGGACGGGAAGGAGGTCATCTGCACGCTCCACGGGAGGGCGGACGGCGGCCTCGCGAAGGGCGGGACCGCGATCCGCCGCTACGCGCTCATCAACACCGGCGGCGGCCCCGACGGCAAGGCCAACTGGCTGATCCACCTCATGAAGGACCAGCCGGCGGAGGCACGGGACACGAGGGACCACGCCGAGGACACCGCCGCGGGGACCGCTCCGGGCGGACCTGCGGATACGGCGTCCGACACGGCGTCCGACACGGCGTCCGACACGTCGTCCGACACGACGTCGGACACGACGTCCGACACGGCGTCCGACACGGCGCTGGACACGACGTCGGACACGACGTCCGACACGGCGTCCGACACGGCGCTGGACACGACGGTGCAGGCTCCCGCCCGGCGCGGTGCGGAGGTCGTCCGGCCCATGATGGCCACGCTCGGCTCCGAGCAGGCCATCCTCGATCCCGAGGCCTGGGCCTACGAGATGAAGTGGGACGGCGTGCGGTGCATCGCGGTGGTCCGGGACGGGAGCGTGACCCTGCTCAGCCGCAACGGGATCGACACCACGCCCACCTACCCGGAGCTCGGGGACCTGCCGGACCTCGTCCACGCGGACGGCGCCGTGCTCGACGGCGAGATCGTCGCCCTCGATCCTAGGGGCCGGCCCCACTTCGGCCTGCTCCAGACCCGCATGAAGCTCACGCACCGGGCGGAGATCGACGCCGCCCGCCGAGTGACGCCCGTCCGCCTCATGCTCTTCGACCTGCTCGAGCTCGACGGCACCGACGTGACGCACCTGGAGTACCGCCAGCGGCGCGAGCTGCTCGAGAAAGCCGTCGACGCGGCGGACGACGGGCACGTGCAGGTCCCCCCGGCCCTGGACGCGACGCTCGGGGAAGCGGTCGAGGCGAGCCGGCAGCTGGGCCTGGAAGGGATCCTGGCCAAACGCCTCACGAGCGACTACCAGCCCGGTGCGCGGTCGTCGTCGTGGGTGAAGATCAAGCACCTCCGCACGCAGGAGGTCGTGGTGGTGGGCTGGCGGCCCGGCAAGGGGACCCGGGCCTCGAAGATCGGCTCCCTGCTCGTCGCCGTCCCCGACGGCGTGGACCTGCGCTACGTGGGCCGCGTGGGGTCCGGGCTGACGGAGCGGGACCTCGCCGAGGTGGGTGCCCGCCTCAGGAAGCTGGGCCGCAAGACGGCACCGCTCGACGACGTGCCCGGCATCGACGCGTCCGACGCGCACTGGGTCCGGCCCGCCCTCGTGGGGGAGGTCCAGTACAGCGAGCACACCGGGACCGGCCGTCTCCGCCACCCCGTCTGGCGCGGCTGGCGGCCGGACAAGACGCCGTCCGACGTCGTCGTCGAACTCTGACTCCGCCCCATCCACGTACTATCACCTAGGAGGCATATATGAGCAGTCTCGATATCCAGGGGTTGGACGCGTGGTGGCGGGCCGCCAACTACGTCTCGGTGGGGCAGATCTACCTGCGGGACAACGCCCTGCTGACGCGCCCTCTCGCCGGAGAGGACGTGAAGGCACGGCTGCTCGGGCACTGGGGCACCACGCCCGGGCTCAACTTCGTCTATGCGCACCTGAACCGGGTGATCTCGGCGCGCGGGCAGGAGATGCTGTTCGTCACCGGGCCCGGACACGGCGGTCCCGCGAACGTGGCCAATGCGTGGCTCGAGGGGACCTACTCCGAGATCTACAGCACCATCGGCAAGGACGGCGCGGGACTGAACGCCCTGTTCAGGCAGTTCAGTTACCCCGGCGGGATCCCGTCCCACGCCGCACCGGAGACGCCCGGGTCCATCCACGAGGGCGGGGAACTGGGCTACACCCTCGCCCACGCCTACGGGGCCGTCTTCGACAACCCGGACCTCATCGCCGCCGCCGTGGTGGGCGACGGCGAGGCGGAGACCGGGCCGCTGGCCACCAGCTGGCACTCGAACAGCTTCGTGGACCCCGCCGTGGACGGCGCCGTGCTGCCGATCCTGCACCTCAACGGCTACAAGATCGCCAACCCCACGGTGCTGGCCCGCATGCCCGAGGAGCAGCTCCGGCAGCTGATGTACGGGTACGGGTACGAGCCCCACTTCGTCACCGTGTCCGATCCGTCGGCCACGGAGGAAGCCCACCGGGACTTCGCCGCCGTCCTCGACACCTGCATCGACGACATCCACGCCATCCAGGAGAAGGCCCGCACAGCACCCGCCGGAGCCGATGCCGCGGCGGCCCGGTGGCCCATGATCGTGCTCCGCTCGCCGAAGGGCTGGACCGGCCCGGCGGTGGTGGACGGCAAGCCCGTGGAGGGTACCTGGCGCGCCCACCAGGTGCCGCTGACCGAGATCCACAGCAACGGGGAACACCTGCACCAGCTCGAGGAGTGGATGCGGTCCTACGACCCGGACTCGCTGTTCACCGGGACCGGGGAGCTGCGGCCCGAGATCGCCGCGCTCGCCCCGCACGGCGACCTCCGCATGAGCGCCACGCCCTATGCCAACGGCGGCTGGCTCCTCCGCGACCTGGTCCTGCCCTCCTACGCCGACCACGCCGTCGGGATCTCACGGCCCGGCGCGGAGAAGGTGAGTCCCATGATCACCGTGGGCGGCTACCTCCGCGACGTCATCGACCTCAACCCGCACAACTTCCGCCTGTTCGGCCCGGACGAGACGGCGTCGAACCGCCTGTCCGCCGTGTACGAGGTGACGGACAAGGCGTGGCAGCCGCGGATCGAGGACGTCGACGAGCACCTCGCGCGTTCCGGCCGCGTCCTCGAGGTCCTCAGCGAACACCTCTGCCAGGGGTGGCTCGAGGGTTACCTGCTGACCGGTCGCCACGGCGTCTTCAACTGCTACGAGGCGTTCGTGCACATCGTGGACTCGATGTTCAACCAGTTCGCCAAATGGCTGAAGGTGCATCGCACGCTGCCCTGGCGGCAGCCCATCGCCTCCTTCAACTACATGCTCTCCAGCCACGTCTGGCAGCAGGACCACAACGGCTTCTCGCACCAGGACCCGGGCTTCATCGACCACGTGGTCAACAAGAAGGCCGACATCATCCGGGTCTACCTGCCGCCGGACGCCAATACGATGCTCGCCGTGACGGAGCACTGCCTGCAGACCCGCGACACCGTCAACGTGATCGTCACGGGCAAGCAGCCCACGCCCACCTGGCTGGGGCCGGAGGAGGCGCACCTCCACGTCAGGCGCGGGATCGGGATCCTCGACTGCGCGGGCTCCGAGGAGCCGGGCCTGGAGCCCGACGTCGTCCTCGGCTGCGCGGGCGACGTGCCGACACTCGAGGCCGTGGCCGCCGCGGGACTGCTCAAGGCAGCCATCCCGGGGCTCAGGATCCGCGTGGTCAACGTCGTGGACCTCATGCGCCTGCAGGACAGCTCGGAGCACCCCCACGGACTGTCGGCGCGCGACTTCGACACGCTGTTCACGACGTCCAAGCCCGTGGTCTTCGCCTACCACGGCTACCCGTGGCTCATCCACCGCCTGACGTACCGGCGCAGCAACCACACGAACCTGCACGTGCGCGGCTACAAGGAGGAGGGCACCACGACGACGCCGTTCGACATGGCGATGCTGAACCAGATCGACCGGTTCCAGCTGGCCATGGACGTGATAGACCGCGTGCCGGCCCTCGGGGCCACCCAGGCCCGGTTCCGGCAGGACCTCCAGGACCAGCGGCAGCGCGCCTGGCAGTACACGCGCGACGCCGGGAAAGACCTGGAGTCGATCACCGGCTGGACCCTCGACGAGTCCTCACCGGACGACGCACAGCACTGACGAACCCCACCAGAAGGAGAACACCGCATGACCGAGACACGCTTTTCCGCCACCCGGACCATCGACGCACCAGCAGACGCGATCTTCACCCTGCTCACCAACCCCGCGCAGCATGCCGCACTCGACGGCTCGGGGATGGTGCAGTCGGACAGCAAGTCGGACCGCATCACCGCGGTGGGCCAGGTGTTCACCATGAACCAGCACTGGGACAAGATGGGCGGCGACTACCAGACGGACAACCACGTGGTGGGCTACGACCCGAACAAGCTGCTCGCCTGGAAGACGGCGCCCGCCGGCGAGGTGCCGCCGGGCTGGGAGTGGGTGTGGGAGCTGCAACCCTCGGGACCGGATTCCACCGAGGTGTCCGTGAGCTACGACTGGTCCGGCGTGACGGACAAGGAGATCCTGAAGAAGCTGACCTTCCCCGAGGTGTCGCAGGACGCCCTGGACTCGACGCTCGCCAACCTCGCGGCGCAGGTCTCGGAGGCCTAGGGAGGCCCGGCGGACGAGCGACGGCCGGTCCCTCGGGCCCGGCCGTCGTCGGCGGACTACCTCAGCAGCGCGACGTCCGAGACCAGCTCGATGTGGCGCTGCATGGCCTCGGCGGCAGCGGGCGCGTCCTGGCCGCGGATGGCCACCGCGATGACCCGGTGCGATTCCAGGGACTGCTCGGGACGGCCGGGCTGGGCGAGGGACTCCAGGCGCGTCTCCAGCACCATCTCGCCGATGAACGCCATGAGCTGTGCCATCACGGGTGAGTGGGCCGCCGCCGTGACCGCCTGGTGGAAGAGTTCGTCCCCGTGCGCGCCGCGGTCGCCGTCGTCGATCTCCGCCTGCATCGTGTCGAGGGCCCGCCCGATCGCGACCAGGTCCTCGGCCGTGCGGCGTTCGGCCGCGAGGGCTGCGAGTCTCACCTCGAGGGTGCTGCGGGCCTCGACGATGTCCGGAAGGCGGCTCCGGTGCTCGCGCAGCCCCTTGATCACGCTCGCCACACTGGCCCGGTGGCGCAGCACCGCGCCGGTGCCGTGCTGGACGTCGATGACCCCCAGCACCTCCAGGGCCACGAGGGCCTGCGCGAGGGTGGCCCGCGACACCCCGAGGCGCTCGGCGAGTTCACGCTCGGCCGGCAGGAGGTCCCCCGGGCGCAGCTTCGCGGACTCGATGTAACCGAGCAGCTGCTCGACGAGCTGTTCGTAGAGGCGCGGACGGGCGAGGCGTCCCAACGGTTGCGGACTGGCGGCGTCGGTCATCCTGGCTCTCCCCAGATAGTGGTGCGCTCATGGTACCGGTGAATAGTTGACACGGACACATACTCTCCTACAGGCTAGGCCAGTGGTCCTGTAAGCCACGTCACACGCTCGCCCGCCCCCGCCCGTCGCCTGCTGGAGGATAACGATGTCCGCCCCACTCCTATCGATCATCATCCTCGCGGCGATGTTCCTGATCGCCACCCTGCTCCCCATCAACATGGGAGCCCTCGCCTTCGTCGGCGCCTTCCTGCTCGGCGCCGTCGTCCTGGGGATGGATACCGACGACATCATCGCCGAGTTCCCGGGCGGGCTGTTCCTCACGCTGGTCGGGGTGACCTATCTGTTCGCCATCGCGCAGAACAACGGGACCATCGACCTCCTCGTGCAGGGTGCGGTGAAGCTGGTCCGCAACCGGGTGGCCCTCATCCCGTGGGTCATGTTCCTCATCACGGCCGTCATCACGGCCGTCGGGGCCCTCGGCCCGGCCGCCGTGGCGATCATGGCCCCCGTGGCGCTCGGCTTCGCGGCCCGCCACAAGATCTCACCGCTGCTCATGGGCATGATGGTGGTCCACGGTGCGCAGGCCGGCGGGTTCTCGCCCATCGCGGTGTACGGCGTGATCGTGAACGACATCGTGGGCGAATCCGGCTTCGAGTCGAGCCCCCTCGCCGTCTTCCTGGCGAGCTTCATCTTCAACCTGCTCATCGCCGTCGTCCTCTTCATCGTCCTCGGCGGCCGGAAGCTCCTCTCCTCCCGCATGACCGAGTTCGTCGAGGAGGCCGCCGAGGCACGCCTGAAGGCCAGCCCCGGTGCCCGCGCGGCCGACGTCGCCTACAAGGGGACCGGCAGCGGAACCTACGGCCCCCGCGATCCCGCGGGGGACGGCGTCCTTGCCACCAGGACGAAGGAGGACCGCTTCTCGCAGGGGGCCACCATCCTCGGACTCGTCGCGCTCGCCGTCATCGCGCTCGGCTTCAAGGTCGACGTCGGCTTCGTCGCCATCACCGTCGCCGTCGTCCTCGCCCTGATCTCCCCGAAGGCGCAGAGCGGGGCCGTCAACAAGATCGCCTGGTCCACCGTCCTGCTCATCTGCGGCATGCTGACCTTCGTCGGCGTTTTGCAGGCGGCCGGCACCATCGAGTACGTGTCCGACGGCGTCGCGGGCCTCGGCATGCCGCTCCTGGCCGCGCTGCTCATCTGCTACATCGGCGCCGTCGTCTCCGCGTTCGCCTCCTCGACGGCCATCCTCGCAGCGCTCATCCCGCTGGCCATCCCGTTCCTGGAGACCGGCGCCGTGGGCGCCGTCGGCGTGGTCTGCGCGCTCGCGGTATCCTCCACGATCGTCGACGTCTCGCCGTTCTCCACCAATGGCGCCCTCGTCCTCGCGAACGCCCCCGAGGGGACGGACAAGGACCGCTTCTACAGGCAGATCCTCGGCTACGGAGCGATCGTCGTCGTGGCCGGGCCGATCATCGCCTGGCTCGTCCTCGTGGTACCCGGCTGGCTCTGAGCCGGCCGGCCCCGACCGACCCGACCGATCCGACCGACCCGACCGGCCTGATCGTCCTGATCGACCCGACCGACCCAGCACGACCACCGGAGGAAGCATGAGCGCCGAACAGACCGCCGCCGGCACGACCGGGCGCGGAGGACCGCTGGCCGGTCGCCTCGTCGTCGACCTCAGCCGGGCACTCGCCGGACCGCACGCCGGCATGATGCTCGGCGACCTGGGAGCGCGGGTGATCAAGGTCGAGACCCCGGGTACGGGGGACGACACCCGCGGATGGGGCCCGCCCTTCGTCGGCCCGGAGGACGACCGCCAGTCCACCTACTTCCTGTCCTGCAACCGGAACAAGGAATCCATCGCGCTCGACCTCAAGAGCGACGACGGCAGGACCGTCCTCACGGACCTGCTGCGCCGCGCGGACGTCGTCGTCGAGAACTTCCGGCCCGGCGTGCTGGACCGGCTCGGCTTCTCCACCGAGGCCATGCTCGAGCTGAACCCGGGCCTGGTCGTCCTCTCCATCACCGGGTTCGGCCACGACGGCCCCGAGGCGAAGCGCAGCGGGTACGACCAGATCGTGCAGGGCGAGGCCGGGCTGATGTCCGTCACGGGGCCCGACCCCGACAACCCGCAGCGCGTCGGCGTGCCGATCGCCGACCTGCTCTCCGGCATGTACGGGGCGTACGGCGCCGTCGCCGCGCTGCTCGAGCGCGAGCACACGGGCCGGGGGCAGGTGGTCCGCACCTCCCTGCTGGCCGCGATCATCGGCGTCCATGCCTTCCAGGGCACGCGCACCACCGTCGCGGGCGAGGTGCCGCGCGCGCAGGGCAACCACCACCCCTCCATCGCGCCGTACGGGCTGTTCAACTGCCGGGGCGGCAAGGTGCAGATCAGTGTGGGCAGCGAGAAGCTGTGGGCCACCTTCACGGCCGCCTTCGGGCTCGACGGCGCCCGCCCGGAGTTCGCGACCAACGCCGACCGCGTGCGGAACCGCGACCTGCTGATCGGCGTCGTCGAGGACGCGTTCTCCGCGTACGAGGCGGAACCGCTGCTCGCCAGGCTCAACGAGGTGGGCATCCCCGCCGGCAAGGTGCGGACCCTCGACGAGGTCTACGCCTGGGACCAGGTGCACTCGCAGGGGCTGCTCCTCACCGTGCAGCACCCGGTCCTGGGTGACATCGCCCTGCCGGGGCCGCCGCTGCGCTTCTTCGACGGCGCCTCCGAGACCACGCCCGCCGGCCACAGGGCCCCGCCCCTGCTCGACGGCGACGGCGAGGCCATCCGCGCCTGGCTCGCCCCGGGTGGATCCCGGGCGTGAGCACCTCCCCACGGCACCTCACGGCCCGCGAACTCATCGGCGCCGTCCTCGACGCCGGGTCCTTCACCTCGTGGGACGGCGAGGTGTCCCCCTATCCCGGCGCGAGCCCCGCCTACGAGCAGGAGCTCGAACGCGCACGGGAGAAGAGCGGGGCGGACGAGTCGGTCCTGACCGGCGAAGGCCTCATCCACGGCCGCAGGGTGGCCGTCATCGTCTCGGAGTTCACCTTCCTCGCGGGCTCGATCGGCAGCGCCGCCGCGCACCGGATCACCGCCGCGATCCGCAGGGCGACGGCGGAGCGGCTGCCCCTGCTGGCCGGTCCGGCGTCGGGCGGCACCCGCATGCAGGAGGGCACCCCGGCGTTCCTGTCCATGGTGGACATCACCGCGGCCGTGCGGGCCCACCGGCAGGCCGGCCTGCCCTACCTCGTCTACCTGCGGCATCCCACGACGGGCGGGGTCATGGCCTCCTGGGGGTCGCTCGGCCACGTCACGGTCGCCGAGCCCGGCGCGCTCCTCGGGTTCCTGGGCCCCCGCGTGTACGAGGCGCTGTACGGGGAGCCCTTCCCGGCCGGCGTCCAGACCGCCGAGAACCTGTTCGACAAGGGCCTCATCGACGCCGTCGTCCCGCCGGAGCACCTCGCGGGCATCGTCGACAAGGCCCTGACCGTCCTGCTCGCACAGCCGGCGGGGAAGCCCGCACCGCCGCCGTCCACCGCCGTCCGCCCCGGCACCGGTGACGCCTGGACGTCGATCCTCGTCTCCCGCAACCGGAGGCGGCCGGATCTCCGCCGCCTCCTCGCCTACGGTGCCCGGGACGTCCTGCCGCTCAACGGCACCGGCCAGGGCGAGAAGGACCCCGGACTCCTGCTGGCCCTGGCGCGCTTCCGGGAGCAGCCCTGCATCGTGCTCGGACACCAGCGGCCCCGCCGGCCGGACGACTCCGTCATGGGCCCGGCGTCGCTCAGGGAGGCGCGCCGGGGCATGAAGCTCGCCGAGGAGCTCGGCCTGCCCCTGCTCACGGTCGTCGACACCGCCGGAGCGGACCTGTCGAAGGAGGCCGAGGAGGGCGGGCTCGCAGGCGAGATCGCGCGGTCCCTGCACGATCTCATCGGCCTCGCGTCGCCGTCGGTGTCCCTGCTGCTCGGGCAGGGCGCCGGAGGCGGCGCGCTCGCCCTGCTGCCGGCGGACAGCACGATCGCCGCCGAGCA
This sequence comes from Arthrobacter sorbitolis, assembly GCF_054510995.1. Lineage (NCBI taxonomy): Bacteria > Bacillati > Actinomycetota > Actinomycetes > Micrococcales > Micrococcaceae > Arthrobacter > Arthrobacter sorbitolis. Next base: position 208,594 of record NZ_JBTNDM010000003.1, read on the forward strand.
TGCGTGGCTCTCCCCCTTGCCGCCCGAGGGGGCCAGCGCCATCGTGCACCGCACCGTGGACCGCGCGCCGGAGATGGCGGAGGCACAGGGTGTGAAGGTCGCCGCACTCGTCCGCCGGGGCGTCGTGGACCACGTGGTGGACGAGCGGCCCGACGCCGCCGAGGAGGGCCGGGCCTTCTGCGAGCGGATGGCGGATGCCATCGAGTACGAGCTGGCGCGCGTGAAGGAACTCCCTGCCGAGGACCGGCTGGAGCGCCGCGCCGCGAAGTACCGGGCGGGGACCGGCTGACGCGGATACCGGGTGCCACGGCTCCCACGAGGGACCCCGGGATGCCGCCCGGTCAGGCGGGGTGCTGCGCCCGGTACAGCTCCATCTGCCGGTACCGGCGCTGGAGGCTGTCCCGGCGGGGAGTGCTCTCCGCGTCCGCCGCCTCGGCGGTGAGATCGATGTGCCGCTCGCCGTAGTGCCAGAGCAGCATGTCGTCGAGGAGCCGGTCCGGTCCCGGCGAGTACCGGTGGTCGAGCGCCTTGCGGACGGTGGTGATGGTGTCCGCCTGCAGCAGGGCCACGAGCCCGAGGGTGGTCTTCAGGTCGTGGGCGGCGAGCAGTTCGGCCGCCCAGCCCCAGTTGTCGTCGGCCTTCCGGTCCACGTGCGGCAGGAGCGTCTGCCAGACGTCGCGGATACGGTTCGGCGTCAGGGGTGCGCTGCCCTCCCCGTCCTCGTCCCAGAAGCCCGTGACCGTCTCGTACCGTTCGTGCAGTTCGGCGAAGGCCGATTCCACCGTCTCCAGCATGGCCGCCGTCCCGGTGAACTGCCGGTCGAAGTACGGGCTCCAGGCCTTCGGGTTGGACGCCTTGAAGCGGATGTCGTGCTCGATCTCCGACCAGGCGTGGGCGAGCACGGTACGCACCTGCACCTCGAACAGGTAGCTTCCGGCCGCCTTCGTCTCCGGGTCCACGGTCTGCTGGAAGGCGCGGACCACGTCGTTGTGGATGGTGCGCATGATGAGGTGGCGGCTCGAATAGCCGTACGTACCGGACTCGATGGACCCGATGTCCTTCTCGCGGTCGCCGCGGCAGTCGAACTCGTGGCGCTGCCGCTTGAGCAGGGTCGCCGCGAGGTCCACCTCGTGCGGGAGCGTGGTGATGATGCGGACGCCCACCAGGTCGGTGAGGTTCCGCAGGGGATCCGGGAACACGACGACCGGCGGCGCCCCGGCGTCGGGGGAGGGCAGGGTGCGGGACGCCTTGTCGCGGAAGGACTCGACGGTCTTGGTGCGCGCGGTGACGAACAGGGGCTTGAGGTCCGTGCCGTCGAAGATGGCCTCGATGCTGTCCCGCATGGCGGCGGTGACGCGGTCGAGGGCCGGCCGGACGCGCTCGTACTCACGCGTATGCGCCTCGACGGCCGGCCTCAGCCGTTCGTCGAGATCATCCCATGCGCCCATGCACCGTGCCTTTCGAGAGGAGAGCCTTCATCGTAGCCAACCCGGCCGACGGTTACGCTTCAGCTGTGAATCCGGTGAACCCCGTGGGCCGACGCTCCCTCCTCGCACTGCTCGCCGCCGCCGGGGCCTCCGTGCTCGCCGCGTGCGGCATCGGGGACACGGGGACGGGGTCCCGCGGCGATACGCCCGCGGCGGTGCCCCGGCGGTACGGCTACGGCGACGATCCGAGCCAGTTCGCGGACCTCTACCTGCCCGCCGCGGACCTCGCCGTCCGCGGCGTCGTCGTCATCATCCACGGCGGCTACTGGCGTTCCACCTACGGCGCTGAACTGGGGGAGCCCCTCGCGCAGGACCTCACGGGGCGCGGGTACGCGTGCTGGAACCTCGAGTACCGGCGGGCGGGCAACGGGGGCGGCTGGCCGGCCACGTTCGACGACGTCGCCGCCGGCATCGACGCCCTGGCGCCCGCTGCGGCGGAGCACGGACTCGACCTGCGGTCGACGACGGCACTCGGCCACTCGGCGGGCGGGCACCTCGCGGTCTGGGCGGCGGGCAGGTCCGGGCTGCCGCCCGGTGCGCCGGGGGCCGGGACCCCCGCGGTGCCGCTGACGGCCGTCGTCAGCCAGGCCGGCGTGCTCGACCTCGGCGGGGCCCGGGAGCTGGGACTGAGCGGTGACGCCGTCGAGAACCTGCTGGGCGCCCCCGAGGACCCCGAGCGGTACCGGCTCGCCGATCCGATGACCGCGATACCCCTCGACGTCCCCGTGTACGCGGTCCACGGCACGAAGGACACCACCGTCCCGCTCAGCCAGTCCGAGGACTACGTCGAGGCGGCGACCTCCGCGGGTGCCGTGGCCGAACTGGTCCTGGTCCCGGGTGACCACTTCGCCGTCATCACGCCCGGGTCGGAGGCCTGGGGGCGGATCGTCGGACTGCTCGACGCCGCTGCGGACGCGGCGGACCCCGGCCCGCCCGAGGGCTGACCGGGGTCCGGGGGGCGGGCGCGCCTAGTTGAGCGGGAGCGTGCCCTCGGGCAGGGCGCCGCCGGCGAGGAGTTCCCGCGCGGAGTCCGCCAGGGCGGTGAGCGCCACGCGCTGCGTCCACGGCCCGTAGGAGATGCGGGCCACGCCGAGCTCCTGCAGGCGCGACGGCGCGAGGCTGCCCGGCACGTTGATGACGCTCAGGCGCTGCGGCCCGAAGGCCTCGACGAGCGCGGTCACCGCGTGCTCGTCCAGCAGGCCGGGGACGAAGACGGACGTGGCTCCGGCGGCCAGGTAGGCCCTGCCGCGCTCGACGGCGTCGGCCAGGACGTCCGCCGGGGCGCGGTCGCCCGCCTTCACGAAGGCATCCGTACGGGCGTTGAGCACGAAGTCGATGCCCTCCGCGGTGCCGGCCCTGAGGACGGCCTCCATCTGGGCCACGGCGTCGGCCAGCGGCCGCATCTGGTCCTCGATGTTGGCGCCGACGATCCCGACGCCGATCGCGCGGCGGACGGTGTCCTCGGGGTCGCCGTACCCGGACTCGAGGTCCGCGGAGACGGGCAGGTCCGTCGCGGCGGCGATCCGTCCGACGGCGGTGATCATCTCCTCGAGGGGGATGTTCTCGCCGTCCTCGTAGCCGAGCGACGCGGCGATCGAGTGGCTCGCCGTGGCGAGGGCCGTCGTGCCGGGGACGTCCGCGACCGTCTTCGCGCTGATGACGTCCCAGACGTTGACGACCTGCAGGATCCCGGGGGCGGAGTGCAGTCGGGCGAGAGTGGTGGCCTTCGTGGCGAGGTCGTTGCGTGCTTCAGTCATGGAGTACTTTCCGGGTATGCGAGGCGATCCAGGCGGCTGCGCCGTCCACCTCGGTGGGATGGATTCCGTGGCCGCCCTCGCGGACGTTCCGGTCTACTTCGGCGCCGCGGCTCTCGAGGATCGAACCCACGCGGACCACGCTGTCGATCGGGGCCATGGCGTCGGACTCCCCGTTGAACAGGGCGATGGACGATCCCGAGAGGTCCGCCTCGATGGCGCGCCCCTCCAGCGGGAACATGCCGGAGAACGCGACGGCACTCCGAACGGCGTCGGGGTGCAGCAGGGCGGTGGCGAGCGCGATGTTCGCGCCGTTGGAGAAGCCGACGGCGACGAGCGGTCGCTCGCCGAGGCCGTAGTGCTCCCGCGCCCAGCCGATGAACACCGCGAGCTCGCCCGCGCGGCGGACCACGTCGTCGACGTCGAACACGCCCTCGCCGAAGCGGCGGAACCAGCGGTTCAGGCCGTGCTCCTGCACGGGCCCGCGCGGGGCGAGGTAGCCCGCGCCGGGAGCGAGGCGCTCCGCGAGCGGCAGGAGGTCGTGTTCGGTGCCGCCCGTGCCGTGCAGGAGCAGCAGCACGGGTGTGTCCGCCGCTCCCGGGGCGAACAGGTGCGGCCACTGGTGGATCGCGGTCATGTCAGCTCCTGAAGAAGGCCTGGACGGCCGGGTTGTTCTCGGCGGGCAGCTCGATCTTCGCGACGGAGTGCGCGATGGCTTCCCGGTTCGGTTCGAGCCACGGCGGCAGCTTCAGGGAGCGGCCGAGCTCCAGCAGGGGCTCGTCGATGTCGAACCCCGGCGTGTCCGTCGCGATCTCGAGGAGCGTGCCCCCCGGCTCGCGGAAGTAGATCGAGGTGAAGTACTGGCGGTCGAGGATGGCGGTGACCGCGTAGCCGCGCTCGGCGAGCTCCTGGCGCCAGAGCTCCTGCGTCTGCTGGTCGGGGACGCGGAACGCGATGTGGTGCACCGTGCCGCCGGCCACGAGCCCGCGCTCGCCGCGGGGATCGGTGACGACGTCGACGACCGTGCCGGGTTCGCCGTCGTGCGTGCTCAGGCGGTAGCGGCCGTCCCGCTCGCCGAGGACCTTCATGCCGAGGTCGCGCGTGAGCGTCTCGAGGGTGCGGGCGGGGTCCTGGACCGTCAGGACGGAGGAGTGCTGGCCGCGCACCGCGTACTCGGCGGGCACGGAGGCGGAGTCCCAGGGGTTGCGCGGGTCGGAGACGGAGGAGGCCACGAGATCGATCTGCAGGCCGTCGGGGTCCCGGAGCGAGAGCCGCTCCTCCTCGGACGATGCGCGGGAGACGGTCGACTCGACGCCGAGGTCCCTGAAGTGCTCCTGCCACCAGCCGAGCGTGCCCTGGGGCACGGAGAAGGCCGTGGTGGTCGACTGTCCGCTGCCGATGCGTCCGCTGCGGATGCCCTGCCACGGGAAGAAGGTCAGGAGCGAGCCGGGGCGCCCGGACTCGTCGCCGTAGTACAGGTGGTAGGTGCCGGGATCGTCGAAGTTGACGGTCTTCTTGACGAGTCGCAGTCCCAGTCCCTTGATGTAGAAGTCGATGTTCTTCTGCGGGTCACCGGCGATCGCGGTGACGTGGTGGAGACCTTCGGTTTGTACAGTCACGCTGTCCTCCTTCGGGGTACCGGGCGGGCGGGCACCGGCATGTCGATGCAAACGCATGCATCCTGGAGTTTGTTCCCGGGCACCCCGAACAGCCCCGGAGAGCGATCCGCAGCCTGCTGACCGTCGTGGCCCCCCAGCTTCCTGTGTCATCCTGTTCGCATGGCAGCGAGAGGGCGGGTCTCCGGGTGGGTCCGCCGCACCGGGATCGAGGTGGTCGGCTGGACCCTCGTGGTACTCGGCGTCGCCGCCCTCGTGCTGCCCGGACCGGGACTCCTGATGCTCGCCGCCGGGCTGGCGGTCCTGTCGCAGCAGTACCACTGGGCGCGCCGGTACCTGAAACCCCTGAAGACGAACGCCTACCACGCGGCCGCGCTCGGCGTGAAGACCATCCCGAGGATCGCCGTGAGCTGTGCCAGCGCGCTGCTGATCATGACCCTCGGCGTGGTCTGGATCCTCCAACCGGAGGCGCCGTCCTGGTGGTTCCTCGAGGACAGGTGGTGGCTGTTCGGGGGAGCGGGCACGGGCATCAGCCTCATCGTCTCCTCCATCATCGCCCTCGCGCTGATCGTCTACAGCGTGCGCCGGTTCCGCGGCCGGCCCATGCCCGCGCGCCCCTCCGGGCTGCGCGCGGAGACGGAGTAGGCGGGGCGGGACGCCCGGGTGCGGGAGGCGCGGGGCTGGTACGTTGAACGGGTGCTCACCGTGATCGGGGAAACCCTCATCGACGAAGTCGTCAGCGACACCGCCCCCATGCGCGCACACGTGGGCGGCAGCCCGATGAACGTGGCCGTGGGACTCGCGCGCCTCGGACACCCCGCCCAGTTCGTGGGCCGCTACGGCGACGACGAGTACGGCCGGATGATCGGGAAGCACCTCCGCGACAACTCGGTGCCGTTCCCGGTGGAACCCGACGCCTCGCCCACGAGCGTCGCGACGGCGCGCCTCGACCCCGCGGGAGGGGCGTCCTACGACTTCCAGCTCGTCTGGGACCTGCCGGGCCTCGCAGGGCGGAAGGACGTGCTCCTCGACGGCACCACCCTGCTGCACACCGGGTCCATCGCCACGATGCTCGCCCCCGGGGCCGACGACGTCCTGGCCCTCGTGACGGCGGCCCACCCCTTCGTCACCGTCACGTACGATCCCAACTGCCGGCCCACCATCATCCGTGATGCCGCGTTCGCCCGCCGGCAGGCCGAGCGGTTCGTCGCGCTCGCCGACGTGGTGAAGGCCTCCGACGAGGACCTCGCGTGGCTCTACCCCGACCGCAGCCCCGAGGACACCGCACGCGCCTGGCTGGACGCCGGCGCCGCCGTCGTCGTCGTGACCCGCGGGTCGAGCGGGCCCTGGGGTGTGAGCCGCGCCGGTGAGGCCGCCGTCCCCGCACCCCCCACCAGCGTGGTGGACACCGTGGGCGCCGGGGACTCCTTCATGGCCGCCCTGGTCGGAGCCCTCGTGGACCTCGAGCTCGACGGCGCCCATCGGCGGGACGACCTGCGCCGAATCACCCTCGGACAGCTGACCGGGATGCTGCAGTACGCGGCCCGGGCGGCAGCCATCACCGTCTCCCGCGCGGGCGCCAACCCGCCCTCGCGCGACGAGATGGCGCGCCAGGCCTGACCCCGCACCACGACACGAGGAGCACACCCATGACCCGCGACCCCTACGCAGACCTCCCGCAGGTACCCGAGTTCGAGCTGACCAGCGAGACGGTCGTCCACAACGGGCCCCTCGATCCGGCGCAGGCGTCCGGGGTGATGGGAGCAGGCGGCAGGGACGAGTCGCCGCAGCTCAGCTGGAGCGGCTTCCCCGACGGCACGAAGAGCTTCGCCGTCACCGTCTACGACCCGGACGCCCCCACCGCGAGCGGGTTCTGGCACTGGTCCGTCGCCAACCTGCCCGTGACCACCACGTCCCTGCCCGCAGGTGCCGGGACCGACGGCTCCGGCCTCCTGCCCGACGGCGCCGTGCAGCTGCGCAACGACGGCGGCTTCGCCGGTTTCGTGGGCGCCGCCCCACCGGCCGGTCACGGCCCCCACCACTACCACGTGGTGGTGCACGCCCTGGACGTCGAATCCCTCGAGATCCAGCCCGGGGCCTCCCCCGCCTACCTCGGCTTCAACCTCTTCTCGAGCACCATCGGCAGGGCCCGCCTGATCGGCACGTTCGAGCAGTAGGCGGACGCCCGCGCCCGGCGGGAGGACAGGAAGGGCCGGTGGCCCCGCCGGTCACCGGTCGTTTCCGTCCCCTCACGCGCAAGCGGGGGGAAGCCGGGGAACCCGGCGCCCGGCACGAGCGGGGCCGCCGGTAGGGTGGAGGTCCGGAACCTGAAGGAGTCAGCGATGCGCCTGGTGGCGAGCGACATGGATGGGACCGTCGTGGGCCACGACGGCAGGATGAGCGAGCGCACCGTCCGTGCGTTCCGCGCGTGCACGGAGGCGGGGGTCGACGTCGTGTTCGTCACCGGCCGCCCCCCGCGCTGGCTGCAGCCCCTGCGGGACCAGCTGGGCCACACGGGGACGGTCATCTGTTCCAACGGCGCGCTCACGTACGACCTCGAGGCGGAGCGCGTCCTCGACGCGAGGCTGCTGGAACCGGACGACGTCTACGCGGCGCGTGACATCATCCGCGATCTCTTCCCCGGGGCCACCTTCGCCGCCGAGACGGTGACCGGGTTCAAGATCGAGTCCGGGTTCGCCGAGGCGGCGACCTCCGAACTCCTCGGCGGCATCTCGGCGCAGCCCTTCGAGGAGTCCCTGCCGGGAGAGCACGTCGTGAAGTTCCTGGCGCGCGAGAGGACCGTCTCGCCCGACGAGTTCCTCGCCGCCGTGCGGCCGGCCGTCGCCCACCTCGTCTCCACGACGCACTCCGCGCCGACCATCGCGCTGCTCGAGATGGCCGTCCCGGACATCGACAAGTCCGTCACGCTCGCCCGGTACGCGGCCGAACGCGGGATCGACGCCGCCGACGTCGTCGCCTTCGGGGACATGCCCAACGACGTCCAGATGCTCGACTGGGCCGGCCAAGGCTACGCCATGGCGTCGGGCCACCCGGACGCGCTCGCCGCCGCGAACCTCGTGGCGCCGCCGTTCGAGGAGGACGGCGTGGCGCAGGTGCTGGAGGAACGGCTTGCGGCGCTCCGCACGGCCTGACCCCGGCCCCTACCGCTACCTCGACAACCGCTCCGGACGGGACGACGGCGCCCTTCCCCTCGCGCTCGCGCACCGGGGGTTCGCCCCCGGCGGCGGGGAGAACACGATGGCCGCCTTCGCCCGGGCCGTCGGGCTCGGCTTCCGGTACCTCGAGATCGACGTCCGCGCGTCGCGTGACGGCGTGGTGATGGTCTTCCACGACGAGACCCTGGGCCGGGTCACCGGCGCCGTCGGGCCGATCGCCGCACGGACGGCGGAGGAGCTGGCCGTCCTGTCCGTCGGTGGCGGCGGAGGCATCCCCCCGCTCGAGGAGGTCCTGCTGCGCTGGCCCGACGTCCGCCTGAACATCGACATCAAGAGCGACGACTGCGTGGAGCCCTTCGCGGAGCTGATCAACCGGCACGGCGCCCATGACCGTGTGCTCGTGGCGTCGTTCTCGGACCGCCGGCGCCGCAGGGTACTGCGCCTCCTCGACGCGCCGACGGCGTCCTCGGCAGGCATGGCGGTCAACGCACTCCTGAGGCTGGCCGCGCCGCTCGGGCTGGCAGCACCGGTCGCCCGGCTGGCCGCCGTCCAGGCCCTCCAGATCCCCGAGACGTACCGCGGCGTGCGCGTGGTGACGCGCCGCTTCGTCGCCTCGTGCCACGCCGCGGGCCTCCAGGTCCACGTCTGGACCGTCAACGCGCGGGAGGACATGGACCGGCTGCTCGATCTCGGCGTCGACGGCCTCGTGTCCGATGCCGCCGACGTCCTCGCGTCCTGCCTGCTGGACCGCTCGGGGAGGCCCCCGGGCCGGCCCGAAGGACCCTGACCGCCCCTGCCGGGGTCCCTATGCCCGCAGGACCGGCCCGGCCAGCGTCCTCAGGTGGTGCAGGGCGGCAGGCGCGTACGAGCGCATCGACGCGTCGTCGGCGTACACCAGCAGGCGCAGCCAGGCTCCGTACCTGTGCACCCGGGCGAGCCTCAGCGCGGGCTCGACGGCGGCACGCAGGTCCGCGAGGGGGGCGTAGGCCGTCCACCGCTCCAAATAGGTGCCGATCACGGCCTGGATCCGCGGGTCGTCCGCCGTCGTGCCCCACCGCCCGCACATCTCGGTGACCGGGACGAGCAGGGCGCTGAACGGGTGCGCCCAGTAGGCGTCGGCGAAGTCGAAGAACCGCACCGGATCGGTGTCCGCCCCGGGGAGGAAGCAGTTCCGCGCCTGCAGGTCGTTGTGGTCGAGCGAGAGGGGTACCGGGATGCCGCGCAGCGTGTCCACGGCGCTGTGGAGGGCGGGGAGGCCGCGCACGACGGCGTCGGCCTCCTCCGCGGACAGGTACAGCGGGTGCCCGGCCGGCAGCCCCGTATGGAGCAGCAGCTGGTTCTCGACGAAGTTCGCGGCCACCTCGGGATTCATGAGGACCAGCCCGGCCCGGGTGAGCCGTTCGCCGTGCGGGGCGACGAGCTGCTGCAGGTCGGCGAAGTCCCCCGCGATGCGGGACCAGGCGGCGGGGTCGTCCGGGTCCAGGCTATCCAGGGTGGCGCCGTGGTCGGCGGTGAGCATCCATCCGCGGGACGGCTCGATCGCCAGGGGCGCCGCCACGTGGTCCGGCGCCAGCTCCCCGAGCAGGGACATGATGGAGGCCTCCGCCAGCTGCCCCGGGTTGTTCTCCTTGAACCACAGCGTCCCGTGGTCCGTCGGAACGGTCAGCTGCGTGGACCACAGGCGGAGGCGCGGCTGGTGGGACGGGCCCAGCCGCCGGACGCCGAAGGCCTCCAGCGCGGCGTCGATCCACTGGTCCGCCTCCGCTTTCCATTCAGGGGACGCCCACACCTCGAGGGGGTTCATCGGCCGCTGGACGGGGTGACGGAGTGACGCATGCGTTCATTGTTACACCGCATCAGCCGAGCTTGGAGGGCCTGCTCCCGTGGTCGCTCGACTCGAGGTCCTCCGGGCCGGCCACGTGTTCGCTGCCCCGCGCCCTGGCGATCGCCGTCATGCCGTGGAAGATCACGAGCGCCGCGGCCGTTCCGAGGGCGATCCCCGCGAAGGTCAGGTCGCCGATGACCCAGGTGAAGTCGGCGATCCCGATGACCAGCGCCACGCCCGCCGTCGAGAGGTTGATGGGGTTCGAGAAGTTCACCTGGTTCTGCACCCAGATGCGGACACCGAGGATGCCGATCATGCCGTACAGGACCACGCCCGCGCCGCCGAGGACCCCGGCGGGCACGGTGGCGATGAGCGCCCCGAACTTCGGGAAGAGGCTCAGCAGGATCGCGACGATCCCCGCGACCCAGTACGCAGCCGTCGAGTAGACGCGGGAGGCGGCCATGACGCCGATGTTCTCGGCGTACGTGGTGGTGCCGGAGCCGCCTCCCGCGCCGGCGATCATGGTCGCGAGCCCGTCCGCCATCAGTGCGCGCCCGGTCAGGGGATCGAGGTCCCGGTCCGTCATCGCCGCCACCGACTTCACGTGGCCGATGTTCTCCGCGACGAGCACGAGCACCACGGGCACGAAGAGCCCCACGACGGACAGGTGGAATTCGGGCGCCGAGAAGTCCGGGAGGCCGATCCACGCGGCGTTGCCGATCGCCGCGAAGTCGACCTCACCGCGGATCATCGCGACGACGTAGCCGGCGAGGACGCCGACGAGGATGGAGAGCCGCCCGAGGATGCCCTTGAACAGCACCGTGACGAGCAGGATCGCGACGACGGTGACGAGGGCGGTGAGGGGTGCCTGCTCGAAGCTCGCCTTCGCGGTGGGGGCCAGGTTCAGGCCGATCAGGGCCACGATGGAGCCGGTGACGATCGGCGGCATGGCGACCTGGATCCACCGGGCGCCCGCGGTGTGGACGACCAGGCCGATGATCGCGAGGGCGGCGCCGGCCATGATGATGCCGCCGAGGGCGCCGGCCGCGCCGTGCTGCGCCTGCGCCGCCGCGATAGGCGCGATGAACGCGAAGCTGGAGCCGAGGTAGCTCGGCACCTTCCCGGCCGTGATCACGAGGAACAGGATGGTCCCGATGCCGGAGAACAGCAGGGTCGTGGAGGGCGGGAACCCGGTGATGAGCGGGACGAGGAAGGTCGCGCCGAACATCGCGACGACGTGCTGGGCGCCGATGCCGACGGTCCTCGGCCAGCTCAGGCGTTCCTCGGGCGCGACGAACCGCCCGGGGAGGACGTTCCTGCCGTCCCCGTGCTGGGTCCAGCCGATACCTCGTGAGCTCATGGACATGCCTTCCGGAAGGGGCGAGGGGTTTCCCGGAATCCTATCGGCAGGACGTGACCGGGATGTTACGTTGCTACTTCCCGAGGAGAAGGGCAGGCGATGGTACTCACGGTCCGAGGACGCACCGTACTGGTGACCGGCGCGGGGAGGGGCATGGGCAGGCTGTACGCCGAACGCGCCGTGCGGGAAGGGGCGGCCGCCGTCGTGCTGTGGGACGTGGACGGCGCGGCCCTCGAGGAGGTGGTCGCGGGCCTCACGGCGGAGGCGTCCACGCTGCACAGCTATGTGGTGGACATCGCGTCGACGGAGTCCGTCCGGGCGGCGGCGAGGGCGGTCCTCGCCGAGGTCGGTGTGCCGGACGTGCTGGTGAACAACGCCGGGATCGTGCGCGGCAAGTACTTCTGGGAGCACGACCACGACGCCGACATCGACCTCACGCTGCGCATCAACGCCGGCGGCCCGATGCACGTCACGCGTGCCTTCCTCCCCGCGATGATGGAGCGCGGCACCCCGGCCAGGATCCTCAACGTCGCGTCCGCGTCCGGGACCCTCGCCGTGCCCAGGATGAGCGTGTACGCGGCGTCGAAGTGGGCCGTGATCGGCTGGAGCGACTCGCTCCGCCTCGAACTCGTGGCGGCCGGGCACCCCATCGCCGTGACGACCCTCATCCCGAGCTACATCAGGACCGGCATGTTCGAGGGAGCCCGCGGTCCCCTCCTCACGCCGCTCATGGAGCCGGGGTACGTGGTGGACAAGGCCTGGCGCGGCATGCTCGCCGGCCGGGCCCGCGTCCAGCTGCCCTGGACCGTGCAGCTCGCCGGGACGCTCCGGAACCTCCTGCCCCAACCCGTCTGGGACGTCGTCGCCGGACGCGTCTTCAGGGTGTACGGCTCGATGGAGCACTTCACCGGGCGCCCCGGCGACTCCTCCGCGGACCGGAGGACGACCTGATGGGTGCCGCACGGCTCCTCGACGGCCGGCGCCGCTACTTCGGCTCCGGCGCGACGCGGTCCGCCACCTGGCGCCGCGGACAACTGCACGCGCTCCTCCGGCTCCTCGGCGAACGGGAGGAGGAGCTCACCCGTGCCCTGCAGGAGGACCTCGGCAAGAGCAGCACGGAGGCGTTCCTGTCCGAGATCGCCGTCGTCCGGGCCGAAGCCGACTACGCACTGAAGAACCTGGACCGCTGGATGGCGCCCGAGAGGATCCCGGTACCGGGCGGGCTGCGCCCTGCCCGGGCCTGGGCCCAGGCGCGTCCCCTCGGCGTCGTCCTGATCATCGGACCCTGGAACTACCCGCTCCAGCTCGTCCTGGCCCCCCTCGTCGGCGCGCTCGCCGCGGGCAACACGGCAGTGCTGAAGCCCAGCGAGCTGGCCGCCTCGACGTCCCGGGTGCTCGCCCGCCTCGTCCCGCAGTACCTTGATCCGGAGGCCGTGGCCGTCGTCGAGGGGGGTCCCGAGGCCAGCACGGACCTGCTGGCGCAGCCGTTCGACCACGTCTTCTACACGGGCGGGGAACGGGTGGGCAGGATCGTGCTGAGGGCGGCGGCCGAGCACCTCACGCCCGTCACGCTCGAGCTGGGCGGCAAGTCGCCCGCCGTCGTGGTGGGCGGCGACCTCCGCACGGCGGCACGGCGGATCGCCTACGGGAAGTTCATGAACGCCGCCCAGACCTGCGTGGCCCCCGACTACGTCCTGACGACCCCGGCTGCGGCCCCCGTCCTCGCACGGGCGCTCGCGGACGCGGTCCGCGAGTTCTACGGCAGCGACCCGAGGACCTCCGCGGACTACGGGCGCATCATCAACGACGGCCACTTCGACCGCCTGGTGGGCCTTCTGGCCGACGGGACGGTCGTCTCCGGCGGACGGCACGAGCGCGCCGAGCGGTACCTCGAACCGACGGTCCTGCGCGACGTCGACCCCGGCTCGACCCTCATGCAGGAGGAGATCTTCGGCCCCCTGCTGCCCCTCCTCGAGGTGCAGGACCTGGACGAGGCGATCGACTTCATCGGGGCCCGTCCGCACCCGCTGGCCGCCTACCTGTTCAGCGACCGCGAGGAGGACCTCCATGCGTTCACGGAGCGGGTCCAGGCGGGCGGCCTGGCGCACAACGTCTGCACCATCCAGCTCGCGGTGCCGGGGCTGCCCTTCGGCGGGGTAGGGGCGAGCGGCACGGGCAGCTACCACGGCCGGCAGTCCTTCGCCACCTTCAGCCACCTGCAGCCCGTGTTCTCGAAGCCCGCACGGGTGGACACGCTGCGCCTCGCCTACCCGCCCTTCGGGCCGCTGAAGAGGAGGCTGCTGCGCAGGCTCCTCTGACCGGTCAGCTGATGACGCCGTCCACGAGGGCCTTCGCCTCGGCCTGCACCTGCCTCAGGTGCTCCTCGCCCCGGAAGGACTCCGCGTAGATCTTGTAGACGTCCTCGGTGCCCGAGGGCCGGGCCGCGAACCAGGCGTTCTCGGTGGTGACCTTGAGCCCGCCCACGGGGGCGCCGTTGCCGGGGGCCTCCGTCAGGCGGGCGGTGATCTCCTCGCCGGCGAGGGTCGTGGCGGTGACGTCCGACGGCGAGAGCTTCCCCAGCGCCGCCTTCTGCTCGCGGGTGGCCGCGGCGTCGATCCGCGCGTAGACGGGCGCGCCGAAGCGGTCGGTCAGTCCGGCGTAGTGCTGCGACGGCGTCCTGCCCGTGACGGCGGTGATCTCCGAGGCCAGTAGCGCCAGGAGGATGCCGTCCTTGTCGGTGCTCCAGGGGGTCCCGTCGAGGCGCAGGAAGGAGGCTCCGGCGGATTCCTCGCCGCCGAAGGCGAGTTCGCCGCTCAGCAGGCCGGGCACGAACCACTTGAAGCCCACGGGGACCTCCTGCAGCACGCGGCCGAGGTCCGCCGCCACGCGGTCGATGATCGACGACGAGACGAGGGTCTTGCCGATCACGGCGTCCGCGCGCCAGTTCGGGCGGTTCGCGTAGAGGTACTGGATGGCGACGGCGAGGTAGTGGTTCGGGTTCATCAGGCCGGCGTCCGGGGTGACGATGCCATGGCGGTCGGCGTCGGCGTCGTTGCCGGTGGCGATGTCGAATTCCGTGGCGCGCCCGATCAGCGACGCCATGGCCGACGGCGACGAGCAGTCCATGCGGATCTTCTCGTCCCAGTCCAGGGTCATGAACGCCCACTGCGGGTCCACGGTCGGGTTGACCACGGTGAGGTTCAGGTTGTGGCGCTCCCCGATCGCGCCCCAGTAGTCCACGGAGGCGCCACCCATCGGGTCCGCGCCGATGTGCACGTTCGCCGACCGGATGGCGTCGAGGTTCAGCACGGACGGGAGGTCGTCGACGTAGTGCTGCAGGAAGTCGTAGCTGCTGATGCCCTCAGCCGTGCGGGCCTGCGCGATCGGGACGCGCTTGACGTCCCGCAGGCCGCCCTCCAGCAGGACGTTGGCCCGGTCGGCGATCCAGTTCGTGGCGTCCGAGTCGGCCGGGCCGCCGTGCGGCGGGTTGTACTTGAAGCCGCCGTCGCCCGGGGGGTTGTGCGACGGCGTGATGACGATGCCGTCCGCCCGTTCCGTGCGTGACGCGTTGTACGCGAGGATGGCGTGCGAGACGGCCGGCGTGGGGGTGTAGGCGCCGCGCGCATCGACGAGGACGCTGACCCGGTTGGCCGCCAGTACCTCCAGGGCAGTGTTCTGCGCGGGTTCGGAGAGGGCGTGCGTGTCCTTGCCGACGAAGAGCGGCCCCGTGATGCCCTGCCCGGCGCGGTACTCCACGATCGCCTGCGTGATCGCCGCGATGTGTCCCTCGTTGAAGGAGGACTTCAGCGACGAACCGCGATGCCCCGAGGTGCCGAAGGCCACGCGCTGCGCGGGATCCCCGAGATCGGGTTCGACGTCGAAGTACGCGTCGAGCAGCTTGGTCACGTCGACGAGGTCGCTGGGGAGGGCTACGGTGCCCGCTCGGTTAGCCATGGCCCCAGCATGCCAAAGAAAGCGCACGATTACATCCGCCGGTTGCCCGCCACCCGATCATCAGTAAGCTGAGTATCAGCACCCGGTCAGGGGGCAGACGCATCACGGAAGGCACCACCATGAGCGAGAATTCCAGCGACACCCCCACCGGCGATCCCGAGGAGCAGGGCGCTGAGGAGGCCGGCACGCTCGAGGAGCAGACGGCCGGCGGCTACGGCGGACCCGGCACCGAGGACGAGATAGCCCCCGACTTCGAGGTGGACAACGGCGGCGGTCCGGGCGACTGACGGCGGACCCGCCTGCCTCTCCGGTCCCTCCGGGGACCGCGGCTAGGGTGAGGGGGTGACCACGCCCGCGACCCCCCGCCCGCTCAGGATCGTCCTCGCACCGGACTCCCTCAAGGGCAGCCTCCCCGCGGCGGAGGCTGCCCTCGCCATGTCCGCGGGCGTGACGGCGGCCGCCGCCCGCCTCGGCCACCCCGCACCCGACGTCGTCCTCGCGCCTCTCGCCGACGGCGGCGAGGGGACGCTGGACGCGCTCCTCACCGCGTGGTCCGTCGAGGCGCGGACCACGCGAAGCCATGACGCCGCCGGCCGCGCGCGGACTGCGCGCTACGGCATCTCGGCGCCGCAAGCGGCGTCGGGCCTCCCGGTCCGGGGCGTCCTCGAGGCGGCGGAGGCCAACGGCCTGCCCCTGGTCGCCGATCTCCCCCTCGATGCGCTCACCGCGACGAGCTACGGCGTCGGCGAGATCGCCGCCCGCCTCCTCGACGACGGCGCCGAGGAGATCCTCCTCTGCATCGGGGGATCCGCGACCACCGACGGCGGCACGGGGCTGCTCTCCGCCCTCGGCGCCCGCTTCCTCGACGCCGGCGGCCGGCCGCTCCCACCCGGAGGCGGCGCCCTCGCGGCCCTGGCGTCGGTCGACACCCACACCCTGCACCCCCGCGCCCGGAGCGTCCGCTGGCGCATCGCCGTCGACGTCGACAACGCCCTCTGCGGACCCCGCGGCGCGGCCGCCGTCTTCGGTCCGCAGAAGGGTGCGACGCCGGACGAGGTCGCGGTGCTCGATGCCGGGTTGGCCCACCTCGCGCGCGTCGTGGAGGACGCCACGGGCACGTCGATGCTGGAGGTACGCGGTGCGGGCGCCGCGGGCGGCCTGCCCGCCGTGCTCGTCCCGTTCCTCGGGGCGGAGATCGTGCCCGGCTCTGCCCTGGTGGCGGATGCCGTCGGGCTGTCCGGGGCGCTCGCCGACGCGGACCTCGTCCTCACAGGGGAGGGATCCCTCGACGCGCAGTCGCTCGGCGGGAAGGTGGTGCAGGCCGTCGTCGGGAACGCCCCCGCACGCTGCGCCGTCGTCGCGATCGCGGGGCGTGTGCAGCTCACGGCGGCCGAGGTGCAGGGCGCCGGCCTGGCGGCGGCGTTCTCCCTCGCGACCGGCCCCACCGCGCTCGAGGAGCTCATCCGGAGGGCGGGGCCGCTGATGGAGGAGGCCGCCGCGCAGGTCTACGGCGTCTTCAGCGCCGGCCGCTTCGGCTAGACCTTGATCTCGCGCTTGAGGATCTTGCCCGTGGGGCCCTTCGGCAGGGCGTCGACCAGCACCACACGGCGGGGGTACTTGTACGCGGCGACGCGTTCCTTCGCGAAGTCCACGATCTCGGCGCCGAGCGCCTCGCGGGCGGCGTCGTCGGCCGGTGCGTGCTCGGCCTTGATGCCGATGACCGCGACGATCTCCTCGCCGTGCAGGTCGTCCGGGACGCCGATCACGGCGGCCTCGGCCACGGCGGGGTGCTCGTAGAGCACCTCCTCCACCTCGCGCGGGTACACGTTGTAGCCGCCGCGGAGGATCACGTCCTTCTTGCGGTCCACGATGAAGATCAGGCCGTCCTCGTCGATCCGGGCGAGATCGCCGGTCCGGAACCAGCCGTCGGGGATCGCCGCCTCGGTGGCGTCCGGGTTGTCCCAGTAGCCCTTCATGACGCAGTGCCCGCGGACGGCGAGCTCGCCGACCTCACCCTGCGGCACCTCGGCGCCCTCGGGGTCGAGCATGCGCACCTCGACGCCGTCCACGGGCGTCCCGATGGAGCCGGGCTTGCGCAGGTGCCCCACCCGGTTGAAGCTCACGATCGGGGACGTCTCGGACAGCCCGTAGCCCTCCAGCAGGTCCGCGCCGAAGACGCGCTCGAACTCGTGCAGCACCTCGACCGGCAGGGCCGAGCCGCCCGACACGGCGACCCGGACGGAGGAGAGGTCCGTGTCCGTGACGGCCGGGTGGCGCAGCATCGCGATGTACATCGTGGGGACGCCCTCGAAGATCGTGACCCGGTCCCGGGCGATGATCTCGAGTGCCTTGCCCGGCTCGAAGCGCGGCAGCAGGGTCACCGTGGCGCCGGTGAGGACGGCCGCGTTCAACGCGCACGTCTGCCCGAAGATGTGGAAGAACGGCAGGCCGCCGAACAGGACCTCCCCTTCGGCGGTGCCCATGAGGTCCCGGGAGATCTCGGTGTTGCGGGCGAGGTTGGCGTGGGAGAGGGTGGCGCCCTTGGGCCGGCCGGTGGTGCCCGAGGTGTAGAGCACGACGGCGGTGTCCTCGCCGTCGAGCTCCACCACGCCCGGTGTGGGCTCCGCGCCGGAGACGCGCTGCATGAAGGCCGTGCTGTCCACGGCGACCACTGTCACGGGATCGCCGGTCCCGGCGCCGGACTCCTCCGCGCCGGCCTGCGCCTCCGCGAGGACGCCCTCCCAGGCGAAGACGAGCCGCGCCCCGGAGTTGGTCAGGTGGTACGCCACCTCGCGCCCCTTGAGCAGCGGGTTGAGGGGCACGACGACGGCGCCCGCCCGGAGGACGCCGTAGTAGACGAATGCCATCTGGGGAATATTCGGCATGATCAGGGCCACCCGGTCCCCGTGCTGCACGCCGTGCTCGGCGAGAAGAGTGGCGACCTTCTGGCTGAGGACCTCGAGGGCGCCGAAGGTGACCTCCACGTCGTCGAGTTTGATGGCGACGGCCGCGGGGCTCCTCGTCGCAGTGGCCACGAGGTTGTTGGCGAGGTTCGGCACGCGATCTCCTTCGATCTCCGGTACGTCTGCAGCAGCTTCCGGCACGGATGTTACCGGTGGGTAGAAGTCTGTTGGATCAGGGGCGTCGACGCAACAGGACCCGCCCGGATGCGGGACGGGTCCTGGCGGGACGCGGGGCCGGGCCGGTCGGCACCGGTGGAGCGCTACCGGACCCCGCTCATGGCCTTCCGGATGGCCGGTGCGCCCGCGAGGAGCGCCCCGCCGAGGATGATCGCGGTGACGCCGCTGAACGCGAAGTAGGGCACCTCGTTCTCCTCGGAGTAGAACCCGGCGAGGAGGCCGGACACCGTGGTGCCCAGCGAGATGGAGAGGAAGAACAGGGCCAGCATCTGCGTACGGAAGGCCTCCGGCGCCAGCTTGGTGGTCACGGACAGGCCGATGGGCGAGATGAACAGCTCCGCCCAGGTGAACAGCAGCAGGATCGCGGCCAGGCCGATCAGCGGCGTGCTGTTGGGTCCCCCGCCCGCGAAGGGGATGAACGCGAGGAAGGCGAGTCCCATGACCATCAGTCCGAAGGAGAACTTCACGGGCGACGACGGCTGGCGGCTGCCGAGGCGGGTCCAGAGGGTCGCGAAGACGCCGGCGAAGAGGATGATGAAGACCGGGTTGATCGACTGCACCATGCCCGGGGGCATCTCCCAGCCGAAGAGGTCCCGGTCCAGCCGGCTCTCGGAGTACAGGGCCACCACGGTGAACTGCTGCTGGAACAGGGACCAGAAGGCGGCGCTGGCGACGAACAGGGGCATGAAGGAGTAGACGCGGCGGCGCTCGACGGCCGAGACCTTGCTGCTCGTGAGGATCACCGCGAAGTAGGCGACGGTCGCCGCGATCGCGGTGTAGGCCATCACGTTGGCGAGGTTCCCGGCGTCGAGGAGTCCGGTGGCCAGGGCCCCGCCGATCAGGACGACGGCGACGACGGCGACGACGATCCGGCGCGGGTACGCGGACCGCGGGAGGGGGTTCTCGATCTCGTGCGCGGCGGGCGGCAGGTTCTTGCGCGTGACGGCGTACTGGACGAGCCCGGCCGCCATGCAGATCGCGGCGAGGCCGAAGCCGACGTGGAAGCCGTAGGTGTCCCATGCGAGGTTGGTGAGCAGCGGCCCCACGAGGGCGCCGATGTTGATGCCCATGTAGAAGATGGAGAAGCCGGCGTCACGGCGGTCGTCGCCGGGGGCGTAGAGCGTGCCGACGAGCGAGGAGGCGTTGGCCTTCAGGCCACCGGAGCCCACCCCCACGAGGACCAGGCCGATCGCCAGGCCCACCACGCCGGGCAGCAGGGCGAGGGCGATGTGCCCGCACATGATGATGATCGCGGAGTAGAACAGCACGCGCTCGGACCCGAGGACGCGGTCCGCGAGCCAGGCGCCGAGGATGGTCGAGAGGTACACGCCGCCGCCGTAGGCTCCGACGAGCCCTGCCGCCGTGACCTCGTCGAACGCGAGGCCGCCCTCGGCCAGGGAGTAGGTCATGTAGTACAGGAGCAGTGCCTGCATGCCGTAGAAGGAGAACCGCTCCCACAGCTCCACGCTGAAGAGGTTTGCCAGCATCCGCGGGTGACCGAAGAACGTCTTCCCGCCGGTGGCGGGGGTCTGCTTGGTTGTACTCACTTACTCCATGGTGCCGCTCGGGTGGGAGAAGCGCAAAACATCCGGCCGCTGCAGGAGGGCCTCGATCTGCGCGGTCGCGGCGAGGAGCTGGGCCTCCTCCCCGGGGCGGCCGATGAGCTGCACGCTCATCGACAGGCCGTCCGGGAGGCGCAGCGTGGGGACCGTCACGGCCGGCAGGCCGCACACGTTGACCATCGAGGTGTAGGGCGAGTACTGGCACTGCCGGAGGTAGTCGGTGTCGCCGTCGGCGTCCGTGAACCAGCCGAGGGGTCGCGGCGTCATCGCCACCGCCGGCGTCAGGACCATGTCGTAGCGGGAGTACTGCTCGATGCTGTCCAGCTCGAACTGCCGCAGCACCTCGACGGCGCCGACGAGCTCGGCGGCCGTCCGGCCCAGCGCGCGACGGCGCAGCACCCGCGTGATGTCCGTCAGCCGGTCCTCGCGGTCGTCCGGGATGGGCGCGGCGGCGAGCCCGGCGGTCCAGACCAGCTGGAAGGCATCGTGGTAGCGATGGTCGTAGCTCAGGTCGGCCTCGACGATGTCGTGCCCGGCCTGCTGCAGTAGCTGGATCCCGGCGTGGAACGCGTCGGTCGCCGCGCTGTCGAGGGCGATGTCCATCGCGCTGGAGAAGGGCGAGGCGGTGCTGACGCCGATCCGGAAGCGGCCCTCCGCCCGCAGGGCGGCCTCGGTGAAGGACCCGGGGTAGCGGGACGCGGCACTCGTCGGCCTGTAGTTCGGCTCCCGCACCAGGGCGTCGAGGAGCAGGCCCGCGTCCACGGCGGAGTGGGCCAGCGGGCCGGCGACGACCAACTGGCCGAGGTCGGCCTGGCCCGAGCCGGACGGCACGCGACCGCGGTTGGGTTTGAGGCCCACCAGTCCGGTCGCGGCCGCCGGGATCCTGATGGACCCGCCGCCGTCGGTGCCGGGCGCGAACGGGATCATGCGGGCGGCCACCGCCGCCGCGCTGCCGCCCGAGGAGCCGGCCGGGCTGAGGCGCGGATCCAGGGGGTTGCGCGCCGGGGGCGCCACGAGGTTCTCGCTGTAGCAGCTCAGCCCGAACTCCGGGACCTGGGTCTTGCCGAGGCTGATGGCGCCGGCGCGCCGGAGGACCGCCGCGAGGGGTGCGTCCTTCTCGGCGACGGCGTGGTCGAGCGCGGCCGTGCCGAGCGTCGTCCTCACGCCGCCGACGTCGGTGAGGTCCTTGTGGGCCAGGGGCACGCCGTGCAGCGGGCCGAGTGGCGCCCCCGAGCTGCGCAGGGCGTCCGCGTGGTCGGCCGCCCGCAGCGCGTCGTCGTGGGTGACGGTCACGAAGGCCCCGAGCTCCGGGTCCAGGGCGTCGATGCGCCGCAGGAAGTGCTCGGTCGCCTCGCGGGCCCCGACCGCCCCGCGTGCCAGGGCGTCCCTGAGGGTGAGTGCTGAGAGTTCGTGCAGTTCGCTCATGGGGCTCCAGTCGGCAGCGGGCCGTCGCGCGCCGATCGCGCCGCAGGCCACGACAAGGACAACTATAGGAGCCCGGTCCCGCCACCCGGCGGGCGGGGAGATGGCGGTGCCGCGCCGCGCCGTGAAAGGGTGGGTCCATGAGCGAACCCCAGAACGTACCGGTGACCGCCGTGCCCAGCGACGCGCGGATCCTCGATGTCCGCGAGGACTACGAGTGGGAGGCGGGCCACGTGGACGGCGCCCTGCACATCCCGCTCGAGCAGCTCCCGGCCCGGCTCGAGGAGCTGGACCCGGACGAGGACCTGCACGTCATCTGCCGCAGCGGGGGGCGCTCCCAGCGCGCGGCCGAGTGGCTCGAGGGCAACGGCTACACCGCCCTCAACGTCAGCGGTGGCATGGGCGCGTGGCTCGAGGCCGGCAAGCCGATGGTGTCCGAGACGGGTAGCGAGCCCACGGTCCTGTGACCCGTCCGCACAGTTCCTCCTTCGCCTACCTGGGCCCGGAGGGCACCTTCACGGAAGCCGCACTGCTGCAGGTGCCGGGGGCGGGGTCCGCCCGCCGCGTCCCGGCGTCGACGGTGGGTGCCGCGCTCGACGCCGTCCGGACGGGGGCCGTGGATGCCGCGATGGTGCCCATCGAGAACTCGGTGGAGGGCGGGGTGAGCGCCACCCTCGACGCCATCGCCGTCGGCGATCCGTTGCGGATCCTGCGGGAGGAACTCGTCCCCATCACGTTCGTGCTCGCGGCCCGGCAGGGGGCGGAGCTCGGTGGGATCCGTCGCATCGCGACCCACGGCCACGCCTGGGCACAGTGCCGCACCTGGGTCGACACATATGTACCCGGCGCGGAATACTTCCCGGCGTCCTCGACCGCGGCGGCCGCCTACGGCCTCGCCGAGGGGGACTCCGGGGCGGGTCCCGGCGGAGACGCAGACAGCGACGCCCGCAGTGGTACCCGCAGGTCCGCCGCGGAGGCCGGGTACGACGCGGCGATCTGCTCGCCCCTCGTGGCCGAGCGCCTCGGCCTCGCGGTCCTCGGCACGGACATCGGCGACGTGACCGACGCCGTCACGCGATTCGTCCTCGTGGGGCGGCCGGATGCCCTGCCGCAGCGCACCGGGTCTGACAAGACCACGCTCGTGATCCCCCTGCCGGAGGACCGCCCGGGGGCCCTGATGCAGATCCTGGACCAGTTCGCGGCGCGGGGCGTGAACCTCAGCCGCATCGAGTCGCGGCCCACGGGCCAGTTCCTCGGCGACTACTTCTTCAGCGTGGACGCCGACGGGCATGTGGAGGACGCCCGGATCGCCGACGCGCTGAAGGGACTGCACCGTATCAGCCCGGGGCTCCGTTTCCTGGGGTCCTACCCGCGCGCGGACCGCCGCTCGCCCGCCGTCGAACGCCACACCTCCGACGACGCCTTCGGTGCCGCCGACGCGTGGCTCGCAACCATCCTCCGTCCCGTAGGGGAAGCAGCACCGCCGGGAGCCGAAGCACAGTAGGCTTACTATCGAAGGTCCTCCTCCCACCCGAAGGCTGGTTCCACGATGGCTCGATTGCGCCGCAGCAACACGCGCCGGCCCGGCATCACCCGACGCCGCCACGGCAAGGGCTTCAGCTACCGGGCCCCCAACGGCGACCTGCTGCAGGACCGCGACGAGCTCGGACGGATCCGGGACCTCGTGATCCCGCCCGCGTGGAAGGACGTCTGGATCGCGCCGTACCCCAACGGGCACGTGCAGGCGATCGGCACCGACGACGCCGGGCGGCGCCAGTACATGTACCACCCGGCCTGGCGGGAGCAGAAGGACCGCGAGAAGTTCGACCGTGCGCTGGACTTCGGCGCCAAGCTGCCGAGCGCCCGTCGCGCCATCACGCAGCACCTGCGCAGTGACGGGCTCTCGCGGGAACGCGCCTTCGCCGCGGCGCTGCGGATCGTCGACTCGGGCGCCCTCCGGATCGGATCCGCGCAGTACGCGGAGGCCAACGGGTCCTTCGGTGTGACCACGCTCCTCGTGGAGCACTGCAGCATCGACGGGCACACCGTGGCGTTCGACTTCCCCGGCAAGAGCGGACAGCACTGGGACACCCTCCTCGAGGACGAGGACCTCGCCGGCGCGCTGCGGCCCATGATGGAGCGCGAGGACGCCGACACCGTGCTCGCGTACCAGAGCGACGACGGCAAGTGGCACCACGTGGACGGGTCACTGCTCAACGAGTTCCTCCGCCAGGTCACCGGCGGACCGTTCACGGCCAAGGACTTCAGGACCTGGCAGGCCACGGTCGTCGCCGCGATGGCCCTCGCCAAGGAGGACATCAAGGCCACGAGCCGCACGGCCCGCCAGAAAGCCGTCACCGCGACCATGAAGGCCGTCGCCGACCACCTCGGCAACACCCCCACCGTGGCCCGGAGCTCCTACGTGGACCCGAGGCTCGTGGACCGCTTCATGAGCGGCGAGGTCATCCCGATCACCACCTACTCGGCCTCCGAGAAGGCCGTCCAGGAACTCCTGCGCGACTGAGCCCGCGCATTTCCAACCATCCCGTTCGTCAGTACGCTGGCAGCGGGCGCCCAACGAGGAGCGCATCCTTCGACGAAAGGCAGAATCATGACCGAGAACGCTCATGGAGGACACATCGTGAACCCCAACGAGGGTGACGGGTCGACGTCGGATCCGAACTGGCGCGGCGACATGGGCGACCAGGGCAACGACGTCCGTTTCGCGGAGGAGCAGGCCCTCATCGAACAGCAGGCCGGCCACGCCGATCGCGACACCTCCGACGGCGCCGCCGAGGAGAGCAGCTACACGAGCGCCGAGCCCGCCGGCGGCTCCGGCGGCTACACCTCCGCCCAGGACCCTGCCGAGGAGGGCGAGTACACCGACAAGGACAAGCCCCTCGTCGAGGAGCCCGAGGGCCAGGGCGGCTACACGGACAAGGACCGCTAGGACGGAGCCGACCCCGCGCTAGGAACGGCGCGCGGCCGCCGGACGTGACGCCGGCAGGCCCGAGGGTCCGGGTGCCGACGCCGGCACCCGGACCCTCAGTGCGTGCGGGTCCACGCGGGCCGTCATCGAGGACACGGACCCGGACGGGTCGCCGTCGAGCTGGGTGGCGATCGGGTCGCCCGACCACACCGACACCTCGCGGGCGCGGTAGTAGCTGAGCACCGGGATGCCGCCGCGGTGCCGCAGGAGGATCTTCGCGGCCATCCACGTCCAGCCGAGGAGGCTGCGCGGGCTGAGCACCACCACGTCCAGGTAGCCGTCGTCGATCAGGGCATCCGGGACGAAGTCGACGCCCGCCGGCAGTTTCCCGCAGTTCGCCACCAGCAGGCTGCGGACCTTCCGGCTCTGGGGCGGCTGGCCGTCCAGGCTGATCGAGATCCGGCGCCGCCGGCCCGGGAGGTGGCGGACGCCCGCCTCGCTGTACGCGAGCCACCCGAAGCGGTCCTTGAGGTCCTGCTTCGCGTCGGTCATCACGCTCGCGTCGAAGCCCACGCCGCCCATGACCAGGAACGGATGCTCCGACGAGGCCTGTGTGGAGTCGTTGCGCAGGCTGATCCTCGCCATGTCGATACGCCGCTCGTGGCCGTGCAGGGCGACGCGGAGGCACCCGGCGATGTCGTTGTACGGCAGGCCCAGGTTCCGCACGAGCAGGTTCCCGGTGCCGAGCGGCAGGAGGCCGAGGGCCGCCGGGCGGTGCGCGAGGGCCTGCGCCACGGCGCGCACGGTGCCGTCGCCGCCGGCCGCGAGGACGACGTCGGCCCCGGCCTGGAGCGCCTGCTCGGCCTGGCCGGTGCCCGGGTCCGCGATGGTCGTCTCGAGCACGAGGGGAGGATCCCAGCCGGCGTCGGAGCAGGCCTGCTCGACGAGGGCGCGCGTCGCGCCCGCCTGCAGCTTCGACGGATTGAGCACGAGGGCGACGCGCTGCGGTCCCGGCTCCACCGCGACGGGCTCGTCGACGGAGGCGGTGGGCGTCCGGGTCTGGTGCAGCCGCCGGACCGACCAGTAGCTCTGGACGGACGCGACGGCGGCGGACGCCGCCGCGGTCCCGGCAAGCAGTTTGCGGCGCATGGTCATCCACACTAGCGGCACGCCCGGCCGGGATCGGCGGGTCCGCGGGCTTGGGTAGTCTTGACCGTGTGATCGACGTCAACGACCTCCGCCTGAATCCCGAGCAGTTCCGAGCATCGCAGCGTGCCCGCAGGGCGGACGAGTCGCTCATCGACGCCGTCCTCGCGGCCGACGCCCGGCGGCGTGAGGCGGTCACGTCCTACGAGACGCTGCGCGCCGAGCAGAATGCCTTCGGCAAGAAGGTGGCCCGGGCCAGGGGCGAGGAGAAGCAGGCACTCCTGACCGAGGTGAAGGAGCTCGCGGCGGCCGTCAAGGTGGCTGCGGCCGGGTCCGAGGAGGCCAAGTCCGAGCAGGAGGCGCTGGTGCGCAGGCTGCCGAACCTCGTGCAGGACGGCGTGCCCGAGGGCGGCGAGGACGACTACGTGGTCGTCAAGAAGGTCGGCACGCCGCGGGACTTCGCCGCCGAGGGCTTCGAGCCCCGCGACCACCTCGAGATCGGCGAGCTGATCGGGGCGATCGACATGGAGCGCGGCGCCAAGGTCTCGGGATCACGCTTCTACTTCCTGAAGGGCGTCGGCGCCCGGCTGGAGCTCGCCCTGCTGCAGATGGCCATGGACCAGGCCGTCACGGCCGGCTTCGTCCCGATGATCACCCCCACCCTCGTGCGTCCCGAGACCATGCAGGGCACCGGCTTCGACATCGCACACGACGCCGAGATCTACCGGCTCGAGGCCGACGACCTGTACCTCGTGGGCACCTCCGAGGTCGCGCTCGCCGGGTACCACTCGGACGAGATCATCGACCTCACCGCGGGCCCCGTCCGCTATGCGGGCTGGTCCTCCTGCTACCGCCGCGAGGCCGGCTCGCACGGCAAGGACACCCGCGGGATCATCCGCGTCCACCAGTTCAACAAGGTGGAGATGTTCACGTACACGACCGTCGAGGAGGCCGCCGCCGAGCACGAGCGCCTGCTCGCCTGGGAGGAGGAGATGCTCGCGAAGGTCGAGCTGCCCTACCGCGTCATCGACACCGCCGCGGGCGACCTCGGGATGTCCGCCGCCCGGAAGTTCGACTGCGAGGCGTGGGTCCCGACACAGGGCGACTACCGCGAGCTGACCTCGACGTCGAACTGCACCACCTTCCAGGCCCGGCGGCTGAACATCCGCGAGCGCCAGGAGGGCGAGGGGCAGAAGGGCACCCGTGCCGTTGCGACCCTCAACGGCACGCTCGCGACCACGCGCTGGATCGTCGCGATCCTCGAACACCACCAGAACCCCGACGGCTCCGTCACGGTGCCGGCCGCCCTGCGTCCGTATCTCAACGGGATGGAGACGTTCCCGGTATTGGCGCCGCGCTAGCAGGGCGCCCCGGACGTCTGGTTCACTGAAGTATGAGTACCTTGAGCAACCTCGGCGGCGGGGACGACCGGCAGGAGAACCGCAAGCACCACCTCGTCGCCCTCGACGTCGACGGCACCCTCGTGGACCACGAGGGCTCCATGACGGAGGAGGTGCGTGATTCGGTGCGGGCGGTGGTCCATGCCGGGCACGACGTCATCATCGCCACGGGCCGCTCCCTCGGCGCCACACTGCCGGTCATCGAACTGCTCGGCATCACCCGCGGCCACGCGGTGTGCTCCAACGGCGGCGTGACGCTGAGGATCGACACCACGCTGGCCGAGGGCTTCGAGGTCCTCGACCGCGTCACGTTCGACCCGAAGCCCGCCCTCCTGGCCCTCCGTGAACGGCTCCCCTCCGCCAAGTACGCCCTCGAGGACGACCGCGGCCGCTTCCTGTCCACCGAGAGCTTCCAGGACGCGAGCTTCGGCTCCGAGGCGCAGAGCGTGGACTTCGAGGAGATGCTCGAGAGCCGCGCGGTGCGTGTCGTCGTCTTCAGCACCGACAGTTCCGCGGAGGAGTTCGGCGCGGCCGTCGCGTCGATCGGACTCCACGGCGTGACCTACTCGGTGGGCTGGACGGCCTGGCTGGACATCGCCGCCTCCGGCGTCACGAAGGCCACCGCCCTCGAGGCCCTCCGGCGGCGGCTCGGCACGGACCAGGACCTCACCGTCGCCATCGGCGACGGCCGCAACGACATCGAGATGCTCCAGTGGGCCGGGCGCGGGGTCGCGATGGGACAGGCCCCCGACGAGGTCCGCTCCGTCGCGTCGGAGGTCACCGGCAGCGTGTTCGACGACGGCGCCGCGAAGGTCCTGCGCTCCCTCGTCTGACACCGCCCGCCAGCGCACCCGTCAGCGCACCCGTTCGGCGCCGGGCGTGGTGGCGGCCCGCTCGTAGGCGAGGCTCGCTGCGGGGAGCGACACCGGCCCCCCGGTGAGGTCCAGCAGGCGCGCGGCGGCCGGGCGCGTCGCCCACTCCTCCATCCAGTGCGAGCGGACGACGGCGCGGCTCACGGCCTGCGTCGTGATGCCGAGTTCCTGCGCCACGTACTTCTGCTGCCCCCGCGCGCCCGGCGTCATGAGGTCGAGGACGGTCCATTCGGCGTCGGTGCGCGTGGAGACGATCTGCCCCAGCAGCCGGAGGACGGCCTCCGCCTCCGCGGCGATCTCGCCGTCGGGCCCCTCGACCGCGAGGGGGATCCGCTCACCGGTCTTCCGCGCCCGGTTCACGGCCCGCCGCGCGTACACCAGCCCGTAGCCCTCGGCGTCGACGATCCGCTCGGGGACCGGGGGAGTGAGGCCGCCGACGCCGATCCCGACGTGCCAGCGCCGGTACCGCACGGCCCGCAGCGCCGCCTCCACCGCCGTCGTGGCCGAGTCCACC
Organism: Arthrobacter sorbitolis; assembly: GCF_054510995.1. NCBI lineage: Bacteria > Bacillati > Actinomycetota > Actinomycetes > Micrococcales > Micrococcaceae > Arthrobacter > Arthrobacter sorbitolis. Next base: position 236,751 of record NZ_JBTNDM010000003.1, read on the forward strand.
ACGCCCTGGACCTCGTCGCCGACGGAGCGCTGGAACGGGACCACGGCGGGCAGGTGGCGCAGGGCCCGGAGCAGGTCGCCCGTGAGGTCGCCCACCTCCCGCGAATCACGCTGGTTGATGGTCAGGACGTAGGACATGCGTCAAGTATGGGCGCGGAGCCCGCGGATCAACCGCTTTGCGTTGATTCCGCGCGTCAGGTCGGGTGTGGACGACGTCCTGCACCGGCCCGGCCCGACCGGAGCGACGGCGGACCGGGAGACGTCGGAGCGCCCGGAGACGCCAGAGTTCCTCGAGACGACAAGGCTCCCGGAGACGACGGAGCTCCCGCAGTCGCGAGACCTGCGGGAGCTCCGTGGCGGATGCCCGTGGTGCTAGCGGCCCTCGGGCGTGACCGTCGCGTTGTCGGCCTCGACGGCGACGGAACGGCCCTGCGGCTCGTCGTGGGCGCTGCCCTCGCCGATCTCCTGGAAACGCTTGAGGGACGCCTCGACCTCGGCCTCGGCCTCCTCGCGGCCGGCCCAGTCGGCGGCCTCCACCCACTTGCCCGGCTCGAGGTCCTTGTACTTCGTGAAGAAGTGCTTGATCTCGTCGAGCAGGAAGTCGGACACGTCCGACAGCTCCCTGATGTGGTCGAAGCGCGCATCCACGGGCACGCAGAGGACCTTCGCGTCCCCGCCGCCGTCGTCGGTCATGTTGAAGACGCCGATGGGGCGGGACTCCACGAGGACGCCCGGGATCAGGTCGAAGTCCTGGAGCAGCACCAGCGCGTCCAGCGGATCGCCGTCCTCGCCCAGCGTGTTCTCGAAGTAGCCGTAGTGCGTGGGGTACTGCATCGACGTGAACAGGACCCGGTCGAGGCGCAGCCGGTGGGTGTCGTGGTCGATCTCGTACTTGACGCGCGAGCCCTTCGGGATCTCGATGGTGACGTCGAGCTTCATGGCAACTCCTGGGATAGGTCCGGGGGTGACAGGCCGCGGCCGCGCCCTCCGGGGAAGGGCGCCGCGCCGGTCTACTGTTAATCGTCAGCCCTAACATATCGGTCGGCCGCCGGTACCCGAGCATTTCGCCGTGGATTCGGTGCTGCCCGTGAGAGCTTGAGAAAGGACACCGTGTGCGCCCGCTCCGCCTGCTGACCGGTCTCCTCCTCGTCCTGGTCATGGTGGCGCTCGCGGTTCCCCTGGCCACCCATCTCGTGCCGGGCGTCCTGGCCGCCGTCCACCCGCCCGCGCCGGTCGAGCCGCCCGTCACCCCTGCGCTGCAGATCCCGCCCACGGCGGTGGCCGTCCCCGACGTCGTGACCCCGCTCCCGCCGTCGGCGCCCGCCCCCGACCCTGCGGTGCTCGGTCCGCAGCTCGAGGCGGCCCTGCAGCTGGCGGGCCCCGGCAGCTTCGCGGGGACCGTCGTCGACTCGTCGGACGGCACGGTCCTGTACGCGCGGGACGCCGGCCGTGTGCAAGCCCCGGCCTCCAACATCAAGCTGTTTACGGCCGTCGCCTCGATGACGTTCGGTCGGCCCGGGAGCACGCTCACGACGTCGGTCCTCGCCTCCGACACCAGGGCCGGAACCCTCTTCCTCCATGGCGGCGGCGACGTCCTCCTCGGGTCCGGTCCCTCCGACCCCGGCGCCGTCGTCGGGCGCGCGGGCCTCGGCACGCTCGCCGCCGACACGGCCGCCGCCCTCCCGGAGGGCTCCGGGCCGTACTCGGTGCACCTCGACGACTCCCAGTTCGAGGGAGCGAGCCTGAACCCCACCTGGGCTGCGGGCGACATCCAGGCCGGCGATATCGCCCCGCTCCACGCGCTCGCGATCAACTCGGCGTGGGTCGAGGAGGGACGGTCCGGTGGCCCGCGCTCGCAGGACGCGGCCCTCGATGCTGCCCGGACGTTCACCGCGGCCCTCGTCACCGCCGCCGCGGAGCGCGGCATCACGGTCCGTCCCGACGTGCAGCGGTCCGTCGCGCCGGAGGACGCCGAGCCGCTGGCCGCCGTGGAGTCTGCGCCGCTGGAGGAGCAGATGCGCCGGATGCTGGAGATCTCGGACAACTACCTGGCCGAGGCGCTGGCGCGCGTCGCCGCCCTCGCCAGCGGGCGCCCGGCGTCCTTCGGGGGAGCCACCGAGGCGCTCACCGCCGCGGCCGGCCGGCTCGGGGTCCCGCAGGAGGGGCTCCTCGTGGGGGACGCGGCGGGTTTGTCCGTCCGCAACGCGGTCTCGCCGGAACAACTCGCGGTGCTGGTCCGCGGGACCACCACCTCCGACGAGCCGGGGCTCGCCGCCGTCGCGCAGTCCCTGCCGATCGCCGGTGCGACCGGCACCCTCGCGACCCGTTTCACGGTCGACGACGGTCCGGCCCGGGCGGGTGCGGGCGTGGTCCGCGCGAAGACCGGGACGCTGAACGCCGTCACAGGGCTCTCCGGGCACGTGGTCACGGCGGACGGACGCCTGCTCGTGTTCTCCTTCCTGGCGCTGGGACTCGAGGGGAACACGGTCGAGGCGCGGGCCGCCGCGGACGGCGCGGCCGCCGTCCTCGCAGGATGCGGCTGCCGCTAGTCCGGGTGGGGCGTCCCCCCGCTGACCGGGGCACCCGGCGCGGCAGCCCTCCAGTCGGGGAGGGGCACCCGGCGCGGCAGCACAGAGCCGGTGGGGCGTTCCCCCGGGTCCGGGCACCCGGCGCGGCGGACCGGCCCGAAGGCGACGCACCACAGTCACCCCGCACACTTCTGCCCGGCCACCGGTCCGCCGACGGCTGGGAGCCTCCGTCAGCGGGATGTGATCGAATAGGCGCATGTCCAGGAACGAGTCCGCAACCCCCCGCCCGCAGCTGGTCAACTGGGACGTCGCGGCCTCGACCGCAGCGTCCCTGACTCCCGCCGGGCCCACCATGAAACCCGCCGACATCGCCCGTGCCGTCCAGAACATGCGCGAGCTCGCCGACGCGTCGGTGGGCCACGTCCACGCCATCTCCCGGCTCGACGCCGCGCGGGACCTCCGCGACTCGGAACTGCTGATCGTCGACCGCGCCTCCTGGGCGAAGGCCAACTCGCAGAGCTTCCGCACCCTCATGGAACCCGCGCTGGACCAGCTCGCGTCGTCGCGCCCCGAGGTCCTCAAGTCCGCGTCCCTGGTCCTCGGCGGAACGGTCACGGGCGCCCAGCTCGGCGCCATCCTCGCGTTCCTCTCCAGCAAGGTGCTGGGCCAGTACGACCCGTTCGTGCCCTCGCGCAACGGGCAGGGGGGGCGGCTCATGCTCGTGGCGCCGAACATCATCTCGGTCGAGCGGGAACTCAACGTCGACCCGTCCGACTTCCGCCTCTGGGTGTGCCTCCACGAGCAGACGCACCGCGTGCAGTTCGCCGCCGCGCCCTGGCTGAAGGACCACATGACCGGCCACATCGGGGAGCTGACCTCGGGGCTCATCGACAAGGCCGACTCGCTCTCCGACCGGCTCGGGGCAGCCGTGAAGAACATCACGGCCGCGAAGGCACGCGCACGCGGCGAGGGCACGACGGCGGACACACCGTCGCAGGACATGGGGGTGCTGTCGATCCTCCAGGATCCCGACGACAAGGCCCGCCTCTCCCACCTCACCGCGGTCATGAGCCTGCTCGAGGGCCATGCGAACGTCGTGATGGACGGCGTGGACGGGAGCATCGTGCCGTCGGTCAAGACCATCCGCCGCCGCTTCAACGCCCGCGGGAAGTCCCGCGGTCCGCTGGAGAAGGTGATCCGGCAGCTCATGGGCCTCGACGCCAAGATGCGCCAGTACAGCGACGGCTCGAAGTTCGTCAGGAGGGTCGTCAGCCAGACCGGCATGGAGGGCTTCAACGCGGTGTGGGAATCGGCATCGCACCTGCCCACCGAGCAGGAGATCCACGCACCCGACGAATGGATCGACAGGATGAGCCTGCGCCGTGGCTAGACGGCCGCGGCTGCTTCCCGCGGTCGGCACGGCCCGCAACCTGCTGGTGGCAGGACTCGGCGGGATCCTCGCCGAACCCGCGCCGCGACGCGGACGCGGTTCGGACAAGTCGCCGGAGGGCCGCGGCAGCCCGTCCGGGAGTCCCGGCGTCGCTCCGCCGTCGAAGGAGCTCCCCCTCGTCCTCGTCGCATGCAGCGGCGGCCCCGATTCCCTCGCGCTCGCGGCCGTGGCCGCGCACCTGGCCTCCACGGGGCGTTGCCGGGTCGGCGCCGTCGTCGTCGACCACAGACTCCAGCCCGGCAGTGCCGCGACGGCGGAGCAGGCAGCGGCCGTGGTACGGGGCCTCGGCCTCGATCCCGTCGAGGTGCACCGGGTCGCGGTGGACGGCGACGGCATGGGTCCGGAGGCCGCGGCCCGGAGCGCCCGGTATGCGGCGCTCGACGCCGCCGCCGCGCGCCTCGGAGCCGCCGCCGTGCTGCTCGGGCACACTCTCGACGACCAGGCGGAGCAGGTCCTGCTCGGCCTCGCCCGCGGTTCCGGCACGCGCTCCCTCGCCGGGATGCCAGCACGCCGTGGCCTCTACGTCCGCCCCTTCCTCGAGCTCCGCCGCGCGGAGACCGAGGCCATCTGCGACTTCTACGGGCTCGAGCCCTGGCACGATCCGTCCAACCTCGACCCCGCCTTCGCCCGCTCCCGCGTGCGCGGCGAGGTGCTGCCGTTCCTCGAGGACCGGCTCGGGCCGGGGATCGCCCCGGCGCTCGCGCGGACCGCCCGCATCCTCGGGCAGGACGCGGACCTCCTCGAACAACTGAGCGCCGAGGCGTACGCCTCGCTGCGGCTTCCCGGCGACGACGGCTCGATCCTGCTGCCGGAGGACGGCCTGCGGGGGCTGCCCGCGGCACTGCGGCAACGCGTCCTCGCCCTCGCGGCCCTCGAGCTCGGCGCGTTCCAGCCGAGCTTCGAACGGCTCCGCGCGGCGGAGTCGCTGCTGGAGAGGAAAGGGTCCGCCGGACCGGTGCAGCTGGGCGGGAAGGTGAGCGTCCACCGCCAGGTGCGCGGACGCGCTGTTCTCCGCGGGGATGCAAGCTATGGCAATCTTGTCCTTGGTAACAATGGCAGCAACGATGGCCCCGGCGTGATGCACTCACGCCGTGCAACCCAGGAGTAATCGGTGGATTCCAACGACGTCCGGTCGGACCTCAAGCACGTCCTCTACACCAAGGAGGAGATCCAGCAGCGGATCGAGGAGTTGGCACAGCAGATCGACGCCGACTACCAGGGCCGGGACATCCTCCTCGTCGGCGTCCTCAAGGGTGCCGTCATGGTGATGGCGGATCTCGCCCGCGCGCTCCACTCCCACATCACGATGGACTGGATGGCCGTGTCGTCCTACGGGTCCGGTACGCAGTCCTCGGGCGTCGTGAGGATCATCAAAGACCTCGAGACGGACCTCATGGGCAAGCACGTCCTGATCGCCGAGGACATCATCGACTCCGGCCTGACGCTGTCCTGGCTCAAGGCGAACCTCCTGTCGCGGGGTCCCGCGTCGGTCGAGATCTGCACGCTCCTGCGCAAGCCGGACGCCGCGAAGGTGGAGATCGACGTGAAGTACGTGGGCTACAACATCCCCAATGAATTCGTCGTCGGCTACGGCCTCGACTTCGCGGAGAAGTACCGCAACCTCGATTTCATCGGTACCCTCGCACCGCACGTCTACGAATAGCGGGTCCCTCGCCGCACGCGGGTACTACGCCAAGAGGGAACTATCGGCCCGATGTGCGCGTGGTGAATCTGGAACGGTGTATATGTTGAGGTGCTCATCTGGCACCCGCACGGCAATGCGCCGGCATATTTTTACTTGCATCAGCAGGAGGGACAGGGCTTGCTGCCCTGAGACGAATGAAATTCAAGAACATCTTCAAGGGGCCCATCTTCTGGATCGTCCTGGGGGTCGTGGCTCTCCTGCTGGTCCTCCCGAGCCTCTTCGGCACCGGAAGCTCCCGCGTCGACACCAACGTCGGGCTCCAGCTCCTCGAAGATGACCAGGTCTCGCAGGCCAAGATCTACGACGGCGAGCAGCGTGTGGACCTCACCCTCCGCGACGACTACGAGGACAAGGGCAAGAGCGTCCAGTTCTTCTACAGTTCCGCGCGCGCCGAGGGTGTCGTCGACGCCATCAACACCTCGGACACGGACGGCTTCACCGACCAGCCCGCCGAGAGCAACTGGCTGCTGAGCCTCGCCGGCCTGATCTTCCCGATCCTCATCCTCGGCGTCATCTTCTGGTTCCTCCTCAGCCGCATGCAGGGCGGCGGGTCGAAGGTCATGCAGTTCGGCAAGTCCAAGGCCAAGCTCATCAACAAGGACATGCCGCAGGTGACCTTCAACGACGTCGCCGGCGCCGACGAGGCCGTCGAGGAACTGCTGGAGATCAAGGAGTTCCTCCAGGAACCCGCGAAGTTCCAGGCCCTCGGCGCCAAGATCCCGAAGGGCGTCCTCCTGTACGGGCCTCCCGGGACCGGCAAGACCCTCCTCGCCCGCGCGGTCGCCGGCGAGGCGGGCGTCCCCTTCTACTCCATCTCCGGGTCCGACTTCGTCGAGATGTTCGTCGGCGTCGGCGCTTCCCGCGTCCGCGACCTCTTCGAGCAGGCCAAGAACAACTCGCCCGCCATCATCTTCGTGGACGAGATCGACGCCGTCGGACGCCACCGCGGTGCCGGCGTGGGCGGCGGCAACGACGAGCGCGAGCAGACCCTCAACCAGCTCCTGGTCGAGATGGACGGTTTCGACGCCACCACCAACGTGATCCTCATCGCGGCGACCAACCGCCCCGACGTCCTCGACCCGGCGCTCCTGCGCCCCGGCCGCTTCGACCGCCAGATCGGCGTCGAGGCGCCGGACATGAGGGGCCGCGAGCACATCCTCTCCGTGCACTCCAAGGGCAAGCCGATGGCGTCCGGCGTGGACCTGAAGGGCGTCGCGAAGAAGACACCGGGCTTCACCGGTGCCGACCTCGCGAACGTCCTCAACGAGGCCGCGCTCCTCACGGCCCGTTCGAACGCGCAGCTGATCGACGACCGCGCACTCGACGAGGCCATCGACCGCGTCATCGCCGGCCCGCAGAAGCGCAGCCGCGTGATGAAGGAACTCGAGCGGAAGATCACCGCCTACCACGAGGGAGGCCACGCCCTCGTTGCCGCGGCCCTGCGCAACACGGACCCGGTGACCAAGGTGACCATCCTGCCCCGTGGACGCGCCCTGGGCTACACCATGGTCATGCCGAGCGATGACAAGTACTCGGTGACGAGGAACGAGCTGCTCGACCAGCTCGCCTACGCGATGGGCGGCCGCGTCGCCGAGGAGATCGTCTTCCACGACCCCTCCACGGGCGCCTCGAACGACATCGAGAAGGCCACCGGCACCGCGCGGAAGATGGTCACCCAGTACGGCATGAGCGAGCGCATCGGCGCGGTGAAGCTCGGACAGGGCGCCGGCGAGCCGTTCCTCGGCCGCGACATGGGCAGCGACCGCGACTACTCCGACCAGATCGCCCTCGTGGTCGACGAGGAGGTACGCCGCCTGATCGACAACGCCCACGACGAGGCGTACCAGATCCTCACCGAGAACCGCGACGTCCTCGACCGTATCGCCCTCGAACTGCTCGAGCGCGAGACCCTCAACCAGGCCGAGATCGCCGAGGTGTTCTCCGCCGTCCGACAGCGCGAGCTGCGCGAGGTGTGGCTGTCCAAGCAGACCCGCCCCGTGCACTCCCTGCCCCCCGTCACCTCGGCGAAGGAGCGTGCCGAGGCGCTGGAGAGCGGCCGGCCCGCGCCGGAGTCCGTCGCCCCGCAGGACCAGATCGCCGACGCTGACCTCCCCGGCGGCTTCGACGTCCACGGCTCGGAGCTCCCTTCGCCCGCGTCGAACGAGGGCTCCCGCGAGACACGGGACAGCTAGTCCGCAGGACGCCGCCGGCCAGAGGGCCGGCGGCCGTGCCAACGAAGGGGAGATGACCCGTGACAGATTTCGACGACGAAGTGGTGGACGCCGCCCTGGTCGCCACCGGATCACCCGTCGATCAGCTCCGCATCCAGCGGGCGGTCCGGGAGATCCTGGCGGCCATCGGCGAGGACCCTGATCGCGACGGCCTCCTCGAGACCCCGAAGCGAGTCGCGAAGGCGTACGCCGAGATGTTCTCCGGCCTCCACCAGGACGCGGGCGAGGTCCTCTCGACCTCCTTCGACCTGGACCACCAGGAGCTCGTCCTGGTGAAGGACATCCCGTTCTACTCGACGTGCGAGCACCACCTGGTACCGTTCCACGGGTCCGCCCACATCGGCTACATCCCCTCGGTGGACGGCCGCGTGACCGGCCTCAGCAAGCTGGCACGGCTCGTCGAGGTCTACGCCCGCAGGCCCCAGATCCAGGAGCGGCTGACGACGCAGATCGTCGATGCGATGATGGAACACCTGAAACCCAAGGGCGCGATCGTCGTCATCGAATGCGAGCACATGTGCATGTCGATGCGCGGGGTACGGAAGCCCGGCGCGAAGACCGTCACGTCCGCCGTCCGCGGCCAGATCCGCGAGACGGCGACGCGCGCCGAGGCCATGAGCCTCATACTCGGAAGGTAGGACCACCCAGATGGATTCTCTCGCAGCAGCGCCCGGGACAGGGCCGGCCACCTCGCCGCTGCCTGTCATCCGGCCGGTCCGCGCGGCCAAGACCCTGCGGGACCTGCCCTCGGACCGCGCGGTCGTCATGGGGATCCTCAACGTCACCCCGGATTCGTTCAGCGACGGCGGCAGGTACGCCGGCACGGACGACGCCATCGGCCACGGCCTCCGGATGCACTACGGCGGCGCGGACATCATCGACGTCGGCGGCGAGTCCACGCGGCCCAACGCCCGGGAGGTGCCGGTCGAGGAGGAGCTCGCGCGCGTCCTGCCCGTGATCGCGGCGCTCGTGAAGGCGGGAGCCCTCGTCAGCATCGACACCATGCACGCGGAGACGGCGCGGCAGGCCCTCGACGCCGGAGCCGCCATCATCAACGACATCTCCGGCGCCGAACTCGATCCCGCGATGCCCGCCCTGGTCGCGGAACGCGGCGTGCCCTACATCCTGACCCACCGCCGGGGGACCGCCGCCACCATGGACGGCCTGGCGGAGTACGACGACGTCGTCGCCGAGGTGGCCGCGGAGCTCGCCGCCCTGCGGGACCGCTTCGTCGCGGCCGGCGTTCCCGCGGACCGGATCATCCTCGATCCGGGACTGGGCTTCGCCAAGACCGACGAGCACAACTGGGCCATCCTCCGGCACCTGGACGCCTTCACCGGGATGGGCCACCGTGTACTCGTGGGGGCATCCCGCAAGCGCTTCCTCGGCACGCTGCTGACGTCCGCCGGGAAGGCCGCGACGCCCGACGAGCGCGGATCCGCCTCGCTCGCCGTCGCGACCCTCGCCGCCGCAGGCGGCGCGTGGGGCGTGCGTGTCCACGACCCGGCCGCGACGCTCGACGCCGTCAAGGTCGCCGCCGCCACCGGCCCGCGCCCGTGACGGTCCAGGCCCCTCCCGGCCGCCCCGGCTCACCGTCCGGGGACCTCGACGTGGTCACGCTGAGGGGCATCACCGCGACGGGCTACCACGGTGTCTTCGACCACGAGCGCCGCGACGGGCAGCCCTTCGTCGTCGACATCGTCCTCCACCTCGACCTGCAGCCGGCCGGGACGAGCGACGACCTCGCGCGGACCGCCCATTACGGGGAGCTCGCCGACCTGGTGCACGGGATCATCGAGGGCGAGCCGTTCGACCTCATCGAGGCCCTCGCCGAGACCATCGCGGCGTCCGTCCTCGGGTCCTTCCCGGTCGCCGCCGTCGACGTCACGGTCCACAAGCCGCAGGCACCCATCGAGGTGCCCTTCGGCGACGTGGCCGTCACGTTGCGCAGGAGCCGGGCATGAGCGGCACCGTCCGGTCCGTGCTCGCCCTCGGCAGCAACCTCGGTGCCAGCAACGACACCCTCGTGCGCGCCGTCGCCGACCTCGTGGAATCGGACCACGTCCGCCTCCACGGCGTCTCGCCCGTCGTGCGGACCAAGCCGGTGGGCGGGCCCGAGCAGCCCGACTACCTCAACATGGTCATCGAGGTCGAGACGGACCTCGGCCCGTACGAGCTCCTCGAGCACTGCCGGGCCGTGGAGGAACGGCACCACCGCAAGCGCACGGAGCGTTGGGGGCCGCGGACGCTCGACGTCGACATCATCACGTACGGCACCTGGACGTCGGACGACGAGACCCTGACCATCCCGCACCCGCGGGCGGCGTCGCGGGCCTTCGTCCTCCAGCCGTGGGCCTGGATGGACTCCGGGGCCGTCCTGGCCGGCCGGCCCGTGGTGGAACTCGCCGCGGAGGCCGAGGACCTTGCGGGCCTGGTGCCCTTCGAGGGAGTCTAGGACGCTGTGAGCACCCTTCGGTTCCGCTGGTTGGCCCTGGTCGGCCTGGTGGCCGGATTCGCCGGCTGGCTGGTCAACTGGCTCGCCACGCGGAACGGCTTCGGCACACCCACCCTGCCCCTGACGTCGCTCGTCACGACGGCGGTCATCATCGGCATCACCCTGGTCTTCGGCCGGCGCGTGCTCCGCTGGCGCAACGGCGACCACGACCGCCCGCTCGACCCCATCCTGGCCACCCGCACCCTCGTCCTCGCTCAGGCGTGCGCGTATGCCGGAGCGCTGAGCCTCGGCTGGCACGCGGGCATCTTCGTGGACCAGGCGGCCCTCCTCCCGGTGCGGTCCGCCACGGCGCCCCTCTGGGGTTCGGCCGCCCTGATGGCGGGTGGGATCATCATGATCATGGTGGGATTGGTCGTCGAGGACTTCTGCCGGCTCCCGCCCGACGACGACGGCTCGGGCGCGGCGGGCTCCAGCGAGGGGGAATATGCGTAGGGAACCGATCGATCCGTCCGGGCTCGAGTGGTCCAGGGTGTCGCCGAAGTACCTGCGTGTCAGGGTCATCGGGTGGCTCATCGGATCGCTGGTCTGGCTCGTCCTGGCGAGTATCCCGCTGGTGCTGCGCCTCCTGGGAGTCTGGGACTCCTTCCCGCCCGTGTGGCTCGCGTGGGGGCTGCCCGCCGTCGTGCTGGTCCTGTCCGCCTGGCGCGGTCTCCTGCTGCCGCGGCAGGTCGCGTCGATCGGCTACGCCGAACGCGACGACGACCTCCTCGTGCGCCAGGGCGTCTTTTTCCAGCGCACCCTCGTGGTCCCGTACGGCCGCATGCAGTACGTCGACGTTGCCGTCGGCCCCCTCGAACGTGCCTACGGGATCTGCACCCTGAAGCTCCACACCGCCTCTCCCGCCACCAACGCCCTCATCCCCGGGCTGCCGGCCGAGGAGGGCACACGCCTGCGCGAGCAGCTGTCGGCGCGGGGAGAAGCCAGGCTGGCGGGGCTGTGACCCTGGCGAACGGTCCCTCCGGAACGCCGCCGCCCGCGCCTGACGGCGTGACCGGTGCGGGAGCCGACGCGTGGCAGCGCGTCCACGTCATCTCGCCGCTCGTCCGCGGCTGGATCGTGCTCGTCGCGATCCTCTACTTCGTGGGCAGGGACTGGTTCGAGGGGCTGTTCTCCGCGGAGACCCGGGGGCGCGGTCCCCTCCCCGAGGGCGTCGGCGTCCTGGTCGCCGGCGGGATCCTCCTCGCCGCCGTCCTCCTCGTGGCCGGTGCCTTCCTCGTCTCCTGGTACTTCACGCGCTACCAGGTGACCGCCGAGCACGTGCGCGTCCACTCCGGCGTCGTCTTCCGCCAGCAGCGGCAGGCGAGGCTGGACAGGGTCCAGGCGATCGACATCGTCCAGCCCTTCCTCGCCCGCATCTTCGGCCTGGCCGAACTCAAGTTCGAGGTGGCCGACGCCGGCGAGTCCGCCGTCCGGCTCGCCTTCCTGAAGCTCGACGACGCCCAGAAGCTGCGCGCCACGATCCTCGCCCGCGCGGCAGGGGTGGACGCCGACCCCGACCACCCCGAGGAGGCCGTCGAGGCTCCCGAGCGCGAGGTGGTGGCGATCCCGCCCGGCCGCGTCATCGGCGCCGCCGTCCTGTCCGGCATGACCGTCGCGCTCGTCGTGGCGGCTGCCGTCGTCGTGACGCTCGGCGTCGTCTTCGAGACACCGATCATCGCGACGTCCTTCATCCCCATCCTCATCGGCGTGGTCGGCGGCTACTGGTCCGCCCTGAACACCGGCTACAACTTCCGTGCCGCCACCTCCCCGGACGGCATCAGGATGCGCTACGGCCTGCTGGACACCAGGGCGCAGACCGTCCCGCCCGGCCGGGTGCAGGCACTCAGCATCGTGCAGCCGCCGCTCTGGCGGTTCAAGGGCTGGTACCGGGTCACCGTGAACGTGGCGGGGTACGGCGCCTCCGTCTCCAGCGAGGGGCAGGCACGCGCCACCCTGCTGCCGGTCGGGACGCGCGACGAGGTGCTGCAGACCCTCGCACTGGTGCTCCCCGATCCCGGGACGCCGCGCCCCGTCGAGGTCTTCACGGCGGGCATGTCCGGCCGCGACGGCGGCGAGGGATTCGTCACCACGCCACGCCGTGCCCGGTGGCTCGCGCCGCTCGCATGGCGCCGGAACGGCTTCGCCGTGACGGGGACGGCGCTGCTCCTGCGCTCCGGCGTGCTGTGGCGCCAGCTCGTCGTCGTCCCGCACGAGCGGACCCAGTCCCTCTCCCTCCACCAGGGACCCGTGGACCGGCGCTTCGGGGTGTCCGACCTGCAGCTCCAGACCACGCCGGGGCCCGTCAGCGCCAGGGTGCTCCTCGCCGACTCCGACACCGCCTGGCAGCTCTTCCACGGCCAGGCGGAGCGGGCCGCGGAGGCGCGACGCCGCAGCGGCCCCGAGCAGTGGATGAAACCCGTCCCGGTAGCCGGGCCCCCGGCCGGTGCTGACGCCGGCCTCCCGGTCGGCATGCCCAGCGGCGCCCCGACACCCCTGTCGGACCTCCCCGGACCGGGCGGCGGTGGCGGCAGCGCCGCGCAGGACGGCGACGGGGGGCGATCCGGCGAGGGGGGCCTCGTCTCCGGTCGGTCCGATGCGGTCCCGTCCACACCGTCCATCCCGGGCACCCGGCTCCCGGGAACCCCGGAGCCGCTCGGCGCACCCGGGGCCCCCGGGACCCTCGGGCCCTCGGAGATCTCCGAGATCCCGGAGACCTCAGGGACGCAGGAGGCTTCAGGGACACCGGAAGCTCCAGGGATGCAGGAGGCTTTCGGCGCACCCCGGACCACGGAGACGCCGGGGACCCCGGGGACCCCGGGGACCTCCGAGCCCGTCGAGGGCTCCGGGTCGGCTCCCGGTCCCGTCCGCGAGGTCATGCCCGACGTGCCGCGCTACGTCCCGGCGTCGTCCCCGAGCGAGGAGCCCGCAGATGGCCGGCGCTGACGCCTCGAGGCGCCCGGGACGGCTCGGGGTCGGCGTCGTCGGCGCCGGCAGGGTGGGCGCCGTCCTCGGTGCGGCCCTGCGGTCCGCGGGCCACGCCGTCGTCGGCGTCTCCGCCGTGTCCGAGGCGAGCCGGGAGCGCGCGGAGAACCTCCTGCCCGGGGTTCCCGTGCTGGAGATCCCGGATGTCATCGAGCGCGCCGAGCTGGTGCTGCTCGCCGTACCGGACGACGCCCTGACCGAGCTGGTCGAGGGCCTCGCGCAGCTGGGCGCGTGGCAGGCGGGGCAGCTCGTGGTGCACACCTCCGGCCGCTACGGTACCTCCGTCCTCGGGCCCGCCCGCGCGGCCGGCGCCATCCCCCTGGCCATCCACCCGGCCATGACGTTCACGGGGCTGAGCCTCGACCTGGGGCGGCTGTCCGACTGCATGTTCGGGATCACCGCCCCCGCCGCGGTGCTGCCGATCGCGCAGGCGCTCGTGGTCGAGATGGGGGCCGAGCCCGTGGTCATCGAGGAGGAGTCCCGCGCGCTGTACCACGCGGCCCTCGCCCACGCCTCCAACCACCTCGTGACGATCACGGCCCAGTCCGCGCAGCTCCTGGCCGACATCGGGGTCCAGCACCCCGACCGGCTGCTCGGCCCCCTCATGAAGGCGTCGCTCGAGAACGCGCTGTCGTCCGGGGAGGGCGCCCTGACGGGCCCCGTGGCCCGGGGTGACGCCGGGACGGTCCGCGCCCACCGGGCCGCGCTGGAATCCCACGAAGCCCCCGACACCCGGCAGGCCTACCTCGGCATGGCGCGAGCCACGGCCCTGCGCGCCCTCGAGCGGGGCATCCTCTCGCCCGCGCAGGGCCAGGCCATCCTCGCCGTGCTCGCCGACACCCCCGCCGACGAGCCGCCCGGCGGCGCTCCGGACATCCTGCCCTGACATCCCTGAAGACACATCCCTGAAGACACACCCCTGAAGGCACGCCGGACGTCCCCGGCCCCTTCCGCACCGCGTGCCCGAAGACCACCCGCCTCCGTCCCGGAAGGACACCCGTGACCCCGACCGGCCACCCACGCCCGGCCACCCCGCTCCTCGTCTCCACGCCTGCGGAGCTGCGCGCGGCGACCACCGCCCTCCTCGACGACGCCCGATCCCGTGCGCAGGGCGGGCGGCCGTCGCTCGGCCTCGTGCCCACCATGGGCGGCCTGCACGAGGGCCATGCGACGCTCGCCCGCACCGCGCGGGACGCCGACGACGTCGTCGTCGTGTCCATCTTCGTGAACCCCCTGCAGTTCGGCGACCCGGCGGACCTCGAGCGCTACCCGCGCACGCTCGAGGCCGACCTCCGGCTCCTCGGCGGGTGCGGCGTCGACGTCGTCTTCGCCCCGTCCGTCGAGGACATGTACCCCGGCGGCGAGCCGTTGGTCCGCCTGAGTGCCGGGCGCATGGGGGACGTGCTCGAGGGGGCTTCCCGGCCCGGCCACTTCGACGGCATGCTCACCGTCGTCGCCAAGCTCCTCAACCTCGGGCTGCCCGGCACGGGAGCCGACTACCGCGCGTACTTCGGCGAGAAGGACGCGCAGCAGCTCGCGCTCGTCCGCCGCATGGTGCTCGACCTCGACGTGCCCGTCCGCATCGAGGGCGTCCCCATCGTGCGCGACGCCGACGGCCTGGCCCTCTCCAGCCGCAACCGCTTCCTCGGTGCCGACGAGCGCCGGGCGGCCCTGGTCCTCCCGCGCGCGCTGGAGGCGCTGCGGAGCCGGGCCCGGACGGGTGCACCCCTCGACCTCCCCGCGGCCCGCGCAGAGGTCGCCGCCGAGGAGGGTGTGGACCTCGACTACCTGGAGATCGTCGACCCGTCGTCGTTCGCGCCGGCGGGGGACGACGGCGTGCGCCCGGCCAGCGCCCTCGCGGTCGTGGCCGCGCGGGTGGGCGCCGTCCGGCTCATCGACAACGCCTTCCTGCCGCCTGTGGGCTGACGCACACCGGACGGCCCACCGCCCGCCCCGCGGGGAGCCGTAAACTTGTCTTCCGTGACCCTTGACGAAACCCTCCCCCTGGACGACCTCAACGAGCAGATGCGCTTCCGGCTGCAGAAGCGCGCAGCCCTGCTCGACGCCGGGATGGAGCCCTACCCGGTGCGGCCCGAGCGGACGCATGCGCTCGCCGAGGTGCGGGAGGAGTTCGCCGATCTCGCCACGGGCGAGTCGAGCGGCCGCCAGGTCGCCGTCGTCGGCCGCGTGGTGTTCATCCGCAACTCGGGCAAGCTGTGCTTCGCCACCCTGCAGGAGGGCGACGGCACCCGGCTCCAGGCCATGCTCAGCCTCGCCGAGATCGGCGCGGACAGCCTCGCCGAGTGGAAGTCGCTCGTGGACCTCGGCGACCACGTGCAGGTGCAGGGCGAGGTGATCAGCTCCCGCCGCGGCGAGCTGTCCGTCATGGCGGGCTCCTGGACGATGGCGTCGAAGGCGCTGCGCCCCCTGCCCACGCTGCACGCCGGGGTGAACGAGGAGACGCGCGTCCGCCAGCGCTACGTCGACCTGATGGTGCGCGAGGAAGCACGCCAGATGGTCCGGACCCGCGCCGCCATCACGCGGACCCTGCGCGAGACGCTCAACCGCCACGACTACATCGAGGTGGAGACCCCCATCCTCCAGCTCGTGCACGGTGGCGCGACGGCCCGCCCCTTCGAGACGCACCTCAACGCGTTCGACCAGAAGATGACGCTCCGGATCGCCCTCGAGCTGTACCTGAAGCGTGCCGTGGTCGGCGGGATCGACCGGGTCTACGAGATCGGCAGGATCTTCCGCAACGAGGGCGTCGATTCGACGCACAGCCCCGAGTTCACCATGCTCGAGTGCTACGAGGCCTACGCGGACCAGTTCGTCATGGCGGACCGCATGAAGGAGATGATCCTCGCCTGCGCGGACCTCCTCGGCTCCCGCACCATCGAGACGGCGAAGGGCACGATCGACCTCGACGGCGACTGGGCCTGGCTCGGCGTGTACCCGGGCCTCTCGACCGCCGTGGGACAGGACATCACCCCGGACACGGCGGTGGAGGAACTCCGCACCGTCGCGGAGCGCCACGGGGTCCAGCTCAACCCGGCGTGGGGTGCGGAGAAGGTGGTCCTCGAGCTGTTCTCCGAGATCGTCGAGCCGACCCTCCTCCAGCCGACCTTCGTCTACGACTACCCCCCCTCGGCCCAGCCCCTCGCGCGGCCACACCGCGAGGACCCGCAGCTCATCGAGGCCTGGGACCTCATCATCGGCGGGATGGAACGCGGCACGGCGTTCTCCGAGCTCATCGACCCCGTTATCCAGCGTGAGCGGCTGACGGAGCAGTCCCGGCAGGCGGCCGCGGGTGACGACGAGGCCATGCAGCTCGACGAGGATTTCCTCCGGGCCCTCGAATACGGTGCTCCGCCCATGGGCGGCATCGGGCTCGGAATCGACCGGCTCGTGATGCTTTTCACGAACGTGGGAATTCGCGAGTCCATCCTCTTCCCCATTCTCAAGCCCGAGGCAGGTCAGTAGCCGTGGAATATGTCGCAGTACTCCTGCCGTCCGCCTGTCTGGCCATCCTGTTCTACTTCGTGATCAAGGCCATATTCAATGCCGACCGTGCGGAACGCGAGGCGATGGCGCATGCCGAGGAATTGCAGGACGCAGAGGACGCGCGCCGTCGGGAATCAGCCGACGATAAAAAAGGCGACCAGGAAATAAACCCCGGCTGAATCTCCTTCTTTGACCTCGATTGAATTGTGGCCCATAATCGTTCTGGGGACATCGATATCGAGGAAAAAAGTAGGAGATCATTGTGGCGCAGAAAGTAAAGATCATTCTCATCGATGACATCGACGGCGGCGAGGCGGACGAGACCGTGCGCTTCGGCCTGGACGGCGTGCAGTACGAGATCGACCTCTCCGAGGCGCACGCCTCGGAGCTCCGTTCCGCGCTCGGCGACTACGTGGGTGCCGCACGCCGCAGCAACCAGTCGAAGCAGCGGTCGAACACCTCGGGTGCGCCGGCAGCATCCCGCAACCAGGAGGCCGCCCAGATCCGCGAGTGGGCGAGGGAGAACGGCTACGACGTCTCCTCCCGCGGGCGCGTCAACAGCGAGATCGTCGAGGCCTACCGCGCCGCCCAGCGCTGACCGCCCCCACCGGACGCCGGAGCGGTAGCCCTCCGGCGTTATCTCGCCTGTGGCGAACACGCGCCCAAAGCGCACTCCGGCCCCGTAGCATCGAAATACGCGTTAGCTAGGAGTGTGTGTCTGATGTTTGAGAGATTTACAGATCGTGCCCGTCGAGTTGTTGTGCTGGCCCAGGAAGAGGCCCGCATGCTCAACCACAATTACATCGGCACCGAGCACATCCTGCTTGGCCTCATCCACGAGGGCGAGGGTGTGGCCGCCAAGGCCCTCGAGTCGCTCAGCATCTCGCTGGGCGCCGTGAGGGAGCAGGTGCAGGAGATCATCGGGCAGGGCCAGCAGGCCCCGTCCGGTCACATCCCCTTCACCCCCCGGGCCAAGAAGGTACTGGAGCTCTCCCTGCGGGAGGCACTCCAGCTCGGCCACAACTACATCGGCACCGAGCACATCCTGCTCGGTCTCATCCGCGAGGGTGAGGGTGTCGCCGCACAGGTCCTCGTGAAGCTCGGCGCCGACCTCAACCGTGTCCGCCAGCAGGTCATCCAGCTGCTGTCCGGTTACCAGGGCAAGGAGCCGGCAGCCGCCGGCGGTCCGCAGCAGGAGGGGACTCCTGCCGGCTCGGTGGTGCTGGACCAGTTCGGCCGCAACCTCACGCAGGCGGCGCGCGAGTCGAAGCTCGACCCCGTCATCGGGCGCGAGCAGGAGATGGAACGCGTCATGCAGGTCCTCTCCCGCCGAACCAAGAACAACCCCGTCCTCATCGGCGAGCCCGGCGTCGGCAAGACCGCCGTCGTCGAGGGCCTCGCCCAGGCGATCGTGCGCGGCGACGTCCCGGAGACCATCAAGGACAAGCAGCTGTACACGCTCGACCTCGGATCCCTCGTGGCCGGCTCACGCTACCGCGGTGACTTCGAGGAGCGGCTGAAGAAGGTCCTCAAGGAGATCCGCACCCGGGGTGACATCATCCTGTTCATCGACGAGATCCACACCCTGGTGGGTGCGGGTGCCGCCGAGGGTGCCATCGACGCCGCATCGATCCTGAAGCCCATGCTCGCGCGTGGCGAACTCCAGACCATCGGCGCCACCACGCTCGACGAGTACCGCAAGCACATCGAGAAGGATGCCGCCCTCGAGCGCCGCTTCCAGCCCATCCAGGTCGCCGAGCCCTCCGTGGCCCACGCGATCGAGATCCTCAAGGGCCTCCGCGACCGCTACGAGGCGCACCACCGCGTCTCGATCACCGACGGCGCTCTGACCAGCGCGGCGACGCTGGCCGAGCGCTACATCTCGGACCGCTTCCTGCCGGACAAGGCGATCGACCTCATCGACGAGGCGGGGGCGCGCCTGCGTATCCGCCGGATGACGGCCCCGCCGGAGCTGAAGGAGATCGACGACCGCATCGCGGACGTCAAGCGCGAGAAGGAGTCGGCCATCGACTCCCAGGACTTCGAGGGTGCCGCATCGCTGCGCGACAAGGAGCAGAAGCTCCACGACGAGCGCAGCGACAAGGAGCGCCGCTGGAAGTCCGGCGGACTCGACGACATCGCCGAGGTGGACGAGGAGCTCATCGCCGAGGTACTGGCGAACTCCACCGGCATCCCCGTGTTCAAGCTGACCGAGGCCGAGTCCTCGCGACTGCTCAACATGGAGGCCGAGCTGCACAAGCGGGTCATCGGGCAGAATGAGGCGATCAAGTCCATCTCCCAGGCCATCCGCCGTACGCGGGCCGGCCTCAAGGATCCGAAGCGCCCGGGCGGCTCGTTCATCTTCGCCGGCCCCACCGGCGTCGGCAAGACCGAGCTCGCCAAGGCCCTCGCGGAGTTCCTGTTCGGCGAGGAGGACGCCCTCATCACGCTGGACATGTCCGAGTACTCCGAGAAGCACACCGTCTCGCGGCTCTTCGGTGCCCCTCCCGGGTACGTGGGCTACGAGGAGGGCGGCCAGCTGACCGAGAAGGTCCGCCGCAAGCCGTTCTCCGTGGTGCTGTTCGACGAGGTGGAGAAGGCGCACGCCGATCTCTTCAACTCGCTGCTGCAGATCCTCGAGGACGGACGCCTGACCGACAGCCAGGGCCGGATGGTGGACTTCAAGAACACGGTGATCATCATGACCACCAACCTCGGCACCCGTGACATCTCGAAGGGCGTCATGACGGGCTTCCAGTCCGGCACCGACACCACGACGAGCTACAACCGGATGAAGGCCAAGGTGCAGGAGGAGCTCAAGCAGCACTTCCGGCCCGAGTTCCTCAACCGTGTCGACGACACGGTGGTCTTCCCGCAGCTCACGCAGGACGAGATCGTCGAGATCGTCGACCTGTTCCTCGAGCGGCTGAGCGGACGCATGGCGGACAAGGGCATGTCCATCGCCCTGACCCCGGCGGCCAAGGTCCTCCTCGCCACCCGTGGCTACGACCCCGCGATGGGGGCACGGCCACTGCGCCGCACCATCCAGCGCGAGATCGAGGACCAGCTCTCGGAGAAGATCCTGTTCGGCGAGATCAAGTCGGGCGAGCGGATCGACATCGACGTCGAGGGCGAGGGCGTGGACGCGATCTTCACCTTCGTCGGACACGGTGCTCCCAAGGAGCTCGAGGACTCCCCGGCAGCACTCGAGGCGACCGTTCCCGAGTAGCACCCGGCTGTACCCGACGAACCCGCCCTGGGCCCCAGAGCGGGTTCGTCCGTTGTTGGGCACCCCCGCCTGATGGGTGCTTACAGCAACCAGATTCCTCCGGTAGTGAACGCCTGTGATCCCGACCACACGCGGTGGTAGAGATGAGGCATGACCACTCCCTTCTCCTCGCTCGACGATTTCGTCGCCCTGCCACGCCTCAGCGGACTCGTCCTCAACCGGGAGGGCACCCGGCTCGTCACCTCGGTGGCGACCCTCGACCCGAAGAAGACCGCCTACCAGACGGCCCTCTGGGAGGTGGATCCCACCGGCGAGCAGCCCGCACGCCGCCTGACCCGCAGCGCCGCCGGTGAATCCGGGGCCGCGTTCCTCTCCAGCGGGGACCTCCTCTTCACGTCGGCGCGCCCCGACCCGGACGACGCCGAGGGCGAGAAGCGCTCGGCCCTGTGGCGGCTGCCGGCCGGCGGCGGTGAGGCCTCGCTGCTCCTGACCCGCGAGGGCGGCGTGGCGGGCGTGTCGACGGCTGAGGCCACCGACGTCGTCGTCGTCACCGGCAACTCGCTCGCCGGGTCGGCGAACGAGGAGGACGACGCCGAGCGGCGCAAGGCACGCAAGGAGTCCGGCGTCGCCGCGATCCTGCACACCGGGTATCCCGTCCGCTACTGGGACGCCGACCTCGGTCCGGACGAGCCTCGTTATCTCGCCCTGCAGGACGTCGGCGGCGACGACGGCCACGCCGTCGAGGACCTCGTCCCCTCCGCCCGCGGGGGCCTCCGCGACGCGCACCCGGTCCTGGCCCCCGACGGTTCGACGCTCTTCAGCGCCCTCACCGTCCCCGAGGAGCGCGGCTCCCAGCGCACGGTCCTCGTCCGCGTGGACATGGCGACGAAGGAGCTCGCCGTCCTCCTCGACGACCGGCAGAACGACTACTCTCCGGGACCCGTGAGCCCCGACGGCCGGTTCCTCGCCGTCGTCCGGAACCGCCGCACCACCGCCGACCTCGCGCCGAGCACCAGCCTGCTGCTGCTCCCGCTCGACGGCGGCGACCCCGTGCCCCTCGCCGCGGACTGGGACCGCTGGCCCGCACCCGCTGCATGGCTGCCCGACGGCTCCGCCCTCGTGGTCACCGCGGACGACGACGGCGGAGCGCCCGTGTTCGTGCTCGACGTCGCGACGGGATCGGTGCGGCGCGTGACGCAGGACGTCGCCGCGTACTCGGACGTCCGCGTATCACCGGACGGGACGACGGCCTACGCCGTCCGCAGCTCCTACCTCTTCCCTCCGGAGGTCGTGCGCATCGACCTCGCCTCGGGCACCACCGAACGCCTCGCCAACCCCGCCGAACGCCCCGAGGTGCCGGGATCGCTCGAACGCATCCGGTCCGTCGGCGAGGACGGACAGCCCGTGGGGTCCTGGCTCGTCCTGCCCGAGGGTGCGTCCGCCGATTCCCCCGTCCCGGCGCTGCTGTGGATCCATGGCGGCCCCATCGGCTCCTGGAACGCCTGGACCTGGCGCTGGTCGCCCTGGATCATGGCCGCCCGCGGCTACGCCGTGCTGCTGCCCGACCCCGCACTGTCCACGGGCTACGGCCAGCACATGGTCGACCGCGGGTGGGGGCGGTGGGGCAGCGCGCCCTACACCGATCTGATGGCGGCCACCGACACCCTCGTGGCACGCGATGACATCGACGGGACGCGCGTGGCGGCCATGGGCGGCAGCTTCGGCGGGTACATGGCGAACTGGATCGCCGGGCACACGGACCGCTTCGCTGCGATCGTGACCCACGCGAGCCTGTGGGCACTCGACCAGTTCGGCCCCACCACCGACGCCGCCTACTACTGGCAGCGGGAGATGACACCCGAGGCGATGCGCGAGAACTCGCCGCATCTCCACGTGGGCGGGATCAGCACCCCCATGCTGGTCATCCACGGCGACAAGGACTACCGCGTGCCCATCGGCGAGGGGCTGCGGCTGTGGTACCAGCTCCTCTCCGCGTCGGGACTGCCGGCGGACGACGACGGCAACACGCCGCACCGGTTCCTCTACTTCCCCGACGAGAACCACTGGATCCTCAAGCCCCAGCACGCGCGGATCTGGTACGGCGTGGTCGAGTCCTTCCTCGCATCGCACGTCCTCGGGGAGGAGCGCGAGCTGCCCTCCGAGCTGGGCCTGTAGGCAGCCGGGCGGGGCTGCGCTCAGTAGAGTGGGACGGATGACCCCGCCCTTCACCATCCGCCGCGCCCGCACCTCGGACGTCCCCGCCATCAAGGCCCTCGTCGAGCCGCTCGCCCAGGAGCGCATCCTGATGGCCAAGGAGACCGTGGCCTACTACGAGGGACTCCCGGAGTTCCGCATCGCCGAGTCCGACGGCGGCGAGGTGCTGGGCTGCGGCGCGCTGCACATCATGTGGGAGGACCTCGCGGAGGTGCGCACCCTCGCGACGTCCCCTGCGGCGCGGGGGCGCGGCGTAGGTCATGCGCTCGTCGAGGAGCTGCTCGAGGAGGCCCGCGCGTTCGGGGTCGGCCGCGTGTTCTGCCTGACCTTCGAGGTCGACTTCTTCCGCCGTCACGGCTTCGAGGTCATGGCGGACCAGTCCGCCGTCGACCCCCGGATCTATTCGGAGCTGCTGCGCTCCCACGACGAGGGCGTCGCCGAGTTCCTCGACCTGGCCCGGGTCAAGCCCAACACCCTGGGCAATACGCGCATGATCAGGGAACTCCGGGCGGGGTGACTGGCTTTCTCCAGAACACCGGGGATAAGGTAAGACCGCTTAGCATTCCCATCGGGGTGCGGGCACGCCACCGGATCCGGTGGCCGTACACCGAGCTGAAGGAGGTCCGACTTATGGGACTGGATGACAAGATCGGGAACAAGGGCGAAGGCCTGGGCGGCAAGGTCAAGGAAGGTCTCGGCAAGGCGACCGGAGACGAGAACCTGGAGGCCGAAGGCCACAAGGACCAGGCGACCTCGAAACTGAAGGACGCCGGCGAGAACGTCAAGGACGCGTTCAAGGGCCACTGACCCGCCCCGGCCGCGCCCTTCGATCGAGCGGCCAGGCCACCTGAGGGAGGCGCCCGTGACGGGCCCCTCCCTCAGGCGTTTAACGGACCCCCTTCCGGGGTCTGCCCAGGGGCTGCACGGCTATAGGCAGGCGCAGGAACGGACGGTAGTGTTCCGAGTGGCCGACGTGGTCCATGGAAGGCGGGCTGCAGGGCCTCAACCCGTCCGTTCGCAGTCTTCGCAGTCAAGGAGCAGCCGTCGTGAAGAAGCTCATCAACGACCCCAAAGCCGTGGTCAACGAGTCGGTCGAAGGATTCGGCATCGCGCATGCCGACCTGGTGACCGTCCATCCGGATCCTCTCTTCATCACCCGCAAGGACGCCCCCGTCCGGGGCAAGGTGGGCCTGGTCTCCGGAGGTGGAAGCGGCCACGAACCGCTCCACGCGGGCTTCGTGGGGCGCGGGATGCTCGACGCGGCCGTGCCCGGCGCGGTCTTCACCTCTCCCACGCCCGACCAGATCATCCCCGCCACCACCGCGGTCGACGGCGGCGCGGGTGTCCTGCACATCGTCAAGAACTACACGGGCGACGTCCTCAACTTCGAGACGGCCGCGGAGATGGCGGAGGCCGAGGGCGTCACCGTGCGCTCCGTCCTCGTGAACGACGACGTCGCCGTCGAGGACTCCCTGTACACGGCGGGTCGGCGCGGTGTGGGCGGGACCGTCCTGGTGGAGCGCATCGCCGGAGCGGCCGCGGAGCGCGGTGACGACCTCGACGGCGTCACGGCCGTGGCCCAGCGGGTCATCGACGGCGTCCGGTCCATGGGCGTCGCGCTCGCGGCGTGCACCGTGCCGCACGCCGGGGTCCCCAGCTTCGAGCTGTCGGACGACGAGATCGAGATCGGCATCGGCATCCACGGGGAGCCCGGCCGGCACAAGATCGCCATGGAGGAGGCCGACGGCATCACCCAGCGGCTCCTCGACCCCATCGTCGCCGACCTGAAGCTGACCTCCGGCGACCGCACCATCGTGATGGTCAACGGCATGGGCGGCACGCCCGCCAGCGAGCTCTACATCATGTACCGGAAGGTCGCGCAGCTCCTCGAGGGCCTCGGCGTGGGCATCGAACGGTCCCTCGTGGGCAACTACATCACGGCGCTCGAGATGCAGGGGGCCTCGCTGACGGTCCTGCGCGCCGACGACGAGATGCTCGAACTCTGGGACGCTCCCGTGCACACCGCCGCGCTGCGCTGGGGGGCATGAGCATGGCGGAGGTCCTCGACACCGGATGGGCCGTGCGGTGGATGCACGAGACCGCGCGCGTCGTCGCCGAGAACCGCGCCCTCCTGATCGACCTCGACCGGGTCATCGGTGACGCCGACCACGGGGAGAACCTCGATCGGGGATTCAGCGCCGTCGTCGCGAAGCTCGATGCGGGTGATGCCCTCGCGACCCCCGCGGCCGTCCTCAAGCAGGTCGCGATGACGCTCATGTCCACCGTCGGGGGCGCCGCGGGGCCACTGTACGGGACGGCCTTCCTGCGCGCCGCGGCCTCCCTCGGCGACGCGGGGGAGATCGACGCCGGGGCCGTCGCGGGCATGATCCGGGCCGCCCGGGACGGCATCGTCGCGCGCGGCAAGGCGGAGGTGGGGGACAAGACCATGGTGGATGCGTGGACGCCCGCCACCGAGTCCGCCGAGACCGCCGCCACCGCTGGTGCCACCCCTCCGGAGGTGCTCGCGGCCGCCGCGAACGCCGCCCACGCCGGAGCGGTGGCCACCGAACCCCTGATCGCCCGCAAGGGCAGGGCGAGCTATCTCGGTGAGCGCAGCGCCGGGCACCAGGACCCGGGCGCGGTGTCCACGGCCCTGATCCTGACGGCGGCGGCTGCGGCGGCCGGGGGAGAGGTCGCGTGAGCGTCGGCCTGGTCGTCGTCTCCCACAGTGAGAAGATCGCCGAGGGCGTCGTCGAGCTGGCCGCGCAGATGGCGCCCGACGTCGTGCTCGTCGCCGCCGGGGGAGCGGAGGACGGCGCCGGTCCTGCCCGCATCGGGACGAGCTTCGACCGCGTCCAGGCGGCCCTCGAGCAGGCGTCGGGGGCTGACGGGGTGGTGGTCCTGACCGATCTCGGTTCCGCCGTCATGACCGCGGAGATGGTGCTCGAGTTCCTCGAGCCCGAGGCGCGGGCGTCGGTCCGGCTCGCCCGGGCCGCCCTGGTCGAGGGGGCCGTCGCGGCCGCGGTGCAGGCCCAGGGCGGCGGGACCCTCGACGAGGTGGTCCGGGCTGCCGAGCGGGCCGTGGTGTCCGTCCGCCCCGAGGAGTTCGAGCCCTTCGTCAGTCATGCGGCGGCCGCGCCGGGCGACGGCGCCGCCACGGGTGCTCCCGGTGCACCCGCGGGGCCGACCGTCAGCGGCTCGTGGACCCTGCCCAACCAGATGGGCCTGCACGCCAGGCCCGCTGCCACGCTCGCCACGGGGCTCACGGACCTCGACGCCGAGGTGACCGTGAACGGCGTGGACGGCAAATCCGTGATGCTCCTCATGAGCCTCGGTCTCGGCCAGGGCAGGACCGTGACGGTCGAGGCGAGCGGGCCGGACGCCCAGGCCGCGGTCGACTTCGTGGGGCAGGCGGTCGAATCGGGATTCGGCGAGCCGGCCTGAACGACCCCGGAGGGCCGCGCGCCCTAGCCCGGTAGGCGGATCCCGCCGTCGGTCTCCTCCGCGAGGCCGTCGGCCAGGAGCCCGGCGAGGGCGCGCTCGAGTTGCTCGGCGGGAGCGCGCAGGCCGTGCAGCGCGGTCAGCGCGCCCGGCTTCCCCTGCGGGACGTGCGCGGCCACGGCGGTGTCGCCCATGCTCAGGTCCACCGGAGCGTCCAGGAGGACGGACCGCGGAACAGCGGTGTCGGTGTCCCGCAGCACGGCGACGAGGGCCCCCCGCACCTGCCGGTCCGTCCCCGCCCACGCCTGCCCCTTCGGTACGTACTCGGGAGCGGGCCGCCCCGCGGCGATCCAGGCGCACGCGTCGGACACGGGGCACGCGTCGCACAGCGGGCTCCTGGCGGTGCAGACGACGGCGCCGAGTTCCATCACGCCGGCGTTCCAGCGCACGGACAGTGCATCGTCCTCGGGCAGCAGGTCGACGGCACGCCTCGTCTCGGCGGCGGTGAGCGCCGGCGCGGGGAGTGCCGTGCCGCCGAACAGCCGGGCATGGACCCGCCGGATATTGGTGTCGACGACGGTCTCGCGGCGACCGAAGGCGAAGGCCGCCACGGCAGCAGCGGTGTAGGAGCCGACCCCTGGCAGCGACAGCAGCTCCGCATGGGTGTGCGGGACGTCGCCGCCGTGGTGGGCCACCATGGCCGCGGCCGCGGCATGCAGCCGGAGTGCGCGGCGCGGGTAGCCGAGCCGGCCCCAGTGGCGGACGGCGGCGCCGGCCGGTTCGGCGGCGAGGTCCGCCGGGGACGGCCAGCGTTCCAGCCACTCGCCCCAGACCGGGAGCACCCGCACCACGGGGGTCTGCTGCAGCATCACCTCGCTGACGAGGATGCCCCACGGCGAGCACCCGGGCTCGCGCCAGGGCAGGTCCCGTGCGGCGTCCGCGAACCAGTCGGTGACCCGCACGTGAAGATCCGTCACCCGGAGATCCATCACCCGGGGCTCCTCCGACCGCGGATCCTGCGCTCGAGGGGCAGCCGGCCCGTCGAGGCCGGCAGGGCGCGCCTGATGGGCGGACGTACCGCGGCGGGGGATTCGGGGATGTTCCTGGATCATTGTCGTCAATACTCTATCCACCGGCGTGGTGCCGGGAGGAATGCGGGAAGCCCTCCCTAGCCTTGATGGATGGAACCAACGGGCGGGCACGACGACGACCATGGCAGGGGCGGCCGCACCGGCGGCAGGCGGCGGCCGAGTCCTGCTGTCTACCGCCGCCGGCGCCTGGCCGTGACCATCCTCGCGCTCCTCGTGGCGGGCGCCCTCATCGTCGGCGCCATGGCCCTCGCAGGAGCGTTCGCGCGCGGCTCCGATGCGAGCGCCGGCGGATCTCCGACGCAGGACCCCACCGGGGCACCCGCCACCCCGGCACCCGCCTCCGAGGGCCCTGCCGGAGCGACAGGCCCGGCGACAGCGGCTCCGACGGCATCACCCGGCCCGACGGCGCCCCCCTCACCCAGTGCATCGGCCCAGCCGTCGGCTTCCTCCGAGAACGCCTGCGACCCCGACGACGTGGTGGTCGAGGCCGGGACCGACCGGTCGGACTACGGGCCGGACGACACCGTGCTCCTCTCGCTCGTGGTCCGCAACGAGGGCGACACGGCCTGCACCGCGAACGTCGGCACGTCCCAGATGGAGTTCCTGGTGACCAGCGGCGACGAGCGCGTGTTCTCCTCCATCGACTGCCAGCAGGCCTCGCAGGATCTCGAGCGCACCATCGAACCGGGCGCCGACCAGCGCGCGGAGTTCGAGTGGTCACGCAACCGGAGCATGCCGGGCTGCACACCGGTCGAGGAGGAGCCCGGGGCAGGGCAGTACACGGTGACCACGAAACTCGGCCTCCGGAGCAGCAGCCCGGTGGACTTCACACTGCAGTAGGACCCGCCGGCGGCACGCGTGGCGTCAGGCGGCCGTCACATGAAGCGGTCGAGGAGGCTCGTTTCCGCGATCCGGGACAGGCCCTCGCGTACGGTCCGCGCCCGCTGCTCGCCGATGCCGTCCACGGCCATGAGGTCCTCGATGTTCGCGGCCATCAGGTTCTGCAGTCCGTCGAAGTGCTCCACCAGCCGGTTCGCGACGGCCGGCGGTACCGCCTTGATGCCGGAGAGGAGGCGGAAGCCCTTGGGCTGGATGACGGCCTCCAGCGAGTCCAGCGACGGATTGAACCCGAGGACGCTCGCGATGGTCCCGAGATCGATGAGGTCGGTGGAGCTGAACCCCTGCAGGGTCGCGACGCGCTCGTCGACCGGTGCCGTGCTGTTGCCGAGGTCCATGTAGTCGCGCAGCACCATCTCACTGCCCGGACCGAGGCCCGTGGTGAGCTCCTCGACCTGCAGCGACAGCAGGCGCCCGTCCACGCCCAGCTCCAGGACGTACTGCGAGATCTCCTCGGAGATGCGCCGGACCATCTCCTGGCGCTGGAGGGTGACGGCGACGTCGCGCACCGTGACCATGGCCTCGATCTCGAGCGCAGACAGCGAGTTGGTCACCTGGTCGAGCCTCGCGCGGTAGCGCTCGAGCGTGGCCAGGGCCTGGTTCGCCCGCGCGAGCACGGGCTCGGAGCCCTCCAGGACGAACCGGAGCCCGTCGATGTAGAGGGCGATGATCTGCATGGACTGGCTGACGCTGATCACGGGGAGGCTGGTCTGCTTGGCCACGCGCTCCGCCGTGCGGTGGCGGGTTCCGGACTCCTGCGTCTCGATGGTGTGGTCCGGCACGAGCTGGACCGCCGCGCGGAGGATGCGGCTCGCGTCCTTGTCGCAGACGATCGCACCGTCCATCTTGGCCAGTTCGCGCAGGCGCGTCGGCGAGAACTCGATGCCGATGTCGAAGCCGCCCGAGCAGATCGAGTCCACGGTACGGTCGAATCCGAGGACGATCAGTGCACCCGTGCGGCCCCTCAGGATGCGCTCGAGCCCGTCACGCAACTGGGTCCCCGGGGCTACTCTGGCGAGGGTGGCTTTGAGCGAGTCCTCCGGACTACGAACCATGGCCTATCCTTTCGCCGCCCGCGCTGTCGATGGCCCGGCGCAGTCGGGCGGCCGCCGTCGAGCCTCGGACAGCGGGCAGGAACTGCGGGATCACCCGCGCAGCCGAACATAATACTACTGGCGCGCACGAATTCCTCTGCACCGGCCGCTGTCGCAGATCGGTAACGCTCGCACCGGGCAACACCGGGGCACCGCCGCGGGGGCATGATCGGCCCTCCTGCCGCAGGCCGGCGACCAGGCGCTCCGCCCCTGCCGCCGTCGCGCCGTGCACGGTCCTGTCCCGTCGGTCGAGGCTAGAAGAGGAGGGCCAGCGCTTCGGCGAGGGTCGAGACCTCCCGCACCGAGAAGCCCTTCGGCACGGGACCGGTGCCGCCCGGTGACGCCGGGACGATCGCGTGGGTGAACCCGAGCCGCTCCGCCTCCTGGATACGCCGGCCGATACCCGGGACGGGACGCACCTCGCCCGCGAGACCCACTTCGCCGAACGCGATGAGCCGCGCGGGCAGGGGGTGGTCGGTCTTGGCGGAGGCGATGGCCAGGGCGACTGCGAGGTCGGTGGCCGGTTCCGTCAGGCGGACACCGCCCACGGTGGCCACGTAGCTGTCGTCCTTGTGGAGGCTGACGGACGCACGGCTCTGCAGGACCGCCAGGAGCATGGCGACGCGTGAACTGTCGAGCCCGCTCGTGGCCCGGCGCGGCTGGGAGTTGGCGGACTCGGCGAGCAGCGCCTGCACCTCGGCGAGGAGGGGGCGCCGGCCCTCGAGCGTCACGGTGATGCAGGTCCCCGACACCGGGTCCTTGGTGCGCGAGACGAAGAGCCCGCTGGGGTCGGCGAGCCCCTCGATACCGCCGTCCGTCAGGTCGAAGCACCCGACCTCGTCGGTGGGGCCGTACCGGTTCTTCACCGCGCGGAGCAGGCGCAGCCGCGAATGCCGTTCGCCCTCGAACTGGCAGACGACGTCGACGAGGTGTTCGAGGAGCCGCGGGCCGGCGATCGAGCCGTCCTTCGTGACGTGCCCGACGAGGAGCGTGGTCATGCCGCGGGCCTTGGCCGCGCCGATGAGGGACGCGGCCACCTCGCGGACCTGCGTCACACCGCCGGCGCTGCCGTCCACGGCCGCACTGCTCAGGGTCTGCACCGAGTCGACGATCAGCAGTGCCGGATCGATCTTCTCCACCTGGCCGAGGGCCTGGCCGAGGTCCGTCTCGGCGCTCAGGTACAGGGAGTCGGCGACGGCGTCGATCCGGTCCGCCCGCAGCTTCACCTGGGCCGCGGACTCCTCACCGGTGACGTAGAGGACGTCCTTGCCCAGCCGCGCCACCCGGGCTGCGACGTCGAGCAGGAGTGTTGACTTGCCGACGCCCGGCTCGCCGGCGAGCAGGATCACGGCGCCGGGCACCAGCCCGCCGCCCAGGACGCGGTCGAGCTCGTCGATCTTCGTCGGCTGGAATCCGGACAGCGTGGCGTCGACGTCGCCGATCCGCTGTGCCGGTGTGGTCACCGCTGCTGCGGCGGTGGTGCGTGCGACGACCTGCCCGGTCTCCTCGACCGTGCCCCACGCCTGGCATTCGCCGCAGCGCCCCACCCATTTCGCCGTCGTCCACCCGCATTCGGCGCAGCGGAAGTTCGGGGTGTTGCTGCGGCCCGCGCGGGCGGCGGGGGAGGTCTTCGTGGGCATGCTTTCAGGCTACCGGCGTGCACCGACAGACAGGCCCGGCTGCCGGTTGCGGCGCGGTTCAGAGCCGCGGGAGGTAGTCGGCGGCGTCCTCGTGCGAGAGGCCCGTGGCGCTCAGCAGGTCCACGACGAGCGGGCGGAGGAGGAGGACGAGCCCCTCGCCCTCGAGCCGGCTGATATGGAGGGTCCTCGGGTGGAGATCGGTGGCCACGGCCGCGAGTTCCTCGCGTGCCCGCCGCAGGTTCAGGCGCCGCTCCGCCGCGTCTCCTGCCGAGAGGCCGCGGCTGAGTGCGTCGACGGCGTCGGCCGTGTCCTCGAGCGACTGGCTGAGGGACTCGATCGCCTCGTCGGTGAGCGCCGCGTGGTTGATGGCCGACGTCAGGCGGCGCGAGAACACGCGGCTGTTGCGGATGGCGAGGTCGATCGCGTCGATGGCGCTCCGCAGCTCGCCGAGCTCGTCACGGTGGCGCCGGTAGGCGGGGGAGATGCGGGCCACCTCCTGCGCGGCCTTCATACCACCGGTGAGGGTGTCGAGCTGGGACTGGCAGTTCCGGGCGCGGACGAGCGCGTGCCACGCCAGGGTGGAGTCGCTCTGCCGGAGGGCCGACGCGCTGTCGCGGATCACGCCGGAGAGCTCGCCCAGGAGCCCGCGTACGTTGGTCTTCGGTTCGCGGCGCGGGTCCCGCGGCAGGAGCACGGTGATCGCGAGCGCGAACAGGCCGCCCACGATCGCGTCGACGCTGCGCGTGAACGGTCCGCCGTCCGGTGCGGGCAGCAGCACCACGAGCAGGGACTGCAGGCCCAACTGCGTGGTGAAGATGGTGCCGCTGTCGAGGAAGCGGGCCAGCAGGATCGAGATGAACAGCACGACGGCGGCCTGCCAGAGGCCGGTGCCGAAGAAGGTGAGCAGGAGATCCCCCACGGAGATGCCGAGCGTGCAGCCGATCGCCACCTCGAGGACCCGCCGGATGCGTGGGTCCCGCGAGAAGCCCAGCGAGATCATCGACGACGTCGCGGCGAACAGCGGCCCGCTGTGGCCGAGGATCTCCTCGGCGAAGGCGTACGCACCCACGGCGCAGACGGTCATCTGCAGTGCCGGGATCAGGGAGTTCGAGCTGCGCTTGAGGCCTATGCGGGAACGCTTGCGGAGGAAGGCGAGGGTGGCGGAAACTCCCTGGCGCGGCGGCATGCCCCCAGTCTAGGAGGTGCATCGAAGCGAGACGTTCGTCTCATTCACCTGCGTGAACCGGCTGTACAGGCGAATGGCCCCGCGCTGTTCACCCTCCGTTCATGTCGCTTGGTCAGTCTCGTTACCTGCACTGCCTAGCTTCAAGGTGTACAAGAACGCGTACATCTCTACCGAGTGCCGCTCGTGCACCGATGAATAAATCCCTGGAAGGGGCAAAATCTAGTGAAGGCTCTTCGCTTTGGCCGCGCTGCGGCAGTTATCTCCGTAGCCGCGCTGGCGCTGACCGCTTGTGGGTCCGACAACGCCACCGGCGAGCCCGCCGCGGAGGGACCTGCGTCCTCCGCCGCCGGCACCGCCGTGTCCGGGACCCTGACCGGTATCGGCGCCTCGTCGCAGAACTCTGCGATGGAGGCCTGGAAGGCCGGCTTCGAGTCCGCCAATCAGGGCGCGATGGTGCAGTACTCCCCCGACGGCTCCGGCGCAGGGCGCAAGGCCTTCCTGAGCGGCGGCGCGCAGTTCGCCGGCTCGGACGCCTACCTCAAGGACGAAGAGATGACCCAGGCCACGGAGGTCTGCGGCCCGGACGGTGCGCTGAACATCCCCGCGTACATCTCCCCGATCGCGATCGCCTTCAACCTCGAAGGTGTCACCGAGCTGAACCTCGACGCCCCGACCATCGCGCAGATCTTCAGCAAGAAGATCAGCACCTGGAACGATCCCGCGATCGCGGCCCAGAACGAGGGCGTCGAACTGCCCGACACCCCGATCACCGTCGTGCACCGCTCGGACGAGTCCGGCACCACCGAGAACTTCGTCGACTACCTCGCTGCTGCGGCTCCCGCGGACTGGACCTACGAGGTCGAGGGCGCATGGCCCGCTGACCTGCAGTCCGAGAACGCCAAGGGCACCTCGGGTGTCGTCCAGACGGTCACCTCGACCGTCGGCGCCATCACCTACGCCGACGCCTCCGCCGTCGGTGACCTGGGCAAGGCCAAGGTCAAGGTCGGCGAGGAGTACACCGAGATCAGCTCCGACGCCGCCGCCAAGGCCGTCGAGGTCGCCACCCCGGTCGAGGGCCGCCCCGAGCTCGACATGTCCCTCGAGCTCGAGCGTGACACCACCGAGTCGGGCGCCTACCCCGTCGTCCTCGTCAGCTACCACGTGTACTGCACCTCCTACGACAGCCAGGAGACCGTCGACCTCGTGAAGGCGTTCGGCTCCTACGTCATCAGCGAGGAGGGCCAGGCAGAGGCCGAGGCCTCCGCCGGCAACGCCCCGCTGTCCGCAACCCTGAGCGAGAAGGCCCAGACGGCCATCGACTCCATCAAGGTCGCCTCCTAGCGAAGGCCCCCGGTCCCGTCTGGTCTAATGGAGACCGGGCGGGACCGTCCGCCGTTCACGGCTGGAATCAGCAGTGACCCCCCCTCGGTCCGGCATCCGGGCCGTCACTGCATTCGAACTCGACCGCCCTGGAAGGCAGAGACGTGTCCACCAATTCGCTGAAAGCGTCGACAGATCGAGGCCGCGCAGGCGACAAGATCTTCTCCGGCATCTCCCTCACCGCCGGCATCCTGATCCTGGCAGTGCTGTTCAGCGTCGCAGTGTTCCTGCTCGTGCAGGCCGCACCGACCTTCACCGCCGATCCTGCCGAGATCACCGGCGGCAACGGCTTCTCCGCCTACATCCTCCCGATCGTCATCGGCACGGTCATTGCCGCGGTCATCGCGCTGGTGATCGCGACGCCCATCGGGATCGCCGTCGCCCTCTTCATCTCGCACTACGCACCACGGCGTCTCGCACGCGCGTTCGGGTACGTCATCGACCTGCTCGCGGCCATCCCCTCGGTGATCTACGGCGCCTGGGGCTACATCGTGCTCGCGCCGCAGCTGGCCAAGGGCTACACCTGGCTCGCGGAGAACCTGGGCTGGATCCCGATCTTCGCCGGACCCGCCAGCCAGACCGGCAAGACGATGCTCACCGCCGGGATCGTCCTGGCCGTCATGGTCATCCCGATCATCACCTCGCTCAGCAGGGAGATCTTCCTGCAGACCCCCAGCCTCCACGAGGAGGCGGCGCTCGCGATGGGTGCCACACGCTGGGAGATGGTCCGCATGGCGGTCCTGCCCTTCGCGCGGCCAGGCATCATCAGCGCCACCATGCTCGGCCTCGGCCGCGCCCTCGGCGAGACCATGGCCGTGGCCCTCGTCCTCTCGCCCGGTGCGCTCGTCGCCAGCCTCGTGAAGACGGGCAACCAGACCATCGCCGCCGAGATCGCGCTGAACTTCCCGGAGGCGTTCGGCCTGCGGCTCAACGAACTGATCGCGGCGGGCCTCGTGCTCTTCATCATCACGCTGATCGTCAACATGATCGCCCGCTTCATCATCACCCGGCACAAAGAATTCTCGGGAGCTAACTAATGGCAGCGAACCAGACGCTCCAGCGTCGCCAGTCCCAGCTCACGCGCGGCCACCTCCCCTCCTACGCCGTGTGGGTGGTCCTCGCGGCCGCCGTCATCCTCGGTGCGGCGCTCTCCTCCCTCATCGGGTTCAGCGTCGTCGGCTGGGCAGTCAT
Organism: Arthrobacter sorbitolis; assembly: GCF_054510995.1. Classification (NCBI taxonomy): domain Bacteria; kingdom Bacillati; phylum Actinomycetota; class Actinomycetes; order Micrococcales; family Micrococcaceae; genus Arthrobacter; species Arthrobacter sorbitolis. Next base: position 271,007 of record NZ_JBTNDM010000003.1, read on the forward strand.
CTCCGCCGTCGTGTTCGTCCTCGCGGCCACCATTGTCACCGCCGTCGGCGAGGGCGAGCGCAAGGCCAAGGACCGCCTCGTCACGTTCCTCGTGTACGGCGCCTTCCTGATCGCCCTGCTGCCCCTCGTCTCGGTCCTGTGGACGGTGCTGGAGCGGGGTGTCCCGGGCCTGAGCTACAACTTCCTGTTCACGTCGATGAACGGCGTGACGGGCGCGGTCGACAACCAGGCGGTGGAGAACGGCGCTCCCGTGCTCGGCGGCGCGTACCACGCCGTCCTCGGGACGCTGCAGATCACCCTCTGGGCGACGCTCATCTCCGTGCCCATCGGTCTGCTCACCGCGATCTACCTCGTCGAGTACGGGGCGGGCAAGAACCTCACGAAGGCGATCACCTTCTTCGTGGACGTCATGACCGGCATCCCCTCGATCGTCGCGGGCCTGTTCGCTGCAGCGCTGTTCGCGCTCCTGTTCGGGCCGGGCACCCGCACCGGGTTCGTGGCCGCCGTCGCCCTCTCCGTCCTCATGATCCCCGTGGTGGTCCGCTCCACGGAGGAGATGCTGAAGATCGTGCCGAACGAGCTCCGCGAGGCGTCCTACGCGCTGGGCGTCCGGAAATGGCGCACGATCACCAACGTGGTGATCCCGACGGCGATCTCCGGTATCGCCTCTGGCGTAACCCTCGCGATCGCCCGCGTGATCGGTGAGACGGCCCCTATCCTTGTAACGGCAGGGTTCGCGAGCTCCATCAACTGGAACGTCTTCAGTGGCTGGATGAGTACGCTCCCTACCTTCATCTACTACCAGATCCTCACGCCGACGTCCCCGACGGCGCCCGATCCGAGTACACAGCGCGCCTGGGCCGCAGCGCTCCTGCTGATCCTCATGGTGATGCTCCTGAACCTGGTCGCCCGGTTCGTCGCCCGCATGTTCGCCCCCAAGACCAGCCGCTGACCGCGCGCGGTAGCCGACCCGAAGGAACCAATGTCCAAGCGAATCGACGTCAAGGACCTCAATGTCTACTACAGCAAGTTCCTTGCCGTGGAGGACGTCAACATCAACATCGAAGCCCGTTCCGTCACGGCGTTCATCGGTCCCTCGGGTTGCGGCAAGTCCACGTTCCTCCGCACGCTGAACCGCATGCACGAGGTCATCCCCGGTGCGCGGGTCGAGGGTGAGGTGCTGCTCGACGGCGACAACCTGTACGACACCACCGTCGACCCCGTGACCGTGCGCGGCCAGATCGGCATGGTCTTCCAGCGGCCCAACCCGTTCCCCACCATGTCCATCCGGGACAACGTCCTGGCCGGCGTGAAACTCAACAACAAGCGCATGAGCAAGTCCGACGCCGACGATCTCGTGGAGAAGTCGCTGAGCGGCGCGAACCTGTGGAACGAGGTCAAGGACCGCCTCGCCCGGCCGGGATCCGGCCTGTCCGGCGGGCAGCAGCAGCGCCTCTGCATCGCCCGCGCCATCGCGGTGTCCCCCCAGGTGATCCTGATGGACGAGCCCTGCTCGGCCCTGGACCCCATCTCGACGCTCGCCATCGAGGACCTCATCAACGAGCTCAAGGCCGAGTACACGGTCGTGATCGTGACCCACAACATGCAGCAGGCGGCCCGCGTGTCGGACAAGACGGCGTTCTTCAACATCGCCGGCACGGGCAAGCCCGGCAAGCTCATCGAGTACGACGACACCACCACCATCTTCAACAAGCCCTCGGTGAAGGCCACGGAGGACTACGTCTCCGGCCGCTTCGGGTAGGCACCCGCCGCGAGGACGGCACACGGCAACGGCGGCTCCTGACGGGGCCGCCGTCGTCGTTTCTCCGTGTTCCCGGCGCGGGCCGGGGTGGGCCGGGACGGGGCCGGGGCAGGCCCGTGGCGTCGGTGCAGCTGCGGGGGTACTCCGGCGCGGGTCCGGGCACCCGGCGCGGCGGCCCCTTAGGAGAGGAAGCAGCCGGCGCAGGCCCGTGGCGTCGGTGCAGGTGCGGGGGTGCTCCGGCGCGGGTCCGGGCACCCGGCGCGGCGGCCCCGAAAGGGGAGGGGTTACAGCAGGGGGCTCAGGGCCAGGAGGAACACCGCTCCCAGCAGCGCCGTGACCGGCGCGGTGCCCAGCCAGACGGCGAGGATCCGCGCCACCTGCGGCCGCTGGACGGAGGCGAAGCGCTGGTTCGCGCCGGCCCCCACGATCGCCGAGGTCATGGTGTGCGTGCTCGAGAGCGGGAAGTGCAGCGAGATGGCGCCGACGAACAGCATCGCCGAGCTCACCCCTTGGGCGGTCATGCCCCGCAGCGGATCGACGCGCACCAGCCGATGGCCGAGGGTGTGCGTGATGCGCCACCCGCCGAAGAGCGATCCGGTGGTCAGGAGCACGGCGGCGAACCCCTGCACCCAGAGCGGCATCTCCGAGCCGCTCGCATAGCCGGACCCCACGAGGGCCAGCAGGATGACCGCCATGGTGCGCTGGCCGTCCTGCAGCCCGTGCCCGAGGGCGAAGGCACCCGCAAGCACCGACTGCGCCATCCGGTTCCCCCGGTTGACGCTGCCGGGCGAGCGGTGGCGCAGCAGCCAGGTGGCGGGGAACACGGCGGCGTACGCCAGGAGGTACGCGACGACGGGGGAGAGCAGGAGGGGCAGCACGATCTGCAGCAGGAGCGCCTCGCCTGCGCCGGTCATCGCCGGGCCGTCCGTCAGCCGGGACGCCCCGCCGGCCCCGATGATGCCGCCGAGCAGGGCGTGGGTCGACGACGACGGCTTGCCGCGGTACCAGGTGAACAGACCCCACACGCCTGCAGCCAGCAGCGCCGCCAGGAGGATGCCGAGCCCCGTGGCCCCCGAGGGGAGCCCGAAGCCGGCGTCCGTGAAGAAGAGCGCCAGCGAGGTGCTGAGCAGCGCGCCCACCAGGTTGAAGAAGGCCGCGAGCAGGACGGCGACGGTCGGGGTGAGCGCCCGGGTCCGCACCGCGGCGGCGACGGAGTTCGAGACGTCGTGGAAACCGTTGAGGAACGCGAAGCCACCCGCAGCGACGATCACCGCACCGAGGAGGAGGGGCTCCACCTACGATTCCTTGACGAGGATGCTGCCCACCTGGGTGGCGACCCGCCGGATGTCCTTCGTGACGTCGACCAGCTGGTTCGCGACGTCGCGGTGCCGTGCGTACACGAGGGGCTTGTGGTCGTTCAGCAGTTCCGCGCACCAGCTGCGGTGGGTCCGTTCGGCGCGGCGGGCGAGGCGCAGGATCTCGATCCAGTACTCCTCGAGGTCGTCCATGGAGTTGAGCCGCTGCATGGCGGCGGCCGTCAGCTCGGCCTGCCGGTTGATGACCTCCAGCTGGTCGGCGGCCCGCTGGCTCAGCTTGTTGAGCTTGTACAGGGCGATGAGCTCGCCCGCACCGTCGAGCTTCTCGATCGCCTCGTTGAGCAGGCGGGACAGCGCGTAGAGGTCCTCGCGGGGCAGCGGGTTGATGAAGGACGTGCGCATGGACGTCAGGAGCGCGAAGTGCAGGTCCGTCGACGCCGACTCGTGCTGGTGCAGTTCCTCGGACAGGCGGTCGTACTCCTGGGTGGAGGCGCCGAGGATCGCGGACATCGTGCCGACGCCGAGGACGAGCTGCTGTGCCATGCGGGAGAGGAGCTCGAGCCCAGCGTTCTCCTGCGGGAAGAGACGTAGTTTCACGGGGTCTTCCTCGCAGGATATGGACGTATCAGCAAGCAGGCCGCGAGGGCGCTGGGAGCCGGAGGGCAAAGTAGTGGCGCCGAACCGGGAGCGCCTCTCGGCGGAAGGCCGCTCGAAGCGGCTGAGTGTTGAAGCCCGGGGGTTCCACGGTTCGACGCCGTGTTAAGTCTTGCCCTCCCCGGAGCCGCTGTCAACACGACCCGGGTGGCCGGATCAGTCCAGTTCCCCGCGCCGCCAGGATGCCGCGGCGTGCTCGAGGTCCTCGGCGGTCTTGATCAGCTGGTGGGAGTTGCGCGTCAGTTTCGAGGCGTGGGGGCCGTTGGCCGGCTCGGCGTCGTCGGCGTGGTTGGCCTGTCCGAGCGCGACGACGCGGCAGAATGCGGCGAAGCGTTCGAGGGCCACGTCGAAGTCGCCCTCGAAGGCGCCGGAGAGGATGGTGTTCGCCATCGTGGTCATCTCCGTGGCTCCGGGCGGCTCGGCGACGCCGGCCACGACCTTGGACACCTGGGCCACTTCCTTGCCGGAGGCGAAGTAGGCGGCGATGCGCTCTGGGTTCTGCTGGGTGGCCGCACGCAGCGCGTAGAGGCGCCACAGTGCACCGGGCAGTGACCGCGCCGGGCTCTCGGCCCACATCTCCGCGATGGCCTCCAGCCCCTGCTGGTCGGCGAGCTCGACGAGGCGGCGCGTCACGTCCGGGTCGTCCGCGTCGCGTCCGTGGTGCACGAGCGCGTGCGCGGCCATGTGGGCGGCCTCGGACACCCGAGAGGGGTCGACCCCGCCCGCGAAAACCTCGAAGTCAGCCGGAGCGAAGGGCTTCGGCTTATGGGGCCGTGGGCTGTTGTTGGTGTAGTCGCCGTCCATGAATCGAGGATACTCCTGCGGAAATTCGGGCCGGAAGGCGGAGTCCAGGAGCAGTCTTCCGAGCGGTGATGATTGCGATAAAGTAGGCGGGTCATTGCTCCCCGCCGTCGGATCCATGGGATTCGCCGGACACGGTGGCGGTGGCGGTACGGCGGGCCCTTAGCTCAGTTGGCTAGAGCAACGGACTTTTAATCCGTGGGTCGTGGGTTCGAGCCCCACAGGGCCCACCGTGAAGGACCCCGGGATTCCCGGGGTCCTTCCTTTCTCCCCGGCCCGCTCCCGGCATTCCTGCCTACCCTGACACCTCATGGACGACGAACGCGGTGAGGAAGCCGAGTGCCGCGATGAGCCCGGTGAACATGTGCTGCCTCTCGAAGGCCTCGGGGATCATGGTGTCGGCCACCATCGCGAGGATGGCACCGGCGGCGATGGCCGTGATGAACGCGACGGTGACGCCGGAGGCACCCGCCAGCAGCGAGTACCCCGCGAGTGCGGACAGCCCCGAGATCAGCGCGATCCCGCCCCAGAGGCCGAACACGTAGCGGGAACTGCGCCCCGCGGCCTTCATGCCCGCAGTGCTCGAGAGCCCCTCCGGGACGTTGGAGATGAAGATCGCCACGAGGACTGCCGGGTTCACCGCGCCTCCCGCCACCAGTCCGAGGCCGAGGACGACCGATTCCGGGATGCCGTCGAGCAGCGCCCCGAGCGCGATCGCGTTGCCGCTGCCCGCCGCGTCCGACTCCGACGGCTGCTGGCCGCCCGAACGCTTGCGGTGCTGGGCGCCCTGCCGTGCGAGGACGGCGTTGGCGCCCACGTAGGTCACCGCCCCGACGAGGAAACCGAGCGCCGTCGGAACGAGCCCGCCGGTCTCCTGCGCCTCGGCGACGAGCTCGAAGGCGAGCGCCGAGATGAGCACCCCGGCGCCGAACGCCATCACGAAGGACACGGTGCGCGGCGGCACCGTCCACTTCCAGGCGACGGCGGACCCGATGAGCAGCGCACCCCCCGCGATCGCGCCCCACGCGAATGCCTGCAGCCACAGTGGCACCGAACGCCTCCAGTTCCCGTACCGTGCGGCACGACGAGGGAAAAAACTTGACCAAGCCTGTCACACGGCGCCCCGGCGGGAGGTGGAGCACCCGGCCGCGCGAGGGATTGACTCGCCGTCCCCGCTCGTTTGCACTGGTAGGAGGAACTGGTGCTGCGGGCGCGGGACGGCGTGCCGCAGCGGAGCGGAGAGGTATCCATGGACATCGTCGCCCTGGCCGGGAGCGTAGCCGGAAGCCTGGCCGCCTGTGCCGTGATGATCGTGGCCGCAGCCCTGGCCGGCTGGCGCCTGGACGCCGTGTCGCGCGGCGGCGGGGGAGCCGACGACTACTTCTGGATCGGGTTCGGAGGCGTCGTCGTCATCACGGGTACCGGGCTCGTCGCCGCGTCGTCCGGGGGTGCCGGGGCGATGCCGGCGGTGGTGGTCGGGATCGTGTGCGCGGGCGCGGCGATCACGTGGGCCTGGTGGCGCCACGACCGGCGGGGCCGGGCAGCCGTGGAGGCCGCCCGGGCGGGGGCCGCGGCGGACCTTCGGCGGCGCCACGCCGAGGTGGTCCGTCGGTGGGCGGACTACGACGTCGACCCCGCGAAGGCGATCCGCTACCCGGCCATGCACGATCCCCGCCAGCCCGTGGGACGGCCCGTCGTCCGTGCCCTGCGCGCAGCCGACGCCGCACGCGAGGGTGACGCCTCCACCGATCCGGCAGGATACGCGGCGGCGGTGGACCGGCTGGAGCAGGCGTTCGCGACCGCGGAACACGATCTCGCCACCCCCGGCAAGGGGCAGGCGGCGCGACATCGGGCGTTCCGCCCCCGACCCTGAATCGTTACCTCGAAGACGGTTCCGGGGAACCTCGCGCCGCTAGGATTAAGTTACCGAAGCGAACCACTAGGGGTTCCGGCCCGCCCGCGAGGGAGCCGGCAGAACGACGAGGGGAGGGCCATGCGTGTCCTGAAGCACTGCTGTGCAGGCCTGCTGGCCGCCGTCCTGCTCGTCACGGGCTCGCCCGCAGCCCTCGCGAACCCCGCGGACCACGCGGACCAGTCGCGGAGCGTTGTTCCCGGGACCGGGAACCGGCAGGAAGTCCGCTTCGCGACCTACAACGCAAGCCTCAACCGGCTCGCGCCGGGCGAACTGCTCCGTGACCTCGGCACTCCCGGGAACGCACAGGCGCGCGCCGTCGCCGAGGTGATCCAGATCAACCGGCCCGACGTCGTCCTCCTCAACGAGTTCGACTACGTCCCCGGCAACCGCGCCGCCGACCTGTTCAGGGACAACTACCTCGGCGTCGGCCAGAACGGCAAGGCGCCCCTCGACTACCCCTACGTCTACACCGCGCCGTCCAACACGGGCGTCCCGAGCGGCTTCGACCTGAACAACGACGGCAGCGCGGGCGGGGCCGATGACGCCCTCGGGTTCGGTGCGTTCGAGGGCCAGTACGGCATGGTCGTCTTCTCGAAGTACCCCATCGAGACGGACTCGGTGCGGACCTTCCGGAACTTCCTGTGGAAGGACATGCCCGGGGCGCTCCTGCCCGACAACCCCGCCACGGATGCGCAGGGCGACTGGTACTCCGAGGACGAGCTCGCCGTCCTGCCCCTGTCCAGCAAGTCGCACTGGGACGTCCCCGTGAGCATCGGGGGCAGGACGATCCACGTCCTCGCCAGCCATCCGACCCCTCCTGTCTTCGACGGACCGGAGGACCGCAACGGCCGGCGCAACAGCGACGAGATCCGCTTCTGGTCGGACTACGTCACGGGCGGGGACGGCGCCTCCTACATCTCCGACGACGCGGGCGCGCCGGGCGGCCTCCGGCGCGGCGAGCGGTTCGTCGTGATGGGCGACCAGAACAGCGACCCGCGCGACGGCGATTCCCTGCCCGACTCGATCGGCCGGCTGCTCGGCAACAGGCTGATCCAGGACCCCCAGCCGACGTCGGAGGGCGCCACCGAGGCATCGGCGCTGCAGGGTGGCGCGAACGCCGGCCATCGGGGCGACCCCGCCCAGGACACCGCGGACTTCGAGGACAGGGCCGGCGGGAACCTCCGCGTGGACTACGTGCTGCCTTCCCGCAGCCTGAAGGTGACCGGCTCGGGCGTCTTCTGGCCCCGCGCCGGGATGCCCGGGTCGGAGCTGACCGGGATCTTCCCCTTCCCCACGAGCGACCACAGGCTCGTCCACGTCGACGTCACCCTGAACGGCGTCCGGCAGCGCTGACCTCCGGGCATGCCGCGGTCGCCCCGGTGGGCCTTGTCGCGCCGCGAGCGCCGGGTGTACGGTCGGACGCATGAGGACGATCCTTTTTCAGTAGGCTGGCCGGCTCCCGCCGTGCCCAGCGCCACTTGTCGATGACATCCCTCCGAGTGCGCCCACTGAAGCTGTCCGATCCTTCCCGGTACTCCCGACGCATGATCTCTCGCACGGAGTGCTGCCCGGCCTGACGCGTTCCGTGGGTGCGACCACCAGAAAGGAACACCATGACCAGCACGCCCCAGAACAAGCAGTCCCAGTCCACCCCGCGGTCTCCGCAGGAGAACACCCCGGAGGAGAACGCAGCGGCGAAGGAGTCCCAGGCCCGCAGCGTGCAGGACGACCCGCGCGCACAGCTCGCGCTCGCGAAGAAGAATCATGCGGCCAATCCGACGGCGGCCTCGGGGGCGGCGCATGTCAAGGCGGCCCACGAGAGCAGCAAGCAGGGGAAGAAGGAGAAGAAGGTGCGCTGGTAGGCGCTTTCGGAGCCCGGGGTCCCGGCGGCCGGTGAGAACCGGTTAAGTGGAGCTGGCTCCGAGTTCTGCGTATGGGGGAATCGCAGAAGTCGGAGCCAGCAACCTCAGTATACTTCTACGCGAGCCCGAAAAGTCCAATCGAAAGGTGATGATGGCGGTCACAGCCAAGGCCTTCCAGCTGTGGCGTTCCCGAATCGCTCCGCAGGACACCGTCTCCGACCTCTGCAGGGTCGCCGGCATCAAGCGTTCCACCCTCGCCCAGCAGCTCGTGCGCGGCAAGGTGTCCGTACCGACCGTCGTCGCCGTCGCCCGCGGTTACGGACTCCCGGCCGTCGACGCGCTCGCCGTCTTCGAGGGCTACGAGGATCTCCCGGCCCGGATCGCACCACCCACGGATGCCGAACTCGTCAGCCAGGTCTCGCACACGGACATCCTGCGACTGCTCGTGGCGCGCAGCGAGGACCGGGAGTCCTCCTGCACGGACGTCCAGATGCATCTCGCGCCGTTCCCGCACCGGAACTCGGTCCGCGCCTGGATCGAGGCGATCGACCCGGGCGACCTGCGCCAGCAGCTCGCCGCGAGCACGGGTGTGGCCCGGCAGAACCTCTCCGCCCAGCTCACCGCGGGGCGGCTCGCTCCGGAGATCGCCGTGGAGGCCGCACGCATCGCCGGGGTGTCGTTGACCAGCGGCCTCGTGGTGACGGGGCTGCTCACTCCCGCCGAGGGCGGATGGCCCGAGGACGGGCGGGCCCGCGCGCTGTGCGCCCTGAGCGACCTGGATCTCGTGTTCCTCGCCCGGGACCGGCTGGACGTGCTCGGAAAGCAGATCCGGCGGGCCGAGCTCGACGACGGCAAGGACCGCGCCATGTGGGAGAACCTCGGATGACCACGACGACCATCCAGTGGACTGCGCTCGTCCTGTGTGCCGCCGGCGCCGCGGTCCGGATACCCGGCGCGCGGAAGGGGCACGGGCGGACGGTCCTCGTGGCCCTCGTGCTCCTGACCATCGCCGTCGGCCTGTCGATCCCGCAGATCTACGAGGCCGTCGACGGTCTCCTGGGGGCGGTGAACATCGCGAACCTGCTCCTGAGGATCGCGCTCTACACGGTGTTCGTGCTGATCGGGATCCGGATGGCTGCGGCGTTCGATTCCCCGCTGGCCCGCCGCCTCGTCGTGGGCCGGTTCGGCGTCGCGATCCTCGCGCTGACGGTCGCGGCGACGCTGTACTTCTTCGTGGCGAGTGAACTGGAGGGCAGCTCCACCGCCCTGCGCGCCTTCGACGACCAGGACACCGTGCAGCAGTACGCCGCGGTGGGGCGTCTCTACCCCGGATACGTGGCGGCCTGTCTCGTCGTCCCTGCCGTCGCCTCGGCACTGGACCGAGAGGCGCGGACCATCCACCGTGTCGCGTGCGCCCTCCTGGCCGGCGGCTTCTCGCTGGTGGTGGTGTTCGTGCTGCTGCGGCTCACAACCCTCGAGCTGGGGGCGTGGGACATCCTCCTGCCGTTCTCGGCCATCCTGCTCACGGTTCTGGGGCTGTGCCTGATCTGGCTGAGCCACACCCTGGGCAGGCGGCGCAGCACGAAGGCGAACAGACTCGCCTAGGCACTACCGGCGGTCCTGGGCCCCAGGTGTTTGCCCTGCGCAATGAACGAGACACAATCGTGTCCTGGCCGTATTCACGATTTCATGATCGTGTGTAAAAATAATGATTATGTAACTGCCGCTTTCCGTGGGGGGTCAGCGGGTGTTACCCGGCAGATAGGTGAGTCCATTAGAACGGGTGGACCCACCTATCTGTTCTTGGGCACTTCTACGACGAAGGGCGCCATCCGCTGGAGTCAGCGGGTGGCGCCCTTCGTCGTAGGGGGTCCTACTCGGCGTCGTGGTCCGTCTCGATGATGCGCGCGAGGGCCTCGAGTGCCTCCTCGGCACCATCGCCCTCGGCGCGCAGGACGATGACGTCGCCGTGCGAGGCGCCGAGGCTCATGAGGGAGAGGATGCTCGAGGCGTCCATCGCCTCCTCTGCGGGCTCACCGTCCATGGCGATGGTGACCTCGAGGGGGAGTTCACCGGCGGCCTCCGCGAAGATGGAGGCCGGACGGGCGTGCAGTCCCACGCGACTCGCCACGGTTGCCTTGCGTTCTGCCATGATGTGCTCCTTCTTTCGTGAACGGGTTCAGGTACAGCCAACCGGACCGGAGGGTCAGGCTGCAACCGGCTCGGCGACCGGCGTGTTCTTCTTGCTCCTGGCGTAGCGTTTCAGGGCGATCACTGCCAGTGCGGAGACGACCGTGCCCACCAGGATCGCGATGAGGAACATCGCGAAGTTCCCGATCGCGAAGAACACGAAGAGGCCGCCGTGCGGAGCCTGCGAGGTGACGCCGGTGCCCATGACGATCGCGCCGGTGACGGCGGAACCGAGGAGGGACGCCGGGATGACGCGCAGCGGGTCCGCCGCTGCGAACGGGATCGCTCCTTCGGAGATGAAGGCGGCACCCAGCAGCCAGGCGGCCTTGCCGTTCTCGCGCTCGGGCTCGGTGAAGCGGTTGCGGTCGATCAGGGTGGCCAGGGCCATGGCGAGCGGCGGGACCATGCCGGCCGCCATGACGGCCGCCATGATCTGCAGCGGCGCGGGGTTGTCGAGCGATCCGGCCCCGAGGCCGGCGACGGCGAAGGAGTAGGCGACCTTGTTGACCGGGCCGCCGAGGTCGACGGCCATCATGAGTCCGAGGATCACGCCGAGCCCCACCGCCGCCGTGCCGGTCAGCCCGGACAGCCAGGTGTTGAGGCCGACGGTGATCGCGGCGATCGGGCCGCCGAGTACGAGGAACATCAGGCCGGACGCCACGATGGACGCCACGAGCGGGATGATGACCACGGGCATCAGGCTGCGCAGCCAGCGCGGCACGGAGAGGCGCCCGATCATCATGGCGACGTACCCTGCGAGCAGGCCGCCGACGATGCCGCCGAGGAAGCCCGCACCCATGAAGCCGGCGACGGCTCCCGCGACGAAGCCGGGTGCGATGCCGGGCCGGTCGGCGAGCGCGTACGCGATGTAGCCGGCGAGGGCGGGGACCAGGAATCCGAGCGACAACTGGCCGATCTTGAAGGCCACGGCTCCGAGGTATTCGCCCAGCCCTCCTGCCGGCAGGTTCCCGAGGCTGTTCTCGAGGACCACGGCGTCGGCGGTCTCGGTGATGAGGTACCCGCCGAGCAGGAAGCCGAGGGCGATCAGCAGGCCGCCGCCGGCGACGAAGGGGATCATGTAGCTGACGCCCGTGAGGAGCGCGCGTTTCAGGGTGCTGCCGATGCCGTCCCGGCCGCCGTCGTCGTCGGTCTGCTCGCCGCCGGCGGTGCCGGCGACCCTGCGGGCGTTGGGGTTCCGGGCGGCCGCGACGGCCTCCTCGACCATCTCACCGGGCTCGTCGATACCGCGCTTGACGGGCGAGGTGATCACCGGCAGGCCGGCGAACCGCTGCTTGTCGCGGACGTCCACGTCGACGGCGAAGATGACGGCGTCGGCGGCCGCGATGACGGCGGGGTCCAGTGGCGTGGCGCCGGAGGAGCCCTGCGTCTCGACCTGGAGGTCGATGCCGCGCTCCTTGGCTGCCGCGACGAGGGAGTCGGCCGCCATGTAGGTGTGGGCGATGCCGGTGGGGCAGGCCGTCACGGCGACGAGGCGGCGCACCTGGGTCTCCGTGGAGCGGCCGTGCTCGACGGCGGGTCCCGTGGTGTCGGTCCCCCCGGGCGAGGTGCCGAGCGTCGCCGCGGCCTCGTTCGTCCGTGCTCCGGCTGCAGTCCCGGCGGTCCCGGCGGTCCCGGCCGCGCCGGCGGTGTGCGCTCCCGCGCCGCCGGCCGTCGGGGCGTCCCCGAGGCCGAGCGCGCCGTTGACCAGCGCGACGACGTCGTCCGGTGTCCGTGCGGCGCGCAGCGCAGCGGTGAAGTCCTTCTTGATGAGCGACCGGGCGAGCTTGGACAGCAGCTTGAGGTGCTCCTGGTCGGCGCCGTCGGGTGCTGCGATGAAGAAGACGAGATCCGCGGGGCCGTCCTTCGCGCCGAAGTCCACGGCCGGTGCGAGCCGGGCCATGACGAGGGTTGCATCCGAGACGGCCGTGGAACGGCAGTGCGGGATGGCGATGCCTCCGGGGACACCCGTGGAGGTCTTGTTCTCCCGGGCGAGGGCGTCGGCGTACAGGCCGTCGACCTCCGTGGAGCGGCCCTGGGCGGCGACCTGCTCCGCGAGGTAGCGGATCACCGTGGACCTCTCGGTCCCCAGGTCCTTGTCCAGAGTCACAAGCTCCGGAGTGATGAGATCGGACATCAGATTTCCTCCTGTGCGAGGGACCCTGCGAGGGGTCCGGTAGCGCTTGGTTCGATCACGGGCAGCGTGACCATGAGGGGCGTGACCACGACGACGCCGGGCGTCGTCTGGTCGAGGGAGGGAACGGTGGAGCCGGGTAGGGCTGCGGCTGCCGATCCGTGGGCGACGGCCTGGCGCAGGCAGTTCTCGGGGAGTTCGCCTGCACTGTGCGCCAGCAGGTAGCCGGCCAGCGCGGAGTCTCCCGCACCGACCGTGGAACGCGCCGTGACGGGCGGGTGCACGGCGTGCCAGGCTCCCGCGTTCGTCACGAGCAGGGCGCCCTTGGCTCCAAGGGTCGCCAGGACCGCACCCACCCCCGCGGTGATCAGCACCGCGCAGGCCTTGGCGGCCAGTTCGAAGTCCTGCTCCAGCTCGTCGCCGGAACCGATCCCGGTGAGTTCGCTGAGTTCCTCGGCGTTGGGTTTGAGCAGATCGGGTGCCGGGACGCCGCCGGCCGCCTCGAGGAGGGGTTCCCCGGAGGAATCGATCGCCACGCGCGGGGCGGAGGACCCGTAGGTCTCCCGGACCGCCGCCGTGACCCGCGTGTAGAAGGTCGGGGGGACGCCCGGCGGCAGGGATCCGGCGAGGACCAGCCAGTCCGCGCCGTCGCTCTCGGCGACGACGACGGCGAGGAGGTCCTCCAGTCGCCCCGGCGAGAGCTCCGGTCCGGGCTCGTTGATCTTCGTCGTCGTGCCGTCCGGTTCGGTGATGGCCGTGTTGATGCGGAGGGACGCACCGATCGGCAGGTTCCGGAACGGGACGGACACGGAGCGGAGGCCTGCGAGGACGGGGTCGTCGTCGTCGCCCGGGAGGACGGCGAGCGTACGGGTGCCGGACATGGCCAGGGCCCGGCTGACATTCACGCCCTTGCCTCCTGCCTCCTGCACCACGTGCGTGGCGCGCTGGACGGCGCCGCGCAGGAGGGGCGCGCTGAGGTCGACGGTGCGGTCGATGCTGGGGTTCGCGGTGAGGGTCAGGATCATGCCACGATCACCTCCACATCGGCGTCGGTGAGGGCGGTCGCAAGGCCGCTGCGCGGTGCGCGGTCGGTGATGAGTGCATCGATATCCTCCAGGGTGGCGAAGCTGATCAGGGTTTCCTCGTCGAACTTCGACGAGTCCGCCAGGAGCACGACGCGCCGGGCGGAGCGGACGATGGCGGTCTTCACGGCCGCCTCGTCGACGTCGGGAGTGCTGAGGCCGAAGCCCGGGCTGATCCCGTTGGCGCCGATGAAAGCGATATCGGCGCGCAGGCGGGCGAAGTGCGCCACGGTACTGCTGCCCACGGCCGCGCTCGTCAGTGCCCGCACCCGCCCGCCGACGAGTTCGACGCTGAGGCCGGCACCGGAGACGAGGGCCGCGATGGGAACGGAATGGGTCACGACCGAGAGCCCGGGGCGCCCCTCGTCGACCAGCAGCTCGGCCAGGCCGCCCGTGGTGCTGCCGGCGTCGAGCACCACGGCTCCGGTCTCGGGAGTGAGGGAGAGTGCGGCCTGGGCGATGCGCTTCTTCTCGGGCGAGTGCTGCGTGGAGCGGCTCAGGAGGCTCGGCTCGTGGGTGGTCGCGCCGCTGCCGGCGATGGCGCCGCCGTGCACGCGCCGCAGGACGCCGTCGTTCTCGAGCAGCGCGAGGTCACGGCGGACCGTTTCCTTCGTGATGCCGAAACGTGAGGAGAGGCCGGCCACCGTGACGCGCCCGTCAGCGGAGACGAGGGTGCTGATCTGTCGATAGCGCTCTTCCGCGAACATGGCGACTCCATCGTCTGCTGCCGTCACCGGCAGGATGTGGTTTTGTGTTTGTTTGAGTGACTCTATCTCCGGTTTAGGTGTGACGTCAAGCACATCGGCCGGTGAGCAAAAACAAGCGCAGATGCCGAAGGGCCGGAGCGATGCTCCGGCCCTTCGGTTCTGCGATCGGGTACTAGAGGCCCGTATCGCGCGTCTCCCGACGCGTGATGGTCTCCCCGGTGGCGGGATCGACGAGGGACCGCGACTCCGATACCCTGTTCTGCCGGCGGGGCGCCGCCAGGAGGAGGGAGGCGATGAGGCCGATCACGCCGACCGCCATGAGGATGTAGCCCACCAGGTTGATGTCCACGATGCTGATGACATCCGCCTGAATGGCGAAAGCGAGAATTGCACCCAGTGCAATAAGGAAAATCGATGAACCGATTCGCATAACAAGAACTCCTTCGGGTTGTCCTGACGAGTGTTTCGGGAGAATTCCCCAGCGGTTAACGTCTTGTGCCACTTCCTCCCCGGGTGGCACCGCTGAGGCACAGCCTAGGGTGTGTTACGCGTCACGGCGCGGATCTGGGCGTTGGGCGTTCGGGTGGCGCGGCCTGCGCAACGGTTCGGAAAAGATCCGGGCCGACGTCTTGATAAGCAGGATTAACGTGGTGCTAGGATTGCACCCTAAGCATGCTGATGAAGTACAGTGGGACAAAGCTGCACTGCGGTGCATCGGACTATCAGGCAGTGGGCCACCCTCGGGCGGGCCACTGAAAATCACTCAAAGGAGCATCTAATGAGTTTCATCGGTTTCCTCATCCTCGGCCTCATCGCGGGCGCCCTCGCCAAGCTGATTCTGCCCGGTAAGCAGGGCGGCGGCATCATCGTCACCATGCTGCTCGGCGTCATCGGCGCATTCCTCGGCGGGTTCATCGGCGGCAGCCTCCTGGGCGTCGACCTCGGCGGCACCTTCTCGCTCATGTCCATCCTGTTCGCCGTCATCGGCGCGCTGATCGTGCTCGTCATCTACGGCGCCATCACGAAGCGCCGCGGCTCGCGCGTCTAGTTCCGGGCACCAGCTGCACCCGGGGGGACAGCTGAGCAAGGGCGTCACCGACAACGGTGGCGCCCTTTCCTGTTACCCCGACCCTGTAGACACGGCTCTGCGCCACCAGCAGAACGCCGACCCGACACGGCGCACCCCACCTAGACTCGATCCCGAGGGGCACGTCGATCCACCCGCGGAAAGGACCACGATGTTCGGCCGAAACAAGGAGAACCCCGCAGTCAAGGCTGCCAACGGAACGCTGTTCGACAAGGACGGCAACCCCAAGCCCGCGATCCTCCGCGGCATCGAGCGGGCCCTGGACGTGCAGCGGCCGCTGATCCTCTCGAACCTGAACCGGTTGCGCCGTCGCCACCCGGACGCGTCCCCCGCAGAACTGGCACGCCTGCTCGAGCGTGACTACCTCCGCGCGACGACACTGGCCGGCGCCGCCGTCGGCGCGACCGCCGCCGTGCCCGCCGTCGGCACCGTGGCGTCCCTGGGGCTCTCGGCGGCCGCGACGGTCGGGTTCCTCGAGGCCACCGCCCTGTACGCCGAATCCGTGGCCGAACTGCACGGCGTCAACACGCAGGACCCCGAGCGGTCCCGCGCCATGGTGATGGCCATCCTCATGGGTGAGGAGGGCACGGCGCTGATCCGCTCCATCCTCGGCGCGTCGGCCGGCCAGGGTGCCCCCCAGTACTGGGGGCAGCTCGTCAACAAATCGGCGCCGTCCTCACTCGTGAAGACCGTCACGGGGTCCATCCAGCGGCGCTTCCTGAAGAAGTTCCTCGCCAAGCAGGGCGGCTTCATGCTCGGGCGGGCCCTGCCCTTCGGCGCGGGCGCGGTGATCGGCGGGACGGGCAACCACCTCATGGGCAAGGGCGTCATCAAGACCACCCGCGAGGCCTTCGGCCCGCTCCCGCAGACCATCCCCGGCGATCTCGCCGACGTGCTGCAGCTCCCCGAGCCCGGAGCGCGGAAGCGCGCCTAGCCGAAGATCGCGTTCGCGAGCGCGAAGATCAGCAGCCCGGCCAGCGACCCGACCACGGTGCCGTTGATGCGGATGAACTGCAGGTCCTTGCCGACCTGCAGTTCGATCTTGCGGGACGTCTCCTCGGCGTCCCAGCGGCCCACCGTCTCGGAGATGACGCCGGCGATCTCGCTGCGGTAGGTCCGCACCGCGTAGGAGGCGCCGTCGGCGATCCAGCGGTTCACCTTCCCGGCCAGTTCGGCATCGCTCGTCAGCCGGGACCCGAAGTCGCGCACGGCGGCCTTGAACTTGGACGTCAGTTCGCTCTCGGGGTCGTTGACGGCCTCGAGCAGGGCGTTCTTGATGGTGGCCCAGGTGCGCGCGGTGAGGTCACGCACGCGTGGGTCGTCGAGCAGTTGCCCCTTGATCTCCTCGGCCTTCGCGATCGTCTCGGGCTTGTGCTGGAGGTCCTGCGCGAGGTCCCGGAGGTACTTGTCGATGGCGAGGCGCACGTCGTGCCGCGGGTCGTCCTGCACGGCGCGGATGAACTTGGACAGCTCGGCGTGCACGCGGTCGCCCACGACGCCGTCGACCAGGCGCGGCACCCACGTGGGGGAGCGCTGCGCCACGACGCGCGTGACCACGGCGTAGTTCGCATCGACCCAGTCGCCGGCCCGGTCGACGAGCAGGTCCACGAGCTGGTGGTGGTGCCCCTCGGCGAAGATGCGCTCGGCGATGCCGCCGATCGGCGGGCCCCACGGTGGATCCAGCAGGTGCTTGCGGACCATGGACTCGATCACGCCCTGCACGGCGTCGTCGTTCAGGACCGTGAACATGCCCCGGATCAGGGCGGCACCCTCGACGGCCACCCGGTCCGCGCTCTCGGGCTTCTCGAGCCAGGCGCCGGCCTTCTGGGCGATCCGCGCGGAGTCGAGCTTGGCCCGCACCACGTCCTCGGACAGGAAGTTCTCCTCCACGAACTGCCCGAGCGATTCCCCGATCTGGTCCTTCTTGCGGGGGATGATCGCGGTGTGCGGGATCTTGATGCCCATCGGGTGCTTGAAGAGGGCCGTGACGGCGAACCAGTCCGCGAGGGCGCCCACCATGCCACCCTCGGCAGCGGCGCGCACGTACTCGAGCCACGGGTAGGTGTCCTGCAGTGCGAAGGCCACGAGGAAGATGGCGGCCATCACCCCGAGCAGCGCGGTCGCCAGCAGCTTCATGCGGCGGAGGGCCTCGGCCCGCTCGGTGTCGGTACCGGTCATCTGAGCATTCACCCTCCCGAGTCTATCGAGGCGGACCTACCGGACGAGGAGGACGGCGGGCCGATGGTGTGCCGCTGACGGGGTCACGTACCGTGATACGCACACCACCGACGACGGAAAGGGCTGCTCCGTGCCCCCTGTGATCTTCGCCCACCGCGGCAGCAGCGGCACCTACGCCGAGCACACACGCGCCGCCTACCTGCAGGCCCTCGCGGACGGCGTCGACGGCGTCGAATGCGACGTGCACCTGAGCCGTGACGGACACCTGGTGTGCATCCACGACACCACGCTGGACCGGACGACGAGCGGTTCCGGGGACGTGGCCGACCGCACCGTGGACGAACTGAGGACGCTCGACGTGTCCTCCTGGAAGGGTGTGGGCATCCCCTCCGCCTACGGCGACGCCGGCGGGCAGTTCCTCACCCTCACGGACCTGCTGGTCCTCCTGCGCGCTGCCGGGCGGCCGATCCGCCTCGCCATCGAACTGAAGCACCCGAGCCCCTTCGGGCTGCGCCTGGAGGAGGCCCTGATCGCGTTCCTCATGGATGAGGGGTGGGATCCGGAGTCGTCGATGCTGGACTCCATCGAGATCAGTTTCATGAGCTTCAACCCGGACTCCATGCGGCAGCTCGCCGAGTCGGCCCCGCACCACATGCTGTGCCAGCTGGTCGCGGACGTGGAGCCGCAGGAGGTCCGCGACGCGCTGAGCTTCGGCTCGATCGCCGAGGGCGCCCTGATCGCGGTCCTGCAGAGGGCGCTGAAGGAGGGCGAGGAACTGATCGACGCGCAGGAGGTCGGCATCGCGGGTCCCGGCGTCGAGTACGCGCGCGACCACCCCGACCGGGTGCGCGGGTGGATCCAGGCGGGGATGCGCGTGCGTGCCTGGACGGTGAACACCGCGGAGGATGCCCTGTTCCTCGCCGGGCTCGGAGTCCAGGAGATGACGTCGGACTACCCGGCCCGGATCCGGCTCGCCCTGAACGGCAACGGGCAGTAGCCGCACGACCTTGCGGGGCCGCTGTGGTTGAGTAAGAGGATGCAATCGCCGATCGAGGATTACGCGCTCCTCTCCGACCTCCACACGGGTGCACTGGTCTCCAGGAACGGCAGCGTGGACTGGCTCTGCTTCCCCCGGTTCGACTCCGACTCGGTCTTCGCCGCCATGCTGGGCACGCCCGACCACGGCCGCTGGCTGGTCGCCCCGCCGCACCCCGAGGCCGAGGTGGTGGACCGCAGCTACATCGACTCGACCTTCGTCCTCCAGACCCACTGGAGGACCCCCGACGGCGAGGTGCTCGTCACGGACTTCATGCCGGTCACCGACCGCCGGGCCAACGTGGTGCGGCGTATCCAGGGCCTGCGCGGAACCGTCACCCTGCACCAGGAACTGGAGATCCGCTTCGGCTACGGCGAGGTCCTCCCGTGGGTCACCCAGGGGACGGACGACGGCGTCCCGGTGCTCCTCGCCATCGCCGGCCCGGACGCGCTGGCGCTGCGCGGACCGCGGCTCCGGGCGAGCAACCACCGCCACGAGGGCACGTTCGAGGTGGCCGAAGGCGCCGTCGTCGACCTGGAACTGCTCTGGTACCCGTCGCACCGCGACACGCCGCAGGGACTCGACGTCGACGACGCGCTCGACGCGACGATCAGCTACTGGCGTGCCTGGGGTGCCAGCATCGTGGGGGACGGAGAATACTCCGACGCGGTGCAGCGCTCGCTGCTCGTGCTGCGCGCCCTCACCCACGAGGACACGGACGGCATCGTGGCGGCGCCGACGACGTCGCTGCCCGAGGAGTTCGGCGGCGGCCGCAACTGGGACTACCGGTTCTGCTGGCTGCGGGACGCGGCGCTGACGCTCGAGGCCATGATGACCCACGGGTTCGCCGAGGAGGCGCTGGGGTGGCGCCACTGGCTGCTGCGGGCGGTCGCCGGTGATCCCGAGGACCTGCAGATCATGTACGGGGTCGCGGGCGAGCGGCACCTGCCCGAGCGGGAGCTCGGCCACCTCCCCGGCTACGCGGACTCCGTGCCGGTGCGCATCGGCAACGGTGCCGTGGACCAGTACCAGGCCGACGTGGTCGGGGAGGTCATGGTGGCACTCGAGAAGATGCGCGGCCAGGGCGTCACCGAGGACCATTTCTCCTGGCCCCTGCAGCGGGCGCTGCTCGGCTTCGCGGAGAAGCACCTCGACGACCTCGACCACGGCATCTGGGAGATGCGGGGCGACCCGCAGCACTTCACGCACTCCCGCGTCATGATGTGGGCCGCCTTCGACTGCGCCGTCCGTGCCGTGCGTGACCACGGGCTCCCCGGGCCGATGAAGCACTGGGTGTCGCTGCGGGACCGGCTGCGCGAGGAGATCCTGGCGCGCGGGTTCAACCGGGAGCTGAACGCGTTCACGCAGGTCTACGGCGGGACCGAGCTCGACGCCTCCCTGCTGCAGCTCCCGCAGGTGGGTTTCCTCCCCTACGACGACCCCATGATGCTCGGCACCGTGCAGCAGATGGAACGGGACCTCGTGAACGACCAGGGGCTGCTGCTGCGCTACCGCACCGGCAACTCCGACGACGGGCTCGAGCCCGGCGAGCACCCCTTCCTCGCGTGCTCCTTCTGGCTCGTCGAGCAGTACGCGCACAGCGGCCGCCAGGACGACGCCAGGCGGCTCATGGACCAGCTGGTGGGCTACTCCAACGAGCTCGGCCTCCTGTCCGAGGAGTACGACGCCGAGAACAACCGGATGGCGGGCAACTTCCCACAGGCCTTCTCGCACCTGGCGCTGGTGCGGGCCGCCGACGCGCTGCAGCCCGTGCGCGGCGAGGCCGGTCCCTACGAGGCGATGGCCCGGGAGTAGTCCCGGGCCATCGTCAGGGGCCTCGTCGCCGGGAGTCCCGGTACTAGGCCGTGACGCCCTGCGGCTTCAGGACCACCTTGATGGTGCCGTCCGTCTTCTTCTGGAAGTTCTTGTAGGCGGCCGGGGCCTCGTCGATCGAGACCTCGTGCGTCATGAGGTCCGTGACGCCCAGCGGGTCCGAGGCCTCCTCGACGATCGGCAGAAGCTCGTCCGTCCAGCGGCGCACGTTGCACTGGCCCATGCGGAACTGGACCTGCTTGTCGAACATGCTCATCAGCGGCATGGGGGTGGCCGACCCGCCGTAGACGCCGCTGAGCGAGACGGTGCCGCCACGGCGGACGGCGTCCATCGCGGAGTGGAGGACCGCCACGCGGTCGCTGCCGCCGGTCTCCATGACCTTCTGGGCGAGCCTGTCCGGCAGGACGCCGACGGCGTTCTGCGCGAAGGCGCCGACGGGTGAGCCGTGCGCCTCCATGCCGACGGCGTCGACGATGGCGTCCGGACCGCGGCCGTTCGTCATGCTGCGGAGTTCCTCGGCCGTGTCCTTCGAGAAGTCGATGGTCTCGATGCCGTGGCGCTTCGCCATGTCGCGGCGTTCCGGCACGGGTTCGACGGCGATGACGCGGTGGCCGAGGTACTTGCCGATCCGCGCGGCGAACTGGCCGACCGGGCCGAGACCGTAGACCGCGAGGACGCCGCCGTCGGGGACGTCCGCGTAGTTCACGCCTTGCCAGGCCGTGGGCAGGATGTCCGAGAGGTAGAGGTAGCGCTCGTCGGGGAGTTCGTGCCCCACCTTCACAGGACCGTAGTCGGCGTAGGGCACGCGGAGGTACTCCGCCTGGCCGCCCGGGACGGAGCCGTACAGCTCCGAGAAACCGAACAGCGAAGCCCCCGATCCCTTCGCATGGACCTGGGTGGTCTCGCACTGCGACTGGAGGCCGCGGGTGCACATGAAGCAGAAACCGCAGGAGATGTTGAAGGGGATGACCACCCGGTCGCCGACCTTCAGGTTGGTCACGCCCGCGCCGACCTCCTCGACGATGCCCATCGGCTCGTGCCCGAGGATGTCACCCTTGTGCATGTACGGGCCGAGGACCTCGTACAGGTGCAGGTCCGAACCGCAGATGGCGGTCGAGGTGATGCGGACGATCGCGTCCGTGGGCTCCTGGATCTGCGGGTCCGGGACGTTCTCCACGCTGACATTGCGCTTGCCCTGCCATGTCACTGCCTTCATGGTGTTCTCCTCCGGGTAGTAAGTAGGCTTTCCTTTCCTACTATTCACCCCTTCGACACAGATGGGAAGCCGGGTATCGCCTCGCCTACGCTGGGGAGGTGGCGCTTCTCCAATCCCCGGCGGTCCGCATCGCCCTCTCCGTGGCGATCGCCACGGGACTGTACGGACTGTCCTTCGGCGCACTGTCCGTCACGGCGGGGCTCGACCTCCTCCAGACCATGGCCCTGAGCCTCCTGCTGTTCAGCGGCGGCTCCCAGTTCGCCTTCATCGGCGTCATCGCGGGCGGGGGCAGCGGCATCTCCGCGATGTCGGCGGCCGCGCTCCTCGGCATCCGCAACGGCGTCTACGGCATGCAGATCAACGTCCTGCTGCGTCCCTCCCGCTGGGCGAGGCTGCCCGCCGCGCACCTGACCATCGACGAATCGGTGGCCACGGCCACCGGCCAGATCGATCCGGACGAGCAGCGCCGCGGATTCTGGGCGGCCGGGATCGGCGTGTTCGTGCTATGGAACCTGTTCACGCTCGTCGGCGCGCTCGCGGGCAACGCCATGGGCGATCCCGCCCGCTGGGGGCTCGACGGCGCCGCCGTCGCCGCGTTCCTCGGGTTGCTCTGGCCCCGGATCCGCACGAAGGAGCCGGCTGCCATCGCCGTCGCCTGCGCGGTGGTGACGCTCCTCGCCGTGCCGTTCGTGCCCGCGGGCGTCCCGATCCTCGTCGCGGCCGTGGTCGCCGCGGTCCTCGGTCTCGCGGGTCTCGGGCCGGCCACCGAGGGGCTGGAGCCCGACGTCGAGCCGTACCCCTCCGGCCCGGGCCCGGCACGGAGGGACGCATGAGCCTCTGGGCCTGGATCCTGCTGGCGTGCGCCGTGTCGGTCGCCACGAAGTTCGCGGGCTACCTCGTGCCCGCGAAGCTGCTCGACAACCCGAGGATGCTGCGCGTCGCGGGTTCCCTGACCATCGGCCTGCTCGCGGCACTGACGGCCGTCAACACGTTCGCCTCGGGCCGGGCCCTCGTCGTCGACGCCCGCCTCATGGCCCTCGTGGCCGCCGCCGTCGCGCTCCGCCTGCGGGCGCCGTTCCTCGTCGTCGTCGCCGTGGGTGCGCTCGCGGCCGGGCTGGCACGGCTGCTGGGGGCGGTGTAGGCCGCCGCCCGTCACGCCGTCGTGCGCGGCACGAACATGATCAGTCCGACGCCGACGAGGCACACCGCCGAGCCGAGCACGTCCCAGCGGTCGGGACGGAAGCCGTCGACGAGGACGCCCCACGCCAGCGATCCCGCCACGAAGATGCCCCCGTACGCGGCGAGGATCCGGCCGAAGTTCGCGTCCGCCTGCAGCGTCGCGACGAACCCGTAGGCGCCGAGCGCCATGACGCCGAGCCCCGCCCACCACCACGGCTTCCCCTCGCGCACGGCCTGCCAGATGAGCCACGCCCCGCCGATCTCCGCGAGGGCGGCCAGGACGAACAGGAGGGCGATACGCAGGATCGTCATGGCTCCAGTCTGCCGGAGCGCCGCCCTCCGCCCCGCCAGGACCGGCAGGGCGTGTGCTTCACTGGGGGCATGATGCACAGGAGCGGGACCTCGCAGCCGGACGAGGGGGCGCTGGCTGCGGCCGCGGAGGCCTACGAAGCGGCGCTGCCGGGGCTGCGCGCGCAGTTCGCCATCGACGGCCTCGACCGGATCGGCGTCCCGACCTGGGCGACCTGGTGGCGGGGCTCCGGGGCGGCTCTCGGCGGCGTCGGGTACGGTCCGTCGGCGGCGCAGGCGCGCGTCGGTGCCCTGGGTGAGACGGTCGAGAGCGCCTTCTCCCTCCTGGCGTTCGCGCGCCTCGAACGGACGACGGCGTCGTACGGTGAGCTCCGACGTCGTCGCGGCGCGACGCGAGTCGCCGACCCGCGCACCCTCGGGCTGCCGGTGGGCTCCCCCTACTCCGACGACATGGTCCTGACCTGGGTGCCGATGCGGCGTGCCCTCGCCGCCCGGGGCACGCGCGGTTCCGGCCCCCACGGCGCGCCGACCCTCGAGCTCGATGGGGAGACCGTGCTCGTGCCGGTCGACCTCGTCGCGAGCAGTCCCTCGGAGCTGGACGGCCGGGACACGGGCGGGCGACTGCTGATGCCCGTCGCGAACGGGATGGGCGCGGGGACCGGCCTGCGGCAGGCCGTCGTCCACGGCGTCCTCGAGATCCTCCAGCGCGACGGCAACGGCCTCACGTTCCGGGCGTTCGACCGCGGCGCCGTCGTCGAGCTCGGCCCGGACGACGGGGACGCCGAGACCCGCCAGGCGCTCGGAGCCCTCCGCGCGGCCGGGGTGGAGGTGCTGGTGAAGATCGCCTCGACCGATCGCGGCGTACCCGATCTGTACGTCGTCGGGCACGCGCCCGGCGACGATCTCGTCGTCGCGACGGCCTGCGGCGAGGCCGCACATCCCGACCGGGACGTGGCGTTGCGCAAGGCCGTGCTCGAGTTCGCGTCGGCCCGCGCCCGCAAGGCCTTCATGCACGGCCCCCTGGCCGCGGTCCGACGTGTCGCGCCGGCGGACTACCTGGACGACGCGCTGTCCGCCGTGGATCCGACCGCCGAGGAGCCGCGCGTCCTCGACGCGACCGTGGGCTGGCTGACCGCCGGCCCGGAGCAGATGGCGGCGGTGCGGGCTCGCCTGGACGCCACGCTGTTCTCCCGCCGGTCCGCCGTGCGGTTCGGTGACCTGCCCACCAGCCCGGGGGCCGATCCGGCGGCGATCATGGCCGAGCACGGTCTCGACATCCTCGTCGCCGACCTCACTCCTCCCGGATCGACCGACGACGGCGCGGCCCGGGCGGTCAAGGTCGTGGTGCCCGGGACCGAGGTCGAGACCGTCGCCTACTCCCGGATCGGCGAGGCAGGCGTGCGGAGGCTGATCGACGACGGTCGCGACGATCTCGCGCGCGTGGGCCGGCGGCCCGGCGGTGACGGCTGGCGCGAGGTGATCCTGACGACCGAGGCCGTCGAGCGGCTCGGCGGTCCGGCGTGGCTGGACCGGGACGCCGTCGGCGCCGTCGCGGCCGGGCTGCTGCCGCTGTACCGTGAGCCCGGCCGGCACACCGCCCGGCTCGTCCTCGGGGAGCGGTAGTGCCTCCGACGAGCGCGCCGGCCCCGACGAATCCGACGAATCCGACGGTGCGATGAGCACGGGACAGAGCGAGGACGAGCTCGAGAGCTACATCCTCGACCAGGGTGAGCGACCCGGGGGAGCGTCGGTGGTCCTGCTCGACGACGCCGCCGTCGCGGCCGGGGCAGACCCGACCACCCTGGTGCCGGGCGTCCTCGGCCAACTCCCGGAGCCGCTCCGTCGGCCCGCGCCGTTCACGTACGAGGCCTACGTCCTGCAGAGCGTCCTCGGGGAGTCCCTGCTCGAGAGTGAGGGCGCCGGGTGGTCCCGGGACGAGCTCCGGGCGATCCCGCTCGTGGCCCTGAACTTCCACGACGTCTCTCCGGACCACCTCGAGGCCGTGGACCGGCGGCTGGCCAAGCTGGCGAGGCTCCGGGATGTCCTGGCCGGCGACGACGGGGGATCCGGCCCGCGTGTCGTCGTGCTCCTGTTCGACGGGTACGAGGACGCGGCACGGATGATCGTCCCGATCTGCGAACGGCTCGGACTCCGTGTCGTGATCCTGCCCATCGCCGTCGAGGTCGAGGACGACCGTGCCGGCACGCTGGGCGACGACGAGCTGAGCCGGCTGGCCCGGACGCACGCCTTGGGCTTCCACACGCTCACGCATCGCATGGCGGACGAGATCACACCGGCGACGGTGACCTCCGAGGTCACGGATGTCGTGCACCGGCTCACCCGCCTTGCCGGCCGTGCACCGCGCGTGGGCGCGTGGTGCGGCGGGGCGCGATTCGACGAGAGCCTGCTCGGGAACCGGCGGCTGCGTGAGCTCGGGGTGACCGATCTCGTGTCGAACTGGTCGTGGGAGACGATCTAGGGCGTCCCGCTGCGTGGAGTACGGACGCCGCCCTGCCCGGGACCGGTTCGACCGCCTTTTGAGGGCAGCGTCGTGGGCCGTCTCAGGAGGCGTCGACGACGGCGGCCGTCGCCTCCGCGATGGCCGCCTCCTCGTCGGTCGGCACCACGAGGACGGGGAAGGCCGACCCCTCGGAGCTGATGACGCGGGCCTCCTTGCTGCGCTCGGCGTTCTTCTCCTCGTCGAGGTCCAGGCCCAGCGCGCCCAGCTTGGCGACGACGGCGGATCGGAAGGCTGCGGCGTTCTCGCCGATGCCCGCGGTGAAGACGAGCGCCTGCGCCCCGCCGACGGCCACGTGGTAGCCGCCCACGTACTTGGCGAGCCGGTAGGAGGCCACCTCGATGGCGGTCCGCGCGCGGTCCTCGCCCCTGTCGGCGGCCTCGGTGACCGAGCGCATGTCGTTGGTGCCCGCGAGGCCCTTCAGCCCGCTGCTGCGGTTCAGGAGCGTGTCGAGGTCCTGCTCCGAGTACCCCTCGCGCAGCAGGAACAGCAGGATGGACGGATCGATGTCACCCGAGCGGGTCCCCATGACCAGGCCCTCGAGGGGTGTGAAGCCCATCGAGGTGTCGATGCTCTCGCCGTCGCGCACGGCCGTGACGGAGGCGCCGTTGCCGAGGTGCGCGATCACGCCCGTGAACGTGTCGGAGCCGAGCAGGTCGGCGGCCCCGCGGGCCACCCAGGCGTGGGAGGTGCCGTGGAAGCCGTAGCGGCGGATGCCGAACCTCCGGTACAGCTCGTCCGGCACGGCGTAGCGCCAGGCGTGCTCGGGCAGGGTCCGGTGGAACGCGGTGTCGAACACGGCCACCTGCGGCATGGACGGCCACTTCTCGGTGAGAGCCCGGATGCCGGTGACGGCCGCGGGGTTGTGCAGGGGCGCGAGCGGGTTGAGGCGCTCGATGGCCCGCGTGATCTCGTTGTCGATGAGCACGGGCTCGCTGAAGCGCTCGCCGCCGTGCACCACGCGGTGCCCGACGGCGTCGATCCGGCGGTCCCCGAGCGCTGCCGCGACCTCGCCGTCCACGCGGTCCAGGGCGGCGGCGTGGTCGGGGACGTCGGCCTCGCCGATGCGTTCCACCAGTCCCTCCGCCAGGACGTCGTCGCCCTCCCGGACCTGGTACTTGAGCGAGGAGGAGCCGGAGTTGATGACGAGGATGATCATGGGGTCCTGTCCGAGAGGAGGCGGGGAGACGGGTAGGTAGGGGGTCAGGAGGCGGGCTGCTGCGCCTGGACGGCGGTGATGGCCACGGTGTTGACGATGTCCTCGACGGTGCAGCCGCGTGAGAGGTCGTTGACCGGCTTGCGCAGACCCTGCAGGACGGGCCCGACGGCGACCGCGCCGGCCGACTGCTGGACCGCCTTGTAGGTGTTGTTGCCGGTGTTGAGGTCCGGGAAGATGAAGACCGTCGCCTGCCCCGCCACCGTGGAGCCGGGGAGCTTGGAGGCCGCGACCGAGGCGTCGACGGCGGCGTCGTACTGGATGGGCCCCTCGACGGCGAGGTCGGGGCGCTGCCGGCGCACGATCTCCGTGGCGCGGCGTACCTCGTCGACGGCCCCACCGGAGCCCGACTCGCCCGTGGAGTAGGAGAGCATCGCGATGCGGGGCTCCACCCCGAACTGGGCGGCGGTCTCCGCGGAGGCCACGGCGATGTCCGCGAGCTGCTCGTCGTTCGGATCCGGGTTGACCGCGCAGTCCCCGTACACGAGGACGCGGTCCTGCAGGAGCATGAGGAACACCGACGAGACGATCTTCGCGCCGTTCTTCGTCTTCACGAACTCGAGCGCGGGCCGGATGGTGTTCGCCGTGGTGTGGGCCGCCCCCGACACCATGCCGTCCACCTTCCCGAGCTGCACCATCATGGTCCCGAAATATGCCCCTTCGAGCATGCGCTCACGGGCCTGGTCCAGCGAGACGTTCTTGTGGGCGCGGAGCCGGGCGTACTCGGCCGCGAACTCATCGCGCAGCTCCGACGTCGCGGGGTCGATGAGCGTGATCCCGGTGAGGTCGATGCCCTGTCCCGAGGCGAGTTCGCGCACACGGGCCTCGGGGCCGAGGACCGTGAGGTCGCAGACGTCGCGACGGTGCAGGATCTCGGCGGCCTTGAGCACGCGGACGTCCCCTCCCTCAGGGAGCACGATGTGCCGGCGCTCGGCCCGCGCCCGCTGGATCAGCTCGTGCAGGAAGCGCAGCGGGGTCATGCTGACCGGCCGGGGGAGTTCGAGGCGCTCCAGCAGCTCGTTCTCGTCCACCTGCCGCGCCCAGGCGCCCAGGGCGGCCGCTGCCTTGCGGCGCAGTCCGCTGGCGATCTCGCCCCGCACCTCGCTCACGCGGCGCGCCGCGGTGTAGGTGTCGTCGTCGAGCGCGAAGACGGGGAACGGGGCCTGGGCGAGCAGGGCGAGGATGCTGGGTTCGGGGGCGAGCCCGCCGGTCAGCACCATGCCCGACGGCACCGGGAACTCGGGCGAGAACGACGACGCGAGGGTCGCCACGTGCACGTCGGCGCGGTCGCCCGGGACGATCACGAGGGCGCCGTCCGTCAGCAGGTGCAGGAAGTTGCCCACGTTCATGGCGGCCACGCGGACGCTCGTCACGTCGCGCTCGAGGTTGGAGTTGCCGGCGATCTGGCGTGCCCCGAGCGCCTTCGACACCTCGGAGACGGTCGGCTGGGAGATCTCCGCGAGTTCCGGGATGACGTAGACGGGACGCCCGGACTTCCCGGGCCGCACGTGCTCGCTGATGGAGGCGACGGCGTCGTCCGCTGCCCGGTTGACCATCATCGCGAGGAGGGACACCTTCGCGGCGTCGAGTTCGCGGCGGGCGACGTCGACGGCGTCGGCGGCCTCGTCGACGGACATGTCCTTTGCGCTGACGACGGCGAGCACCATGGCACCGAGGTTGTTGGCGAGGCGCGCGTTGAGGTCGAACTCGACGGCGGCGTCGTTGCCCGAGAGGTCCGTGCCCTCGACGATGACGACGTCGCACTCCGCAGCGATCTCGCTGTAGATGGCGACGCAGCGGGCATCGATCTCGGCGCGGTCGCCGGCCACGAGCAGGGCGCGGGCCTCGGCGCGGGTCAGCCCCCCGCGGGCGCGGCTCTCCGGCAGGTTGAAGCCGCGCTGCATGAGCATCACCATGGGGTCGGCGGCGGGGTCGCTCCCCTCGACGATGGGCCGGAAGAAGCCCACGCGGTCGGCGTGCCGGTGCAGCATGTCGGCGAGTCCCAGGCTGATCAGGGACTTGCCGGAGCCGTTGGTCATGGCGCTCACATAGATTCCGCGGGTCATGGGCCCAGTCTTGCAGGCTCCCGGAGGGCCCGCCATAACGGGTGTCACGCCGCCGTCCTGGTGTCCTGCGGCATCGGGAGGACAGCGATGACCGCCTCTTGACGCTGTGGGTGGTCGTTCCTGCCCTGTCGACACGGGGTCCGTCAGGATCCCTGATCCGGAGTCTTGACGGGCAGCGCCGCCGCGCGTAACGTACAACCACATGGTTGTAAATCAGATGCAGGAGGACGAGGTCGACCGCCTGTTCCAGGCGCTCGCCGACGCCACACGGAGGGACATCGTGGCGCGCGTCCTCGTCGCCGAGTATTCGGTATCCGGACTCGCCGAGCAGTACGACATGAGTTTCGCCGCCGTGCAGAAGCACGTGGCGGTGCTCGAGCGGGCATCACTCGTCACGAAGGAGAAGCGCGGACGGGAGCAGATCGTGCGGGGAGAGGTCGACGGCGTGCAGAAGGCCCGCCGCCTGCTCGACGACTACGAGAGGATCTGGCGGCAGCGCGTCGACCGGATCGGGGACATCCTCGCCCAGGACGAGGATCGGACATAGGGAGGCACCATCATGGCGGTCATCAGTGCGGAGAAGGACACGCAGGAACTCAACTTCCGGCTCGTCGCCGAGTTCGACGCCGACGTCGAGCGGGTCTGGCGGACCTGGGAGGATCCCCGCCGGCTCGAACGGTGGTGGGGCCCGCCCACGTGGCCGGCGACGTTCGACACCTACGACTTCGTGGTCGGCGGACGCGCCGAGTACTACATGACGGGCCCGGACGGCGAGAAGGCGCACGGCTGGTGGATCATCACCGGCATCGACGCGCCCACCCGCCTCACCTTCGACGACGGCTTCGCGAACGAGAACCGGGAGCCGATGGACGAACTCGGCCGGACCCACGCCGTCGTCACGCTCGAGGACCTCGGCGGCAGGACGCGCATGACGCTGGTCACCGG
Organism: Arthrobacter sorbitolis; assembly: GCF_054510995.1. Taxonomy (NCBI): domain Bacteria; kingdom Bacillati; phylum Actinomycetota; class Actinomycetes; order Micrococcales; family Micrococcaceae; genus Arthrobacter; species Arthrobacter sorbitolis. Next base: position 301,010 of record NZ_JBTNDM010000003.1, read on the forward strand.
TTTCGAATCGCTCGAGCAGCTCGACCAGATGGTGGAGATGGGCATGGAGGAGGGGCTGAAGGGCGCCCTCGGGCAGGTGGACGCCATCCTGGCGGAGGAGGACGCCGCCGTGTGACGCCGGTCCGGCGTCGAGAGGACAGCAGTGACCGCCGAACAGCGCTTCGGCCGGTAATCCCTGTCCTCCGTGCTGAGGGGCAACGAGGAAGCGCCGCCGCCCCGGAAGGACGGCGGCGCTCTCGCGTACTCGGGGCCTTACGCCGTCGCGGTCTTCGACCTGCGGGGCGGCAGGGCGAGCTTGAAGATCTTGGCCCAGGTGGAACCGACCTGCTTGGGCAGGGGACCCGTGGTGTAGGGGAGCTTGTAGCGGGTGCAGATCTCACGGACCCTGACCGCGACCTCGGCGTACCGGTTCGAGGGCAGGTCGGGGAAGCAGTGGTGCTCGATCTGGTGGGACAGGTTGCCGGTCATCAGGTGCATGAACTTCGAGCCGGAGATGTTGGCCGAGCCGATCATCTGGCGGACGTACCAGTCACCGCGGGTCTCGCCCTCGACCTCTTCCTCGGTGAACGTGTCCGTCCCCTCGGGGAAGTGGCCGCAGAAGATGACGGCGTGCGCCCAGAAGTTGCGGATGGCGTTGGCGGCGAGCGTCCCGTACAGGGCCTGCTTGCCGGAGCCGGTCAGCATCGCGACGGCAGGCGTGGCGGCGTAGTCCTTGGAGAACTGCTTGACGACCTTGACGCCCACGGCCTTGAGGTCGCGGTTCATGGCCTCCTTGGACTTCAGGCCCTCCTTGTACTCGGGGATCTCGAGGTCGTACAGGGCGATGCCCCATTCGAAGACCGGCGCGAGGATCGCGTTGTACAGGGGGTTGCCGAGGTTGAACGGCTTCCACGGCTGATCGGGGTCCATGCGGAGCAGGTTGTATCCGACGTCCCTGTCCTTGCCGATGACGTTGGTCCAGCGGTGGTGCAGGTCGTTGTGGGTGTGCTGCCACGAGCGCGCGGGGGTCACGAAGTCCCACTCCCAGGTGGTGGAGTGGATGTCCGGATCGCGCATCCAGTCCCACTGGCCGTGCAGCACGTTGTGCCCGATCTCCATGTTCTCGAGGATCTTGGCGAGGCTCAGCATGGCCGTGCCGGCGAACCAGGCGGGCTTGTACTTGCTGAACAGGAGGGTTCCGCGCCCGGCGAACTCGAGGGAGCGCTGGACCTTGATGACGCGGCGGATGTACGCGGCGTCGGTACTGCCGCGCTTGGCCAGGATCTCGTCGCGGACGGCGTCGAGTTCACGGCCGAGCTCCTCGACCTGCTCGTCGGTCAGGTGCTTGGCGGCGTCAGGGCGGACCAGGGGGTGGCCGGACGCCGCGAGGGCGCCCGGGCGGGTCGCAGTGGTGGTCATGGGAGCTCCTCCGGTTGGGGGTTTACAGGTCGAGGTTGACGGGTCCGGCGGCTGCCGAGACACAGGTCTGGATGAGTTGGCCGGGCGTATTGTGCAGCTCTCCTGTGCGGAGGTCGCGCACCTGGCCGGCGCGGAGCGGGATGAGGCAGCTGTGGCAGATGCCCATCCGGCAGCCGCTCGGCATGAGGACGCCCGCGTCCTCGCCGATGTCGAGCAGCGGGGTGTCGCCGTCGGCCTGCACCTCGCGGTCGGACTGCTCGAAGGTGACCAGGCCGCCGTCGTGCCCCGCGCCCGCCGTCAGGTCGGTGCTGAAGCGCTCGATGGTCAGCGTGCCGGTCGCGGCCTGTGCTTCCGCTCCCGCCGCGACGTTCGGGACGGTGCGTGCCTGCTCGACGGCGGCCTCCCGCTGCCACAGGTCCTCGGCATCGTTGAGGAACCCCTCGGGCCCGCAGGCGTAGGCGGCACGCGAGCGCCAGTCCGGGCAGAGGTCCGCGATGGTCTGGGCGGTGAACTGCAGGCGACCGCGGGCGCTCGTGAACCAGTGGCGGACCGTGAGGTTGGGGAACTGGTCCGCCAGTTCGTCCAGCTCCTCGCGGAACAGGCTCTTCTCCGGCGTGCTGTTCGAGTTGATGAGCACCACATCGGCGTCCGGCCGGCGCGGGACCAGGGTGCGGATCATCGACATGACCGGCGTGATGCCGCTGCCCGCCGTGAGCATGAGCAGGGACCGCGGGTGCTCGGGGAGCACGAAGTCGCCCTGCGGCGGGGCGAGGAACAGGACGTCCCCCGGCTTCGTGTCGCGCACCAGCACATGGGACACCGACCCGGCGTCCTTGACCGTGATGGCGGGATCATGGCCGGCCGCGTTGCTCAGGGAGTAGGAACGCCACTGGCGGACCCCGTTGAGCTCGACGCCGATGCGCGCCCACTGCCCGGCCTGGTGGGCGTGCCAGCCGTGCCCGGGGCGGAAGTAGATCGTGGCGGAATCCTCGGTCTCATGCGCGACGCGGGTCACGATGCCGCGGAGCTGGCGCGAGGAGTACACCGGATTGAACAGCGCCAGGAAGTCTTCCGCCGTCAGCGGGGTGGTCAGCGCGGCCGTTGCACGCGCCAACTTCATGAACCGGATCATTGAACCAACGATATAGCCTCTCCCGCTAATACTCTGCACCCGTGGCATAGAGTTGGGGGAGAAGAATTATCTTGACGAAACAGATCGGAGTTGTTCCCGTGAGTTCTGACGCGATGGTGAACGCTCCCCCCGAGCCGCCCTGGCTCGCCCTCCCACCCGAGGTCAGCGACCGGTTGCGGCCCCTCACGCCGGACCTCGTCGAGGCCATCATCCAGGCGGTCCCCCAGCTGGTCCCGGCCTACGCCCGGCCCATCGAGGGGAACTTCGGGCGCGGCCTGCGCAGGGGGGTGGCCGCCGCGCTCGAGCGGTTCCTCGAGCTGCCGGGCACCGGGATGCCCGCGCTGTCCGACCAGAGCCGCCAGCTGGTGGCGGGCCTCGGCAGGGGCGAGTTCCGCCAGGGTCGCAGCATGGACGCGCTGCTCGGCGCCTACCGGATGGGCGCGCGCGTCACGTTCCGGGAGATGTCGCGCCGTTCCATGGAGGAGGGTCTCGGCCCGTCCGTCGTGGTGGACCTCGGGGAATCGATCATGGCCTACATCGACGAGCTCTCCGCCGTGAGCGCCGAGGCCTACGCCTTCGAGCAGTCGGAGCGTGCGGGGGCCGTGGACCGGCGTCGTGCCGAGCTGCTGGAGCTGCTGCTGCTCGGGCAGGCGGACGAGACGGCGCTTCGGCAGGCGGCGTCCCTCGCGGACTGGGCCGTTCCCGCGCAGGTCGTCGTGGTGACCCTGCCCCTGGAGCGCGCGCCGGGGATCCGTCAGCGGCTCGGGCCGGGGGCGATCGTCGTCGAACGCGAGACCGACGCCGTCGCCCTGGTCCCCGAACGGGGTGCGTGGCAGCGCGCCGAGCTCGACCGCGTGCTCACCGGGCGGAGCGCCGCGATCGGGCCCGCGGGCGGGATCGACCTGGTGGCGCAGTCGCTCCGCCTGGCCGTACTGGCCGCCTCCATGCTGCCGCCGCGCGAGGGCGCGGACGAGCGGCCGGTCTGGGCGGACGAGCACATGACGGAGGTGGTCCTGGCGGCCGAACCCTCGGCCGTCGGGGAGCTGGCCCGCCGGAGGCTCGCCCCGCTCGCCGACCTGCCCGACGGCCAGCGCGCCAAGCTCGAGGAGACCCTGCTGGCCTGGCTGCGGCACTGGGGCCAGCGTGCGCCGATTGCGGAGGAGCTCGGCATCCACGGGCAGACGGTCGGCTACCGCGTCCAGCAGCTGCGTGAGCTGTTCGGCGACGACCTGAAGGACCCGAAGTTCCGCTTCGAGCTGGAGATCGCGCTGCGCAGCGACCGGAGGGGCCCCACCTAGGGTCCCGCGTACGTGGCCGCCGTCCAGAGGTGGAACAGGGCGTAGGCCCGATAGGGCCGCCAGGCCTCCGACAGGCGTTCCGCATCGCGGATGCTCGGATCGCCCATGGCACGGCGTGCCACGAGGTCCCCGGGCGTGAAGGCGTCGGGATCCCGCAGGACGCGCACGGCGAGGTAGTCGGCGGACCACGGCCCGATCCCGGGGATGGCGAGCAGGTCCCTCCGCACCGCCGCGTGATCGCCGGCGGGGTCGAGGGACAGGCCGTGGACGACGGCGCGCGCCACGTTCTGCACCGTCGTGGCCCGTGTGCGGGTCACGCCGACGGCGTCGCGCAGCTCGCCGTGCGGCACCGCGGCGATGGCCTGCGGCGTGGGGAAGAGCGTGAGGCCCGCCGTCGACGGCGTGCCGTAGGCGGCGGCGAGCCGGCCACCGAACGTGCAGCCCGCGGCCACCGACACCTGCTGCCCGAGGACCGTCATGATCGCGGCCTCGAAGGCGTCGGGGTAGCCGACGGCGCGGAGGCCGGGACGGCGTCGCACGAGCGGGCCGAGGAGCGGGTCGCCGTCGAACGCCCGGGCGACGGCTGCGACATCCGTGTCGAGGTCCAGCCACGCGCGCGTGGTGCGCACGAGATGCGCGAACTCGCCGTCGTCGTTGGTGTCCGCGGTGAGCTCGACATCGTCGGGCCGGACGGTGACGGTGACGCGGCGCGGGCCGCCCGGCGTCGCGAGCAGGCGCGTGTGCGAGCGGCCGGATGCGCCCCGGACCTCGCAGCCCGGTATGGCGTGGTTCGCCAGGATCGCGGCCATGGGGCCCGGCTCGAGCCCGCCGACCGGGGTGAGGGCGGCCGTGCGGCTCACGGCAGGATGGCGTCCACGTATCCGCCGTCCACGCGGACCGCGGCGCCGGTGGTGGCCGAGGCGAGGGGGGAGGCGAGGTAGGTGACCATGTTGGCGATCTCCTGCGGCTCGATCAGGCGTTCCAGCAGCGACTGCGGGCGGTGGTCCTTCATGAACTGCCGCTGCGCGTCCTCCCACTCGAGGTCCTTGTCCACGAGCTGGTAGACGAAGTCCTCGACCCCGCCGGTGTGGGTGGGGCCGGCGATGATCGAGTTCACCGTCACGCCGGTGCCGGCGGCCTCCTTCGCGAAGCCGCGCGAGACGCCGAGGAGTGCCGTCTTGGAGACGCCGTAGTGGATCATCTCGGCGGGGATGACGACGGCGGAGTCGCTCGCGATGTACTGGACGCGGCCCCAGCCGGCGTCCATCATGCCGGGCAGGTAGGAGCGGGTGAGGCGGATCGCGGTGAGCACGTTGACCTCGAAGTAGCGGCGCCACTCGGCGTCGTCGATCTCCAGGGCCGGCTGGGCGCCGAAGATCCCGAGGTTGTTGATCAGGATGTCCACGGCGGGCAGGACGCCGAGGGCCAGGGCGACGCCGTCGTCCGTGGTGACATCGGCCGGCACGGCGACGAGGTCGGCGTCGGGCACGTCCCTGCGGATGGTCTCCATGGCGCGGGCGACGCTGCGGTTGCTGCGGCCGTTGACCCCCACGCGGGCGCCCGCGGTCGCGAGGCCGGCGGCGATGGCCATGCCGATGCCCTGCGTGGATCCGGTGACGAGCGCCGTCTTGCCGCTGAGGTCGATTGCCAATGCCATGGGAGCTCCTGGGACCGTCGGGGAGGGGACTGGGACCAACCCTACGACGGCGGCGCCCGCCGTCCGCGTGTAGCACGCCCGGTCCTGTTTCGTCACATCGAAGTGCGGAAAGGCGTCCGTTCGGGGCGTGGAGAAAAGTTCCAGTTGCAGCCGGTATATTGCACCCGGTATATGGAATACTTCCGCCTCTTCCGAGGTTGAGAGTGGCATCTGGGCGTATTCCCGCCCACAGAAGGAGATCTACCCCCATGGCAACCGACTACGACGAACCACGCGTCCGTCCGGAAGACCAGCCGGCCAATGAGTCCCTCGAGGCTATCCAGGCACAGCGCAGCGCGACCACGCAGACCGCGCTGATCGATGTCGAGGACGGCGAGACCGCCGAAGGGATCGACCTCCCCGGAGCCGACCTCTCACATGAGGAACTCCTGATCCAGGTCATCCCGCAGCAGGAGGACGAGTTCACCTGCATGTCCTGCTTCCTGGTACACCACCGCAGCCAGCTTGCGCGCGAGAAGAACGGCGACAAGTACTGCACCGAGTGCGAGGGCTGACAGAACGTCCGGACGTACGAGAAGCCCCTGGCCCTCCGGCCAGGGGCTTTCTTCGTTGACCGGTCGGCCTGCCCAGGGGGTGCCCGGAGCGGGTCCGCCGCCGTCGCCACCCGCCGGCCAGTACGGTGGAGGGATGGAGTCCTCTCACGTCATCGTCCTGCCCGGAGGCGGCTACGGCATGCTGTCCGACACCGAGAGCGAGGTGATCGTCGACCGCCTGCGCTCGCTCGGCCTCTCGGCCAGTGTCTTCCACTACCCCGTGCAGACCCGGCATCCGGGCCCCCTCGACGCCGTCCGCGAGGAGATCCGCCGCGTCCGTGCCGCCGGTGTCGGACGGCTGGCCCTGCTCGGGTTCTCGGCGGGCGGGCACCTCGCCGGACACGCGGCCCTGACGGCCTCCGCTGATGCCGTCGAGGGCGTCGACGCCGCCGTCCTCTGCTATCCCGTGGTGTCGATGGAACGCGCGACGCACCGAGGCTCGCAGGACGAACTGCTGGGGCCCGACGCCGGCGGGGAACTCCGCGCGGCGACGTCCCTGGACCGCCTCGTGACGGCCGACGCCCCACCGTTCTTCATCTGGCACACCGCGGCCGACGAGGCCGTCCCCGTGGAGCATGCGTACCTCCTCGGGCAGGCGCTCGCCGCGCACTTCGTGCCGCACGCCCTCCACGTCTTCGCCGAGGGAGAGCACGGCCTCGGGCTGGCCACGGGAGCGGGCGCCGCCGAGCAGTGGAGCACCCTCGCCGCCGACTGGCTCGTGGCACAGGGCTGGTGACCCGCCGGGTCCGGCCTGCGGGCGAGGCCTCGTGATCCTGCAGACCCTCGTGGCGCTGGGCCCGGTGATCGGACTGATCGCCCTCGGCTGTCTCCTCAGGTCACGCGGCCTGCTGGCGCCCGCGTTCTGGCCGCCCGCGGAGAGGCTCTGCTACTTCGTCCTCCTGCCGGCCCTGTTCGTGGGCGGCACGGCGACGGCGGACCTCGCGGGACTGCCGATCGCCCTGATGGCGCCGATCCTCGCCGGGCCGGTCGTCCTGACGGCGCTCGGGCTCGTGCTCGCGCAGCGCTGGCTGGATCTCGATGGACCCGCCTTCACCTCCGTGCTGCAGGGGAGCATCCGTTTCAACAACTACCTCGGGCTCTCGATCGCCCTCGCCCTCTTCGGGCCCGACGGCGTCGCGCTCGCCGCGATCGCGAACACCGTCCTCGTGCCGCTCGTCAACGTCCTCTGCACGCTCGGCTTCGCGCGGTACGGGTCGGAGAGGCTGACGCTCGCCGGCACCGTCCGCAGTATCGTGACCAACCCGCTGATCCTCGGCTGCGTCGTCGGGATCCTGCTCAACGTCTCGGGGCTCGGGCTGCCGCCGGGCGCCGCCGAGTTCGTCAAAGCCCTCGGCGGCGCGTCGCTGCCGCTCGGCCTCCTGTGCGTGGGGGCGGCCCTGGATCTCCGGAGCCTGGGCAGCAATGTGGGCGCCGTCGTGCTGGCGACCGCGGCGAAGTTCGCGGTGCTGCCCGGCCTGGGGATCGCCGGCTGCCTGCTGCTGGGCCTCACGGGTGAGCCCGCCGCCACGGTGATCCTGTTCCTGTCCCTGCCCACGGCGTCCTCGGCGTACGTCATGGCGAGGGCGCTCGGCGGCGATGCGCGGCTCATGGCCTCGACGATCACGCTGCAGACGCTTGCCGGGGTGCTCTACCTGCCGGTGGTCCTCCTCGTCATCCGCAGGCTCACCGGCTGAGGGCGTGCCCGCCGAACTGTTCCTCGAGCTCGTGCAGGTCGAGGTCGCACCCCTTGTCGGATCCCCGGAAGGTGCGGCGGTACGCGGCGGGGCTGACGCCCAGGGCCTTCTGGAAGTGGTGGCGCAGCAGCACGGCCTGGCCGAAGCCCGCCGCCCGCGCGACGGCGTCGACGGTCAGTCGCGTCTCCTCCAGCAGCGACTGGGCGCGCAGCAGCCGCTGCCCGGTGAGCCAGGCCGCCGGCGTCGTGCCCGTCTCGGCGCGGAACCGCCGGGCGAACGTCCGCTCGCTCATGTGCAGGCGCTGGGCGAGTGTCGCCACGGAGATGTCCTGGTCCAGGTGGTCGCCGAGCCAGACGAGCAGCTCCTCCATGGACGCGCCGCACTCGGTGGGGATGGGCCGCTCGATGAACTGGGCCTGGCCGCCGTCGCGGTGCGGAGGCACCACCATGCCGCGGGCGATCGCCGTCGCAGCCTTCGGCCCGAACTCCTGCCGGACGAGGTGCAGGCTCGCGTCGATCCCCGAGGCCGTGCCGGCGCTCGTGAGGATGTTGCCGTCCTCCACGTAGAGGACGTTCTCGTCCACATGCGTGCCCGGGTAGGCGTCGGCGAGGCTCTTCGTGTACCTCCAGTGCGTCGTCGCGGAGCGGCCGTCCAGGAGCCCCGCCTCGGCGAGGGCGAACGCCCCCGAGCACACGGAGAAGATGCGGGCGCCCCGGCGGTCCGCGGCCCGGAGGGCGTCCAGGACGGCGGCGGGCACTGCGGTGCCCGCCGAGAAGGGCGCCATGATGACGAGGTCGGCGTCGTCGACGCCCGTGAGGTCGTCGTCCACCTGCAGGGACACGCCCGACGACGTCCGGACCATGCCGGGCACGGGCGTGCAGACGCGGAGGTCGAAGGGGGGAAGACCCACGCCGAGCGCCGATCGGTCGACCCCGAACACCTCGCAGACCACGCCGAACTCGAAGATGGAGAGGTCCTGCAGGACGATCACGGCGACCCTGGTGAGCATGCCAGAAGTATGGCAGCTTTTGAGCGTTATGGGTCCTTTCTGCCACTCTTTTTCTCCGGCCGGCAGGACCAGTATCGACGCATGAACATCCTGCTGATCCTCCTGGTCATCGTCCTCACCGCACTCCTGGTGCGGTATCTCCTGGGGATCGTCGGCGCTGACGTGCCGTCGGACCATCCGGCGTCGCATGCGGACTGGACCATCGACTCCCTGCCGAGCTCCGGCTACGCCCTGCGGCACGACTCCTAGGGCGCCGCCCGCGGGTCAGTGCCCGCCGTGGGCGTGCCGCTCCCTGATCGATGCCCTCGCCTCGCTGTACAGCGTGCTCTCCGCCGCCACGAGCGCCGCGGCCATCGTGGCCGCGAGGGCGAGGGCCGCCAGGGGGGCGAGCGGCGCAGCCACGGGGACGAGCAGGAGCAGGACGGCGGTGCCCACGAGCCGCAGCTTCTTCCAGCCACCGGCCATGCGGCGCCAGAAGGCCGAGCTGCCGAGGAGGAACAGGGCGGCCCCGCCGAAGAGCGCGAACGAGCCGAGCAGGCCGAAGTCCTCCGTATCGTAGACGTGCGCGAGGACGTCCTCCACCCCGAACGCCGAGAGGATGATCCCGGCCACGAGGGGCAGGTGCAGGTAGGTGTAGGCGTCGACGGCGGCCGACGTGCGTTCCTCGCCGCGCAGGGCGGCGAAGCGGTGCTCGGCGGCGATCGCCGTGACGTCGAAGTGCAGCCACCACAGGCAGACGGACAGGGCGATCCCGAACACCGCGCCGAGGAGGATCGGGACGCTCACGGGTTCCTTGGAGGCACCCACGCCGATGGCCACGATCGACTCGCCGAGCGCCAGGATGACGACCAGGCCGTGACGCTCGGTCCAGTGCGCCGCCGAGGGCAGGCGCCAGTCCCCGTGCGTGGACGTCAGATAGGTCAGGGTGATGTCGAGTGCCAGCCCGGCCAGCCAGAACCAGGTCTGCGCCGTCCCGCCGATCAGCGCGCCGGCGAGGATGAGGGCGGAACCGGAGAACATCGCCACGGAGGTCTTGAGGACCTGGCGCTGGAGCGGCTTGTCGTCCATCGCCGCGTACAGGTAGAGCGCCAGGTGCATCAGGCGCACCACGAAGTACGCCAGTGCGAGGACGAGGGGGCCGCTGAGTCCGCCCTCCAGGTCGTGGAAGGCCTCGGGGATGGCGAGGGCCGCGATGAACATGGCGACCATGACGACGGACAGGCCGAGGCGCATGATGCCCTCGTCCACGTGCGTCTGGTTGCCGAGCCAGGAGTAGGACACCCAGGACCACCAGAGCAGCCCCAGAATGATCATGCCCTGCAGGACACCGAGGAACGAGTGCTCGTGGGCCATGAAACCGGTGACCTGCGTGAACGCGAACACGAAGACCAGGTCGAAGAAGAGCTCGAAGGTGGTGACGTGGTGCGATTCGTCGGAGACGCGCGCCGCCCGGAGGGATCTGCGCCGGAGGTGCATGCGGCACAGTTTAGGACCGTCGGGGCCGTTCGCCGAGGGTTCGTGGATTATGAAGTGCAGACCGAGTAGTAAGCATGCTTGCTATCGCTCCGGGTGGGCCCTACGGTGAAGGAAAGCAACTCCTCGAAAGGGCAATCATGATCACGCTTGAACAGATGAAGGATGCCATGAACGCCGGCGCCAACGTGCTGAGCGAAGACGGCGCCGTCCTCGGTCCCATGGGCCAGCTCTACGTCGACGACGCCACGGGCGAGCCCAGCTGGGTCACCGTCGCCACCCACACCATGGGTAACCCCGAGTCCTTCGCGCCGCTGCGCGGGGCGACGCTCGCGGGCCGCGACGTCCGCCTGCCCTACACGCACGCCAAGGTGTACGACTCCCCGAAGATGTCCCTGGACGGGCACCTGAGCCCCGAGGAGGAGCAGCACCTCCTGCGCTACTACGGCCTCATGGCGCCGAAGGACGACGTCGGGACGGACCAGGCCGCCACCGCAGGTTTCGCCGACTCGGGTCGCACCGACGCCGACCGTACCGATACCGACCGCGCCCGCGACTCCGACCGTCCTGATACCGACCGCACCCGCACGCAGTCGTCCCGCCCCGAGGGTGACTACTCCATGACGCGCTCCGAGGAGCAGCTGCGCGTGGGCACGGAGATCCGCGAGACCGAGCGCGTCCGCCTCGTGAAGCGCGTGGTCACCGAGGACGTCACCATGACGGTGCAGATCCGCCGCGAGGAGCTCGTCGTCGAGCGCGTACCCGTCAAGGACGGCGTCCCGTTCTACGACGACGGCCAGAACTCCTACACCGAGGCCGAGCGCGAGCGCCTCTACTCCGCCGTCGAGACGGCCTTCAACGGCGAGACCGTCGAGGTGGTCCTCTACGAGGAGAAGCCCCGCGTGGAGATGGACGTGGTGCCGATCGAGCGCGTACGCGTCCGTCGCGAGGCCCGCACCCACGACGAGGTCGTCAGCGGCCAGGTGCGCAAGGAAGTCATCGAGACGGAGCGCGTCGAGCTGTAACCCGTCGCCGGCGCTCGAACGAGGAGCCGGCGCGTCGAGAGGACAGTGATCACCACCCGGAGTGCATCCGGCGGTGATCGCTGTCCTCTCGTGCGTCCTCCTGGCTCCGTGCGTCCTACCGGTCCCTCGAGGACAGCACGCAGAACTCGTTCCCGTCAGGATCCGCCAGGACCTCCCAGCTGACGTCGGGTCCCTGCCCGATGTCGATCCGCCGCGCCCCGAGGGCGAGCAGGCGCCCGATCTCGGCGTCCCGGTCCTGGCTGGTATGCGGCGCGAAGTCGAGGTGCAGGCGGTTCTTCCCCTGCTTCCCGTGCTCCACGGACACGAACACGAGGCCGGGCGGTACCTGCTCGAAGGAGAGCGTCGGGCCCAGCTCGCGGGCCCAGGGCGGCACGAGGACGGCCTCGTCGTCGTCCTCGAACATCACCTCCCAGCCCAGCGACTCGGCCCACCAGTGCGCGAGGGCTCGGTGGTCTGCGGATTCGACGACGGTGGAATACCAGCGGAGGGTCATGTGCCGATTGTGCCCGGATGACGGCGCGCGGGCACCGGGACACCGGACAGCTTCCGTCCGCATTCCGGGAGGGAGGCCCCGCTGGGACCGTCGGGACGACGGACATGACCGGTGATGGGACCGTACGCCGGTCATTCCTGCCGTGCCCGCGCGGCACCCCGCGCGGCACCCCGCGCGGCACCTCGCGCGGCACCTCGCGCGGCACCTCGCGCGGCGCCCCGCGAAGCACCCCGCGCGGCACCTGGGTAGCGCGACGGCGACCCTCAGCGGCGGAGGCGGCTCCGGAACAGCAGGTGGATGAAGTAGGGCGCCCCGAGCAGCGCCGTGAGCAGCCCCGCGGGCAGCTGCGCCGGGGCGATCGCCGTCCGGCCGATGAGGTCGCCGAGGCAGACGAGGATCGCGCCGAGCAGCATCGCCGTCGGGAGGATGAGCCGGTGCGACGCCCCCACGAGCGCGCGCGCGGCATGCGGCGCCACGAGGCCCACGAAGCCGATCACCCCGATCCCGGCCACCGACGACGCCGTGAGCAGCACCGCCGCGGCGAGCAGGACCACCCGGGTGCGCGGCACCTGCAGGCCGAGCAGGCGCGGGGTGTCCTCGTCGAGGGCCAGCAGGTCCTGTGCGCGGGAGAGGGACGCGATCACGGGCAGGCCGATGAGGAGGGCCGCGGCCATGGGCACGAGGTGCTGCAGCGACCGGCCGTAGGTGGAGCCGGAGAGCCAGGTCAGTGCCTTCGACTCGTTCCACGGGTCGGTGAGGACGATCAGCAGCGTGATGACGGCGGTCGCGGCCGCGGACACCCCGATGCCGATGAGCACGAGGCGGTCCGTCTGCATGCCACCCCGGAAGGACAGCCCGAACACGATCAGGGCGACGACGGCGGCACCGGCGCCGGCCGCAGCGCTCATGGTCCAGAAGCCGGCCAGCGGCACGAGGGTGATGACGAGGACGGCGCCCACCCCGGCCCCGCCCGAGACGCCGATGATCGCGGGCTCCGCGAGCGGATTCCGGGTCACGGCCTGGATGGCGGTCCCGGCCAGGGCGAGGGAGGCGCCCGCGAGGAGGGCCGCACCCACGCGCGGTGCCCGGGCATCCATGACGCTGGACACCACCGGCCCGGCCTGGCCGGACATCCAGTTGGCGATGTCACCGAGGAGGAGCTTCGCGTCGCCCAGCAGGAACCCGGCGATCGTCACCGCGACGAGCAGCACCGCGAGGACCGCGAGGACCGCCGTGCTGCGGGCCGCTCCGATGGTACGCAGGGAGACGGAGCGGGCCTCGCGGGTGGGACCGTCCGAACGCATGCGGTGGGCGAGGGCCACGAGGAAGACGGCGCCGAAGACCGTGGTGACGACGCCGGTGGGCACCTCGACCGCGCTCTCGGCTCCGACGACGGCGCGCAGCAGGACGTCGGCGCCGAGGACGAGGAACACCCCCATGAGCGCCGCCGCGGGGATGAGGGCGATGTGCCGGTGCAGGCCCGGGATGCGGGGAGCCGCAAGGCGGACGACCGCGGGAGCTGCGAGCCCCACGAAGCCGATGGGACCCGCGACGGTGACGGCAGCGGCGGAGAGCAGCACGGCGAGGACGATCGCGAGGACCTGCGTGCCGCGCACGTCGATACCGAGCACGCGGGCCTGGTCGTCGCCGAGGGCCAGCAGGTCCAGGGAGCGCGCCTTCGCGAGCAGGACGAGCAGCACGGCGCCTGCCAGGGGTGCGAGGACCACGAACTTCTCGGGCCCGCTCTGCCCGAGGGATCCCGAGCCCCAGGCGAAGAGACCGCGCGTCTCCTGCGAGAACAGCAGCAGCAGGGTGCTGGTCAGGGCGTGGAACGCGAGTGCGATGGCGGAGCCGGCCAGCACCAGGCGCACGCTCGAGGACTGTCCGGCGCCCGCGAGTGCGAGCACGAGGGCGGCGGCGCCGAGTCCGCCGAGGAAGGCCACGCCCACGGATCCGAGCAGCGGTACCTGCAGGCCGAAGGCCGCGACGGCGACGACGGCGAGATGTGCACCCGCGTTGACCGCGAGCGTGTCGGGGGAGGCGAGGGCGTTCCGCGAGACGGACTGCAGGACGGCGCCCGCCGCCCCGAGCGCCGCCCCGACGAGCAGGCCGGCCGCGAGGCGCGGGATGCGGCTGGCCGCGACGACGGCTCCCGTGGTGCCGTCGTCGTTCCCGAGGAGCAGGCCCAGGATGTCCGCCGCTCCGACGCTCGAGGTGCCCTGCGTGACGTGCACGAGGGCGAGGATCGCGGTGGCGGCGGCGAGGAGGCCGCCGGCGACGGCCAGGCGCACTCCGGGGTGCGGGCCCTCGGCCCGGGCCGGGCGCGGAGTGGGCCTGGTCAGCGTCGCCGACGGCACGGGACTACTTCGCTGCCTGCGCCGTGACGGCGTCGACCGCCGCGTCGACGAACTGCCCCATGGAGCTGGGGCCGCCAAAGGTCCAGAGGGCGTCGGGGAAGCGCGTCACCCCGGTCTCGACGAAGGGCAGCGACGTCCAGACGGCGTTGTCCTTCAACTGCTCCTGGTAGGGGTCACCGAACGCGTCGTTGGCGAGGTACCAGAAGGCGGTGTCCTCCGGCAGGGCGGTGAGGCCTTCGACGTCGGTCTGCCCGAGGCCGTAGGCCGCGTCGCCCTCCACGGTCCAGGCGTCGGCGAGGCCGAGCCGGCCGAAGACGCTGCCGACGAGTGAGCCCTCGGTGAAGGGGCGGATCGAGACGCTGCCGGCGTCGACGTACGCGTCGGAGAAGGCCACGGGGGTCCCCGCGCCGCCCGCCTCCTCGATGGCGGCCCTGCCCTCGGCGACCTTGGCCTCGAACCCGGACTTCAGCTCGGCGGCCTGGTCCTCGGTGCCGGTGACCGTGGCGATCAGGTCGAGGTTCTCGAACATCTGGCCGATGTTGTCCGTGGCGTCGCCCCCGGGCACGACGACGACGGGGACGGTCTTCTCGATCTGCTCGATCGCGCCCTCGACGAGCTGGTCGGTGACGATGACGACGTCGGGCGTGAGGGACACGAGGGTGTCGATGCTGGGCTCGCCGCGCACCCCGACGTCGGTGACGGAATCGTCGAGCGGCTCGGCGCTGACCCACTGGGCGTAGCCCTCCACGTCCGCGGCCCCGACCGGCATGACGCCGAGCGAGACGAGGTTCTCGACGGCGTTCCATTCCGTGGCGACCACGCGCTCTGCGGGCCCGTCGAGGGTGATCTCCTTGCCGCGGGCATCGGTGACGGTGATGCTCCCGCCGGTCGCGGCCTCCTCGGGAGGCGTGCTGCCGGTGGCTGCCTCGGTGGTGCCGCACGCGGTCAGGGAGAGCAGGGCCACCGCTGCGAGGGCAGCGAGGATCTTCGGTTGTGTCATCGTCTTCATTTCTCTTCGGAGCGCACGGTGCGCGGGTGGATCAGGAGGCGGCGGGTGCGCCGAGGATCAGGGGAGCCGCGTTGTGGCGTCCGACGGCGCGCGTGGAGACCGTGCCGCCCGTGACGGTGACGTCGACGCGCACGCCGTAGGCGCGGGAGAGGTTCTCCGGGGTGAGGACGTCCACGGGCGTGCCCCGCGCCATCACGGCCCCGTCCTCGAGCAGCACCACGGTGTCGGCGATGGCCGCGGCCTGGTCGAGGTCGTGCAGGACGACGCCGACGGCGACCCCGTGGTCGGTCGCGAGGTCACGGACGACATCGAGGATCTCCACCTGGTAGCGGAGGTC
Organism: Arthrobacter sorbitolis; assembly: GCF_054510995.1. NCBI lineage: Bacteria > Bacillati > Actinomycetota > Actinomycetes > Micrococcales > Micrococcaceae > Arthrobacter > Arthrobacter sorbitolis. The sequence goes on from NZ_JBTNDM010000003.1 coordinate 316,506, forward strand.
GAGGTAGGTGGTGGGCTCGTCGAGGAGCAGCACCCCGGTGTCCTGGGCGAGGCAGCTCGCGAGCCAGACACGCTGTACCTGCCCGCCGGAGAGCGCCGCGACGGGGCGGTCGGCGAGTTCCGCGGTGCGGGTGAGCTCGAGGGCGCGGCCGACGGCGGCGGCGCCCTCGGGGTCCTGTCCCGTCCAGCGGCTGCGGTGCGGGTGGCGGCCGAAGCCGACGACCTCCCGGACGGTGAGTCCGCCGGGCACGGGGCGGCTCTGCGCCAGCAGCGTGATGGTGCGGGCGAACTCGCGGGGGGAGAGCGCGAGCACGTCGGCGCCGTCGTCGAGCGTCATGGTCCCGCCGTCGGGCGCATGCAGGCGGGCGATGGTGCGCAGCAGCGTGGACTTGCCGCTGCCGTTGGGGCCGATGAGGGCCGTGACCGTGCCGGGCGTGAGATCGAGGGAGACGGACTCGACGACCCGCCGGCTGCCGTAGGAGATGCCCAGGTCCGCGACGGAGAGGGCTGGCGCGGCGGCGGTTGTCTTCGAAGGCACGGTCTCAGGTTAGGCTCTCCTAACCAGCAGCGCAAGAAATAACGTCATGCCCGCGTGTCCTAATTCGACGGTCCGGTCCGAGGCCCATTGGCCCGGACGACGGGAAAGGCCCCGGGCACGAGGTCCCGGGGCCTTTCTCGTCGTTCCTGCCGGAGTGCCGGCGGGGAGGTTATGCGCGTGCGGTCTTGCGGGTGTTGTCGCGCGTCAGCAGCAGCGCCAGGGCGATCATGCCCACGCCCAGGAGGAAGTGCAGCCAGTTGTCCGCACCGTTGAGGGGTACGAAGTTGCCGGCGGACTCCTGGTCGATGACGAGGCCGTAGACCCAGAGCACGAGGTAGATGATGCCGCCGTACAGCAGGTAGGAGCGGGCACCGCTGATGGTGCGGGCCATGGCGATGCCGGCTGCGCCGAAGAGCAGGTGGACGATGTTGTGCAGGACCGAGACCTGGAACAGGCCGAGGAGCTTCGCCTCCGACTCGTGTCCGGCGAACTTCATCGTGTCGTAGTCCGAGGTGATGCCGGGGATGAAGCCCAGGATCCCGACGAGCAGGAAGACCGCGCCGACGGCGAGGGCTGCTTTCTGGACATTGGTGCGGGCGCCCGCGTGGGGCGTGTTTGCGGTGGTCATGGAAGTTCTCCCAATTAGGTGCGGTGAGTCCGAAAGGACGGTGAGACCTGCCGGGACGACGGGGCGGCTTCCTCTGTCGAAGCATCGCCCGCACGTCGGGCCCGGCCCCGTCAGCCTACTGTGCGCAGGCGCCCGGAGGGCGGAGTCGCGGAGAAGATCCGGGCCGTGTTGCCAGGAGGGGCCCTGCACGCTACCTGTCGGGACCACCGCCGTGGGTGGGATACCGCGCACCCCTACCCATGGACGGACGCCGTCCCTAGGGTGGGAGCATCGTCGGGCAGCCGCCCGCGGACCACATCGAGGGAGGCAGACCATGGCACGCCAGACCGACACGACCGAGGGCTTCACCGAGCAGGAGCGCGCGGCCATGAAGGAGCGAACGGCCGAGATGCGCGCGGAGGCGAAGCGCGGCAAGAACCGCGCCGCGGGGGAGAAGGCGATCCAGGACAAGATCGCCGGGATGCCGCAGCCCGATCGGGAGCTCGCGGAGAAGTACCACGCGCTGGTGTCCGCCGTCGCGCCGGACCTCGAGCCCAAGACCTGGTACGGCATGCCGGCCTACGCCCGCGACGGGAAGGTGGTGACGTTCTTCCAGGCGGCGGCGAAGTTCGAGTCCCGCTACTCGACCATCGGCTTCAACGACGCCGCGACGCTCGACGACGGCGTGTTCTGGCCGAACGCCTTCTCGATCACCGCGTGGACCGACGAGGTGGAGGAGGAGTTGCGCCGGATCGTGGCGAAAGCGGTGAAGTAAGCACAGAATGCGTCCCCCGCGGTATACTAAGCAGGCTGATGAATGGCGTGAGTCGCCGTTCTGATCACCAGCCGCAGCCTGTCCCAACCCGAAGGAGACGCCATGAGCACGAAGGTCGAAAAGAGAATCCTCGTCAACGTCCCGGTGAGTATCGCCTACAACCAGTGGACCCAGTTCGAAGAATTCCCCCACTTCATGGGCGGCGTCAAGTCCGTCACGCAGCTCGATGACGAGCGCCTGAACTGGGTCGTGGAGATCGGCGGCGTCCGCCGGCAGTGGGACGCGACCATCCTGGAGCAGATTCCCGACACGAAGGTGTCGTGGGCGGCGACCGAGGGTGCGACGAACGCCGGTTCGGTCTCCTTCGAGGACGTCGGAGGCGGACAGACCCAGGTGCACCTCGTCCTCGAGTACGAGCCCGAGGGCCTGGTCGAGAAGATCGGCGACAAGCTCAACGTCGTCGAGAACCAGGCCGAGGGAGACCTGACCCGGTTCAAGGCCTTCATCGAGGACGAGGGGTATGCCACCGGCGCATGGCGTGGATCCGTGGGAACCGGCATCGACACCGGTGAGCCCGGCGTCGAGGCTGCTGCCGCTTCCCGTGGGGACGGCGGCAAGGCGGGCATCTCGGGCAAGGTCGCTGCCGGCGTCGGGCTCGCTGCGGCCGCCGCAGCGGTCGGCGTGGCGGCGAGCAAGAAGAACCACGAGGACACCGAAGGCGACGTGACGATCACACCCGCCGACGGCGCGGCAGCCGAGGTGTACACGACCGAGGACAGCGTGCTCTCGCCCAGCACCAAGGATGCCCTCCTGCCCGTGGACGACATCGATCCGGTGACTCCCGGGTCGCAGGCCGGACGGACCGGTGCCGCTACGAACACCCTGGACGATCCGCTGGTGGACAAGAACCGCACCACGGGCGGGGCACTCTGACCGCCGACGCACTGTTCCACCGGCACTCCGGGTAACACCCGCCCTGCCGGGGTGGTACCGCTAGTCCGGACAGCCACCCACTCCACCAGGAGTGGGTGGCTGTCCGCGTGTCGGAGGTCGCACCCCGGTCGTCCGCGTCCCTCCGAACGGATACGCGCCGCGCGGGCGAAGGAGGGTATCGTCGACCGGTATCGTCTCGGCGGAAGGGAACGCGCGGTGCCATTCGTACTGATCCGTCTGATCCGCGGCCTCGGGCGGTCGCGGATCTGGGTCCTGCCGGCGCTCATCATCCTCGTGGTGTTCTTCACCAGCTGGCCCCTCATGGTGTGGGCCGAGCCGTCCGACAACACCATCACGTCCGTGGAGAACTACTGGTGGTGGTTCCTCGTCACGGCCGCCACGGTCGGCTACGGGGACTTCTTCCCGACCTCGGTCGGCGGTCGCCTCGTCGGGGTCTACGTCATTGTCGGCGGCATCGTCACGCTGACCACCCTGTTCACCCGGATCGCCACGGCGATCGAGAATGCAAAGGGACATCGCATGAAGGGCCACCTGCACGTGGACATGGCGGACCACCTCGTGATCGTGGGCTACACGCCCGGACGCACGGAGCGGCTGATCCACGAGATGCTCGACGACGACGCGCATCCGATCGCCCTCTGCGCGTGGGAGGACGTCCCCGAGAACCCGATGCCCGAGCAGCCCGGTCTCGGGTTCGTCCGCGGGGACCTCGCCGAGGAGAGCGTGCTGCGGCGTGCAGGGGTGCACCGGGCCGCCCGCGTGCTCATCGACGCCCGCGACGACAACGAGGCGCTCGCGATCACGGTGGCCGTCACGCACGTGAATCCGGAGGTGCACACCGTCGTCACGCTGCGTGACATGAGCCGCGCCCTCAACTTCTCCTACATCGCCGCCGATGTCCGCTGCGTCCAGTGGCACTCGCCCCGCCTCGCCACCGAGGAGCTGCAGGATCCCGGGATCGCCGTCGTCTACGCGGACCTCATGAGCCACGGTGGCCGCAACACCTACAGCACACGCCTTCCCGAAGCGCTCCAGCAGGTCGGTTTCGGGCAGGTCCAGGAGGCGCTGGGACGGAACTTCGCCACCACGGTGATCGCGGTGCAGCACGAAGGGGCCGTCATCAATCCCGACTGGGACACGCACCTGCCCAGGGACGCCGTCCTCTACTACGTGGGAGAGCGCAGGCTCTCCCCGGCGGAGATCAGCCGCGTCCTCGCACGCTAGTCCCTCCGGTCCCGTTCCCACCGGTCGGGGATCGCACCCGGGTGCGGGAGGCGGTGGCGACCCCGATCGTGGCGAGCGCCGCCATGACGACGACCATGCCGGGGTAGCCACCGAGCACGGCCGCGAGGGCCGGGCCCGCGGCCGGGGCCAGGGCTCCGACCATGGTCACCGGTGCCGCGAAGACGCCCTGCAGGGTGCCGAAGTTCCGCACCCCCCACCGGTCCGGGACGGCGGTGGCCAGCAGGAGGGTGTTGCACCCCCGCACCATCCCGGTGACCACGGCTACTCCGACGAGCAGCCCCGTCGGCCCCGGGACCAGGGCCAGGGCCCAGGCACAGCCGGCCCCGGCCGCCGAGAGCACCACGGTCCGTGTCACGGCGGACGTGCCCGAGGGCAGCGCCGAATAGGCGACCCGGCCGATCACCTGCCCCACCCCGATCAGGCCGAAGGCCACCGCCGCGCTCCGGTAGCTCACGCCGCGCTCGAGGAACAGGGCGATCAGATTGAAGGTCACCGCGTACAGGGCGAGCGTCGAAAGGCCCAGCGTGAGCTGGAGCAGGCGGAACGGCCGGCTCCGGGAGACCGCCCGGGCATCCTGGGGCGCCGCGGAGCGGGTCTGCGGGCCGGTGTCCGGTGACCAGTGCGCGTTGAGGAAGAACCAGTGCAGCGGGATCGTCACCGCCGCCAGGATCCCCGCCAGGACGACGTACGCGACACGCCACCCGAGCGCATCGACCAGCACCGCCGTGAGGGGCGCGAAGACCGTCGACGCGAACCCCGCCACGAGGGTCAGGGTCGTCAGGGCCCGCACCCGGTGCGGCCCGTACCAGCGGGTGAGCACCACGAACGCCGGCTGGTACAGCACCGCGGCCTGCGCGAACCCCGCGACGAGCCACGCACCGGCGAAGACCGCGAAGTTCGGCGCAGCACCCACCAGGAGCAACGCCACGACGCCGATGACACTGCCGAGGCTCATCAGGAGCCTCGGTCCGGTCCGGTCGAGGGCGCGCCCCACGTGCACGCCGGCGAGCGCGGAGAGAATCAGGCCGGCCGAGAACGCGGCCGTCATCGCCGGCACGGACCACCCGGTGTCCCGGCTGATGGGGACGAGGGCCACCGGCAGCGAGTAGTAGAGCAGGCCCCAGCTCGTGGTCTGCGCGACGCACATGGCCGCCAGGCCCCCACGGGGCCGATCCTGCCCACCCGTCACCCGACGCCCCCGGCGTTCCGCGCTTCCTCCCGGCACCACGACATCGATCAGGTGCCGATGTTCCGCAGGCCGCCCACCGTATAGGCCTTCCGCGCCGGCCCGTCCGTCAGGTGGTCGACGAGGCGCCGTGCGGCGGTGCTGCCTCCCGCGCCGGGGCCGAGGGCCAGGGCGAATCCGGTGTGCTGCTGGAACTCCTCCGGCAGGGGGACCACGGGCCCGATGCCCTCCACGAACAGCAGTTCGCTGACCTGCTGCACGGCGACATCGGCGCGCCCGTCCGTCAGCGCGGTGCCCGTGAACCCCGCCGAGAGAACCGTCGCCCGTGCGAGGACCTGCTCCGCGATCCCGAGCCGGAGCACCAGTTCCTGGAAGAAGATGCCGCTCTGCCCCGCCCTCGAGAAGGCGACCGAGCGGGCGCCGAGCAGGGCGTCGACGAGGTCCCTCCCGGTCGCCAGCCGGGGAGCAGCGGAACCCCGGGTCACGCCGAGCCCGATCGCCGACTCCACGAGGGGCACCACGCTCCCGTCGGCGAGGACGCCCGAGGCCTCGAGGTCGCGCAGCGCGTCCCGGGTCCCGATCAGCACGTCCGGTGCGGCCCCGGCGGCGAGCTTCTCGAGGAGGAGGGTCGTCGGGAGGTATTCGGCCCGGACCGACAAACCGGTCGCCAGCTCGAAGGCCGGGATGACGACGTCGTCCAGGGCCTTGCGGACGACGAGGGAGCTCAGCAGGTCGAGGTCGGGGCGGCTCTGGGGAGGTGGCACGGGCCGTTCCTTTCGGGCGGTCTGCAACGCGGACAGGACGTGCTGCTTCGTCCGAACTCTATATCTTTCGAACAAAAGATATAGAGTTGTCGGAAGTTCGCCATGATGTACGACGACGATGTCAGACGAGGACCACGAAATGAAGAGCTCCGTAGTAGTCGTAGGTGCCGGGATCGTCGGGTTGGCCACCGCGTACGAGCTGGGGCTGCGCGGATACCGCGTCACCGTGGTCGACAAGGAGCCCCGGCTGGCCGACCACCAGACCGGGAACAACTCGGGCGTCATCCATTCCGGGCTGTACTACGCGCCGGGCAGTCTCAAGGCGACCCTCGGGACCGCGGGTGCGCAGTCGATGCGCCGGTTCGCCGAGGACCACGGGGTGGCGGTGGACATCTGCGGGAAGCTGGTGGTCGCCACCCGGCAGGACCAGGTCCCCGCACTCGAGGAGCTCCACCGGCGTGGTCTCGCCAACGGGGTGCCCTGCCGGCTGATCTCCCCCGACGAGGCCCGCGGCTACGAGCCCCACGTCGCCTGCGTCGCGGCCCTCCGGGTGGAATCGACGGGGATCGTCGACTACCGGGGGGTCTGCGCCGTGCTGGGACGGCTCATCGAGGAGGCCGGCGGCGAGATCCGGCTGGGGGCCGAGGTCGTGGGGATCACCGCCGACGCCGGGTCCGTGACCGTCTCGACCACCACCGGGGACATCTCCGCCGACGAGCTCATCAACTGCGCCGGCCTGCACAGCGACCGCATCGCACGCCTGGCCGGCCTCACGCCCGACGTGCGCATCATCCCGTTCCGGGGCGAGTACTTCGAGCTCACCCCGGACCAGTCCCACCTGGTCCGCGGCCTGATCTACCCGGTACCGGACCCGAGCCTCCCCTTCCTCGGCGTCCACCTGACGAAGATGATCGGCGGCGGGGTGCATGCGGGGCCCAACGCCGTCTTCGCCCTGGCCCGTGAAGGGTACACCTGGCTCACGATCAATCCGCGGGACGTCCTCGAAAGCGCTGCCTGGCCCGGGCTCTGGAAGCTCGGCGCGAGATTCTGGAGGGTCGGGCTCTCCGAGGTCGCACGCTCCCTGTCGCAGAAGAAGTTCCTGGCGAGTCTCCGGGAGCTCGTCCCGGATCTCGGCGACGACAGCCTCGTGCCCACCCACGCGGGAGTCCGCGCGCAGGCCATGCGCAGGAACGGTGACCTCGTCGACGACTTCTACTTCGACAGGGCGCCGCACCAGATCCACGTGCTCAATGCGCCGTCACCGGCCGCGACCGCCGCACTGGAGATCGGCAGACGCATCGCCGACGAGATGGAGGAGCGGAACCGATGAGCTCAGACGACCTGCACCGCTTCGGCGCCGACCAGCTGCAGGAGCAGATCGTCGCCGTGCTCCGCGCCTGGGGGATGCCGGGCGAGCCTGCGGCCGCCACCGCGGCGGTGATGGTGGAGACCGATCTCTCCGGCGTCGATTCCCACGGCGTCTCCATGCTAATGATGTACGAGAAACTCCGGTCCGAGGACCGCCTGAAGCTCGACGCCGTCCCCCGCGTGGTGCGCGATGCCCCGGCCTTCGCCGTCGTCGACGCAGGCGCCGGCCTGGGGCATCCGGCGGGCCTCCACGCGCTGGAGCTGGCCATCGGGAAGGCCGCCGCCTGCGGGATCGGGGCGGTGGCCGTGGGCAACTCGCACCATCTGGGCGCCCTCGGCCACTACGTCCGGAGCGCGGCCCAGCGCGGCCTGGTCGCCGTCATGACGACGACGACGCGGACGCCCGTGGTGGCGGCGCTCGGGGGTACGACGCCGATCCTCGGGACGAACCCCATCGCCTTCGCAGCCCCCCGGGCGGGCGGAGGGGAGCTCGTGGTCGACATGTCCACGAGCGTCGTGGCGATGAACAAGGTGAAGGCCTACGCGCTGGGCGGACGGGACCTGCCGGTCGGCTGGGTCAACGACCGGCAGGGTGATCCCGTGACCGACGCCGCCCTCGCCTATTCGCTGCTGACCACGCAGGCGGCGACGCTCAGCCCGCTCGGCGGCTCCAGCCCCGAGACCGGCGGGCACAAGGGCTTCGGCCTCAGCCTGATGGTCAACGTGCTCAGCGCGGCGTTCTCGGGAGGCGCGCTCCCGTTCGACGCTTCCGGCAGCGACAACCTGGGGCACTTCGTCCTGGTGATCGATCCGGCGAGGGTCGCCGAGGCCGGCGAGACCGCGCGCTACGTGGACGACCTCGTCCGCCTCCTGGTGCGGGACGAGCCCGACGTGATCCTTCCCGGCGGCCCGGAAGCCCTCGCGCGTGCGGCCCGCAGCCGGGACGGCATCCCGATCCCGGAGAGCCTCCTCGAGCAGCTTCGAGGGATCTGCGGCAGGGCCGGGACGGACATGATCCTCACGCCGCTCGCCTAGGCGGCTCGCGCGGCTGCGCCCGGGCCGTCGACGCGGCATCCCTGCGCGCATGCCTCGGGGCCGGCGGACGTCCGTGCTCAGTCCTCGGTGGGGACCGCTTCACGGTCGTGGAGGGCTCGGACCTTGGCGTTCTCGATGTGGGCCCGGAGGGCGGAGGAAGCACCCTCCGCGTCGCGCCGGGTCAGGGCCTCGAGGATCGCTCCGTGTTCGGCCACGGTGGTGGTCGGCGCCGTCGAGCTGGTTCTCGCATACAGCCGGAACCGCTGCGCCTGCCCGCCGAACGACCTCCAGGCGTCCTCGAGGAACGGATTGTCGGCCTGGTGGGCGATCGCCGCGTGGAACTGCTCGTCGGCCCGGAGGAAGCTCGTGAGCGGTGGGCTGCCGGGCAGGTGGGCGCCGCTCTCGAGGTGGCGGATGGTCGCGGCCAGGCGGTCGAGGAACTCCGGGGTCACCCGCAGGGCTGCTTCGAAGGCCAGGGCCGGCTCGAGGACCAGGCGGGCGTCCATGATCTTCCGGAGATCCTCCATGCTGGGGAGCGGTGCCACCCGGTACCCCTTGTGGGCCTCCCGCAGCACCAGGCCCGTGGATTCGAGCCGGGCCAGTGCCTCGCGCAGCGGAGTCTGGCTGACCTCGAACTCCCGGGCGAGATAGACGAGGTTGAGCACCTCGTCCGGTTCCCGGCTGCCGTCGAGGAGCTGCCCGAGGAGTGCGCCGTGGACCCGGTCGGCGAGGGGCTGCCGGGCGGTCTGACGCGGGGGTGTCCGGTTCACTCGATGGTGAAGGAGAGCTCGGCGACCCCGTCGATACCGGCGGTCACCGTGCTCCCGCGGGTCAGCGCCCCCACGCCGGCCGGGGTACCGGTGAAGACGAGGTCGCCGGGATGCAGGGTGACGGACCGGGAGAGGTGCGCGATGATCTCCGGCACCGTCCAGATCTGGTCGGCGAGGTCACCCTCCTGCCGCAGCGAGCCGTCCACGCTCAGCCAGATCCGGCCCCGGTCGGGGTGCTTCCCGTCGCCGACCGGTCGGAGGGGCGAACACGGCCCCGAGAAGTCGAAGCCCTTCGCGAGGTCCCACGGACGCCGGAGGTCCTTCGCCTCGGCCTGCAGGTCGCGTCGCGTCAGGTCGACGCCGACGCCGTAGCCCCACACGGCGTCGAGGGCGTCGGCAGGATCGATGGCGGTGCCGCCCTTCCCCAGCGCCACGACGAGTTCCACCTCGTGGTGGAGGTCCGCGGTCTGCGGCGGGTAGGAGACCACCGGCCGGGCATCGCCCGCAGCCGCCGGCTGCGGCGCGAAGACGGCGTCGGCGGGCTTCAGGAAGAAGAACGGGGGCTCCCGGGTCGGATCGGCCCCCATCTCCCGCGCATGGTCGCCGTAGTTGCGCCCGACGCAGAACACGCGCCGGACGGGGAACAGCGTCCCGCCATCACCGACCGGGAGGCTGGGCGGCGTCGGGACCGGGAGGACGTACGTCATGGAGCTCCTTGCAGGGTGGGTGGCCGGGACCACGGGAGGCGCATCACAAGTGGTTAACATGTTACTTATGGCAATGATGCTTTCGGCACCCCGGTCCCTCGTCCCCGAGCTCCAGGCCCGCGGTGTGAGGGACGCACGGGATGATGCGACCTCGCGGGCCGTGTACTCGAGCGATGCGTCACTGTACCGGGTGCAGCCGGCGGCCGTCGTCTTCCCGCGCCACCTGGACGAGGTGCTCACCACCCTCGAGCTGTGCCGTGAACGCGGGATCCCGTTCACGTCCCGGGGCGCGGGCACCTCGCTGGCCGGCAACGCGATCGGCCGCGGCGTCGTCGTCGATTTCAGCCGGCACCTGAACCGCGTCCTCGATCTCGACGCGGAAGCCCGCACCGCCGTCGTCGAACCCGGGGCGGTCCATGCGACGCTGCAGAAGGCAGCGCTGGCCCGGGGCCTGCGGTTCGGACCGGACCCCTCCACCCACACGCGCTGCACCGTGGGCGGGATGATCGGCAACAACGCGTGCGGTTCACGCGCCCTCGCCTACGGGCGCACCGCCGACAACGTGACCCACCTCGACGTCGTCACCGGGTCCGGCACGCGCCTCCACCTGGGCGCGGACGGCACGCCGTCGTCGTCGGAGACCGACGCGCTGCGCTCCCTGGTCGGCGCGGAGCTGGGTACCATCCGCACCGAACTGGGCCGCTTCGGACGCCAGGTCTCGGGCTACTCGCTGGAGCACCTGCTGCCGGAGCGCGGCTTCGACCTGCGGCGCGCGCTCGTCGGCAGCGAGGGGACGCTCGCCGTCGTGCTGGAGGCGGGAGTGCGCCTGGTGGTCGACGCTCCTCACAAGACCATGGTCGTGCTGGGTTTCGCCGACATCGGGGCAGCCGGCGACGCCGTCCCCGCGGTGCTGCCGTTCGCGCCCACGGCCTGTGAAGGCCTGGATTCCCGGATCGTCCAGGTGGTGCGGTCGCGCAAGGGCCCCCAGGCCGTCCCCGAGCTGCCGGGCGGCGCGGCCTGGCTGTTCGTCGAGGTGTCCGGCGACGACCCCCTCGAGGTGGCCGACCGCGCCCGGCTCGTCGCCGGGATCGGTGCCGCCCGGCACTCGAGGATCATCACCGACGCGCGGCAGGCCGCCGCCCTGTGGCGTATCCGTGAGGACGGCGGAGGGCTCGCCGGGCGCTCGCCGGCCGGCGCCCCCGCGCATGCCGGCTGGGAGGATTCCGCCGTGCCGCCCGAGACCCTCGGGGACTACCTCCGCGAGTTCGACGAGCTGCTCCTCGTGCACTCCCTCACGGGCTTCCCCTTCGGACACTTCGGGGACGGGTGCGTCCACATCCGCCTCGACTTCCCGTTCCAGCGCGACGACGGCGCCGCGGCGTTCCGCGCGTTCCTGACCGACGCGGCCGAACTGGTCGCCCGCTACGGGGGGTCCCTCTCCGGCGAGCACGGGGACGGACGGGCCCGCAGCGAACTCCTCCCGTACATGTACTCGCCCGCGGCGATCGGCCTGTTCGGGAAAGTGAAGGGGATCCTCGACCCGGACGACATCCTCAACCCCGGCATCCTCGTGGATCCCGAACCCCTGGACGCGAACGTCCGCGTGGCGGAGGCCGGGCCGTTGCGGACCGGCCTCGGGTTCGGCTACCACCAGGATGCGGGCGACTTCAGCCAGGCGGTGCACCGCTGCACGGGAGTGGGCCTGTGCCGTGCAGCGCACGCGGACAACAGCGCCGTGATGTGCCCGTCGTACATCGCCACCCTCGAGGAGAAGGACTCGACCCGCGGCCGCGCCAGGGCGCTCCAGGAGATGATCAACGGCAGCGTCACCGGGAGCGCCACGGGACGCACAGCCGGCGCGGGCAAGCCCAACTGGCGTGCGCCCGAGGTGCACGACGCACTCGACCTGTGCCTCTCCTGCAAGGGCTGCTCCTCGGACTGCCCCACGGGGACCGACATGGCCGCGTACAAGGCCGAGGTGCTCCACCAGAGCTACAAGGGCCGGCTGCGTCCGGCGTCGCACTATTCGCTGGGCTGGTTGCCGCGCTGGGCCGGACTCGCGGCGCGGGCGCCACGGGCGCTGAACTTCCTGATGCGACTGCCCGGCATCCGGCAGGTGGGTCTGCGGATCGCCGGGGTGGACCAGCGCCGGAACATCCCGGCGTTCGCGCCGCAGACCTTCCACTCCTGGTTCCGGAGCCGCCCGTCGTCCGCTGCACCTGCGCGCGGACCCGTCCTGCTGTGGGCGGATTCCTTCACCGACAACTTCTCGCCCGAGGTGGGACAGGCCGCGGTGCGCGTCCTCGAAGCAGCGGGGTACGAGGTGCGCCTCCCCGAGAAACCCCTGTGCTGCGGGCTGACCTGGATCTCCACGGGACAGCTCGATTCCGCGCGGAGGACGCTGCGATCCACCGTCGAGGTGCTGAACCGGTCGGTGGCCGAAGGCATCCCGATCGTGGGCCTCGAGCCGTCCTGCACGGGCGTGCTGAGGTCGGACGCCGTGGAACTGCTGGGCACCGAGGCCGCCGGGGCCGTGGCGCGGTCCACGCACACCCTCGCGGAGTTCCTGGGGACCGTGCCCGGCTACGAGCCGCCCTCCCTGGACGGCACCGTGGTGGTGGCGCAGCCGCACTGCCATCACCACGCCGTCATGGGCTGGAGCCCCGACGCGGCACTGCTGGAGCGGGCCGGCGCGACCGTCCGGAAGCTCGGCGGGTGCTGCGGGCTCGCCGGCAACTTCGGCGTGGAACGCGGGCACTACGAGATCTCGGTCAAGATCGCCGAACAGCAGCTCCTGCCGGCCGTCCGGTCCGCCGAGGACGCCGTGGTGCTCGCGGACGGGTACTCGTGCCGCACCCAGATCGAGGACCTGAGCGAGCGCCGCGGCATCCACCTGGCGCAGCTGCTCGATCCCGCGGCACCCCGCCCCGGCGAGGTCCCCTAGGCGGACCCGTCGCGGAGCGCGGGCCGGGGCCCGTGCCCGTCAGCCCGGTTCCTGGACCAGGCTGCGCGGGACGACCCGGGCCGGGAGTGCCGTGCTCTGGAGGAAGCGGAAGTCGCACCCCTCGTCCGCCTGCGTCACCTCCGCCACGTACAGCTTCCGGTACCCGCGCTCCGCCACCGGCGTGGGGGGCGGGCCCAGGGCGTCCTCGCGTCGCTTCAGCTCCTCGGGGGAGACGTCGAGGTGGATCAGTCTTCGGCTGACGCTCAGGGTGATGGTGTCTCCGCTCCGCACGAGCCGCAGCGGCCCGCCGACCGCGGATTCGGGTGTGACGTGGAGGACGACGGCGCCTGCGGCGGTACCCGACATGCGGCCGTCCGAGATGCGCACCATGTCCTTCACCCCCTGCGTCGCGAGTTTCCTCGGGATGGGCAGGTACCCTGCCTCCGGCATGCCGGGCGCTCCGACGGGGCCGATGTTCCGCAGCACGAGGACGTCCTCGGCGGTGACGTCGAGGGCGTCGTCGTCGATCCGTGCCGCGAGGTCCGCCGTGTCCTCGAAGACCACCGCACGGCCGGTGTGCTCCAGCAGGTGCGCCGGCACCGCGGCCTGCTTGATGATGGCACCGCCCGGCGCGAGGTTGCCGCGCAGGAAGGCGAGACTGCCCTCGGGATACACCGGGTCGGAGAGCGGCCGCACGATGTCCGAGGGGAAGCCGGGCCCCGCGGCGTCCAGTTCCTCGCCCAGGGTGCGGCCCGTGACGGTAGGGGCGTCGCGGTGGATGAGGTCCCCGAGCTCGCGCAGCACGGCGGGCACGCCGCCGGCCCGGTGGAAATCCTCCATGTAGTAGGTACCCGACGGCTTCAGGTCCACCAGGACGGGCGTCTCGGTGCTCATCCGGTCCAGGTCCTCCAGCTCGAGGCGGATCCCGAGGCGGCCGGCGACGGCGGTCAGGTGGATGATCGCGTTCGTCGACCCGCCGATGGCCAGCAGGACCCGCAGCCCGTTCTCGAAGGCCTTTCGCGTGAGGATGGTGCCCATGTCCGTGCCGCGGGCGGCGAGCGCCACGGCCTCGGTCCCGGTCCGTTCGGCGATCCGCACGCGGTCGGCCGTCACGGCGGGCGGGCTCGCACTCCCGGGCAGGGCGATGCCCATGGCCTCGGTGAGGCAGGCCATCGTGCTGGCCGTGCCCATGACCGAGCAGGTCCCGACGCTTCCCACGAGCCGCGAGTTGACGTCGTCGATCTCCTGCCGGTCGATCTCGCCGCTGCGGAACTTCCCCCAGAAGGCGCGGCAGTCGGTGCACGCACCGACGCGCTGCCCGCGGTGCCCGCCCGTCAGCATCGACCCCGTGACCAGCGTGATCGCCGGGACGCCCGCCGACGCCGCGCCCATCAGCTGCGCGGGGACCGTCTTGTCGCAGCCCCCGATGAGCACGACGGCGTCCATGGGCTGGGCGCGGATCATCTCCTCGGTGTCCATCGACATGAGGTTGCGCAGGAACATGCTGGTGGGCTGCGAGAAGCTCTCGTGGAGCGAGATGGTCGGGAAATCGACCGGCAGGCCGCCGGCCATCAGCACCCCCCGCTTCACGGCGTCGAGCAGCGCGGGCATGTTGCCGTGGCACGGGTTGAAGCCGCTGCCCGTGTTGACGATCCCGATGACCGGCTTGTCCAGTGCGTCGTCGGAGTAGCCGGCACCCTTGATGAACGCCTTGCGCAGGAAGAGCGAGAACCCCTCGTCGCCGTAGCTCGTGAGGCCGCGCCGGATCCCCGAGGCACGGCCGGCGGGAGCCGCAGATCCAGTCATCGGGCGGCTACCGGAACGCCGGGATGCCCGTGATGTGGTTGCCGAGGATCAGCGTGTGCACCTCGTCGGTCCCCTCGTAGGTACGCACGCTCTCCAGGTTGTTCGCGTGGCGGAGCGGGGAGTAGTCGAGGGTGACACCGTTCCCGCCCAGCATCGCGCGGGCCTCACGGCAGATCTCGATGGCCTCGCGGCAGTTGTTGAGCTTCCCCACCGAGATCTGGTAGGGCTGCAGCTTCCCGGCGTCCTTGAGGCGTCCGACCTGCAGGGCCAGCAGCATCCCCTTGTTGATCTCCAGCGCCATGTTGACGAGCTTCAGCTGGGTGATCTGGTAGCCGGCCAGCGGCCTGCCGAACTGCAGGCGCTCCTTCGAGTAGTCGAGTGCCGCGTAGTAGCTGTCGCGTGCGGCTCCCATGGCACCCCAGATGATGCCGTACCGGGCCTCGTTGAGGCATTCGAAGGGGCCGCGGAGCCCCTTCGCCTTCGGGAGCAGCGCGGTGCCGGGCAGCCGGATGTCGGTGAGCTCGACGTCGCACTGGATCGAGGCGCGCATGGAGAGTTTCTGCAGGATCGGGGTGGCCTTGAACCCCGCGCTGTCGGTCGGCACCACGAACCCGCGGACGCCGTCGTCGGTCATGGCCCAGATGATCGCCACCTGCGCCACCGAGGCCAGCCCGATCCACCGCTTGCTGCCGTTGAGGATCCAGTCGTCGCCGTCGCGCCTGGCGAAGGTGAGCATGCTGCCGGGGTCGGAACCGCCGGTCGGCTCGGTGAGGCCGAAGCAGCCGATGACCGATCCGGCGGCCATCCTCGGCAGCCACTCGTTCTTCTGCTCCTCCGAGCCGTGCTTCGCGATGGCGCTCATGGCCAGGGAGCCCTGGACGCTGACGAAGGTGCGCAGCCCGGAGTCGCCGGCCTCGAGTTCCAGGGCCGCGAGCCCGTATTCCACGGAGCTCCGGCCGGGGCAGCCGTAGCCCTTGATGTGCATGCCGAGGAGCCCGAGTTCGGCCATGCGCGGCACGATCTCCAGGGGGAACTCGGCGCGGTCGTACCAGTCGGCGATGTTCGGCTTGATGGCGGTGTCCACGAAGCCGCGCACGCGGTCACGCAGGGCACGCTCGTCGTCGGTGAGGAGTGCGTCGATGTCGAGGAGGTCCGAAGGGTCGGTCATGGGTCTACTTTCCGGTAGCGGAGGGCTGGCGGGATGTGAAGGTTGCTCCGTCGTGTTCCCCGAGGAGCGGGGGCACCCGCGTGTAGTTCGCGGGGGTCGCGGAGAGCCGGATCGGGTTGGCCACCTGCTGGCTGGTGCGTCCGGTGGCGGTGTCGGTGATCTCGACGACCGGGGCGAGCCCCAGGTCCTCGGCGAGGGAGAGCGCCTCGGCGACGGAATTGACCTTACCGGCCGGCACCCCCGCCGAGCTGAGGAGCTGCGCCCAGTCGGCGGCGCTCCTGGTGCCGAGCCGCTCCTCGAGCAGGACCTTGAGGGCGTCGCGGTGAGCCACGCGCTGAGCATTGCCCCGGAACCGGGGGTCGACGGCGAGGTCCGGCACGCCGAGGATGCGCACCAGCGCCTCGAACTGCCGGTCCGTCCCGACCGCGATCGCCAGGGGGCCGTCGGCCGTCAGCAGGGTTTCGTAGGGGGCGATGCTGGGGTGGGCGTTCCCCATCCGCTGGGGCGCCTCGCCGGTGGCCAGTGTGCTCGATGCCTGGTTCACCAGACCGGAGAGCAGGGAGGACAGGAGATTGACCTCCACGCGCTGGCCCCGCCCGGTGGCCTCCTTGGAGCGCAGCGCGGCGAGGATCCCCACCACGGCGTTCTGGCCGGTGACCACGTCCACGAGCGCCACCCCCACCTTGCTCGGCTCGGAGTCCTGCGACCCGGTGACGCTCATGAGCCCTCCCACCGCCTGCACGAGGAGGTCGTAGCCGGGCAGGTGTGCTCCGCCGGTGCTGCCGAACCCGGTGATGGAGCAGTACACCAGGTCGGGCCGCCGCCCCACGAGGGAGGCGTAGTCCAGCCCGAAACGCTGCATGACGCCCGGGCGGAAGTTCTCGATGACGATATCGGCTTCCAGCGCGAGGGCGAGGGCCCTCGCCCGTCCGTCCTCGGTGCCGAGGTCGCAGACCACCGAGCGCTTGTTCCGGTTCACGCTGGAGAAATAGGTGCCCACGCCGTGGTCGTCGACCGGGGGGACCCAGGAGCGCGTGTCGTCCCCCGCCGGGCTCTCCACCTTCAGGACGTCGGCCCCGAAGTCGGCGAGCATCATGGAGGCGAACGGTCCGGCGAGCACCCGCGAGAAATCCGCCACCTTCAGCCCCTCCAGCGGCCCGGGCAGCGGGCTTCCCTCGGGTGCCGTGCCGGCCGGCGGCCTGTCCGTGTTCGTGCTCAAGATTCGTCCTTCGAGAAAGTGTGTCTGCAGCCCTAGCTGGACGCAGTGACGGGGTTGCTGAGTACGCCGACGCCGGAGACGCGGCACTCGGCCGTGTCTCCCGGGGTGACGTGGATGGCGCCGGGTGTCCCGGTGGAGATGATGTCCCCCGGGTACAGGGGCATCACCTTGCTGTGGAAACTGATCAGGTACGCCGGGTCGTAGCGCATGTGGGAGACCGTGTTGCTGCGCCGCACCTCGCCGTTGACGACGGTGGCGACCTCCATGTCGGCCAGGGTCCCGTCGCCCACGGCTTCGGCCAGTGGCACGATCCGGGGGCCGAAGGAGAAGAAGCCGGGGAAGTTCTTGGAGCGGGTGAGGAACCGCGGGTTGCGCTGCAGGATGTCCTCGGCCGTCTGGTCCAGCACGGGCACGACGCCGGCCAGGTAGTCCAGTGCGTCCTCGGGTTCCACGTTGCGGCAGTACCTGCCGATGACCACCGCCACCTCCGCCTCGGTGGTGGTGCGCTCGCTCTGCACGGGGATGGGGATGGCCTCGCCGGGGCCGATGACGGTGTGGTCGCCCTTGATGAACGACGCCGGTTCCTCGGGCACGCCCTCGGAGAGGTCGGAGGCGTGCTCCACGTAGTTCAGCCCGATGCCCCAGAGCATCCGGGGGTGGCGGTAGGGGGCGCCGTAGGCGGCGGCCCCGGGGTCGCTGAACACGCCGTCGTCGGCGGTCTCGGCGGCGGCGTCGAGCTGCCCGAGGAGGTCCCCGGTGAGGACCCCGAGGATGTCGCCGGTGAAGCCGGGCAGGAGGTCGTCCACCCGCGCGAGACCGCGCCGCGGGTGGACGACGGCCGCCGTCTCGGGGCCGGGAGTTCCCGGGTCGCTGCCGGGTGAGGTGATGGAGCAGAGGTGCAGGATGCTGGGAGCCATGGAGCTGCCCTTTCGGGTCGGGGGACGGGGTTCTAGTAGGCGCGGACCATGCCGCCGTCGCACCGGATCTGTTCTCCGGTGACGTACGAGGCCGGCGCGCTGGCCAGGAAGGTGACGACGGCGGCGAATTCGGCGGGGGTGCCGTACCGACGGGCCGGGATGCCGGCCTCGGACGCGGCTCGCGCCTCGGCGGGGGTGGCGCCCGTCCGTTTGGCCGCGGCGGAGTCCAGCGACGCGACGCGCTCGGTGTCGATGCGGCCGGGAAGGACCATGTTGACGGTCACGCCGTCGGCGGCGACCTCGGCGGCCAGGGTCTTGAGGTAGCCCGCGAGCCCGGCGCGGCCGAGGTTCGACAGTGCGAGGTTGGGCAGCGGCTGCTGCACGCCGCTGGATCCGACGGCCACGATCCGCCCCCAGCCGCGCTCCCTCATGCCCGGGAGTGCCAGGGAGGTGAGCCGCACGTGCTGGAGCAGCAGCTGGTTCACGGCGGCGAGGGCCTGCACGTCGGTGATGTCGGCCGCGCCGCCGGGGGGAGGCCCGCCGCTGTTGAGGACCAGGACGTCGATCGGCCCGAACGCGTGTTCCGCGGCCTCCATCAACGCGGCCGGCGCGCCGTCCTCGTTCAGGTCCATCGCGATCCCGACGGCGGAGGGCAGGCGGGCCGCCTCGGCCTTCACCACGTCCTCGCGGCGGGCGGCGAGGACGACGTTCGCCCCCTCGGCGCCGAGTGCCTGCGCGATCGCGAGGCCGATCCCGGAGCTCGCTCCGGGCACCAGCACGTTCTTTCCGGTCAGTCCGGTATCCATCAGGCGATCTCCATTCGTACTGCGTCGAGGTGCGCGTCGATCAGGTCCGCGAGGTCACGGGGCAACGAGGGTGCGGGGGGCCGGACCGCCGCGTCGGCGATGATGCCGCGGCGCCGCAGGATCTCCTTGCGCAGGGCGAGTCCCACGCCGGGCTGGCCCTCGAAGTTGGCCAGGGGCAGCCAGGGTGCGAAGGCGGTGCGGGCGCCGGTGAAGCCGCCGTCGGCGAAGGCCGTCAGCGCGATCTGCAGTCCTTCGGGGTGGGAGAACCCGGTCATGGCGCCGGCCGCACCCGCCGCGAGCTCGTCCAGCAGTCCCACGCCGCCCAGCCCGCCGTAGACGGGGACGTCGGTGGAGCGGGTCAGCTTGGCGATCGCGGATGCCGTGGGGGGTGCTTCCGACTTCACGGCGACGATGAAGTCGCACTGCTCCAGGACGCGCAGGATCTGTTCGGCGGTGATCTTCACGCCGGAGGCCACCGGGTAGTCCTGCAGCACGATGCCCGCACCCGTGGCGCGGTGAACGGCCGTGAGGTGGGCGGCCAGCACGTCCGGGTCGCCGGTGTTCGCCTGCACCATGAGCGCGGCGAGGTTGCTGCCGGTGGCCGTCACGGCGGTGGCGGCCTGCTCGATGGCGACGGCCGTGGTGCGGGCGGACAGCCCGACGACGAGCGGGGTGCTCCCCGCCTCGTCGGCGACCGTACCGACGGTGAGGGACTGCTCGGCAGCGGTCAGCGACGCGCCCTCGCCGAAGACTCCCAGGACCACCATGCCGGTGGCGGACAGCCCGGTGTACAGCCGGACCTCGCGGCGGAGCGAGTCCGTGTCGACGGCGAGGTCGGGTCCGCTGAACGGCGTGGCCAGCACCCCCCAGAGTCCGGGGGACAGGTGCGGGATCGGGTCGGTCATGGGGACGTTCCTTTCAGAGGAGTTCTTCCAGCGTTGGCGGCTGGGTGGGGAGTGGCTGCGGGCAGGGCCGCTGCCGCCCGCGCGGCGCGGATGGTCCGGCGGCCGAGCCTGAACGTCGCGGCGGCGAGCAGGGCGACGACGGCGGCGGTCAGCCAGCCGACCCGGTAGGAGGTGGCCGCGACGAGGAAACCGAAGAGCAGGGGGCCGGCGGCAGCGCCGAGGGAGAGCCCGGTCTGCAGGACCCCGGTGGCCGACGCGGCGCCCTGCCGGTTGTCGCGCACCACGGCGAAGTGGACGAGTCCGGGCCAGGTCCAGCCCGCGGCGTAGGTCAGCAGCGCTCCGCAGAGGAACGCGGCGGAGGAGCCGAAGGCCAGCAGCACGTAGCCGCCCACACCGATCGTGAGCAGGTTGGCCACGAGGACGTACGGGCTGCGCTCGGGGTACCGGTCCATGGCGGCGCCGAGCACGATGCGGATCACGAGGCCCAGCAGCGCGGCGCCGGCGAAGAGGTAGCCTGCCGCGCTGGGCGACATCCCGGATTCCACGGCCGAGTCGACGAGGAACACCCCCATGGACGTGGCGGCCGCCGCAGCGAGGCCGGCGCCGACGGCCAGCAGCACGAGTCCGCGCCGCGGGGTCCCGCGGTCGGCCGGTGCCGCGGGTCCCGTCGTCGGGCGGTCGGGCCCCTGCGCCGTGAGGCCGGCCCACAGGGCCAGGGCCACAGCCAGGACGACGCCCAGCGCGAAGGCGTAGCGCCAGCCCAGGACCAGGGCGATGCCCGGGACGGCGAGGCCCCCGATCAGGCCGGCGGCGGGGATGGAGCACTGCTTGATCCCGAAGGCCAGTCCCAGCCTGCCCGGAGCGACCGCCCGCGAGATCCCGAGGTTCGCCGCCGGCTGCGCCATGCCGTTGGCCAGGCCGCCCACCACGAGGGCTGCGATGAGCACCCCGAACGTCGGCGCCAGGCCCGCCCCGCCGAGGGCGACGGCGGCGAGGACGGCCGAGGCCATCACGCCCCGGGCGGCGCCGATCCGCTGCACGAGCCGGCCGAGCCGCCGTGCGGCGACCCCGGAGACCGCGAAGAGGGTGGCCGCGGCGATGCCCAGCTGGGCAGGGCCGATGTCCAGATCGGCCCGGATCTGCACGGCGAGGGCTCCGACCAGGAACGCGGGCAGCACGCCCAGGGTGGTCACGGTGACCGCCTGGAACAGTGTGCCGCCCGCGCCCGGCGGCTGTGCGGGGGTCACGACGATTCGGCTCCCGTGCGGCGCGTCCCGTCGGCAGTGCCGTCCGTCCCGGTACCGGATTCCTGGCCGACGGCCGTGGAACCCCCTGCAGCGGACGTGCCGGACGTCCCGGGACCGGTGGTGCCGTCCGACGCGGAGAGGTCGGCGGGTGCTTCGTCCTCGTCCGTGCGGTGTCCGTGCATCCTGAGGCCGATGAGGTGCACGACCACGCCGACGGCGATGATCGCCGCGCCGATGCCGATGTACATGGGCTCCATGACGAGCATGGGGAGCGAGCCGAGACCCAGCAGGATCCGTTCGGGCCAGCGGGCCGGGCCGAACAGCCAGGCCCCCGTCGCGACGGCGAGCGCGCCCACCGCCAGGAGGGACACGGCGAAGGCCAGTGCGATGGTGCCGATCCCGCCCTGCAGCAGCAGCCCGACGCCCGATCCGGAGAGCACGAAGATGAACGGGACGAGGAACGCCGAGAGGGTGTAGCGCCAGGTGAGCCACATGGTCTTGATCGGCTTGCCGCCGGTGATGGCGGAGGCGGCGAAGGGCGACAGTGCCGTGGGGGGCGAGACCTCGCTGAGGACCGAGTAGTAGAAGATGAACATCGCCGCGGCGTATGCGGGGACTCCGACGTCCTGCAGGGCGGGCCCGATGATGACCCACGAGATGATGAAGCTCGCCGTCACGGGGACCGCCAGTCCCAGCAGGATCACCGAGATGGCCGAGAAGATCGCCGTCAGGAGCAGGCTGCCGCCGGCGAAGTCCACGATGATGTTGGCGAGTTTCAGGCCCAGGCCGGTCAGTGTCATGACGCCGACGATCAGTCCTGCTGCCGCCATGACGGGGATGACCGACAGCGCTCCGGTGGCACCGGTGGCCAGGGCGTCGAAGATACGCCGGGGGGTCATCCAGGAGGCGCGGTCGAGGAAGCTGAGGACGAACGCGAGGATCGTGGCGTAGACGACCGCACGGAACGGCGTCATGCCCATGGCCATGAAGACGACGATGGCGGCGAGGGAGCTGAAGTGGTAGCCGAACCGCAGGAGCAGCTTGCCCACGGGCTTGACGTCGAAGTCCACGGCCCTGGTCTTGAACCGGCGTGCGTCCATCTCGATGGCCAGGATGATGCCGAAGTAGTAGAGCACGGTGGGGATGGTGGCCCAGATGAGCACCTGGAGGTACGAGACGCCGAGGAGGGCCGCGATGATGAACGCTGCCGCACCCAGGGTGGGCGGGGACATGATGGCGCCGATGCCGGCGGCGGCGAGGATGGCACCGCCGTGTTCCTTCGGGTAGCCGGCCTTGCGGAGCAACGGCCAGGAGATACCACCGAGGGTGACGGTCGTCGCGACGCCGGAGCCGGAGACCGTGCCGAGCAGGAATCCGGCGAGGGTCACCGTACGGCCCGGCCCGGACTTGGACTGGCCGAAGGCCGAGAAGGAGAGGTCGATGAAGAACTTGGTGGCGCCCGATGCGCCGAGGACCGCCCCGTAGATGGTGAACAGGATGATGTAGGTCGCTGCCACGTCGGTGGGGACGCCGAAGAGCCCCTGCGTGCCCATGACGTTGTGGCCGACGAGGCGGACCCAGTTGAAGGACGAGGTGTTGAACGGGGCGGGGACGAGCGAGCCGAAGGACGCATAGGCGAAGAAGCCCACGACCACCAGCGGCACGAGGATCCCGACGGTCCGGCGCGACGCCTCGAGGGTCACGAGGATGGCGATCACGCCCATGGCCAGGTCGAGGTAGGTGGGGGTGATCGCGCGCCGGAAGAAGCCGTCCCAGTCGGAGATGATGTAGAGGAACGGTACGAGCGCCACGAGCGCGAGAGCCCAGTCGACGATGCCCGGGTTGTCTCCCGCCCTCTTCGCCTTCGAGGATTCCGATCTCCCCCAGCCGCGGTAGACCAGGAAGGTCAGGGACAGGCCGATCCCGAGGAACAGCGGGAGGTAGAACTGGGTCGGCATGGGGTTGAAGACCCAGTAGAGGGCCAGGAGCGAGAGCCCCGCACCGGCGATCCTGATCAGCAGCGAGGGGAGCCCGGTGAGGTGCCGCGCGGGTTTCTCCGCCTCGAACTCGGCGATCAGCGCCTCTTCGTCGATGACGTCCTCCCGCTCGAGCGGGCTGATCGGGTCGTCGTCCTTCGTCCTCGCGAGGTCCGTCTGCCCGGGCGCCTTGTGCCTGGGGGCGGAGTCTGAAGCATGCGCCTTCACGGCGCCGTTGCCGTCTGGTCGCTCGGTCATGATCTCTCCTTGAGATGTAGCTCGACGAACGGGTCGTCGTCGTCGACGAGGCTCCACAGTTCCAGTGGTGGAGCGCCTTGCACGTGCAGGGTGCGCTGTCCGAGGTCGGTCGCCGCGATCGAGAGCTCCCCGAACACGGCAGGCCGCGCCGGGTCCGGCTCCACGACCCATGCCCGGCGATCACCTTCCCCGGCAGCCGACGGGACGCCGGGGACTGCGTAGTACTCCTCGAGCACCGCGAGCTGGTCGGCTGCGATCTGGTCCAGCACGAAGGTGCCGTCCGGTCCGAGGGTGTAGCGTTCCTCGGCCAGGGTGCCGTAGAGCGAGTTGCGGTAGCTCACCGAGAAACCGGCTCCGGTGAGCGGCACGCTCGCCAGCTCGCCGTCGTCGTCGGTGATGCTGATGGACACCTCCGGCTGACCGGACGCGCTCGCGAACCCCACACCCCCCAGCATGCCGAGGCATGCGAGGGAGACGACGACGGCGGCCGGCTTGCGCATGGTCTAGCCCGCGGCCTCGTCGAAGTAGGCCTGGGCGCCCGGGCAGGTCTCGACGTAGGAGATGTCGCCCGCGGTGGCGGCATCGAGTTCGACGGCCGCGGGGTGCACCTTGATGAGGGCCTCCTCGTTGTCGAAGATCGCCTTGGTGATGTCCTGCTGGAGCTGCTCGTCCATCGTGGGGCTCGCGACCAGCAGGTTCGGTGACGCGATGGCGGGGATGGCTTCGGTCTGTCCCTCGTAGGTGTTGGCGGGGATGTCCTCGGCGACGTAGTACTCGCCGTACTCGGTGGCCAGGGGCTCCGCGTACTCGCCGATGGGGACGAGCACCATGTCGCCGTCGCTGGCGAGGTCGATGAGCGCGCCCGTGGGGAGTCCGCCGGACCAGAAACCGGCGTCGATGGTGCCGTCCCGCAGCGCGGCGACGGTCTCCGCGGCACCGAGCTGGCGGCGTTCCACTCCGCTCTCGGGGTCGATCCCCGCGGCTTCGAGGATGCGCAGCGCTGCGACCTCGGTGGCCGAGCCGGGCGCTCCGACGGAGATGACCTTCCCTGCCATGTCCTCGACGGACTGGATCCCGGTTCCGTCGACGCTGACGGCCTGCATGAAGTTGTTGTAGATGTTGCCGAGCGAGCAGACCTCCACGGCGTTGCCCTCGAATTCCCCGACCCCTTCCACGGCGTCGGACACCACGTCGCCTACGGAGAAGGCGAGCTGGGCGGAGCCGTTCTGGATGAGGAGCATGTTGTCCACGGAGGCGTTGGTCTCCTGGACGGTGGCGTCGTAGCCTTCGATGTTGTCGCGGATCACGGTGGCGAAGCCGCCGCCCAGGGGATAGTAGACGCCGCCGGTGCCGCCCGTCGCGATGGACAGGGCACCGCCGCCGCCGGCCTCGGCCCCGCCTCCTCCGCCGCTGGTGGCGGGCTCGGGGCTGCCGCAGGCCGAGAGGAAGAGCGCGGGGGCGATCAGTGCTGCGGCGCAGAGACGCTTCCGGCTTCGCTGGTGTGTGGTCATGGACTTGATCCTTTGCTGTCGGTGATTACTGGTTCTTCCGGGAGAGGGAGGTCATGGTGGTGCTGGTCGTCAGGGCCCGGGGCCGGGACGTCCCCGACGGCGAGGAGGCCCGCGAGCATCCGGTAGTAGCCCACGAGCAGGGTCAGCTCCGCGACTCCGGCATGCCCGAAATGCGACAGCACACGGGCGTGGGTGTCGTCGTCGACGGCGGCGTCCTGCAGGAGCACGCGCGTCAGGTCGAGAGCGGA
This sequence comes from Arthrobacter sorbitolis, assembly GCF_054510995.1. Classification (NCBI taxonomy): domain Bacteria; kingdom Bacillati; phylum Actinomycetota; class Actinomycetes; order Micrococcales; family Micrococcaceae; genus Arthrobacter; species Arthrobacter sorbitolis. The sequence continues at coordinate 341,459 of NZ_JBTNDM010000003.1, forward strand.
ACATTCGGCCGGGGAGAGGGTGGGCGGCAGGCTGCCCGCCCTGAGGTGTTCCAGCTCGGCCTCGTCGATCCCCACGGTCGCTGCCACCCGGCTGTGGGCGTACCACTCGTAGGCCGAGTCGAGGTCCGCGGAGATCGCGCAGATGACGAGCTCGCGGAGGCGTCCGTCGAGGGCGCTGTCGAAGCGGAGGACGGCACCGAGCGCCTGGACGGCATGGCCGAGGGTGGGGGCGAGGAGCATCGCGTTGAAGGGGCCGGCGAGGGAGCCGTCGTCGTAGACCACCGTGAACGTCCCGTTGCCCCGTGGGGGTCCCGCGACGGCGTCGTAGACCGCGCGCTGTTCAGCGGAGAGCTCCGCCGGAGTGAGCAGGGGGAACCGCCCTGCGGCCTGCGGCCTCGTGGTGTCGATGGCGTCAGACAAGGGTCCGTCCCCCGTCCACGTAGAGGACGTGCCCGGTGACGAACGCCGACTGCCGGGACGCGAGGTAGAGCACGGGACCTGTGAGGTCCTCCACGGTGCCGAGCCGGCCGGCCGGGACCATGCCCGTGTAGTGCTCGCGCACGCCCGGCCGATCGAGGTAGGCGGTGGTCAGGGCCGTCTCGACGTAGCCCGGCGCGATCGCGTTGACCGTCACCCCGCTGGCCGCCCACTCGCGTGCCATCACGCGGACGAGCTGGTTCAGTCCGCCCTTGCTCGCGGCGTAGGGTCCGTGGTCGGGATGGGCGAGCAGGCTCGAGACGGAGGAGCAGTAGATCTGCCGGCCGTACCCGGCGTCGACCATGACGCGGCCGGCGGCCCGGCCGAGGCGGAAGGCACTGGACAGGTTGACGTCGAGGATCCTGTCCCAGTCCTCGTCCAGGGTGTCGAGGACGGGCACCCGGTTGTTGATGCCGACCGCGTGCACGAGGACGTCCAGGCCCCCGAGCTCCGTCCCGGCGGCGCGGACGGCCTGCTCGCACCCGTCCGTGGTCGTCAGGTCGGCGGCGAGGGTGGCCGTGTCGGCGAAGGCCGCCAGGCGTTCCGTGTCCTGGTCCGCGATGAGCACGCGCGCTCCGGCCTGGAGGAAGGCTTGCGCGCAGGCCGCACCGATGCCGCCGGCGCCGGCCACCAGCACTCGCTGATCCTTCAAACCAAGCCAGTCAGCCAAAGGAAGCATCTCCGATTCATTGGGCAGTAAGCACGGGCACCTGGGCGGTGCCGAGGTCCGTCGATGCACCTCCCTGGAGACTGTATACAATTTCGGAGCAGAATGTAACCCGCGTCACACGACCTGCTGCAACCAGTCTCCCCGTCAGGCCTCGCGAGCGGGACTGACTTCCAGGAAGGTCCTGAGGGCCTTTACAGCATGCTCACGGTGCTCATCGAGCAGTAGAATGAGCTTTTCGGCGTCCCGCTCCGCGAATGCGTCGATGATCAGCGCATGTTCGTGCTCCACGCGCGCACGGTTCGACTCCGCTCCGTAGTAGACGAACCGGTAGGCATCGGTCGCGTCCCACAGGATCGTGATGATCCGTTCCAGCCGCGGCATCCCGGCTGCTCCCACGAGCACGAAATGGAACCGCCGGTTCGCCTCGGTCATCTTCAGCAGATCCCCGGCACCGCTCGCCGTCTCGACGTCCCGGGCCGCAGTCCTCAGGTCGTCGAGGACGGTGCTGCTGAGTTTCCTCGACAACGCGACCCGTGCTGCCTCCCCCTCGAGGAGCTGTCGGATCCGGTACACCTCCAGCAGGTCGGTGAGGGACAGCGTGGCCACCCGGTGGCCGCGGTGGGGTTCGTAGTCGACCTGCCCCTCCGACTCGAGGGTCTTCAGAGCCTCGCGGAGAGGAACACGGCTGACGCCGAACCGTTCCGCCAGGGCGTCCTGGCGCAGTGGCTGTCCGGGCAGGAACTCACCGGCGATGATCGCTCGGCGGAGTTCGGCAAGGACGAAGGCCTGGGCGGTCGGCGGGCGGCGGGAGCTTCCCGTGGCGTTGCTCGTCATGAAACCAGTCCACCTCGTTCGGCTCTCATCGTCCGAAGTCTAGCCCGGGCGTGATGCCCTCTCGTCGCGGCCCTGTCGCGGCGGCCACCGACGCCGGCGAGGGGTGGCACCCCGCGCGCGGTGATCGATCGGGCCCCGCCTTCGCGGGATGACGGTCCGGCGGTGTCCACCGCGAGGACGGGCGCTTCAGCCCTTCTCGGCGCCGGCGGTGAGCCCTCCGGTGAGGAGCCGTTCGGTGGAGAAGAACACGATGAGGATCGGCAGGGTCAGGACGACGGAACCGGCCATGAGCACCGTGGTGGGGATCTCGGCGCTGCCGGAAAGCTGCGAGAGCCCCAGGGAGACCGTCCAGCTGTCGCGCCGTTCGACGAGGAACAGGAGTGCGAACAGGAATTCGTTCCAGGCGATCATGAAGATGAAGAGTCCGGTCGCCATGATCGAGGGCAGGACGAGGGGGAGACTGATGCGTCGGAGGACGCCGATCCGGCTGAGACCGTCGACGAGGCCCGCCTCCTCGACGGACACCGGCACCGTCTCGAGGTAGTTGCGCAGCATGTAGATGCCGACCGGGACCGTCTGTGCGATGTAGACCAGGACGAGCCCCACCAGTGATCCGCGGAGTCCGAGGCGCGTGAACAGGACGAAGAGGGGGATGGCCATGACGATCGCCGGGAACAGGTAGGCGGCGAGGAACAGGGCGTTGACCTGTCGGTGGCCGAAGAAGGGCAGCCGTGCGACCGCATAGGCGCCCGGTACGGCGACGACGAGCGACAGGATGACGGCGCTGACGGCGACGAAGGCGCTGTTGAGCAGGAACGTCCCGAATCCCTGACCTCCGGCCGATACCGGTGCGAGGACCTGCTCGTACGCCCGGAGTGTGAACTCGGCGGGCGTCACGATGATCGACGCCGGATTCCGCAGCAGTGATTCGATCGGCTTCAGGGAGAGCAGGACCATGTAGTAGAAGGGCAGCAGGGTGATCAGCAGGAAGAAGACGATGACGGTCCAGCGCAGGATGCTCAGAGCCCTGCGTTCGACGACGTGGCGGCTGAGGCGCCGGGGTGGAGGCGGGGGACCGACGTTCCGGGTCACCGGCTGCTGCCGGGTGGGCGCAGCGGGATCGGGTGTCACAGGGGCGCTCATAACCGTTCTCCTCGTCTGCGGAGCAGGACCATGTAGAGGGCGAGCATGAGGATCAGGACGAGGGACAGGACGAGGGACTGCGCCGCCGCAGCTCCTACGTTGCGCTGGACGGTGAGGAATTCGTAGACGCGGACGCTGGCGACCCCGGTTCCTGCCGCCCCGCCCGTGAGGAGGAAGATGTCGTCGAACTCGTTGAACGTCCAGATGGTGCGGAGGATCGCGAGGAGGGCGATGACGGGCATCAGCTGGGGGAGCACGATGTAGCGGAAGGACTGGAGCGGGCTGGCGCCGTCGACAAGGGCTGCTTCCTCCGTCTCCGCCGACAACGCGCCCAAGCGGGCCATGAGGAACAGGAAGGCGAACGGGAAGTAGCGCCAGCCTTCGAACGCGATCGCGGTGAGCAGCGCCGTGGGGATGGGGAACTCGGCGCCGAAGACCCCGAGGGTTCGTTGGGCTTCGGAGAGGAACGGGATGGGTTGCGCCCACCCGAGCAGCGACTGGCCGGCTTCATTGACGATCCCGAACTGGGGGCTGAGCATCGTGCGCCACACGAAGGTGACGGCGACGACCGGAGCGACGTAGGGCAGCAGGAAGGCTGCGCGGACGAAAGTCCGTCCCCGGAAGGGCTTCCGGACCGCCATCGCGGCGATCAGGCCGAGCGTGATCGACAGGATCACGGACCCCGCCGTGTACACCAGGGTGGTCCCGAGACTCAGCCACAGTTCACCCGACGCGAAGACGCGCTCGAAGTTGGCGAGCGTCAGGGACCTGAACGGGCTTGCGGTGCCGATCTCGAGGAGCCGCAGCTGCTGGAACGCGATCAGGATCGACCACAGCAGGGGGAGGACCACCACGGCGAGGACGATCAGCAGGGTGGGCGACATGAGGAGGAAGCCCGTGCGGGCATCGCGTTGCGACAGGGTACGCCGACGCGCCCGGGACCCGGGAGGCGCTGATGACGTTGCCGACACCGGTGGCACGCCCTACTCCTCGGTCAGGGGGTCGGTGCAGCGCGGCGCGCTGTCCCGCCCCCGGCATCCGGAGCTCACTGGCCGAGGTCGGCTTGGAGGGATTCTGCCTCGTCCTGGGCCTGGTTGGCTGCATCTTCCCCGCTGGTGCCGGAGCTGACCATCGAAGCGATGATCTGCGGAGCGATGAACTGCCCACTCACAGCTGCCGCGAGGGCACCCTGACCCTGCGGTATGCCCCAGCGATCGAACTGGTCCGTGCTCTGGCTGATCTCGGCGAGGGTCTCGGGAGGATAGATCGAGGAGAGAAGCGCCTTGGAGTCCACGCCGGCCTCGAGGCCCTGCCAGGCGTCGCTGTACTCGGTCGGGTTGTCCGCGGTGCCCAGCCGAACCGGGATCTTCCCTTCGGGTGCCACCGCCAGCCAGTCCTGGTAGCCGTCACCCATCATGAACGCGACGAGGTCCTGCGCTGCGGGGGAGGCGTCGTTGAGGATGTTCCACGAGACGATCTCCCCGTACCCAGCAGGCTGCTCGCCGTCCGGGCCCTGGATGGCGGTCACGATCCCGGTGTTCTCCGCGAGGAACGCCGGATCGTCAGCACACTCGGCGCATGTCGGCAACGCGTCGCTGCGCAGCCCGGCAAGTTCGTCGAGGAGGAACGAGGACCACACCGTCATGGCGGCATCGCCGGCGAAGTAGCTGGCGCGGGTGGTGTCCGCGTCCTGGTTCCCCGGCACCGAATAGTTTCGGAGCAGCTCCGAGTAGAACGTGAGCGATTCCTGGCACTGATCGCTGTTGAGCGTCACGCCGCCGTCATCGTCGACCAGCTCGCATCCGTTGGCCAACGCGAACTGCTCGAAGGTCTGCTGGGTGAAGGAGTCCGCGGGCGCCGTGGCGGCGACGATGCCGGCGACCTCGTCCGAATCCAGCGCCTCGGCTGCTGCCTCGATCGCCTCGAACGTGGTCGGGGCGTCAAGGCCGGCCTGCTCGAACAGGTCCTGCCGGTAGAACAGCAGCTGGGCGAAGGCATCGCTCGGCACCGAGAGCTGTTCACCGTCGGACGACGTGAGCTCCAGGGAACGAGGCGAGAACGTGTCCGCGCCGAGCTCCTCCACGACCGCAGAAGCCGCGGAGGTGTCCAGGAGCCCGTCCGTCGACAGCTGGTTCATGCCGTTGAGGGACAACGCTCCGATGACGTCGGGAAGTTCGCCCGAGGCCGCGGACGAGGACAGCACCGACGTCAGCTGGTCCTCGGCGATGGCGACGAGTTCGACCTCGATCCCCGAGGACTCGGTGAACCGATCCATGATGGCCTGCTGCGAGGCGACCCGGTCGGGCAGGTCCTCCGTCGTCCACACGGTCAGTGTGTCCGTCTCGGACGAAGCGTCCCCCGAACTGCCGGAACACGCTGTGACACCCAACAGGGCGACGGTGATCACTGAACAGATAGCCGCATATCGATGTCGCATTCCGTGTCCTCCATGCAGTCGTGATCCGGAGTGCCTCCTGACATCGCAGGCGGGCAGGCCTGGTCGTCCTTGATCGGTCACCCATCACAGAGCATAGGGCCCGATCAGGCACCTAGCTACTGGCGGTGCAGGCGACTGGTCCCGAGACCGCCCACGGGGTATGGCGATGCGGATCGGCGTGCATCGGGGGACGGCCCTGGCTTTCCTCGGCCGTCGGCCGGGCCACGTCCTGCTCGGCGCCGCTTCCACCGCCCCGGTGGTGCACGTCGACCGGGCTCACACCCGCCGCGTGCTGACCGGCGTTGCGGGACGACGATCGAGGGTTCGGTTCGGTTCGGTGCGGTTCGGTGCGGTGCCGGACGTGCCCGAGGAGGCCCAGCTCGTGAAGGGTCGTGAGCGCCGGTGCCGTCCGTTCGACCGGTGGTCGTTGACGCTTTGAGTTCGCTTCATGCCGTGTTCACCCGAATGGCGGCGAAAAGGCTCCTCCCGGAATCCTTCCGTGCTTCTGGGCCGTCTACCGTTCGTGGCAGCGCTACGCCGGGGCGGCGCATATCACTCGCGAATTCGATCTCGGAGGAACATATGCGCAGAACGATTCCAGTGCTTGCTTCGGCAACACTTGCTGGTGCCTTGGTCGCCACGACAGCTGTCGGGGGGCTGGCGGGTCCGGCGTCCGCCGGCGGATCAGGGGGTGGCGGGAGCGGCGACCGGGCCCGGAACGTCATCCTGCTGATCGGGGACGGGATGGGCCGCACCCATGTCACCGCCGGCCGCGAGAGGTTCGAGGGCGCCGACGGACGACTCGCCATGGAGACGATGCCGTCGCAGGGCTATGTCAGCACCTACGCCGTCGAGGAGAACTCGGGGCAGCCGGGCGAAGCGGACTTCGTGCCCAACCTGGTCACCGATTCGGCGTCGTCGGCCACCGCCTGGTCATCGGGGGTGAAGACCTACAACGCGGCCCTCGGGGTCGACGCCAAGGGGGCCGTGGTACCCACCGCGATGGAACTGGCGAAGGAGGCCGGCTACCGGACCGGGAACGTCTCGACCGCCGAGATCACCGACGCCACCCCGGCCGGTCAGATGAGCCATGCTCTGGCCCGCGGCTGCCAGGGCCCGCTCTACTCCGACGCCGCATGCCAGAACACCGACGTCACGGGCGGAGCCGTCGCGACCGATGATCTCCGGGTGACCCCGATCGCGGACCAGATCGCCCGCAACGGTACCGCCGATGTGATCCTCGGTGGGGGCCTCGGTCGGTTCGACGCCGCGGACGAACAGGCCCTGCGGGACCAGGGCTATACCGTGCTCGGGTCGATCGCCAATCAGGTACCCGCGACCCGCGACGACCTGAAGGCTGCCGACGGCGAGAAGGTGTTCGGCCTGTTCAACACCGGCAACCTCACCGTCGAGAAGACCAAGCAGGACGATCCCACGGTGCCGCAGGCTGCCGAACCCTCCCTGCCGGAGATGACGACCAAGGCCATCGACGTACTCGCCGAAGGGGAGGACGGGGAGAAGGGCAGGGGCCAAGGATTCTTCCTCCAGGTCGAGGGTGCGCTCATCGACAAGCGCTCCCATGCCAACGACGCTGCACAGACACTCGAGGAGATCAAGGCCTTCGACGACGCCGTCGCCGTCGCCCTCGACTTCGCCGAGCGCGACGGCAACACCCTCGTCATCGCGACCGCCGACCACGAGTGCGCCGGCTTCAACATCATCGAGAAGGGATCCTTCACCAACGCGGAGGCAGCGACGCCGCCGGCGAACGTCGACAGCGGCAACCCCGCCAACAACTCGACGCCGACCCGCACCGACCCCAGCACCCTGGACGCCGAGCGCTCGACCGGGGCGATCAACGGTGAAGGCGCGGCGGATCCCCGCAACTTCGCACCGGCGACCTTCCGCACCCCGAACGATCCCGTCGAGATCCAGGACGGCTCACCCGACGCGAGCCTGTGGCTCAGCTACCTCTCCGGCAACCACACCGGAGCCGACGTGCCGATCTACGCCTACGGTCCGGCCAGCGACACGATGGACGGCACCATCGACAACACCGACCTGTTCGGCATCACCACCGACGCCCTGCGCCTCGGCAACTGACCATCACCTACCGCACCGGGGACGGGAGGCGGCACCACCGTCTCCCGCCCCCGATGCCGAACAGGACTCCGCATGGCACCTCCATCCTCCCTGAAACTGGCCTTCGGCGGGCTTGCCGCGGCGGTCGCCGGCGCCGCCCTGACCATTGCGATCATCGCGCCCGCCGACGCCCCGACTAGCGGACAGACGTCCGCCGCGACCGAGCCGGCGATCGTCCAGACGGAGCTCCCCGGTTTGGAGCCCGCGAGCGGCGAACCCGAACTCGCGAGCATCACCACCGCCCGCCCGGGCAGCGGCGAGGTCCTCCATGCCGCGGGGCCCTTCGACCAGCGAATAGCTCTCCGGAACCTGGCCTTCGACGGCGTCATCGTCTCGGGGGAAGTCCTCGTCACCAGCGATGTCAGTGAGCTCCTGGAACTCCAGGTTCTCGCGGGGTTCTACGACCAGCAGGGCACCCTGCTCGGCACCGAACGCTTCGTCCATCACGCCGCAGGTTCCGGGCACACCCACGCGGGGTCCTCGGAACCGGAGATCTTCGCCATCGCCGTTCCAGAGGCCTTCGCAGGCAAGGCCGTGTCAGCGGCCGTCGGCGTCCCGGTCCTCGTCAACGAGTAAGGGCGACGTCATGCCCGTCGCTGGTCAGGGTTGCCCGCCGGTGGGCGGTCGGTGATGGTGACCCGGTACCAGTAGAGCGTGTCGGCGCCGCCGGTGAGGTCCACACGCCGTCCCCGGTAGTCGTGGGCGCCGTGTGTCTCGTCCCCCCAGACCTCGACGCCGAGGACGTACTCGCTGCCGTGGAGATGCTGCTTCTCCACTTCGCGCCGGGCGCTGCGGAGCATGTCCGTGGCTTCGAGGTAACTGGCGTTGGAGGGACGCAGGAAGCAGACCGTCTCGAACCTGGGATAGGTGTGCCTGCGCGCGGTTGCGTGCAGGAGCGCCGGCGGGTGCACGGGGCCGGTGGGAGGGACGGCGGGAGGGATGACGGTGACGCCGGGGGTGAGGACGACGGCCACGTCAGGACCCAAGGTCCGGGATACGTGCGTGAAGCCGTGTCGGGCCTGAGGGCCTGGTGGAACGCTGTCGTAGTGCGCTGCGACGACGTCGTCCGAGAGGTCGTCGATGTCCGCCAGGGCGAGGATCCTCATCGCCTGCTGCAGCTCCTCCTCCACCGTGCCGAGCGGGAGGGACAGCACGACGGCGACGTCCGCAGGGGCGAGGCCACCTCCGACCATCACCGCGATGACCGCCTGACGATCACTCAGGTCCTTCGGAGCCGGTGTGTCCGCTGTGTCCCGCGACCGGGGTGGGGATGGCACGACATCACGACGAAGCGTCGAAGGGCCGGGGCCTTGATGTGTCTGCCTCATCGCACTCCCGGATGGCATGACGTCAACGGCTGTGTGCCAGGATCTGGGGCAACAAGGCCAGACTCGTCCCCTCACCGATGGGGTGTCAAGAAGAACCTGTTCATCCGTTCTTCGACACCGGCATCGCCCGCGGGGCGACGCAGCCGGCCCTCGTGCTTCCCCTTCTCAGGATTGATCAGGCGATGGCGAGCTCGCAGGCGCCCCGGTCGTGGACCGTTCGTCGAGCACGTGCGCCTGCCGGGGTTGCCGGGAGTGTTCGTGGCCGGTGGGATGCGCGCGGACCGCACGATCGCGTCCTGTCGTCTTCGCCCGGTAGAGCGCGGTGTCGGCGGCAGCGATGGCGGCCCTCAGCCGGTCCGGGCCGGGTGGGAGGGCTGCTATCCCGTAGCTGATGGTGGGCAGCGGGAAGTCGAACGCGGGCTGCATGGAGCGCAGGGTCCGGCTGATCTGGCCGCTGACGAGTTCCCCGGTGTCCGGGGTTGCGCCCGGCAGCAGGAGGATGAATTCCTCCCCGCCGTAGCGGCCGGTGAGGTCCGTCGAGCGGATGGCGCGGGTGCAGGCCGTTGCGACGGCCTGGAGGACCGCATCTCCTGCCGGGTGTCCGTGGGTGTCGTTGACCTGTTTGAAATAGTCCATGTCGGCCAGGATCAGGGTGCAGGGTGTGTCCTTGGTGCGCAGCCGCCGGATCTCGGCGGTGGCGAGGTCGAGGAAGCCCCGCCGGTTGAGGATCTGCGTGAGGTCGTCGTGGCTGGCCTGCGCCTTGAGGTCGCGGAGGGCCTGCTCGGTGCTGAGGGTGGCCATGGTGAAGGACACGATGAGGAGCAGCACCATGGTGAACATGGTCGTCGGTATCGTGCCGAAGTAGGTGGTGAACACGTGGGAGTCGGGTCCCGCCGCCAGGAAGGCCAACCACCGGCAGAAGTAGTAGACGCCGAGGAGCCCGGAGGCTATGCCCAGGGGGTGCTGGGTCGTGGTGATGTCCGGCCCGATCCGCCAGGTCTCGAAGGACGCCAGCGCGATGAAGAAGGTCATGAAGCCCAGCAGCACGCCCCCCGCGGACCACGTGTTCGTGGACGGAGTGTCGAGGGCTGAGGCGAGGAGCGTGACGATCGGCGGGGCGAGGATCTGCCAGCGCTCCAGGGGGAGTGCGCGCAGCACCCGCGCCCCACCCCAGACGCAGGCGGCCCCTGCAACGAGGAGCGCGTTGCCGCCGGGGTTCGCCCACACCTGGTGGTGCGTTCCGTCCAGCAGGTAGAGGGCGGTCCCGGTGAGGAAGCAGGCGATGGCCGCACACCACCACTTGCTGTACGTGGAGTGTTGCTGGCGGACGCTGACCCCGTAGAACAGCACCAGCAGTGTCAACGCGATGAGCCCGAAGGCGACCTGCAGGGTCACCACGTCCAGAGTCACCCGGCCTCCCGTCCTGTCAGGTCCGGCTCGACCCCGGGGAGGACGTCCGGGCAGGGATCCCACGGGTCATCAGGTAGGTGGTCCGGCATCGCTGTCATGTCCTCTCCCGCTGGTAGTGCGCATCAGTATTCCACCAGCCGGTCCCCGGGTCAGGTGAGGGAGGCAGGATGCACACCCTGCCCGGCCCGGTGCGCCGAGCGGTGACGTGCCCTGCAGATGGTCGTACCGGTCATGCAGCGAGGAGATCGCCGGGAGCATCCTCGCTGCAGCAGGTCGGTCGAAGACGGCTTCGTAGGTTTTCTCCACGCCTCCACAACCTGCACCCCATGTCTTTCACAGCCTGTGCACTGCATGGTCGGGGTATGAGCGACAGCGACAGTGCCGGCATGCCGAGGGTACGGACATCACCGAGCGACACGGCCGGCGAGTCCCGGTCGGTGGTGCGGCAGGCGATCGTCGACGCCGTCGCGAAGCTCGCGCGGGCCGGCGGTGTCGCGGCCGTGACCATGGCGACGACCGCGGAGGGTGCCGGTATCCGTCGGGCAACCCTGGATGAGCACTTCTCGTATTCCGAGGTCCTGCTTCTGGCGTGGCGTGAGCAGCAGGTGTCCCACTATCTTGCCCACCTTCGCGGCGACGAGGAGTCGGGGGGTGATCCGTTGGGAACCCTCCGCACGGTACTGGACGTCTACGCGGTGACGCTGCAGCAGACGTCGACGGCAGGCACCCCGGCCATCCTGCACGACTCCGATCAGCACCGAACCCTCGAAGAGCACCGGCAGGCATTCGTGACCGATCTCATCCGAGGAGCGCTCGGGCAGGGTCTCGATCCCATCTCGGGCCGCCGGGTGAGGACCGACCTCGATCCCTCCCAGCTCGCCGAACTCGCCCTGCACTCGATCGACGGTGCAGCGTGCGCGCCGACACCGGAGGCGGCTCGAGCCCTGGCCGGCCGGATCTTCGACACGCTGACATTTCCCGGCTGAGACGTCGGTGAGCAGGCACGGACGCGGATCCGCACCTCGCGTTGCTCGTCCTTGGAGTTTCCTCCCGGGACGACCTTGTCCACCCAACGTTTTCCCAAGGCTCCGGCTCCAAGCTTCCGGGTATGCGGGAGACCCTTCCGCATCCAGTTGATGAGGTAGCCATGAAATCTGCAGGGGACATTCACGGAAACACAAAAGTACGGTCTCTCAGAGGGAAGCGGACCGGAATTATCACGACGGTGTTCGCCGTCGTCTGCACCTCCTCCATCTTCGCTGTTCCACCGGCCTTCGGGGCGGTCCCTACGTTCCCCGACAACCTGGTGGTGTTTCCCGACCGGGATTTCATCACCGTCGAGGGGTTCGCCGACAGGGTCGGACAGACAGCGACCGTCGAGGTGAGCAGGCCCGGCGCGGGCGTCGTCGGCTCGGCCTCCAGCCTCGTCGGGGCGGGCGACGTCGCCTTCGAGATCAACCATCCCGGCGGCGTCTGCTGGGGGGCGGGCACCGGCCTGAACGTCACCCCGGACATCCTTCCCGGCGATACGGTGACCATCAGGTTCGACGGCGTCGCCGTCGCCGACACCCGGGTCCAGGACACCGCCGTCACCGGCCCGTCCACGATCTCCGGCAACACCGTCACCGTCCACGGACGGATCGCGGCGGGCGTCGATCGCGCCCGGTTCGAGCAGCGGATCATCGAGCCCGGCATGAAGGACACCGACGTCGGCCGACGCGATGTCCGGGCCCTTCCTGGACCTCTGACTCCCTCGGACAAGGGAGGCTATTCCTCCGGTGTCACGTTCGACGGGGCGGACGCCTTCACGGCGACCTACGTCTTCGACACCCCGGCCACGGCCGAGCTGGCAGCGGCCGCCGGTGGTGCGCGTGCCATGGCCTGGGAAGCCGCGGACGTGGACGACAACCGGCAGGGCCTGACGATCGCGGAGTTCGGCGAGACCGGTGGACCCGGCATGGGTGGTTGCCCCAACGGCCCGTCCCGGTCCGGTCCCGTCGCGCCCACCGATCTCGCGGCCGCACCGGTCGGTGGCGACCTCAAGGTCACCTGGACGCCGGCCCAGGCGATCCCGGGAACACCTGCCATCACCGGCTACCGCGCTACTGCAGTCGCCCGGACCAGCACGAACGGCGAGCAGGTGGAGATCGGGAAGCGGATCAGCGGGCAAGCCGCCACCGGCACCACCATCACCGGGTTGGACCCGGACGAGCTCTACGACGTCTACGTGGCATCCGTCAGCAGCGTCGGTGAGAGTTTCCCCGCGGCGAGGGTGGTACCGGCACTGGACGGTGTGGCGCCGACAGTGACTGCTTCCCCCGACGGTGGAACATCCGACGGGCCCCAGCAGGTGACGCTGACCGCCTCCGAGCCGGGTGCCGACATCTACTACACGACCGACGACACCGACGTCGTCCTCTCCGGGGGTGGCATCGCCGACACGGCGACCCGCTACACCGGGCCATTCTCCATCGCGACGACGACCACCCTGGTCTACGCCGCGATCGACCCGTCCGGCAACGCCTCCGACAACATGCGGGCCACCTTCACGAACACGGCCGTCGAGCCGGAGGACACCTCGGCGCCGACGGTCACGACGCGGACACCGGGTGCGGATGCCGAGGGGGTGGCCGCCGGCTCCGATATCACCGCAGCGTTCAGCGAGGTGGTCACGGGGGTCACCGGAACGACGGTGGGCCTCAGGGCCGGCACCGCTGCGGAGGTCGCCGCAGGTGTCACCTACGACCCCGCCACAGGGGTGGCGACGCTGGATCCGACCGCCGACCTGGCGGCTGGTACCCGGTACACGGTGAGCCTGACCGCCGGGATCACCGACGCTGCCGGCAACGCGCTCGCCCCGGTGAGCTGGAGCTTCACGACGGCGACGGCGACGGCGCCGGCGCCGGTCGTCGTGCCGGCGGAGCCTCCGGTCGTGCCGGCGGAGCCGCCGGTGGTCGTTGTGCCCGAGCCTCCGGTGGTGGCGGAGCCTCCGGTGGTGCCGGCCGGCCCGGCCGCGGTGGCGGCCCCGCTGATCTCGGCAATGTCTCGCACCGCGGGACTCGGATCGGCCAACGGGCCGGTGGTCTGCGGGCTGAAGGACGGCGGGTGCTACCAGGCGTTCCAGGGCGGCGACGTGCACTACTCGCCGGCGACGGGGGCGCAGGCCACCTACGGGGCGATCCGGGCCCGGTGGGGGTCGTTGAACTACGAGAACGGGAAGCTCGGCTACCCGGTGGCCGGTGAGGTCTGCGGGCTCAAGGACGGCGGGTGCTACCAGAAGTTCCAGGGCGGCGACGTGCACTACTCGCCGGCGACGGGGGCGCAGGCCACCTACGGGGCCATCCGGGCCCGCTGGGGCACTCGGGGCTACGAGAACGGGTTCCTCGGGTACCCGGTCCGCAACGAGACCGGCGGGCTGAGGAACGGAGGCGCGTATCAGACCTTCCAGGGTGGGTCGGTGCATTACTCGCCAGCCACCGGAGCATGGATCACCAAGGGTGCGATCCAGTCCAAGTGGGCTTCCCAGGGATGGGAGAACGGTCGCCTCGGCTACCCGCTCAGCAATGAATTCCAGCTGAGCGCCACCGTCGTCGCCCAGGACTACCAGGGCGGACGCATCACCTGGTCCGTCCCCACCGGAGCGACCATCGCGTACAGGTAGAGGGCAGCAGGCAGTGCGGACACGCAGGGCCTGTGCGCCCGCAGCAACACCAGACAGTCCGGCAAGCGCCGGGAGGACCGAACGCCCGCCCGGCGCTTCCCGCCGTCCTAAAAGTCTTGAAACCGGAAACCTCCACTGTACCGCC
>NZ_JBTNDM010000004.1:0-223556 GCF_054510995.1 Arthrobacter sorbitolis
CTGATGCCGCAGGACCGCCCACCGACGCCGGATCGTGCGCAGGACGACCACACGGGCCCGACACACCCTCACACCCGACACTCACGACGGGCCGAACTCCTCTTCGCCTGATGGGAGACCCAGGACCAGTTGATCGACCTCCCGGCTACCCCGCACGGGAACACTGAGAAGTGGAGCGCCGCGCATAGGGGACCGCACAGAGTGACGTTCTGGCAGCTACCGCGCGGCAACGGTCCCGTAGGAGCCCCCACAATCGAGCGACCTCCGCTCGGGCCGACGCGTAGGGGTGCCGACGCCGAAGCGGTGGCCAGACGCAGAGGCGTTCCTATCGGGTGGCCGACCCAGTCCATGCTCCCGAGACATCACGTACCCGGTGTCCACCTCCGCAAGGCGTCAGGTCCAGGGGTCCAGGCGCGCCTGCATGACCTGGATGGCCTGCGGATTGCTGTCCACGCAGACGAATCGGCGGCCGAGCTTCCCGGCCACGGCCCCGAGCGTCCCGGAGCCGGCGAAGAAGTCGAGGACCCAGTCACCCTCGCGACTGCTCGCCGCGACGGCACGCCGCAGCAGGCCCTCGGGCTTCTGGGTCGGGTAGCCGGTCTTCTCCCGTCCCGTCGGGGACACGATCGTGTGCCACCAGACGTCCGTGGGGAGTTTGCCGAGGGCCGCCTTCTCGGCGGTCACGAGGCCGGGCGCCATGTAGGGTTCCCGGTCCACCTCGTCGCTGTTGAAGTAGTACCCGGACGGATTCTTGACGTACACGAGGATATTGTCGTGCTTGGCGGGCCACTTGCGCTTGGTCCGCGCCCCGTAGTCGTAAGCCCAGATGATCTCGTTCAGGAAGCACTCACGCCCGAAGAGGGCGTCGAGCATGACCTTGGCGTAATGCACCTCGCGGTAGTCCAGGTGCAGGTAGAGCGTGCCGTCGTCGGCCAGGAGTCGCCACGCTTCGGCGAGCCTGGGCCAGAGGAAGTCCCAGTAGTCCTCGAACGCGTCGTCGTAACTCGCGAGCATGCCCTTGACGGTCGAGTAGGAGAGCCCCTTGAAGCCCACGCGGTCCCCCTCGCCGTCCACCGCCCGCACCATCGACGTCTGCTGGCGGCGCTGCACGCGGCCCGTGTTGAAGGGCGGATCCACGTAGATCATCGCGAAGGCCGCGTCCGGCAGCGTGGCGAGGTACTCCGCATTGTCGGCGTGCACCACGAGGTTGGCGCCGTCCGCGCTCCATGAAGGAGGCGCGGACGGCACGGGGAGCTCCGACACCGGGTGTCAGTCCTCCGAGCCGCCGGCAGGCTTCGCGACGACCTCGCCGTTGCGGCGGCGGGTCCGGCTGCGGCGTGGGCGGTCGCCTGCGGGCGCCTCGCCCTCGCCGCCGGAGCGGTGACGGCGCGTGCCACCCTCGACCGCGTCGGCCGGGACGGTGGATGCTGCAGGCGCGTCGGTAGCATCGGAGCCGTTGCCCCGGCCACGGCCGCGGGAACCCCGCGACTGCTCGCCGGTGGCCGAATCACGGCGGGGGCCACCACGGCCGCCCGATCGCCCGCGTCCGCCGTCGTTCCCGGCACCGCCCGCGCTGCCGCCGCGCCCACCGGAGTCACCGGCGCCACCGCCGCGCTTGCCGGTCTCGCCGAGGTCCTCGAGGACTTCGGCCTGGATGCCGGCGAGCTTGCGATCCTTGCGGGGCAGCCGACCCTTGGTGCCCTCGGGGATGTCGAGGTCGGTGTAGAGGTGCGGGGACGACGAGTAGGTCTCGACCGGTTCGGGGGTATCGAGACCGAGAGCCTTGTTGATCAGGCCCCAGCGGGGGACGTCGTCCCAGTCCACGAAGGTGACGGCGGTGCCCTTCTTGCCGGCGCGGCCCGTGCGGCCCACGCGGTGCAGGTAGGCCTTCTCGTCCTCGGGGCACTGGTAGTTGATGACGTGCGTGATGTCCTCCACGTCGATGCCGCGCGCGGCCACCTCGGTGGCGACCAGGACGTCGATCTTGTCGCCGCGGAAGGCACGGAGCGCCTGCTCGCGGGCGCCCTGTCCGAGGTCGCCGTGGATGGCGCCGGCCGCGAACCCGCGGTCGATGAGTTCCTCGGAGAGCTTCGCGGCGGTGCGCTTCGTCTTGCAGAAGATGATGGCGCGGCCGCGGTTGCGGGCCTGCAGGATGCGTGCCACCACCTCGGCCTTGTCCAGGTTGTGCGCCCGGTAGATGACCTGGCGGATGTCCTTCTTGGTGATGCCCTCGTCCTCGGGATCCGCGGCGCGGATGTGCGTGGGCTGCGTCATGTAGCGGCGGGCCATCGCGATGACGGGACCGGGCATGGTCGCGGAGAACAGGAGCGTCTGGCGCACGGGCGGAGTCGCGGCGATGAGGGTCTCGACGTCGGGCAGGAAGCCGAGGTCCAGCATCTCGTCGGCCTCGTCGAGGACCACGATCTTCACGTTCTTCAGCACCAGCAGCTTCTGCCGGTACAGGTCGATCAGGCGCCCGGGCGTGCCGACCACGATCTCGACGCCCTTCTTGATGGCCTCGATCTGGGGCTCGTAGGCACGGCCGCCGTAGATGGTGACGATGCGCGCATTGCGCTTCTTCGCCGCCGTCGTCAGGTCGCTCGCGACCTGTACCGCGAGCTCGCGCGTCGGGACGACGACGAGGGCCTGCGGTGCACCGGGGACGGGGAGCTTCTCGTAGCCCGCATCGTCGGGACCGACGACGCGCTGGATCGCCGGGATGCCGAAGCCGAGCGTCTTGCCCGTGCCGGTCTTCGCCTGGCCGATGATGTCGTGGCCGCCGAGGGCGATCGAGAGCGTCATCGCCTGGATGGGGAAGGGGTGCACGATGCCGGCGTCCGCGAGGGACTCGACGATGTCGGGGCGCACGTTGAAGTCCGCGAAGGTCTCGGGGACGACCGCGTGCGGCTCCTCGGTGGTGACCAGGGTCTCCTCGACGTCGATGGCGTCGATCGAGTCGTCGGCCACGAGGTGGTGGGCGTCCGTTACCGGAGTGTTGTCTGAGTTGATGTCGAGCACGTTCTACCGTTCATTCAGGCCCCGCGGCCGCTGAGGCTCGACGCCGGGATTGATCCATCCGGGGCGGAGCGTATCGGCGGGCGCCAGGGCGTCCAGTGGAAGCCGATCGCGGGCTTGCGACTGCATGCGGGCTGCGGAGGGAGACCTGCGCCCGCGGGAACTCGGGATCGAGTAGGTACTGCGGGTTATCGGGAAAGTGATAACGACCGGGCATCCATTACTACAGGTTCAAGACTACCCTGCCCGCCCCTCACCGGTGTCATCGCAGGCCTGGCGGTGGCGCGTCCGGGGGTTTGACCTCGAAGCGCAGACGGCGACGCGCGATGTCGGCCTCCAGCAGTACCACCGTGACCCGTTCGCCGGCGACGAGCTCCCCGTAGCACTTCGCCTCGAGCGGCGGTTCGGTGACCTGCACCGTACCCGACAGGCGCGGCGCCTGTTTGCCCGGGGCGTCCTCGACGGCGGGCGGCGAACCCTGGAGGACGACGGCGGAGAACGCCTCGCCGATACGGTTGCTCAGCAGTGCGGCCTGCACCGCGTCCATGGCGCCGGAGTCGAGCCGGGACGCCGTCTGGTTCGAGGAGGCCATGAGGGCGTTGAGGTCCGGCAGCGCCGCGCGCACCCATGCGGGAACCTCCTCGCCGGCACAGAGCGACGCACAGGTCACGAGCACGAAGCGGTCCACGAGGCGCCGCAGGGGAGCGGTGGTGTGTGCGTACGGTGCGGCGATCGCGGACTGCACGACGGCGTCGGGCACCTGTCCGTCGAAGGCGGTGTAGCCGGCACCCCGGAACAGCGAGGCGGCGGCATGCATCAGCGCGAGCTGCCGGGGGTCTCCGACGTCGAGCGTCCGCAGGAACGCACCGTAGGGCATGTCCGCGGGCCAGGGGTGCTCGAGCGCCTCGGACTGGCGCCGGAATTTCGCGAGCGCGCCGTCGTCGGGTTCGGGCATGGTGCGCAGGATGCCGATACCGCCGTCGATCATCATGCGCGCAGCGGCCATGCCCGTCATCAGCGAGATCTGGGCGTTCCAGTCCTCGCAGGGCAGGGCGGGCTCCGTGATGATGCCGTAGCTCTCGCCGTCGTGCGTGATCTCCTGGCGGGGGAGGTTGAGGCTCGCGCCACCCCGATCGAGTTCCTGCTGGATGCGGTGCATGCCGACCTCCTTCAGGAGGGTCAGCTGCTCGTCGGCGGTGCCCGCGTCGATGGTGGACTGGACCTGCGTGTAGGTGAGCTGCCGCCGGCTGCGGACGAGGGCCCGCCCGACGGTCGCGGACTGCACGACCGCTGCGGCGTCGAGACGGAAGTGCCAGACGTAGGCGGGCCGGTCCCGATCCGGCAGGAGGCTCGCGGCGTCCTCGGAGATGACCTCCGGGTGCATCGAGATCCGGCCGTCCGGGGCATACATGGTCTGTCCGCGGAGCCTGGCCTCGGCGTCGATGGTGCCTCCGGGCCGGACGAAGAGCGGCACGTCGGCGATGGCGTACCAGACCTCGTAGCCGCCCGCACCTCCATCGGCCTGGCTGCCGCCCGTCCGCCGGAGATGCACGGCCTGGTCCAGGTCGGTGGAGCCCGGCGGATCGATGGTGAGGAACGGAAGCTCCCGCAGGTCCCGCAGGTCGGCGGAGGGAAGCCGCCGGGCCGCTACCGCGTCCTGTGCCTCGCGCAGGACGTCCTCCGGGAAATCCTCACGGATCTCGAGTTCCCGGCGGAGGGCGCGCAGCGACTCGGTGAGGCGCTGCTGGGACTCCCGGTCCCTGAGATCCATATGCTGTGCGGGCACACGCAATACGGTAACGCACGCCACAGACATCGGGGATCCCGTCGCGGGTGGACGACGGGGCTTGCTACGACTCCTGGGGGCGGAGCGAGTCGACGGCCTTCAGCACGCGGCGCTGCCGGGTGTCGGCGCCCTTCGCCTGCTCGATCGACAGGACGAGGGCTTTCCGCCGGCTGACGGACAGGGCACCGAACGCGGCGACGAGCCCCGGGTCCTCGGAGAGGGCCACGGCCAGGTCCTCCGGCACGTCGACGATGCGTTCCTCCCGGTCCGGGTCCAGGCGCACCGTCACGGACTGGTTGGCTGCCAGCCCGGCACCGTTCCGGTGCTCGGCACTGACGGGGATCATCGCACGACCGTTCATGGACCCGACGGTCGTGCGATAGGTATAGGCGCCGAGTGTCACCGTCACCGCGGGACGACGGCCCCCTCCGAGTGCCGACAGCACCTCCTCGGGGACCTCGATGCCCGTTGCGGTGCGGCCCGCCAGTTCGAGGACACCCGTGAACTCCATGCGTTCCTGCCTTCCGTCCGGCCGCCGGCCCTGATCTTCGATGACCGGCAAGGAGCGCCTGATCCGTCCGGTCGGAGGGACCGAGCATAGACCGGGGGCGGCGGTGCGCAACAGGGCCCGGCGCCGTCGGGCAGGTTGCCGCTCCACCCTGAGTGCGTACTCTTAGCAGAATGAACAACGGCTCCTCCGACAGTACGGCCCTCTCGGCAGCAGAGCGGGATCGCACCGGGCCCGTCCGGCCCCCCACGGCCGCGCCGGTGAGCCCGAACCCCGCGCCGGCCCGAACCGGCCCGGCCGGTGCAGCAGGCCCGGCCGGTGCAGCAGGCCCGCCCGGTGCTGCCGCCGTGGATGCGGGTCCGGGGGAGGACGCGTTCGCCAATCCGCTCTACGCGCGTTTCGTCACGGACCTGCTCGGCATCGTCGCCTACGGGGAGCTGTCGGGATTCGAGCGGTTGTCCTCGGACGCACGGTTCTCGCCGAGCCTCGGCGACCGCGCAGGCCTGGGCCGGCTGGCCGTGCAGGAGTTCGAGCACTTCGAGATGGTGGCCGCCTTCCTCGCGGACCTCGGCATCACCATCGAGGACGCGATGGGACCGTTCCAGGCGTCCATCGACGCCTTCCACGAGCGGACACGCCCCGGGGACTGGTACGAGTCCCTCATGAAGGCGTATGTCCTCGACGCGTTCTCCGGCGACTTCTACCGGGCGCTGGCCGACAGTTTCGATCCGCGCACCCGCGCCCTCATCAGTGCCATCGATTCGGGGGACGGCGCGGCCCACCTGCAGCGGCGCCTCAAGGAGGCCCTCTCCGACGATCCCCGGCTGGCCTCACGCCTGGCGCTGTGGGGGCGTCGGCTCGTGGGGGAGGCCCTGACCCAGGCCCAGCGCGTGGGCATTGAGCGCGAGTACCTCGCCGGACTCCTCTTCGCGAACGAGCCCAGCCACACGCAGCACACGACGGCGCTCTTCGCGCAGCTCACCCGCAACCATTCGAGGCGCATGGGCGCCCTGGGACTCACCGCCTGACTCCCGCACCGGTCCGGCGGAGGACCTGTTCCGCGGAAGAACCCTCGAACGGAGGACCCGTGCCCGACGGCGTCTGCCGTCGACCACGGGTCCCGTAGCGGAGAGGATCCTCCCGCCCTACAGCGCGCCGAAGCCCACCCGTCGAGTCTCCTCGGCGCCGATCTCGACATAGCCGAGGACCGACGTCGGGACGATCACCTGGCGTCCCTTGGCATCCTTGAGGCGCAGCTCCGTGCCGCCGCTCATCGCCTGGGCCACGAGTTCGGCGATCGCGTCGGCGCTCTCGGAGGATTCGAGGATGATCTCGCGGTTGACGTTCTGGATACCGATCTTGACTTCCACGGCGTATGCCTCCTGTTGTATGGGGGTGCTTCTGCTTCGAAAACTACCCTAGATCTCCTTGGGGAAACGGCTGATTCCGCGCCAAGCTAAACGGTAGATGAGCTCCGCCGCGGCATCGATGTCGAGGGTGCCCTCCGTCTCGAGCCAGTAGCGGGCGCTCACCTGCGCCATGCCCGCGAGTCCGCGGCCCAGCAGGGTGGCCTCGACGACGGAGAGTTGCGTGTCACCCGCGATCACGCCCGCGATCGCGCCCGCGAAGTGGGCGTTGAACTCCTCGAGCCGGTCCCGGACGTCGGGCTCGTTGCCGATGTCCGATTCGAAGACGAGCCTGTGGGCCTGGCTGTCCTGCGCGATGAACTGGAAGTAGGCCCGCATGGTCGCATGCACGCGCAGCTTGTTGTCGTCGGTGGAGCGCAGCGCGTCGACGAGCAGCTGGGTCAGCTCGGCGAGATGCCCGTCGAGCAGCGCGAGGTAGAGGTCCCGCTTCCCCGGGAAGTGCTGGTACAGCACGGGCTTGCTGACGCGGGCCGCCACGGCGATGTCGTCCATCGCGGCACCGTGGTAGCCGTTGCTCACGAAGACTTCCTGCGCCGCCGCCAGGAGCTGGCGCCGTCGCTCGTCCCGCGGCAACCGGACGGCTTTTCCTGCGGTGGACGGTTCAGCACTCACGTGAGGTGTTCCTCGGGCTCTGCGGGCGGGGATGTCCGCCCAGTTTACCCACCAGTAGGAGGCGGTCCGCGCTGGAGGGAGGGCGACGCCGCGCGGTCGGCCCGGTGGGACGGCCGGTGGGCCGGTCGCGGGGACCGGGCTCTGCCGTGCTCGCTGGCCCGGCGCGGGCGGCGCGCAATATCCTTGGGTATGAGTCCTTCCCCTCCGGCGTCCGCCGGCGCCCCGGTGTCCACCCCGCCGTCCGGCCTGCAGTCCGACCTGCCCGCGGTACTGCCGCCGCTCGTGGGGGCGACGGGCAGCCTGTCGCAGGAGGAGACGCTGCGGTACTCGCGGCACCTCATCATCCCCGGCTTCGGCACCGAGGCGCAGCTGCGCCTGAAGAATGCGCGCGTCCTCGTGATCGGCGCCGGGGGACTGGGGTCGCCGGCGCTCCTGTATCTCGCGGCGGCGGGCGTGGGCACGCTCGGCATCGTGGACGACGACGGCGTCGAGCTGTCCAACCTGCAGCGCCAGGTCATCCACGGCATGCCGGACCTCGGCCGGTCGAAGGCGGTCTCCGCACGCGACAGCATCCTCGCGCTGAACCCGCTCGTCGACGTCGTCCTCCACGAGGAGCGGCTGCACCGGGGGAACGCGCTGGAACTCTTCGCCGGCTACGACCTGATCGTCGACGGCACGGACAACTTCGCCACCCGCTACCTCGTCAACGACGCGGCGGCGATCCTCGGGAAGCCGTACGTGTGGGGTTCCATCCTGCGCTTCGACGGCCAGGTCAGCGTCTTCTGGCAGGACCACGGCCCCACGTACCGCGACCTGTATCCCGAGGCGCCGCCGCCCGGCTCCGTGCCGTCGTGCGCGGAAGGCGGCGTGCTGGGGGTGTTGTGCGGGCAGATCGGTTCCGTGATGGTCAACGAGGCCATCAAGCTCATCACCGGAGTGGGCACCACGCTGCTCGGCCGGGTGCTGGTGTTCGATGCGCTGGAGATGACGTGGCGCGAGGTGCGCGTGCGGCCCGATCCGGCGGCGTCCCCGATCACGGAACTCATCGACTACGAGCAGTTCTGCGGCCTGCCGTCCGCGGGTTCCACCCCGGCGAGCGACGGGGCCGCGGAGGCGGTACCGCCGGTGCCGCCCGTGCCGACGGTCACCGTCGAGGAGCTCGCGGCGCTGCTCGAGGCGCGATCCGCCGGCAGCGCGGACTTCGACCTGCTGGACGTGAGGAACCCGGAGGAACACGCCATCGTCAGCATCGACGGTGCCGTGCTGGTGCCCAAGAACGTGATCCTGGACGGCGACATGATCATCGACGGCAACCGGACGCTCTACGTCCACTGCAAGTCCGGCGTCCGTTCCGCCGACGTCGTCCGCTTCCTCCAGGAGCAGGGTCACTCGGACGCACGGTCCGTGGAAGGCGGGATCGTCGAGTGGGTCCGGACGATCGAACCGGAGAAGATGACCTACTGATCCGCCCGGACGGGTCGGTCAGGCAGCCAGGATCAGGCGCCGGCCGGGATCAGGCGCTCTGCGCGGGCCGCTCGTGGTCGACGGGGCACACGGCACCGTCGCGGTGGACGTGGAGCGGATGTGCTGCCGCCCTGCCGTCCGATGCCGCCGGGGCGGTCCGCTCCGGCGCGGGAACCTTCTCCGCGGGAGCGAGGTCGATCCCGTAGAGGGCCTCGAGCGCGGCGGTGTAGTCGTCCTGGCGTCCCTCGGCCGCGAGCTCCCTGGCGCGGACGGTCGGCACGTGCAGCAGCTGCCGGACCATGCGCCGCAGGGCGAACTCGACCTCCTCGGCGGCGGCCGTGCAGCCGTGCTGGGCCCGCACCCGCTCCATCTCGGAGTCGAGGACCGCCTGGGTGTGCCGGCGCAGTGCCACGATGGCCGCGTTCATGGCGCGGGTCGTCTGCTGCTCCTCGAAGGACCGTGCCGCGTCGCGGACGAGGTCGCCGGCCTGGGCGAGCGCGTCGGCCTGCTCCTCGGGGGCAGCAGCGCGGACGGATTCGAGCGTGATCAGCTCGACGTCGTCGAGGGTCCCGACGGCGGGGTCGAAGTCGTGGCTGAGGGCCAGGTCGATGACGACGAGCGGACGATCGCTGCCTTCCCGGATCCGCTCGATGTCGGCCGCGTCGATCCGCGCATCGCTGCCGCTGCAGCCGATGACGACGTCGGCCCGGCGCATCGCTCCCGGCAGGTCCGCGGCCGGGACGGCGGTACCGCCGCGCGAGGCGACGAAGCCCTCGGCGCGGCCGGAGGAGGAGAAGACGGAGACGTCGGTGCAGCCCCTGTCCTTCAGGGCGGCCATCGTGGCGCCCGCGTAGGCGCCGGTGCCGAACAGCACCACGGACTTGCGCGACCAGTCGGCGTCGACGGAGAGGTCGCCGGCGAGTTCGAGGGCCACGGAGACGATGGAGCGGCCACGGCTGCCGAGCGCGGTCTGGGCGCCGACGTCCTTCGCGGTCTTCGAGGCGGCCTGGAACAGGCGCACGAGACCGCCGCTGGCGGCCCCCGAGCCCTGCGCCTCGATGAGCGCCCGGCGCACCTGCCCGGCGATCTCGCGTTCACCGATCACGGCGGAATCGAGCCCGGCGCCGACGGCGAAGAGATGCTCGGCGACGCCCTGGCCCGTGTGGGTCTCGAACGACGCGGACACTGACTGCTCGGGGATGCCGGAGTACTCGCTGATCGTGGACACGATCGCCGAGCGTGCCGCCTCGACGTCGTCCTCGGACGGTGCCTCGGCGTAGATCTCGAAACGGTTGCACGTGGCGAGGACGACGGCGCCGGAGACGGCCCTGTCCTCGGCGAGCACGGAAGCAGGGACCTGGGGTGCCCCGACGCTGAGTCGGGCGACAGTTTCCAGGTCCACGTTCGAGTGTGTCGCAACAAGTGAAAGAAGTACCACAGCCCTCCGATCATACCGAGAACGGGTCTTCCCCACTGAATAGGCGATCCTTACCCCGCCTTGCGTTCCGCGGATTCCTGCGGGATTCTGCCCCCGGAGGGACCGGGTGATGTTGACCACGCGCACGCCGGACGCGTCGCCCCCGGTTAACGCTCCGGCCGGATCTTCGGCAGAATCGGCCGTATGGACCTTGCCGCATCGCACCCGCTGGTCGACGGACGCACGTCCGGCTCGCCCCTCATCTCGGCCTATCGCGGGCAGGCGCCCCATCGGCGACCCGTATGGTTCATGCGCCAGGCCGGGCGGTCGCTGCCCGAGTACCGGGCGCTGCGCGAGGGCACCGACATGCTCGCCTCCTGCCTCGACCCGGAGATGGCGTCCGAGATCACCCTCCAGCCCGTCCGGCGGCACGACGTCGACGCCGGCATCTTCTTCTCCGACATCGTGATCCCGCTGAAGCTCGCGGGCGTCGACGTGGACATCGTCCCCGGGGTGGGACCCGTGCTCGGCAAGCCCGTCCGCACCGCGGCCGACGTCGCGGCCCTGCCCACGCTGACCGACGAGGCGCTCGACCCCATCCGGCAGGCGGTCGCCCTCACGGTCGCCCAGCTCGGCTCCACCCCGCTGATCGGCTTCGCCGGGGCACCCTTCACGCTCGCCGCATACATGGTGGAGGGGCGCCCGTCGCGCGACCACCTCGGTCCGCGCACCATGATGCACGCCGACCCGGACACCTGGCGCGCCCTGACCGAGTGGGCCGCGGACGCCTCGGGGAAGTTCCTGCGCGCCCAGCTCGAGGCCGGGGCCAGCGCCGCCCAGCTGTTCGACTCGTGGGCGGGCTCCCTCGGCCTCGCCGACTACCGCCGGCTCGTGGCTCCTGCCTCCCGTCGTGCGCTGGACCACGTGCGGGGACTGGGCGCGCCCCTGATCCATTTCGGCACCGGCACCTCGGAGCTGCTCGTGGCGATGCACGAGGTGGGCGTCGACGTCATCGGCGTCGACTACCGGTTGCCCCTCGACGAGGCCAACAGGCGCCTCGGCGGGACGGTACCGCTGCAGGGCAACATCGACCCGGCCCTGCTGCCCGCCCCGTGGCCGGTGCTGGAGCGGCACGTCCGCGAGGTGCTCGCCGCCGGGGCGTCCGCTCCCGGCCACGTGGTGAACCTCGGTCACGGGGTCCCGCCGGACACGGATCCCGCCGTCCTGACGCGCGTCGTCGACCTCATCCACTCCGTGGAGCCGTAGCCGTGGCCAGGGGCGCCGCGGACGCTGCCGCCCGGGGCGGCGACGACGCCGGGACCGTCCTGCCCGGCGCTCCGCCGCAGGAGCGCGAGCGGCGCGGCACCGTCGTGGTGATCGGCGGCGGCATGGCGGGTCTCGTCGCGGCGCGGACACTGCGCCGGCGCGGGCTCCACGTCACCCTGCTGGAGCGGTCCGGGCGCTTCGGCGGAACGGTCGACGGGCGCCCGCTCGGGGGCTTCCAGCTGGACAGCGGCGCGGAGTCGTTCTCGACCCGCTCCGCGACCGTCCCGGCCCTCGCCGCCGAGCTGGGACTCGCCGACCGCATCGTGACCCCCGACGCCACGGGCGCCTGGGTGCAGCTCCCGGGCAGGGACCTGGCTGCCTCGGCACAGCCCCTGCCCAGTTCGGGGGTCCTCGGCATCCCCGCGGACCCGTCGGACCCGGCGATCACGGCCGTGATCGGGCGCGCCGGCTCCCTCCGGGCCGCCCTGGACAAGGTCCTGCCCGTCGGTTCCCTCGCGACCCGCAGCAGGGTCAGCCTCGGGGAACTCGTCCGCACGCGGATGGGGGAGGAGGTGCTCGCCCGTCTGGTGGCCCCCGTCGCGGGAGGCGTCTTCTCGGCCGATCCGGACGACCTGGACGTGGACTCCGTGGCGCCCGGCCTCCGCGCCACCATGGCCCGCCTCGGGTCGCTGGGGGCGGCCGCGGGAGCACTGCGCACGGCAGCGCCCGCCGGCGCGGCGGTCGGCGGGCTCGTCGGCGGGATCGCCCAGCTGCGTGACGCCCTCGTCGCGGAACTCAGGGCCGACGGCGCCGACCTCAGGTCGGGGGAGCAGGTGACCGCCCTCGCCCGCTCGGCCGCGGGGTGGACGGTGACGACCGAGCATTCGACGCTGACGCGGCGCATACCGGCCGACGGCGTCCTCGTCGCCACGGAGGGCCGCGCCGCCGTCGATCTCCTGGCACCGGTGATACCGGCCCTCGCGGACGAGCGGCCCGACCCGGTGCCCGGCGTCGCGCTCGTCACCCTCGTCGTCGACGTCCCGGAGCTCGACGCCCGGCCGCGCGGGACCGGCGTGCTCGTCGCACGGGGCGTCGCGGGTGTCGCCGCCAAGGCGCTGACGCACT
Organism: Arthrobacter sorbitolis; assembly: GCF_054510995.1. Classification (NCBI taxonomy): domain Bacteria; kingdom Bacillati; phylum Actinomycetota; class Actinomycetes; order Micrococcales; family Micrococcaceae; genus Arthrobacter; species Arthrobacter sorbitolis. The sequence continues at coordinate 12,621 of NZ_JBTNDM010000004.1, forward strand.
CCACGGCCAAGTGGGCGTGGCTGCGGGACCAGGCCGGGCCCGGCTCGCACGTCCTGCGGCTCTCCTTCGGTCGCGTCGGGGACACCCCGGCCGACGTCGGTCTCGCGACGTCCGACGACGTCCTCTACCGGCATGCACTGGCCGACGCGTCGACCCTCCTCGGCGTCCCGATCGTCGAGGCGGACGTCCTCGACTGGGACGTGGTGCGCTGGGCAGGCGCGCTTCCTCACGCATCGGTGGGGCACCGGGAGCGGGTCGCCAGGATCCGCGGACACGTCGCCGACCAGTCGGCGTCGCTCGCCGTGACCGGCGGCTGGCTCGCCGGGACCGGTCTGGTGGCCGTGATCGACGACGCCCGGGCCCGTGCCGACTCCCTCGCGGACGCGCTCGCCGGGGATGATCCTCCGACCGGAATGTGACGTTCATCTCTTCTACCCTCTGTAGAAGAAAAGGGATTCGGTTCGTCTCCGGGCGAGGGGCAGACTAGTACCCATGACTGAGTCGACAGGTAGCACTCCCGCCCACGCTCCGCAGCAGGACGCAGGGGGCGCCGAAGCCCCCGGTGAGCTCTTCTACACCCTCTGGACCGTGTTCTCGCGGGATGCCGCGACCACGGGCTCCGATGCACGGCAGCTCGAGGAGGTGCTCTCCTCCTTCGCGCAGGACGGCGTGGTGCTCCGCGGGTTCTACGACGTCTCCGCCATGCGGGCCGACGCGGACATCCTGGTCTGGCTCCACGGGCCACGCCCCGAGGCCCTTCAGGCCGCCGTCCGCAGGCTGCGCCGCACCGAGACGTTCGCCGGGACCCGCGTGGTGTGGTCCGCCATGGGCGTCCACCGCGACGCGGAGTTCTCGAAGTCGCACAGCCCGGCCTTCTCCCGCGGGGTGGCCCCCGCCGAATGGGTGTGCGTGTACCCGTTCGTCCGCTCCTACGAGTGGTACATCCTGCCGCAGGACGAGCGCCGCGAGATGCTCATGGACCACGGCATGAAGGGACGCAAGTACCCGCAGGTCATCTCCAACACGGTGTCATCCTTCGCCCTCAACGACTACGAATGGATCCTGGCACTCGAGGCTCCCGAACTCGTGGACCTCGTGGACCTCATGCGGTACCTCCGGGAGACCGAGGCCCGCCGCCACGTCCGCGAGGAAGTGCCGTTCTACACCGGCCGGCGGATCAACCACGACGAGATTGCAGAGGTGCTCCAGTGACGACACAGGCATTCGACCCCCTCGAGGGAGTCGACGAGAACGGCCGCATGGCCCCGAAGGCGTACGACGCCGTCGTGCTCGCCTCCTTCGGCGGCCCCGAGGGGCAGGACGACGTCATCCCCTTCCTGCGCAACGTGACCCGCGGCCGCGGGATCCCCGACGAGCGCCTCGAGGAGGTCTCGCACCACTACCGCGCCTTCGGCGGGGTGAGCCCCATCAACAGCCAGAACCGCGCCCTGCGCGCGGCCATGGAGGCAGAGCTGCGCCGCCGCGGCATCGACCTCCCCGTCTACTGGGGCAACCGCAACTCGGAGCCGTTCATCGCGGACACGCTGCAGGAGGCCTACGACGCCGGCCACCGCCGGGTGCTCGCCGTCACCACGAGCGCGTACTCCTGCTACTCGAGCTGCCGCCAGTACCGTGAGGACCTCGGCATGGCCCTCGTCAGGACCGGCCTCGAAGGCCGGCTCGAGGTCGACAAGGTGCGGCAGTACTTCGACCACCCCGGCTTCGTCGAGCCCTTCGTCGAGGGCGTGACGGACGGCCTGGCCAAGGTGCGCGCCGGGCTCGCCGAGCAGGGCGCACCCGACGCGCCCGTCCACATCATGTTCTCCACCCACTCCATCCCCATGGGTGACGCCGAGGCGGCCGGCCCGCGCAACGGCGAGGGTGGCCCCGCCCACGAGGAGGGCGCGTACGTCGCGCAGCACCTCGCGACCGCGCAGGCCGTGCTCGACCGGATCCCCGACGCCGCAGGCGTCGAGTGGTCGCTGGTCTACCAGTCCCGCTCCGGGGCCCCGCACATCCCGTGGCTCGAACCCGACATCAGCGACGCCCTCCGCGACCGTTACGAGAACGGGACACGAGGCGTCGTCATCGTCCCGCTCGGCTTCGTCTCCGACCACATGGAGGTCGCCTGGGACCTCGACACCGAGGCGATGGAGACGTGCGGCGAGCTCGGCATGGTCGCCGACCGCGTGCCCACGCCCGGCACGCATGCCAAGTTCGTGGCGGGCCTCGTCGACCTCATCCTCGAGCGCACCATCGACGACAACATCGCCGACCGGCCGTCGGCCACCGCCCTGGGCCCCTGGTACGACGTGTGCCGGCCCAACTGCTGCGCGAACCGCCGCGGGGAGAAGCCGACCGTCGCGGCCGTCGACTCCACCGTGGGGACGCCGCTGCCCAACCCCGGTATGTGATGGCGGCCGGTATCAGGGTCGGCACGCGGGGCAGCGCCCTGGCGATGACGCAGACGACGACGGTCGCGGAGCGCGTGGCGGACCTCGCCGGGCTGCCGTACGAGCTCGTGCGGATCCGGACGGAGGGGGACATCCTCAAGGGGTCCCTCTCGCAGATCGGCGGGACCGGTGTCTTCGTCGCCGCCCTGCGTGACGCCCTGCTCGAGGAGCGGTGCGACATCGCGGTGCATTCGCTCAAGGACCTCCCCACCCTGCCCGCGTCCGGGCTCACGGTGGCGTCGGTGCCCGAACGCGAGGACGTCCGTGACGCCCTGTGCGCGCGCGACGGCCTGACGCTCGCCACGCTCCCCGACGGCGCCCGCGTGGGTACGGGGTCGCCGCGTCGCGCCGCCCAGCTGCGGTCGGCCCGGCCGGGGCTCGAGGTCGTCGACATCCGCGGGAACGTCGACACGCGGCTCGGGCGCGTCGCCGGACTCGTGCCCGGCGCACCGGGGGACCTCGACGCCGTCGTCCTCGCCGCGGCCGGACTGCGCCGGCTCGGCCGCGACGCCGCCGTCACCGAACTGATCGACACGGACGTCATGCTGCCGGCGCCCGGACAGGGAGCCCTCGCGGTGGAGTGCCGCGAGAGCGAGGCGACACCGCACGTCCGGCAGGCCCTGGCTTCCTACGACCACCTGCCCACGCGCCTCGCGGTGACGGCGGAGCGGGCCGTCCTGCTGCAGCTGGAGGCGGGGTGTGCCGCGCCGATCGGTGCGCTCGCACGCCTGCGGGGCGACGAGCTGGCCCTCGAGGCCGTGGTCTGCAGCCTCGACGGCCGGTCGATCCTGCGGCTCACGCGCTCGGCTCCCGCCACCGACGCCGTCGGCGCGGCGCAGCTCGGGCTCGAGCTCGCCGAGGACCTGCTGGCAGCCGGTGCCGCCGACATCGCGCCGCTGAACGGCTGAGGCCACGATGGCGCGGCAGCGGGCGGAGCGTCCGGTAATCGTCCTGCGGCACCCGGCCCGGACGGTCCGGATCGCCGAGGCCCTCGGTGCGGCCGGCATGAGTGCGTACGCCCTGCCGCTCACCGACACGGAACTGCCCGCCGACGCCGACACCGTCACGGCGGCCCTCGCGGCGCTTGGCGGCTACGACTGGCTCGTGGTGACGAGCGGCAACACCGTCCAGGCCCTGGAGCTGCTCGCCCGGGCGGGAGGATCGACGCTGGCCGCCCTCGTCGGGGCCGGGGCGGTGAGGGTCGCCGCGGTCGGTTCGACCACCGCGGGTCTGCTGGCCGACGCCGGCATCGCCGTCGACCTGGTGCCGGCCGACGCCTCCTCCGCCGGACTCGTGCAGGCCTTCCCGGCGGGCGACGGCGCCGTGCTCCTGCCCCAGGCGGACCTCGCCCCCGACGACCTGCGGGACGGGCTGGCCGGCAGGGGCTGGTCCGTGCGCCGCATCGACGCCTACCGCACCGTGCCCTATCCGGCCCACCCCGCCCGGCGGGTCCCGGGTGTCGAGGAGGAGGGGAGCCCGCCGCCCCTGCTCACCGTCCCCGACGTCGCCCGGCTCGCTGCGGGCGCTGTCCACCCCGCCGTCGTGTTCACGGCCCCGAGCGCCGTGCTGCAGTTCCGTGACAGGCTGGGTGGCGAGCCGTTCGCCTTCCTCCCCGTCGCGATCGGGCGCACGACCGCCGCAGCGCTGCGCTCGCAGGGCTGGGCACCCGCCGCGACCGCCGCGGAACCGACACCGCAGGGCATCACCGCGGCCGTCGAGGACGCCTTCTCACGCGGCGAGGCGACACACCGCGCACCACTGAACGGAGATCGACCATGAGTTTCCCCCAGCACCGGCCGCGCAGGCTGCGCTCCACACCCGCCCTGCGGCGCATGGTGGCCGAGTACCGCGTCCACCCGTCCGAGCTGATCCTGCCGGCGTTCATCCGGGAGGGGCTGACCGAGCCCTCGCCCATCCTGTCCATGCCCGGCGTCGTGCAGCACTCCACGGACTCGCTGAAGCGCGCGGCGGCCGAAGCGGTCGAGCGGGGCGTGGGCGGCATCATGCTGTTCGGCATCCCCGGACACCGGGATGCGACGGGCAGTGCGGGTATCGACCCCGACGGCGTCCTCAACCGGGCCATCGCCGACGTCCGCGCAGAGGTGGGTGATGCTCTCGTCGTGATGAGCGACGTGTGCCTCGACGAATTCACGGACCACGGGCACTGCGGCGTGCTCGCGGAGGACGGCTCGGTCGACAACGACACCACGCTGACCCTCTACGCGCAGATGGCGGTCGAGCAGGCGAACGCGGGCTCCCACGTCCTCGGCCCGTCCGGAATGATGGACGGGCAGGTGGCCGTCATCCGCCAGGCGCTGGACGACGCCGGCCACCAGGACACCGTCGTGCTCGCCTACGCCGCCAAATACGCCTCGGCGTTCTACGGTCCGTTCCGCGAGGCCGTGGACTCCCAGTTGCAGGGCGACCGCCGGACCTACCAGATGGATGCGGCCAACAGGCGCGAGGCGCTCCTCGAGGTGGAGCTGGACATCGAGGAGGGCGCCGACCTGGTCATGGTGAAACCGGCCATGAGCTACCTCGACATCCTCGCCGACGTGGCCGCCATGTCCCCGGTGCCCGTCGCGGCGTACCAGATCTCGGGGGAGTACGCGATGATCGAGGCCGCCGCGGCGAACGGCTGGATCGACCGCCGCCGCGCCATCGAGGAGTCCGTCCTCGGCATCAAGCGCGCGGGCGCGCAGATGATCCTGACCTACTGGGCCTCCGAGCTCGCGCTCTGGCTCGACGAGAAGAACTGAGGAACCCTTCATGACACACTCCCCGACGACGTCGGACTCCCTGTACGAACGCGCGCGGGCCCTGATGCCCGGCGGGGTCAACTCCCCGGTGCGGGCCTTCGGCTCGGTCGGCGGTACCCCGCGCTTCCTCGTGGACGCCCACGGCGCCTACGTCACCGACGCCGACGGGCAGGAGTACGTGGACCTCGTGTGCTCGTGGGGCCCGGCGCTGCTGGGGCACTCCCACCCCGACGTCATCGCCGCGGTCCACCGCGCCGTCGACCACGGGCTCACCTTCGGCGCCTCCACGCCCGCCGAGGCGGACCTCGCCCAGCTCGTGCAGGAGCGCGTCCCCGCCGTCGAGCTCCTGCGCATGGTCTCCACCGGTACCGAGGCCACCATGACCGCTGTGCGCCTGGCCCGCGGCTTCACCTCGCGCACCCTGATCGTGAAGTTCGCCGGCTGCTACCACGGCCACGTCGACAGCCTCCTCGCGTCGGCGGGTTCAGGTGTCGCGACGCTCGCGCTGCCCGGCTCGGCAGGGGTCACGGAGGCGACGACGGCGGAGACCCTCGTGCTGCCGTACAACGACGTCGAGGCCGTCGAGGAGGCTTTCCGGACGCACGGCGAGCACATCGCCGCGGTCATCACGGAGGCGGCGCCGGCGAACATGGGCGTCGTGACGCCCGCACCCGGCTTCAACGCGTTCCTGAGCCGCATCACCACGGAGTACGGTGCGCTGTTCATCGTCGACGAGGTCATGACGGGGTTCCGCACGCACGCGGGCGGCTACTGGCGGCTCACGGGCGGGGCCGACGGCGCCGAGCACCCGTGGACACCTGACCTCCTGACCTTCGGGAAGGTCATCGGAGGTGGCATCCCTGCGGCCGCGCTCGGCGGGCGCGCCGACGTCATGAACTATCTGGCGCCCATCGGGCCCGTCTACCAGGCCGGAACCCTCTCGGGCAACCCGATCGCCATGGCGGCGGGCGTCGCCACCCTGACGGCCGCGACCGACGACGTGTACCGCCACGTGGACGCCCGCTCGCTCGAGGTCGGCGACGCCCTCTCGGCGGAACTCTCGAAGGCCGGCGTCGACCACTCCATCCAGCGCGCCGGGAACCTCTTCAGCGTCGCGTTCGGCACCGCGGAGCACGGGGTCCGGAACTACGCCGATGCCCAGGGGCAGGAGGCGTTCCGCTACGGGCCGTTCTTCCACTCGATGCTCGACTCGGGCGTCTACCTGCCGCCGTCCGTGTACGAGGCCTGGTTCCTCTCGGCGGCGCACGACGACGCCGCGATGGAACGCGTGCACGCAGCCCTTCCCGCCGCGGCGAAGGCGGCCGCGGCGGCTGTCCCGGTCGACTGACGCCGGGCCGGATCGGGACCGACCCCGCACGGCTACCCCGCGATCCCCCGGGGATCACCCCGGGTCGGTGACCGGTGCCGTCCCGGGGGACGGCGGGGCGCCAGGGGGTGCAGCCGAACCGGCAGGGCCTCCGGGTCGTACCGGGCCCGTCCCTCCGTCACGGGATTCCTCCAACGGCCCGATGACGGGCCATGCCCGTTCGATCACGGCGTCGGGGTCCGTCCGCCGTAGGTACTCCTCGAAGCTCGCGGCTTGGCGGTCGGCCCACAGCACCAGGGAGGCATGGAGATCGGTCGCCGGGCGCTGGAGGAACGCGTACCGGTCGGCGAGGATGCGCCCCACCTCCAGCGTCGCGAGCACGTCCGCCGCGGAGGTGTGGGCATGCTCGAACCGGATGCCGTAGTGCTCGCACACCGCCGTCAGCGTCCGTTTGCCGCGCCGGTAGCGGTCCGCCTGCTTGTCCATGACGTACGGGTCGATCACGGGCGACGGGCGCGGGACGTGCACCGAGTGGCGGCGCCCCTCCTGCTCGAGGACCGTGAAGTCGTACCGCGCGTTGTAGGCGAGCACGGGGACGCCGTCGCCGAAGAGGCGGGCGAGGACCGCGGCGATGCCCTGCACCACGTCCGCGGCCGGGAGCCCGTGGGCGCGTGCGTGCGCCGTGGAGATCCCGTGGATCGCCGCGGCTCCGTCCGGGATCCCGACCCCCGGGTCCGCCAGCCACTCGTGGTGCTCGAGCACCCCACCGCTTCCGTCGACGAGGACGATCGTCGCGGTGACGATCCGCGCCGACAACGGATCCCGTCCCGTCGTCTCGAGGTCGAAGGCCGCCCTCGGTCCCACGTGCCAGCTGGTCATGGGACCACCGTACTGGCGGGCTCCGACCAATTGAGGCTCCTGGACCGCGGTCCCGACTAGGGTGGGGCCCATGCGAGGTCGAGGTGCGGACGTCCGGGGCTCCCTGCGGCTGGGTGCCGTCGGGTCGGGACGCGCGCCGTCGCCCCGGGTCGACGCCGACGCCTACACGGACGCCGTGCTCACCGTCGCGGAGATGATCCCTGCCGCCCGCGTCCTGACGTACGGGGACATCGCGGAACTCCTCGACTGCGGTGGTCCCCGCCAGGTCGGCAGGGCCCTGTCGCGCAGTACCCGGGAGGTCCCGTGGTGGCGGGTCCTGCGCGCCGGAGGCCACCCGCCGCGCGGGTTCGCACGGGATGCCCTGCGCCACTACGAGGACGAGGGCACGGCCCTGGCCGTGCCGCCGGACGCTGCGGGCGCCGAGTACCGCGTGGACCTCCGGACGGCGCGCTGGTGGCCCTCCGAGGCGGACCTGTCCCGGATGGCGGCGCTCGGCGCGTCGCTCCGGCGGCCCGGGCCGTAGCGGCGCCCGTCACGCTGTCGCTGATTGTCCGTGGCATGTGATGGTCTTGAGGCATGACCAGCACCCTCCCCGACGCTCCGGCGGCGTCCGCCGCCCCCCTCCCGGGAGGCACTCCGCCGTCCAGGCGGGGATACGACGCCGTCCTCGCGTCGCTGGAAGCCCTGGCCGGTCAGGTCCTCGTGCTCGGCGCTCCCGGCAGCGGGAAGTCCTCCCTCCTCACCGATCTCGCCGTCCGCCGCATCGAGGCGGGCGCCGTGGACCCCGAGGGGCTCCTCCTCCTCGCACCCACACGCGCCGCGGCCACCCGCCTCCGGGACGAGCTGACCGCGAAACTGGACCGCAGCATCAGCACCGCGCCCGCGCGCACCTGGGCGTCCTACGCCTTCGACCTCATCCGCCGGGCGAAGGCCGAGGGGCGTACTCCCCTGATCACACGGACGCCGAGGCTCCTGTCCGGCGCCGAACAGGACCTCATCATCAAGGAGCTCCTCGCCGGACACGGACGCGACGGGGCCGCCGCCCCCGACTGGCCGTCGGGGCTCGCCCTCGCGCTGCCCACACGCGGGTTCCGGCAGGAGATCCGGGACCTCTTCGACCGCGTCAGCGAGTACGGCGTGCAGGCCGACGACCTCGCCGCCTGGGGACACCGGTTCGACCGCCCGGACTGGGTCGCGGCGGCGGCGCTGTACCGCGAGTACCGCGACGTCCTGGACCTCCGGATGCCCGAGGCCTTCGACCCGGCAGGCATCCTCACGGCCGCCCGGGAGATCCTCGAGACGGACCGGGACTTCCTGGACCGGGAACGGGAACGGCTGCAGCTCGTCCTCGTCGACGACTACCAGGAGGCGAACCCCGCCGTCCATGCCCTGCTGGGACTGATCGGGGCGGGCAACGACGTCGTGGTCACCTCCTGCCCGGATACCGTCGCGCAGGGCTTCCGCGGGGCCCGCCCCGAACTGACCGGCCGGCTGTCCACCCTGTTCCGCCGCGGGAACGGCCTCACCACGGTGACCCTGCCCGCGTCCCTGACCATGGGGGACCGGCTCGCGGAGGCATGGGGCAACGTGGCGGCGCGGATCGCCACCACCGGCGTCAGCACCGCGTACAGGACGCCCCAGGGCGCCGCGCCCGGCCGTCGGACGGCCGGAGGACCGGCCGGAGGACCGGTCGTGTCCGCCCACGTGCTCGACAGCGTCTTCCACGAACAGAGATTCCTGACCCAGCGGGTGCTGGAAGCCCACCTGTTCGGTGGTCGGAGCCTCGACGACATGGCGGTGATCGTGCGGAACGGGGCGCAGGTGAGTGCCGTGCAGCGCTTCCTGACAGCGCAGGGCATCGCCGTGAACGTGCCGGCTGCCGAGACGGCCATCCGTGAGGAACCCGCCGTCCGGCCCCTGCTCGATCTCTACGCCGTCGTCGTGGGAAGGGCCGAGCTGGACACGGAGCTGTGCATCTCGCTGCTCACGTCGCGGATCGGCGGGGCGGGCAGCCTCGACCTCCGACGGCTGCGCCAGGTCCTGCGGCGCACGGAACTCCAGCAGGGCGGCGGCCGCACGAGCGACGAGCTACTCGCGGCCCTGTTCTCCGCACCCGAGGAGATCGCCGCGCTGCCGACGGAGGGCGCCCCCGTCCGCCGGCTGCACCGCATGCTCGAGGCGGCGCGCGCCGCGATCGCGGATCCGGGACGCGACCCGGAGACCGTCCTGTGGGCGCTGTGGTCGGCGTCCGGGCTCGCCCAGCAGTGGTCGTCCGCGGCCCTGTCCGAGGGGCCGTCCTCCGCGCGCGCGGATCGGGACCTGGACGCGATGATGGCACTGTTCACCACCGCGGAGCGCTTCGTCGAGCAGATGCCCGGCGCCGACCCCGAACTCTTCCTCGACTACATCCTCAGCCAGGACATCCCCATGGACACGCTGACGCAGCGCACCACGCGCCATGCCTCGGTCTCGGTCCTCACGCCCGCGAGTGCCGCCGGCCGCCACTGGCCGCTCGTGATCGTCGCCGGCGTGCAGGACGGCGTGTGGCCGAACCTCCGGCTGCGAGGAGAACTCCTCGGGTCGGGGGAGCTGCGCGCCCTGCTGGACCACGGCGAGTCCTTCCGCAGCACGCGGGACCCGGTGTCGCTGCTGCAGGACATCCGCTTCGACGAGCTGCGGACGTTCTCCCTCGCCGTGTCCCGGGCGACCGAGGAACTCGTCTGCTGCGCCGTCTCCTCGCAGGACGAACAGGCGTCCCAGTTCCTCGACGTGCTCGATCCCCTGCCGGTGGGCGTCGCGGAGAGGCCGCGCACCGAGGTGCTGCGGCCCCTCACCCTCCGCGCCCTGGTCGCCGAACTCCGCAAGTTCGCGCAGGACACCCAGGCCGGCCCTGCCCTCTCCCGCGAGGCGGTCCAGCACCTCGGGCGCATGGCCGCCCTCGAGCCGCCGGTGCCGGGTGCGCACCCGGCGCAGTGGTGGGGTGTGCTCGCGATGAGCAGCGAGGAGCCCGTGGTTCCACCGGAGCAGCCCGTCCCCGTCTCGCCCTCCAAGGTGGAGTCGGTCCTCACCTCGCCCCTCAGCTGGTTCGTCTCGGCCGCCGGAGGGGAACGGACCACCGATTTCGCCCGGTCCCTCGGCACCCTCGTGCACCAGATCGCGCAGGACCTCCCCGAGGCAACCGGCAACGAGTACGTCCGCGAACTGGAGCGGCGCTGGCCGCAACTGGGCATCAGGGACACGTGGGAGGGGCAGGCCGACTTCCGGCGTGCCGAGGGCATGGTGCGCAAGCTCGCCGCGTACGTGCTGTCCATGCGGAAGGCAGGGCGGACCCTGGCGGCCACCGAGGTCGACTTCTCGGTGGACCTCGATGTGCGGCTCGACGGAGCGGAGCGCGTCGCGCGGCTGCGCGGCCAGATCGACCGGCTCGAGCTCGACGCGGAGGGCCGCTTCGTCGTCGTCGACCTGAAGACCGGCAGGAGTGCACCCGTGGGCGCGGAGATCGCGCGCCACCCGCAGCTCGCCGCCTACCAGACCGCCGTGTCCGCGGGTGGGCTGCAGGACGCCGTCGCCTCGGACGGGACGGCACTGGTGGATGCGTCGGGGGCTCCGGGCGGTGCATCGCTCGTCCAGCTGGGCAAGGACTCTAAGGCGGTGTCCGTCCAGGAGCAGCCCCCGGTGGGTCCCGAGGACACCTGGGCGAGGACGATGATCGAGGATGCCGCAGCGCTCATGGCTGCCGCGACGTTCGACACCATCCACGATCCGCGGCGTTCGGGGTTCGGCGGCAGCGGCTGCCGACTGCCCGAGATCTGCCCGCTGTGCGAAGAGGGCAAGCAGGTGACCCAGTAGTGGCGTCGGGGACAGCGACCGCACGATACTCCGCCCGGGCACTCGCGGAGCTGCTGCACACCGAGTCCGACACCGCCGTGCCGTACCCCACGGAGGACCAGGCACGGGTGATCGAGGCGCCCCTGGAGCCGCTCCTCGTCATCGCCGGCGCCGGCTCCGGGAAGACCCGGACGATGGCGGACCGGGTGGTCTGGCTCGTCGCGAACGGCCTCGTGCGGCCCGAGCAGATCCTCGGCGTCACCTTCACCCGGAAGGCGGCCGGAGAGCTCGCCTCGCGGGTCCGGCAACGCCTGGCGCAGCTTTATACGGCGCTCGAGCGGGACGACGCCGCCGCGGGAGGGGACTCGCTCGACCGGCTCGACCCGGCCATCTCCACCTACCACTCGTTCGCCAACGGGATCGTGCAGGACTACGGGCTGCGCATCGGCGTCGAACGCGACTCGGTGATGCTCGGCACGGCCCAGTCCTGGCAGCTCGCGTCCACCGTGGTCGAGACGTACGACGGCGAGTGGGAACACCTCAGGGCCGCGAAGAGCACGCTCGTGAAGGCCGTCCTCGACATGGCGGGGGAGTGCGCGGAGCATCTGGTCAGTCCCGCCACCGTGCGCGCCGAGCTGCGCCGCCACATCGACCACGTCACCGCCCGGCCCTACGTCGCGGGGTCCACCAGGGCGACCACCCAGGATGCGTCCAGGCTGATCGACAAGCTGCGCACCCGCGTCACGGTCACGGAACTCGCGGAGCGTTACGCCGCCGCGAAGCTCGCGCGCCGGCAGCTCGACTTCGGGGACCTCGTGTCCCTCGCCGCGAGGATCGCCCGGGACATCCCCGAAGCGGGCCTGATGGAACGCGAGAAGTACAGGGTCGTGCTGCTCGACGAGTTCCAGGACACCTCGCATGCGCAGATGGTGCTGTTCTCCCGGCTGTTCGCCGACGGGCGCTCGGTCACGGCGGTCGGTGATCCGCACCAGTCCATCTACGGGTTCAGGGGCGCTTCGGCCGGTCAGCTGGCCACCTTCCGCACGGCTTTCCCGAGAGTGGTCGAGGCCGGACGCGCGCCGTCGGAGGTCGCCCACCTGTCCGTCGCCTGGCGGAACTCCACCTCGATCCTGGCGGCCGCGAACAGGGTGTCCGCGCCCCTCAACGTGCCGGCACCGTGGCTCCGCACCACCACGGTCCAGCAGGTACCCGGGCTGGTGGCGCGTCCCAAGGCGCCGCTCGGAGAAGTGACGCTCGGGCGCTTCCTCACCGACGCCCCTGTCGGCGCCGCGGAGCCGCTGCCCGAGGGGACACCGTCGGCGCGCCCCGCCCCGGCGCTGAGCGAGGCCGAGGCCATCGCGCGGGAGGTCCTGCGCCAGCGACGGCGCAGCTTCGAGACCGACGACGCCGGCGACCCGCTACGCCCGACCATGGCCGTGCTGTGCCGCGGCCGCAAGCAGTTCGACCCGATCCGGCGGGAGCTGGAGCGCGCGGGCGTGCCGGTCCAGGTCGTGGGCCTCGGCGGTCTGCTGCGCACCCCCGAGATCGTGGACCTGCTGGCCACCCTGAGGGTCCTCGGCGACCCCGACCGCTCGGACGCGATGCTGCGGCTGCTCTCCGGCGCGCGCTGGCGTCTCGGTCCGTCCGATCTCATGGCGCTCGGCGACTGGTCGCGGCAGCTCGCCCGGACGCGGGAGGCGATGTTCCGCCGCGGAGCCGCCGCCGGGGAGGAGCTCGACGACGAACAGGCCGAGGCCGCGGTCGTCGCCCCCGACCTCGCGGAGTCGGGGAGCCTCGTCGAGGCCGTCGACTACCTGCCCCCGGCGGACTGGGTGTCGTCGTCGGGCCGGTCGCTCGGCGACGTGGCGCGACGGCGGCTCGACACGCTCCGGCGGGAACTGAGGGGCCTCCGCAGTTTCGTGGGCGACGACCTCGGCACCATGATCGGGGAGGTCGAGCGCACGATCCTGCTGGACATCGAGGTGGCGGCGAAGCCCGGGGTGACCATCCACGAGGCGCGCCGGAACCTGGACGCCTTCACGGAAGCCGTCGCCGGCTTCGTGTCCACCGCCGAGCGGGTCGACCTGCCGGCGTTCCTGGCGTGGCTCGAAGCGGCCGACCAGGAGGAGGACGGGCTGCCCGTGACGCAGCTCGAAGCGAGCAGGGACGCGGTGCAGCTACTGACCGTCCACGCCTCGAAGGGGCTGGAGTGGGACGTGGTCTTCGTGCCCGGCCTCAACGACGGGTCGTTCCCCAGCGGCAAGGACTCCCGCTGGAGCAGCGGTGACGCATCCATCCCCTGGCCCCTGCGCGGAGACGCCGCGGAGCTCCCCCAATGGGACTGGGAGCAGCAGGACCAGAAGGAATGGCTGGCGAGTGAGAAGGAGTTCACCGACGAGGCGAGGGCCCACGCGGAGCGGGAGGAACGCCGGCTCGCCTATGTCGCCTTCACCCGTGCCAAGCACTCTCTCGTCTGCACGTCGTCGGCGTGGGGCGGGGGGAGGTCCCGGCCGTCGGGGGCGTCGTCCTACCTCCTGGAGCTGGTGCACCTGGCCGAGACGCAGGCCGCGGGTTTCACCATGCCGTACTGGCTCCCCGAGGACGACGAGGGGGACGCCAACCCCGCGAATGCGCGACCCGACCGTGCCACGTGGCCGTTCGACCCGCTGGGTGCGCGCCGCCCGGCGATGGAGCGTGCGGCGCAGGCGGTCCTCGAACAGGCCGCGGCGCCGGCCCTCGAGGTCGACGTGGACGGCGGCCGGTGGGGACGTGAGGTCCGGCTCGCGCTGGCCCGCCAGGCACGCGAACGGGAGCGGATGCCGCTCGTGCTCCCCTCACACATCTCCGCCTCGACGCTCGTGGAGCTGCGCGAGGACCCCGGAGCCGTGATGCAGCAGCTGCGGCGCCCGCTGCCGCGGCGGCCGGGCTTGGCCGCGCGCAAGGGCACGGCGTTCCACGCCTGGATCGAGGAGTTCTACGGGTCGAGCGGCATGCTCGATCTCGGCGAGTATCCGGGCGGGGCGGACGCCTACGTGGACGAGACCCTCGGACTGAAGGACATGGCGGCGATCTTCGAGCAGTCCGAATGGGCGCTGCGCGAGCCGGCTGCTATCGAGGCCCCGATCGAGACGAGGATCGGCAGCATCGTGGTACGCGGACGCATCGACGCGGTGTTCCGCGACGCCGACGGCGGCTGGGACCTCATCGACTGGAAGACGGGACGCCCGCCTGCTCCCGACCGGCGCGCGGCCAAGGCGGTCCAGTTGGCGGTCTACCGGCTCGCCTGGTCACGGCTGAAGGACGTGCCGCTCGAGAAGGTGAGGGCCGCGTTCTTCTACGTGGCGGACGACCTCGTGGTGCGCCCGCACGACCTCGCCGATGCGGCGGAGCTCGAGGAGATCATCCGGGCCGCGGACACGGCGGCGGGCTGACCGCCCCGGACCGCCGCGGGCGTCAGCTCCCGAAGGAGACGATCGGAAGGGCGGAGGTCGCTACGTCGTCGGGCGAGCCCGCGGACTGCTCCGTGTTCCGGAGCAGCGTCACCTTGGAGGAGGTCGCGGCGGTCCGCTGGCGACCGGCGGTGAGGCGGGCGTAGGCCAGCGAGGAACCCGACGCCGTCCCGTGGTCGTCGCGGTGCGCCTCCGAGGGATCTCCGGTGCGGCCGTTCTCCTGCGCCGGGGTGCTGTCCGGAAGCCGGTGGAACCGGGGGGCCACAGGACCGTCCGGATCGTAGGCATGGCTGCCGGTCCTGCCGTCGCCGTCCTCCGTCCACCCGTCGGGAGGCATGTCGGAGGCGGTCCGCGCGGCGATGCCGCGCACGGACGCGTCCGCGGTGGAGCCGGCCGCCGGCCCGACATCGGTACCGGGACGCCCCGGCACCCCCTGGGCCTGCAGGCCGCCGTCGTGCAGGCCATCGTCGTGCAGGTGAGCGCTGTCGTGCCCGGGCCCGTAGGAGTCGGTCCCCAGGTCGTCGCCCCAGGCGAGGCGTTCCTCCTGGGCGTGCCGCGCACGCTCAGCGGCCTCGTGCTGCTCCCGTTCGATGGCCTCCACGTCCGCCTCGAGCGTGGCCAGCATGCCCTCGGCCTCGCTGATCATCGCGGCATCCTCGAGTGCCACCCCGCGCACCAGCCACTGCGCCAGGGCGAACTCGGCGGCGAGGGCGGCGCGGCGGGAGAGGTGGGGGTCGACGGCGGACGTCCTCGCCTCGACGTAGGCCTCGTGGACGGCGTCCACGAACCCGGTGTCCTCCGCTGCGGCGAGCCAGGCGAAATCCTCGGCGGGATCGCTGATGCTCAGGTCGGTCCAGCCGGTCACGGCGGACACCCGTCCGCCGGAGACCAGCAGGTGGTCCTCGTGCAGGTCTCCGTGGACCACGGTGGGGCTGAAGCGCCACAGCGTCACATCCTCGAGGGCGTGCTCCCAGCGGCGCAGCAGGACGGCGGGGATCCGGCCGGTCGTCGCCGCCTGGTCGAGCTCGTTCAGCTTCCGATGGCGGTACTCGTCCGCCTCGTAGCCGGGCAGGTCGGCGCGCTGGACCATGTCCTTCGGCAGCTCGTGGATCGCGGCGAGGACGCGCCCGAGTTCCCGCGCCATGTCCGCGCCCGCCGCGGTCAGCGCGGCGAGGGGGCGGGTCGTCCCGGCGAGGTGGGAGTAGACGAAGGTGCTGAGCTCGCCCTGCCGGACGCTGCCCGCCATGTGGGGGATGAGGAACGGCAGTTCCGCCTTCACCGCGGGCGAGAAGGCGCGCAGGGCCTGCAGTTCCGTCTCGAGCCGCATGCTGGCTTCCGCGTGCCTCGGCGAGCGGACCCTCCACTGTTTCCCCGCGTCGTCGACCAGCAGGGCGGAATCGAAATCCGCCGCGTCGTCGGGAGCGCCGGCGACGCCCGTCGGGGCCAGGCCGGGTACAGCGGCGCTTGCGATGGCAGCAAGTTCCATGGGTGTCCGTTTCACAAGCTCCACCGTAGGGCGTCCGTGGTCCGCCCCACCAGTTCCGATGCGGCGCGTCGCCAGATGCACTACTCGTCTTGAGGCGTGCACTCCTCCTCCACCGGCCCCCGTGGAAATGGGTTTTGGGAGAGCGAGAACGTACCGTAGAAGCATGACCGATCCCCTCCGGACCCTCGTGCTGCCTCCCCTCGGATCGCTGCCGCTCTCGCGCACGGATTCCGACCGGGACGGTGACGCGAGGACCACCGCGAACCTCCTCGACGGGCTGTGGGCCTCGGCGGAGACGAGGGTCCTGCCCCTGGCCCGCGGGAAGGCTCCGGTGGACGGGAGCGCGCTCCGGCTCCTCGCACCGTCCGAGCTGCGGCGGCCCGAGCTCCTCGTCTACCTGGGGCGCATCGACGAGGGAGCCGCCGACGCCGGGAAGCGCGTCGTCGTCGCCGTCCTCGAGGCGGAGGATCCCCTCCTGGCACCCCTCGACCGGTGGCTGGGGCTGCGGGAGATCGCCGCGTCGCTCGACGCGCGCGACGCCGGGCTCTTCGTCGAGGCCGCGGCCGTCGCGAACTGGCACGCGACCCACACGCACTGTCCACGCTGTGGCACCCCCACCGTGGTGCGCGACGGCGGCTGGGTGCGCCAGTGTCCCAAGGACGAGTCGCAGCACTACCCGCGCACCGACGCCGCGATCATCGTCTCGGTGGTCGACGACGACGACCGCCTGCTCCTCGGCTCCGCCGTGGCATGGCCGGAGGACCGGTACTCGACCCTCGCCGGTTTCGTCGAGCCGGGTGAGTCCCTCGAGGCCGCCGTGATCCGGGAGGTCGGCGAGGAGTCCGGCATCGAGATCCGGTCGCCCGAGTACCTGGGCTCCCAGCCGTGGCCCTTCCCGGCGTCGCTGATGCTCGGCTTCACGGCGCGTGCGGTCACCACCGACGCCGTGCCCGACCGCGAGGAGATGCGGTCCGTCCGATGGTTCACGCGCGAGCAGCTCTTCACCGAGGTGCGGGACGGGAAGATCGCCGTCGCGGGCGGCGTCTCGATCGCCCGTGCCCTCATCGAGCGCTGGTACGGTGGGCCGCTGGACGAGGAGCCCTCGAAGGCGCGTCCCTGATGTCAGGCATCCTGCTCGAGGAGAGCATCCTCGAGGGGCTCGACGACGAACAGCGGACCGTGGCGAGCACCCTCTCCGGCCCCCTCTGCGTCCTCGCCGGCGCCGGCACGGGCAAGACCCGCGCCATCACCCACCGCATCGCGTACGGCGTCCACACCGGCGTCTACAAGCCGCAGCAGGTCCTCGCCGTCACCTTCACGGCCCGCGCGGCAGCGGAGATGCGCACGCGGCTCCGCGACCTCGGGGCGGGCGGGGTGCAGGCCCGGACGTTCCACGCCGCCGCGCTCCGGCAGCTGCAGTACTTCTGGCCCCAGGCCGTCGGCGGGCCCCTGCCGGCACTGGTGGACCACAAGGCCCAGCTCATCGCGGAGTCGGCGCGCCGACTCCGCCTCACGACGGACCGCGCCGCCATCCGGGACGTCGCGGCGGAGATCGAATGGGCCAAGGTGTCGATGCTCACGCCCGACGGGTACGCCGCCGCGGCCGCGGGGCGGGCGGAACCGGCCGGCATGGACCTCATCTCGGTGTCGCGGATCTTCTCGGCGTACGAGGACCTGAAGATCGACCGCAACCTCATCGACTTCGAGGACGTCCTGCTGACCACCGTCGCCATCCTCGAGGAGGACGAGAAGGTGGCCGCGACGGTACGGGCCCAGTACCGCCATTTCGTCGTCGACGAGTACCAGGACGTGTCCCCGCTCCAGCAGCGCCTGCTCGACCTGTGGCTGGGCGAACGCCGGGAACTGTGCGTCGTCGGGGACGCCAGCCAGACCATCTACTCGTTCACGGGCGCGACGTCGCGGCACCTGCTGGACTTCACGAAGCGCTACGAGGGCGCCCAGGTGGTCCGGCTCGTGCGTGACTACCGTTCCACCCCGCAGGTCGTCCGCGCCGCGAACACGCTCCTCGCGGCGAGGGGGGACGACGCCGACCGCCGCGCCGTCGGCACCACGTGGTCCGCGCCGCTGGAACTGATCGCGCAGCGCCCTGCAGGTCCGGAGCCGGTCTTCACCGAGTGCAGCGACGACGAGGCCGAGGCCGCGGAATGCGCGCGGCGCATCAGCGTGCTCCTCGACCAGGGCGTTAAGGCGAGCGAGATCGCGATCCTGTACCGCACGAACGGGCAGTCGGAGGCGTACGAGCAGGCCCTCGCCAGTGCGGGTATCGGATACCAGCTGCGTGGCGGCGAGAGGTTCTTCCAGCGCCGCGAGGTCCGCGACGCCCTGCTGCAGCTCCGGGCCGCCGCACGCACGCAGGGCGACGCCGACGTGCCCCAGCAGGTCCGGGACGTCCTCGCGTCGCTCGGCTACACCTCCGTCGCGCCCTCGAACTCCGGGGCGGTCCGCGAGAAGTGGGAGTCGCTCGCTGCCCTCGTCGGCCTCGCTGACGAGCTCAACAGGGTCCGTGGGCCCGAGACCTTCACCCTGCAGATGTTCGTCGCCGAGCTCGAGGAGCGGGCCGCGTCCCAGCACGCGCCGACCGTGCAGGGTGTGACGCTCGCGTCGCTGCACTCGGCGAAGGGGCTCGAGTGGGACGCCGTCTTCCTGGTCGGCCTGAGCGAAGGCCTCATGCCCATCTCGTTCGCCGACACGCAGGAAGCCATCGACGAGGAACGCCGGCTGCTGTACGTCGGGATCACCCGTGCCCGCATCCACCTGTCGCTGTCCTGGTCCACCTCGCGCTCGCCGGGCGGGCGGGCCAGCCGGAAGCCGTCACGCTTCCTCGATCCGCTCCGTCCCGCGACGGCCGGGCAGGCGACCTTCCGCCAGCCCCGCGCGAAGGCCACCCGCAAGCCCTCCGCGCCCGCCGTGTGCCGGGTGTGCAAGCGCCCGCTCCTCACCGGCTCCGAGCGCAAGATCGGGCGTTGCAGCGAGTGCCCGGCGACCTACCAGGAGGAGACCTTCGACGCGCTCCGCGCCTGGCGCCTCGCGGAGGCCCGCGACAAGGACGTACCCGCGTTCGTCGTCTTCACGGACGCCACGCTCGTCGCGATCGCCGAAGCGAGACCGGAGACGCTCGAGGAGCTCGGCGGACTGGCCGGCGTGGGCTCCGCGAAGCTCGAGCGGTACGGCGACGCCGTCCTCGGGATCCTCGGTGACGACGCCTGACGCCGACCCGTCGGGCGCCGCGCGGCTGCCGGTCGAGGTGCGGCGCTCCGCACGCCGGAAGAGGACGGTCAGCGCCGACATCCGGGACGGGGTGATCCGCATCTCGATCCCGGGCCACTTCTCGGCAGGCCAGGAGCGTCACTGGGTGGAGCGGATGACGGCTCGCATGGCCGCCAAGTACCTCGACGGCCCCGCGATCGCCCACGATCAGCCCGTCCCCGAGCTGCTGCAGCGGGCCGAGCGGCTGGCCCGCCAGTACCTCGGCGGTAGAGGCGTACCCGCGAGGATCGGGTGGGTCACCAACCAGAACTCGCGGTGGGCATCCGCGACGCCCGCCCACCGGTCCGTCCGTCTCTCGCACAGGCTGCAGGGCATGCCCGAGTGGGTGGTCGACTACGTGATCCTCCACGAGATGGCGCACCTCGTGGAGCCTTCCCACAATGCGGTCTTCTGGAGCCTGCTCACGTCGTATCCGCGCACCGAGGCGGCGAAGGCCTTCCTCGACGGCGCGGCCTTCGCCGCGCACCGCAACCTGTCGGGCGACGTGGAGGAGCTCTAGGACCGAGGCTCTACGACCGAGGCTCCTGGACCGAAGCTCTTGGACCGAAGCTCCTGAACCGGACGACGAGTGACGGGCGGAGGCCGGGGTGATCACGGGCCGACGGGGCGTCGGCCGGGTGCCGCCCGGCGCTCAGCCGGCCTTGGTGCCGTCCGGGTCCGTCTCCGTATCGGGGTCGTCGCCCGAGTCGTCCCCGGAACCGGCCGGAGGCGTCCGCCCGTCCTGGTCCGTCGGAGCCGCACCCTCCGGAGCTCCCGCACCCGGGGCGCCATCCGCCGGGGTGTCGCCGTCCTGCTCGAAGCCCCCGGCGAGGAGCCGCTGGAGGGCCGCATCGACGTCGGCGTCCGACGACTCGATCAGCCGGCGGCGCTCCGAGAACCCGGCCGGATCGTCGAGGTCCTCGGCGGTGGGCAGGAGGTCGGGGTGCTGCCAGAGGGCGTCGCGGCCCTCGATGCCGCGGTCCTCGAGCAGGAGGGCCCAGAGCGCGGCGGCATCGCGCAGGCGGCGGGGCCGCAGTTCCAGTCCGACCAGCGCCGCGAACGCGTGCTCCGAGGGTCCGCCCGTCGCCCGACGGCGACGGACCATCTCGCGCAGTGCCCCGGCCGACGGCAGGTTGGCGGCCGCTGCCGCCGTCACCTCGTCGACCCAGCCCTCGACGAGGGCGAGCGTCGTCTCGAGCCGCACGAGGGCGGCGTCCTGCTCGGGGGTCCGCTCCGGCATGAACACGCCCTGGGAGAGCGCCCCCTGGAGGCTCTCGGGATTGGTCGGGTCGATGTCCCGTGCGGCCTCCTCGATCTTCCCCATGTCGATGTGGATGCCCCTCGCGTACCGCTCGATACTCCCGAGCAGGTGGCCGGTGAGCCACGGGATATGCGTGAACAGGCGCACGTGGGCCGCCTCGCGCACCGCCAGGAAGAGCTGCACCTCCTGCTCCGGGATGTCGAGCCCGACACCGAACGCCGCGACGTTGGCCGGCAGGAGCGCCATCCGTCCGTCGGCGAGGGGGACGCCGATGTCCGTCGATCCCACGACGTCCTTCGAGAGCGCGCCCACCGCCTGGCCCAGCTGCATGCCGAACATGGCACCGCCGACGTTCTGGAGCATGGAGGCGGGGCCGCCCATCATGCCCATCATCGACTTCATCTCCTCGGGCAGCTGCTCCGAGATGACGTCGGAGAGCGCCTTCGCGATGCTCGTCGCGACGGGCTCGGTGAGGCGGCGCCACGTCGTCATGGTCGCCTCCACCCACTCGGCGCGCGACCACGCCCGGCCCAGCTGGCCCGTGCTCGGGAAATCCGTCACCGGGTCGAGCCACATCTCCGCGAGCTTCAACGACTCGTCGACGCTGCGCCGCTGCAGTGCGGTGACCGAGGGATCGTTGTCGGAGGCGGCGACGCGACGCGCCTGCTCGTGCGCCATCTGCCAGTTCACCGGGCCCTCGCTCTGGGAACTGAACATGGCCTGGACCTGCTGCATGATCATCGCCATGGCAGCGGGGTCGGAGGGCAGGCCGGCCGCCTTCGCGATCTCCTGGGGATCGAAACCGCCGGCCCCTCCACCGAACATCTTCGCCAGCATCTCGGACAGCGGATCCTGGGGCGTGTCGTCGTCGCCGTTCGAGGGATTGGATGGGTTGGTCACTGATACCACCGGTCCTGGGAGTAGCTTGGGGTCCGGCAGGAGGGGCTGTGCTCCTCCGGCCGGCTGTGCGACCCACGCTACCGGCCCGGCCTCACCGGTGTCCCTTGCCGCGGAAGCCGTTCGCTGAGGGCAAAGAGCTGCCGGGGGAGGGCACAGGGCAACCCCTCCCGGGAACGTCGCCAGTGAAAGCGTCTACCCTAGGGGTGCCGGGCGCGTGCTGATCCCCGGGGTTCGGTGCGCGATGGCGCCCTACAGAGAGAAGACCAGTGACGCAGCCTGTCCACGTCGAGACCTACGTCCCCGAGGAGCCCACGGGGCCGAGGGACCCGCGCTTCCGCGCGATGGCGGTCTCGGGGGGTCTCGCCGTCGCCCTCTGCGCCGCGGCCGTCCTCCTGCCCGCGCCGTACGTCCTCGAATCGCCCGGCCCCACCTTCAACACGATCGGTGAGGTGGACGGGCAGCCCCTGATCCGGATCGAGGGCCGGGAGAGTTTCCCGCCCTCCGGCCAGCTCGACCTCACGACGGTGTTCGTGAACGGCGGGCCGAACGGGCCGGTGAACATCCTCGACACCTTCCGCGCCTGGGCCGACCCCAGCGCGAACGTCCTGCCCGAGCAGCTGGTGTACCCCGAGGGCACGACGTCGACCGACGTCCAGCAGCAGAACGCGGTGGCGATGACGTCCTCGCAGGAGTCGGCGATCGCCGCGGCGCTCGCGCACGAGGGCATCGAGTTCACCGAGGAGCTGTCCCTCGCCGGACTCGCCACCGGCGCCGCGTCCGAGGGGACCCTGCAGGAGGGTGACATCCTCCGCACCGTCGACGGGGAGGAGGTCGAGAACATCACGACCCTCCGCTCTGCGCTGAGCGACGCGCAGGGAGCGCCTGCTGCCCTCTCGATCATCCGTGACGGAGCGCCGATGGACGTCTCGGTCACACCCAGGAAGTCGGACGAGGGCGACTACCAGCTGGGCATCCTGCTCGCCTCCACGTTCGACTTCCCGTTCGAGGTGACCATCCAGCTGGACAACGTCGGTGGTCCGTCGGCGGGGACGATGTTCGCGCTCGGGATCATCGACACCCTGACCGAGGGCGACCTCACCGGAGGCCGGCATTTCGCGGGGACGGGGACCATCGACTCCGCGGGCGCCGTCGGCCCCATCGGCGGCATCGCCCAGAAGCTGGTCGGAGCGCGCGCCGACGGCGCCGAGTTCTTCCTGGCCCCCGCCGAGAACTGCGGGGAGGTCGTCGGCAACATCCCGGACGGCCTGACCGTGGTCAAGGTGGAGACGCTCGACGAGGCCGTGGACGCCGTCGAGGCGCTCGGGGCGGGTGAGGGCCCGGCGGGGCTGCCCGCGTGCTGACCGGACGCCGACCACGGAGGGGACGGGGTGCAGGGGCCGCACGACACGGTTGGGTGACGATCCGGAGCCGGTGTGCCCCTCCGGGAACCTAATTGGTCCGGCCGAACGTGAACAGGGCAGAATGAGACCACGAAGGGCGGAACCGCGCGCTGTCGTCTGCCCGTCCGCGGGCCGGGGGAGCGGCGTGGGACACCCGTCGTCGTGACCCGCAGCAGCTAACGATGAGGTAGATGTGACATCCGGACCAGATCGTCCGTTCGGCAGTAGGCCGAGCCCCGCAAGTGCAGCCAGGAGCCGTCGGCGCAACCCGCTGATCCCGACCATCATCGTCGTCGCGGTGATCGTCATCGCCTTCGTCTACCTGTCCCAGGTCTACGCGGACGTCCTCTGGTACCAACAGCTCGGGTTCCTCGAGGTCTTCGTCACCGAGAACCTGGCACGGATCGTGCTCTTCATCCTGGCGTTCCTCATCATGGCCGGCGCCGTGTACACGAGCCTCCGGATCGCGTTCCGGAGCAGGCCGATCTACGCGCCCGACAGCGCCATCCAGGACAACCTGAACCGCTACCAGGCGCAGCTCGAGCCGATCCGCCGCCTCCTGATGCTCGGCATCCCCGTCGTCCTCGGCGCCTTCGCCGGCACCGCGGCCTCCTCCCAGTGGCAGGAGGTGCTCCTCTTCCTGAACCAGGAGCCGTTCGACAAGCAGGACCCCGAGTTCGGCATGGACTACGCGTTCTACATGTTCACGCTGCCGTTCCTGAGCTTCGTGACGGGCTTCCTGATCAGCGTCGTCATCATCAGCGCGATCGCCACGGTTCTCACCCACTACCTGTACGGGGGCATCCGGCTCGAGGAGAAGGGCCTGTTCACCACGAAGGCGGCCCGGATCCAGATCGCCGTGGTCGCGGCGCTGTTCCTCGTCCTGCAGGGCGTCAACTACTGGCTGGACCGTTTCGACACCCTGCTGAACCAGGGCACCTGGGCCGGTGCGCTGTACACCGACGTCAACGCCGTGATCCCCACCAAGGCCATCCTCGCCGTCGCGGCGCTCATCGTGGCGGCCCTGTTCATCGCCTCGGCCTTCCTCGGCCGCTGGCGGTTGCCGCTCATCGGTACGGCGATGCTCATCATCACCGCGCTGCTCGCCGGTGGGGTCTACCCCTCGATCGTCCAGCGCTTCCAGGTGCAGCCGTCCGAGCTCGACGCCGAGCGCGAGTACATCGACCGCAACATCGAGATGACGCGGGAGGCGTACGGCCTCAATCAGGTCGAGGTGGAGCCGTACACGCCCACGGACGTCCCCGAGGCCGGGGCCCTCGGCGACGACGGCCAGACGACCGCGAACATCCGCCTGCTGGACCCCAACATCGTGTCGGACGCCTTCAGCCAGCTCCAGCAGTTCCGGCAGTACTACCAGTTCCCGGAGACGCTCAACGTCGACCGCTACGAGATCGACGGCGAGGTGCAGGACACCGTCATCGCCGTGCGCGAGCTCGACACCAACGGCGTCCCGGACGGCTGGGTCAACGAGCACGCCTTCTACACGCACGGGTACGGCGTGGTGGCCGCCGCAGGCTCGACCGTGCAGCCCGACGGGCGGCCCTCGTTCCTGCAGTCGGGCATCCCCTCGACCGGCGTCCTGGGCGACGACACGACCTACGAGCCCCGCATCTACTTCGGCGAGGAATCACCCGAGTACTCGGTGGTCGGAGCCCCGGAGGGCAGGCCCGCCGCGGAGATCGACAGGCCGCAGAGCGAGAACTCGGACACGGATTCGCGCACCACGTTCAGCGGCGACGGCGGACCGGAGGTGGGCAACCCCTTCAACCGCCTGGTCTACGCCCTGAAGTTCCAGTCCACCGATCTCCTGCTGTCCAACCAGGTGACCAGCGAGTCGCAGATCCTCTACGACCGCGACCCCGTGGAGCGCGTCCGGAAGGTCGCCCCCTACCTCACGCTCGACGGCAACAGCTATCCCGCCATCGTCGACGGCCGGGTCAAGTGGATCATCGACGGCTACACGACCAGCGCGAACTTCCCCTACTCGACGGAGCAGGAGCTCGAGTCGGCCACGCAGGACTCGCAGACGGCGGAGGGCCTCGCCACCGCGCTGCCCGCCGAGCAGGTCAACTACATCCGGAACGCCGTCAAGGCCACCGTCGACGCCTACGACGGCTCGGTGGACCTCTACGCGTGGGACGACCAGGACCCGGTCCTCAAGTCCTGGCAGAACGTCTATCCGTCCTCCCTGCAGCCCTTCAGCGAGATGTCCGCGGACCTCATGGCCCACGTGCGGTACCCCGAGGACCTCTTCAAGGTCCAGCGGGAACTGCTGGCGCGCTACCACGTCACCGAGACCGACGCCTTCTTCTTCAACAGCGAGGCATGGAACGTCCCGGCCGACCCGGGAGCGACCTCGGAGGGCGCGACGACGACGGCGACGACCGATCGGCAGCCCCCGTTCTACCTCACGCTCCAGATGCCCAACCAGGAGCGGGCCGCCTTCTCGCTGACCACCCCCTTCATCCCGTTCGTGCCCGCCGGCCAGACCCCGAGGAACGTGCTGTACGGATTCCTCGCGGCCAACGGCGACGCCGGGACGGGGGAGGACGGCGTCAAGAGCGAGGACTACGGCCGGCTGACCCTGCTGGACAGTTCCGGACAGGACTCCGTGGTCGGCCCCGGCCAGGCCCAGAACCTCTTCAACTCGGACACCGAGGTGTCCCAGGAGCTGAACCTCCTGCGCCAGGGTGCGTCCGAGGTGATCAACGGCAACCTGCTGACCCTGCCGATCGGCGGAGGCATCGCGTACGTGCAGCCGGTCTACGTGCAGTCCTCGGGGAGTTCGTCCTTCCCGGTCCTGCGACGCGTCCTTGTGAGCTTCGGCGAGAACGTCGGGTTCGCCCCGACCCTCGCCGAGGCCCTCGACCAGGTCTTCGGTGGACGCTCCGGCGCGACCACGGGCGACCAGGAGAACGTCGGCGAGACGCCCGAGGACCCGGCGACGCCGCCCACCGAGGGTGGAGCCACCCCGGCGCCCGCGCCGGCGCCCACGCCGGCCCCGACCCCGTCCGAGGGCGGGACGCCGGGCGGTGCCACCGGCGATCCGGCGGCCGACCTGCGGACGGCCCTGGACGATGCGAACACGGCCATCCAGGACGGCAATGCAGCGCTCGCCGCCGGTGACTTCGCGGCGTACGGCGAGGCGCAGGAGCGCCTGCAGGACGCCCTGCAGCGCGCACTCGACGCCGAGGAGCGCGTCTCCGGAGCTACCGGGGAGTAGCCGGAGGGGGTCGGGCAGCCGCCCGATTTGCCTCTGGGCCCCGCGGCCGGTAACGTTGGTTACACGCCGCGGGGTGGAGCAGTTCGGTAGCTCGCTGGGCTCATAACCCAGAGGTCACAGGTTCAAATCCTGTCCCCGCAACGAAGAGAAGTCCGGTCCACCTCTGGTGGGCCGGACTTCTTGCTGTTCAGGGTCGGTGATCCGGTTGCCGGGCCCGTGAGGGCCCGACGCGTGGGACCTACCCCTCGGACAGGGCCTTGTAGGCGCTCAGGGCCCGCTGCCGGCTCTCCTTGAGGTCGACCACGGGATCCGGGTACCCGGGCGCTGTACCCTTCCACGGCTCGTGCACGTTCTGGGCATCGGCGAGCTCCGGGACGAACCGGACGAGGTACGCCCCCTCGGGGTCGAACTTCTTGCTCTGCAGCACCGGGTTGAAGATCCGGAAGTAGGGGCTGGCATCGGCGCCGGATCCCGCGACCCACTGCCAGCTCGCGGCGTTGCTCGCGGCATCCGCATCGACGAGGCAGTCCCAGAACCACTTCTCGCCGATCCGCCAGTCGATCATGAGGTTCTTGATGAGGAAGGACGCCGTGGCCATGCGCACGCGGTTGTGCATCCAGCCGATCTCCCACATCTGGCGCATACCGGCGTCGATGAGCGGGTAGCCCGTGCGGCCCCGTTGCCAGGCCTCCAGCTCCGCCTTCGTGGAGCTCTCCCAGGCGAAGGCGTTGAACTCGGGACGGTAGTTGACGGTGGCCAGCTCGGGGTTGAAGTACAGCAGCTGCCAGCTGAACTCGCGCCAGCCGAGTTCGGCCCCGAACACGCGCAGGTCCTCCGCCGTCGAGCTGTCCTTGCGGTCCTGCGCCGCGTGCCACACCTCGAAGGGGCTGATCTCCCCGAACCGCAGGTGCGGCGAGAGCCTGCTCGTCCCCTGCAGTGCCGGCCGGTCGCGGTTGTCCTTGTACCCGTGGGCGGCATCCTCGAGGAAGTCGTCGAGGCGTGCGTGCGCACCGGCCTCGCCGGGCGTCCACGTCTCGCGGAGTCCCTGCGCCCAGTCGGGGGTGGGCAGCAGCCCCCACGCGTCCAGGTCGTCGGAGGCCAGTCCGGGCCCGTGGAGGGACTCCGGCGCCGGTAACGGCCTGCGCGGCGTGCGGAACGTCAGGCACGCCCGCCAGAACGGCGTGAACACCTTGTACGCCTCGCCGGAGCCCGAGGTGACCTCCCACGGCTCGTACATCAGGTTCGCCTGGTAGCTCGTGGCCTCCACGCCCTGGTCGGCGAAGGACGCCTTCAGCGCGGAGTCCGTGGTCCGCTCGACGAGACCGTACCTCCGGTTCCAGACGACGGCATGGGCCGAGGCCTCCTGCACCAGGCCCGGCAGCACCTCTCCCGCCGCCCCGCGGCGCAGGACGAGCGGGATGCCGAGCTCGGCGAGTGACGCGGCCAGCGCCGCGAGGGAGTGGTGCAGCCACCACCGTGATGCGCCGCCCAGGGGGCGGATGCCCTCCGTCCCGTCGTCGAGCACGTAGCAGGCGACGACGTCGTCCCCGCTGTCCGCCGCGGCGGCGAGCGCCGGGTTGTCGGAGATTCGGAGATCGTCGCGGAACCACACCACTGTCAGAGCCATGCCCTCAATGTACCGGCGGGCTCTGACACGGGGGACGGTCCGGAGGCGTACAGCACAGGGGAACCGCGGCCGGGCGGCCGCGGTTCCCCTGTGCGATGCGGATTCCGTGCGTCAGTAGGCGATCTCGCCCGTGGTGGCCGGCGTCCCGGCCTTCGCGTCGTCGTCCGCGCCCTGGCCGATCGCCGACTGCGTGCCCGCCCCGGACTTCAGGGCCGCGAGGCGCGCCTCGATCTCCGTCTGCTCGCCGAGGTCCTCGAGGCTCTCGAACTGGACGTCGAGGCTCGACGACGCCAGCTCCTGCTGCCCGCGGACCCGGGCCTCCTCGCGCCGGATCTTCTCCTCGAAGCGGCCCACCTCGCTCGTGGGGTCCATGAAGTCGATGCTCTTGACGGCGTCGTGCACCTGCTGCTGCGCCTGCGCGGTGCGGGCACGGGCGATCAGCTGGTCGCGCTTGACCGTGAGCTCGCCGAGCTTGCCCTTCAT
Source organism: Arthrobacter sorbitolis (assembly GCF_054510995.1). Lineage (NCBI taxonomy): Bacteria > Bacillati > Actinomycetota > Actinomycetes > Micrococcales > Micrococcaceae > Arthrobacter > Arthrobacter sorbitolis. Next base: position 40,984 of record NZ_JBTNDM010000004.1, read on the forward strand.
CTGGTTGAGGCCGTCCTTGAGCTTGTCGACGATCTCGGTCTGCGACGCGATGGTCGGCTCGGCACCCTTCGCCTCGTTCTCCGACGACATCTGCCGCTGGATGGCCACCTTGGCGAGGTTGTCGAACTTCTGGGCGTCCGTCGTGTCACCGGAGGCGCGGTACTCGTCGGCCTTGCGCGAGGCGGCGAGGGCCTTGTTGCCCCAGCTCCGCGCGTTCTCGATGTCCTCGTTGTAGTCGTCCTGCATCATGCGGAGGTTGCCGATGGTCTGTGCGACGGCGCTCTCGGCCTCGGCGATGCTGTTCGTGTAGTCGCGGACCATCTGGTCGAGCATCTTCTGCGGGTCCTCCGCCTGATCGAGCAGCGAGTTGATGTTGGCGCGCGTGAGCTGGGCGATCCTGCCGAAAATTGACTGCTTTACCATTGATTTCCCTTTCGATTCTTCCTGAGAGTGCTGTGTCCTGCTGGTGGTGGGAGCGGCGCGGCCTAGAAGTCGCCGCCGCCTCCGCCGAAGTCGCCGAAGCCGCCTCCGCCGCCGTCGAACCCGCCGAAGCCGCCGCCGCCGAAGCTGCCGCCGTCGCCGCCGAAGCCACCACCGCCGTCGCTGTACCCGCCGCCACCGAAACCGCCGCCGAAGCCGCCGCCACCGTTGAGGATGGATCCGAGGAGGATGCCGCCGAGCAGGGCTCCTCCCATGCCGTCACCGCCGCGGCCGCCGTACATGCCGCCGCCCATGCCGCCACGACCGAAGCCCTCCACGTCCTGCTCGGCGAGCTGCGCGGCCTGGTCGGCGAGCGTCGAGGCCTGCTGTGCGTGGGACAGCGCGGTCACGGGGTCGGAGCGCTGGAGGTCGACGGCGTAGTCCAGGTTCCGCTCGGCCTCGGCCAGGCGGGTCCTCGCCTCGCTGCCCACGCCGCCGCGGCGTGCCCGGATGTAGTCCGCCGTGCCGGAGATCCCCGACTGCGCCGCGATGATGGCGTGCTGGAGGGAGTCCTGGGCGCGCCGGGTGTTCTCCGCCTGGTCGCGGACACCTCCGAGGGCGGCGTCGAGCTGCGCGTGCGCCGCCTCGAGCCGCTGCAGCAGGGCGAGGGGGTTGCTCCGTGCGCCCTGTCGCTCCTGCCGTACCGTCGCCGCGGCGGCAGCCGCAGCCGCGATAGGGCCGGCGAGGTCGCGGTACTGGCCGGCGCGATCCATGGCCTGTGCCTGCGCGATGTCCTGCTCCGCCTCGGGCAGTGCGCGTTCGAGCTCGCGCTCGGCCGCCGCGAGCTCGTCGGCGCGCTTGTCGATCGCGTCGAGGAGCACCGTGCTCTGGTGGACCGCCTCCTCGGCCGCCCGGACGGCGACGACGGCCCGGCCGGTGTCGCCTGCCGTCATGCGTGACTGTGCCTCGGTGGCGGCACTGTCGACGAAGGCGAGGCGTTCCCTGGCCTGTTCGATGTTGTCGGCGACCTGCGACGTCGCCGTCTCGAGGTAGCGTCCCTGGAGCGTCCGCAGGGACTGCTCGGCGGCCGCGAAGCGTCGCTGGGCGTCCCCGGCGGCGGACTGGGCCCGACGCAGGGCCTCGGGCGCGTTCCGCTCGAGCTCCCGCAGGGCGTCGAAGTCGGCCTTGTTCGCCTGCAGGGAGGTGTTCACGTCCTCGCAGCGTCGGATGATCTCGCCGAGCCACTGGCGCTGCTGCTGCTCCGTGTCCGGGATGTGGTCGTCGAGCTGCTGCTGCAGCTTGAAGGACTCGCTCATGTGCTGCCGGGCAGCGGCGATGTCCTGGGCGAAGGTCGTGATGGCCTCGCTGCCGTACTGGGCCTCCGCGAAGCCGAGCTCCTGCTCACTGGACTTGATGGCGTCGTCGGCGGCGACCAGGAGGCTCCCTGCGCGCTTGCGGAGGTCCTCGACGCTGAGGGAGGCCAGGGGATCGACCACCTCGCCGCTGGCGGAGGGCACCGGTCCGTAGCCGTACTGCTCACGCTTGCGCTCGGCGCTGCCGTTGCTGCGGTTCTTGAGCAGCAGGTAGCCGCCCGCGCCGGCGACGGCGACGAGGCCGCCGACGAGGACGAGGCCGCCGAGCCCGCTGCCGCCGGAGGAACTGCCGGTCCCGGACGACGTCCCACCGCCCGTGCTGCCGCCCGTGTTGCCGCCCGTGTTGCCGGACAGGGCGTCCTCCGTCCCCTGCACGGTCGCACTGCCGGCGGCGGCGAAGTCACCTGCCCGGAGTGCGGGGCCGATGAACTCGTCGTAGATCGTCTGGCCCTGCCCGCCGATGGCCGATCCGCTCCCGACGACGTACGCCGCTGCGCCCTGATCGATCGCGACAGCCAGCATGCCCTCGTTCGAGGTCTGGTCGTTCAGCTGCGCGGACGCCGTGGCCCACGAGGAGCGGTCCGTCGGGTTCTCGAACGCATCGACATACGCGATGCGGACGGTGAAGCCCTCCTGCGAGCGCAGGTCCTCGATCGCGGCCTCGAGTTCGCTCTCCTCGGCGGGGCTGAGGGCGTCCGCGTTGTCGATGACGTAGTCACCCGACGGGAAGGTGAGTGGTTCGTCCGCGAAGGCCGCGGCACTCGAGAGGAACGGGATCGCCACGACGGCGCCCAGGACAGCAGAGACGCGGGTGCGCCTGCTCAACATTCGCATTTTCGACCCTTCAGCACGTCCCCCGGACCCTACCGGTCCCAGGACTGGGGCCGGCGGACGCCGGAGGCTCCCTGTCTTTCCGATTCTATGGTTGGGGTCGGGGAGCGTCCACCACTGCATCTATGCCGCTAGCGAAAGCCGCCGCGACCGGGGGTCTCCCGCCGGACGCCGGTCCACCCGGAGGCGGCGAATTCCGTGGAGGCCGGGCAGCCCGCGTACCACGGAGCCCGCCCACCGTCCCGGTCGGGCGCCCACAGCGGCGCTTCGTCCGCGTACGACCTGCGACGGACGATACTGGGGGAGGGCCGACCGCATCCCACGGCCGCCGGGCCCCGGCCCCTCGGTCCAGCAACTTCTCAGCAACCGCACAGCGAACGCATGCTTGAGGCTCAGCGGAGGTTGCCAGAATGTGGTCAACAGCAACGAAAGGACCTCCGATGAACGAGCAGTCAGGCACGCCGGGCACTCCGGACCGACCCCTCCCTCCCCAGCCGCAGAACCCACCGACCCGGGGCTCGGATCGGCACGACCAGCCGTCCACCGGAGGCCCCGCCGAGCGTCCGGTCGGAGCCCCGGAGACGACGAGCCAGCCCCTCGCCGGGCAGCCGACAGCCCAGCATCCGACGGTCTCCGCGGCGGCGCCCCGTCACGACGCACAGCGGCCCGTGTTCCAGCAGGATCCCGCCGCTCATCCCGCCTATGCGGGCCACCAGCCCTTCTACGGCGAGCAGAGCAGCTACACCTCCGCCGCCGCAGCCGGGCCCGGGGGCGGGACGGTCGTGAAGGACCGCAAGCGTGTGGGTCTCGCGACCTTCGCCGCGGGGGCCCTCGTGGCGGGGCTGATCGGCGGCGGGGTCGCGACGGCCGGGTACAACGCCCTGGACGGCGACGCGTCCGCCACCACGTTCCGGTCCTCACCGGAGTCCGTCGTGGTGAACAACACCGAGGACGTGAACACCATCACCGGCGCGGCGGTGACGGCATCGCCGAGCGTCGTGACGATCGCCGTCAGCGGCGGAACCGCGAGCGGTTCCGGATCGGGCATCATCCTCGACACCGACGGCCACATCCTGACGAACACCCACGTGGTGACCCTGGGCGGCCAGGTCTCGGAGCCGACCGTCGAGGTGAAGCTCAACGACGGACGCGTGTTCGCGGCGACGGTGGTCGGCACCGACCCGCTCAGCGACCTGGCGATCATCAAGATCGACGCACCCGACCTGACGGCGGCCACCCTCGGCAACTCGGACGAACTCAACGTCGGCGACACGGCGATCGCCATCGGCGCCCCGCTGGGCCTGAGCGGTACCGTCACCGACGGCATCGTCTCCACCCTCAACCGCACCATCAGCGTCGCCTCGTCCGCCGTACCCGAGGAGCAGCCCGACAGCACGGAGTCCGACGACGGCGAAGGCTTCAACTTCCTGCCCCCGGGCGGTTCCAGCGGACAGCAGAGCGCATCACAGGGCTCCATCTACCTGAACGTCATCCAGACCGACGCGGCCATCAACCAGGGCAACTCGGGAGGCGCACTCGTCGACACCGACGGCAGGATCATCGGCGTCAACGTGGCCATCGCCTCCGCCGGCTCGGGCGAGTCCACCGGCAACATCGGCGTGGGCTTCTCCATCCCCATCAACTACGCCCAGCGCATCGCCGAGGAGATCATCGCCGACGGCGAGGCCACGCACGGGTTCCTGGGTGTCAGTGTCACGTCGGCCGCGAGCGACGGATCCGCGGGCGATTCCACGTTCTCGTCCGGAGCCCTCGTGCAGTCCGTCGAACCGGGTTCCCCCGCCGAGGGGGCTTCGCTGGAGGTGGGCGACGTCATCACCAAGGTGGGCACCTTCTCCATCAGCGACCCGCAGTCCCTCACCGCCGCCGTGCGCATCCAGACCGTGGGGCAGCAGGTCCCCGTGGAGATCCTCCGCGGGGGAGACGCCCGCACCGTCGAGGTCACCCTGGCCCAGGCACCCACGCAGTAGCCGGTCCCCGGGCGGGGACGGGTGGCGGTCCCGGATCCGGGACCGCCACCTGTGGTTAGCTAGACGCTGGGAAGATCCCCGAACGAGGAAGGTCATTCATGGACGAGGCCACAGCAGGAGCACTGCACATCGCAGTCCTCGTGAAGCACGTTCCGGACGCTCAGTTCGACCGCCACATCGGCGGCGACGACCTGACGACCGTCCGCGCGGAGAGCATCCTCTCCGAACTCGACGAGTACGCCCTCGAGGCCGCCCTGCAACTCGTCGAGGCGCGCGGGGGAGCGGCCGCCGGTCACCGCGTCACGGCGATCACCATGGGACCCGCCGCCGCCGTCGCCGCGGTGAAGAAGTCGCTGCAGATCGGCGCCGACGACGGCGTCCACCTCACCGACGAGGCGCTGAACGGATCCGACGCATCGGCCACCTCGAAGGCCCTCGCCGCACTCCTGCGGCACCTCGGCGCGTTCGACCTCGTCCTGACCGGGATGGCGTCCACTGACGGGGAGACCTCGCTCGTCCCCGCCCAGCTCGCCGAACGGCTCGACCTGCCCCAGGTCACGTTCGCGGCGTCGCTCGAGCTGACCGCCGCAGGCAGCGGCTGGACGCTCAGCGCACGGCGTGACAACGACACCTACGCCGAGACCATCGAGGCGTCCCTGCCGGCCCTCGTCTCGGTGACCGACCAGATCAACGAGCCGCGCTACCCGAACTTCAAGGGCATCATGGCGGCGAAGAAGAAGCAGATCCAGGTCCTGTCTCTGGCCGATATCGGCCTGCAGCAGGACGAGGTGGGCTTCGCGGGTTCCTGGACCCGCGTGGAGGCGGCGGCGCCGAGGCCGCCCCGCAGCCAGGGGGTCGTCATCACGGACGAGGGCGATGCCGGTGTCCGGCTCGTCGACTTCCTCGCGGGACAGAAACTCCTCTAGCCCGCACCCCGTCCTCCCCCGACTCCCAGGAGACACCGCCATGACCACCGTCCTCGTTTTCCTCGACCATGCCGGGGCGAGCCTCGCCAAGAGCGAGCGCGAGCTCCTCTCCCTCGGGGCGTCCCTCGGCGAGGTCACCGTGGCCCTCGCGGGCGACGCCGAGCCGGCCTATCTCGACGGCATCGGCTCGTACGGCGTGCAGGAGGTCCACCGGCCCGAGGCCGCCGCCGTGTCCGAGGTGCTGGTGGCCGGGAAGGCGGCGTTCCTCGCCGCGACCGCACGCAGCACCGGCGCCGCCATCGTCCTGCTCGGCAACTCCTACGAGGCGAAGGAGATCGCCGCGCGGGTCGGCGTGCGGATCGAGGCGGGCGTCATCACGGACGTCGTCGCGCTCGCCGCCGACCTCACGGCCACGAAGTCCGATTTCGCGGGCTCCTACACCGTGGAGTGCCGCGCCACGACCGACGTCGCGATCCTGACGGTCAAGCCGAACAGCTTCGAGGCCGTCGAGGCGGGTCTCCCGTCGTCCCCGCGCGAGGTGCGGGTGTCCGTGGACCTGCCGGGGGCCGTGGCGCGCGTGACGGGCCGGGTGGACAAGCCCGTCAGTGGGAGGCCGGAGCTCACCGAGGCCCGGGTCATCGTGGCCGGCGGTCGCGGTGTGAACGGGGATTTCAGCCCGCTGGAGGACCTCGCCGATGCCCTGGGCGGCGCGGTCGGCGCGTCGCGGGCGGCCACGGACGCGGGCTGGATCGAGCACTCGGCGCAGATCGGCCAGACGGGCAAGACCGTGTCGCCCCAGCTGTACATCTCCGTGGGCATCTCGGGGGCCATCCAGCAGAAGGCAGGCATGCAGACCTCGAAGGTGATCGTCGCCATCAACAAGGACGCGGATTCGCCCGTCTTCGAGATCGCCGACTTCGGCATCGTGGGTGATCTCTTCTCGGTGCTCCCGCAGGCCACCGAGGAGATCCGCAAGCGTGGCCTGTAGGCCGGCGGCATGACCGACCAGGAGGCCCCGTCCGCTCCCGGGCGCGTGCTGGTGTTCGCCGCCCATCCCGACGACATCGACTTCGGGGCGTCCGCCACGATCGCAGGATGGACCGCCGCCGGGGTGTCCGTCAGCTACTGCATCCTGACGGACGGTGACGCGGGAGGCTTCTCGGCCGACGACCGGCCCGGCATCGCGGACCTCCGCCGCCGTGAGCAGCGCGACGCCGCCGCCCTGGTGGGCGTCACCGACGTCACCTTCCTCGGTGAGCCGGACGGATACCTCGCACCGACGGACGCCGTCGTCCGCGAGATCGTCCGGCGGATGCGCGAGGTGCGGCCGGACATCGTCCTGTCCATGCACCCCGAACGCGCCTGGGACCGCCTCCAGAAGAGCCACCCCGACCATCTCGCCTGCGGGGAGGCGGTGACGAGGGCCGTGTACCCGGCGGTGGAGAACCCCTTCGCCTATCCCGAACTCGAGGCGGCCGGGCTCCGGAGCTTCCGCGTCCCGTGGCTGTGGTTCTACGGCGGACCCGCCCACCTCGAGAACCGCTTCATGGACGTGACCGGCAGGGAGGACGCCAAGATCGCCGCCATCACGGCACATGGGAGCCAGCACCCCGACGTCGGGCGGATGCAGTCGAGGGTGCGCGCCATCCTCCGGGAGAACGCCCGCCGCGGCGGTCTGCCCGACGGGCACAGCGCCGAGTCCTTCCACGTGGTCGGTGTCAACACCGATGAGACGATCGCGGGCTTCTAGCGACTGCAGGAGGCGGCGCACCGAAGAAGAACGGCCCCGTCGGGAATCGACGGGGCCGTTCTGCGTCAAGCTGTGGGTCAGGCCCCGAGCGGGATCTGGGCGACGATCGGCAGGGTCGGCGTCGCCGATCCGCCCTCGGGTTCCACCGTGATGGCGACCGCGGTGAAGCCTCCGATCTCCGGGAGCTCGGTCACCTTGGTGCCCGCGACGTCCTCACCGGACATCGTCCCCTCGGAGACCGGCGCGGTCCCGTCGGCGGGGATGCGCCACATCTGGTAGACGAAGCCCTCTGCGGGGGCAGGGACACCGCTGAGCGTCACGACGGCTGCGTTCTCCTCGCCGGAGACGGCGAGGACCGCGGTCCCCCCGGGGTCGAGGGGCAGCTGTTCCGTGCGCACATCGGAGGCCTGGAGCACCTGCTGCTCGAGGGTGGTCTGCTGCAGGTTCTGGCCGATGGTCACGCCGCCGACGGCGATGACCGCCGCAGCCGCGGCAGCGACCACCCAGCGGGAGGCCCGCGACGGCAGCGAGGCCCGTGCAGTGCGCCGTGCCGCCAGCTCGTCGTGTCCGGACGGGAGTGCCTCCCGGTCGAAGCCTGCCTCCGATGCTCCTAGGGCTCCGCCGCCGGCGGCCACGAGCGTCGGTCGGCCCGACGATTCCCCGGTGTCGCCCGTGGCCGGCAGCCGTCGGACGATGCGTTCGAAGAGATCCGCCGGTGGCTCGGCCTCGTCGGTCGCGTAGGCGGCGGTCACGGTCTCGCGACAGGTGCGGACCCGCTCGGAGAACGAGGAGCGGAGCGAGGGCTCGGCGTCCTCCAGGAAGGCCTCGAGGACACGGCGTTCCTCGGCGCTGATGGCGTCCAGCGCGTACAGCTCGGCCCACTCCAGGGCGTGGCCTCGTGACAGGTCCGTCTCGAGGTCGTCTGCGAATCGTCTGTTCATATCCTTGTCCTGCATCTCAGGTCACCTCCAGACAGGTCTTGAGCCGGATCAGTCCGTCGCGGATCCGCGATTTGATGGTCGGTACCGCGACGCCGAGCTTCTCGGCCACCTCGCGGTAGGTGAGGCCGCCGTAGTACGCCAGCTTCACGGATTCCTGCTGCGTCTCGGTCAGTGTGTCGAGACACCTCACCACGCCCTCCGCCTCGAGGCGCTGGGTCACGGTGTCGACGACGTCGTCGTGGTCGATGGTCTGCGTGGCGGCACCGTACCGGGCCTCACGGTCCGTGGCGCTCTGCTCCGACCGCACCTTGTCCACCGCGCGGCGGTGGGCGAGGGTCATGAGCCACGCCATCGGGCTACCCAGGGCCGGATCGAACCGGTCCGCGGTGTTCCAGACCTGGAGGTACACCTCCTGGGTGGCGTCCTCGCTCAGCTCGGGATCGATGAGCACGCGCCGGGCCAGGCCGTAGACGCGTTTCGACGTCTGCTCGTAGAAGAGCGCGAAGGCCGTGCGGTCCTGCCGTGCGATCCGCAGCAGCAGATCGGTCAGGGTCGGGCCCGCACCGGGATCCACGGCCACCTCGTGTGCGGCGGGAGCGACAGGGCGTACCCGGCTTACTCGTGGCGTTTCCATAGGGCTCCAGCATAGAGCGCCGTTCGGTCCCGGCCGAACACCCCGGAGGTCGCCGTGCCGCGGCCGGGGAGCACGTTCCTGGTGTAGAAGCACCATCCCACCACCCCCCGCCTACTCCTGGCTTTCCGCTGTCACCTGTCATTCGGTGCTGCAGTGCCGGCGGATGGTCGGGCGCGCCGTCTACTCCGCCGGCGGCCGGGACCCGACGGCGATGAGCGAGTCGGCGTTGAGCACGAGGGAGCCGCCGAGGCGCTCGGCGAAGTCCTCCCGCACGCGCTGCAGCGCCACGGGTTCGTCCGGCAGCAGTCCGCGGTACCCGCTCCCGAGGGCGAGGGACCAGGCGTGGTCGGCGTCGAGCGGGACGGTCAGGCCGAACCTCTCCACGGAGACCTCCCTGAGACCCCGTGCGCCCAGCCACTCGGCCAGCCGGTCCGCGGAGGCGAGCTTCCTGCAGTTCTCCACGAAGACCGGGGCGCTCGGCTGGCCCGCGGTCGCGATGCCGGCGCTGCCTGCTGCCCGGAGGGTCTCGAGGAGGAGCTCGCCGAACGGCTCGAGGGCGCCGTCGTCCCAGGCGCTCAGGGCGAGCCGGCCGCCGGGTCGCAGCAGGCGGACGATCCGGTCCATGCCCGCGTCCATGTCGTCGAGGAGGAACACCCCGTAGCAGCTGACGACGGCGTCGTACGGTGCCTCGGCGGCCCAGGCCTCGGGATCCCCCCGGTGGAAGGACACGTTGCCGAGCCCGAGGGCCTCCGCCTTGGCCTCGGCGAGGTCCAGCATGGCCGACGAGCGGTCGACCGCGTCGACGTGCCCGTCCGGTCCGGTGAGCTGCGCCGCGGGGATGGTCCCGGTACCGGTCCCGGCGAACACGTCGAGGACGCGCTCGCCCACCAGGACGTCGGCCGCGGCGACCACGGCGTTGCTGACCGGGTTCCAGACGGCAGGGGCGAGGCGGTCGTAGTCCTCCGCACCGCCGTCGGGCAGGGTTGCGGCATGGCGAGCGGGCATCAGGACTCCTGGGCGGTGGTCATCGGGCGCCCGCGAAGCCGTGCTGGCGCCAGGCTTCGTAGAGGACGATCGATGCGGTGTTGGCGAGGTTGAGCGAACGGCGGGAGGGGAGCATGGGGACCCTGACGCGCGAGGTGATCCGGGGATCGTGCTTCACCTCGTGCGGGAGGCCGTCCGACTCCCTGCCGAACAGGAGGATGTCCGAGGCCTCGTAGGCGATGTCGGTGTAGGAGACGTCGCCGTCGGAGGTGTAGGCGAACACGCGGCGGGGCTGCAGGGCTGTCCACGCGTCCTCGAGGCTCGCGTGGACGTGGAGCACCGTGAGGTCGTGGTAGTCGAGTCCGGCCCGCTTCAGCTTCGCATCCTCGAGGGAGAACCCGAGCGGTTCCACGAGGTGGAGCTCGGCGCCCGCGACTGCGGCGAGGCGGATCGCGGCGCCGGTGTTGCCCGGGATCTCGGGGGTGTGGAAGAGGATGCGGAACACCGGTTCATCCTAGCTCCCGGCCGCGGCCAGCAGGCGCGCGAGCACCGGCAGCTGCACCACGTTCGGCGTGGGCCCCGAGGAGAGGAACGACCGGATGGTCCGGACGGCCGTCCCCGCGTTCACGACCTGCACGACGCCCGGCGACGTCCGGTCGAACCCGGGAGGGACGTCGATGACGGGCGCGAAGGGATTGTCCGGCGCGCCGTGGACCACGATCCACCCGGCCACGTTGCAGTCCGGGAACAGCTCCTGCACGGCCCGCACCGTGCGGGGCACCCGGAACTCGACGGGCCGGCCCTGATGGCGCAGCGCGCGGCCGTCCCAGGAGAAATTGCCCGGGGGAGCCGTGAAGGAGTCGATCACGGCCATCCGGTAGCCGGCGACGAGGACGGAACCCACGGCGGTCCTGTCACGGTCGGCGAACTCGACGCCGTTGACGAGGCGGGCCGCCGGGTAGGTGGGCAGCAACGCGCGTTCGAGGAGCGCCGAGGTCCGCAGCTCGCCGTCGATCCGGGCACGGACACCCGTGGACAGCCGGGCGAACATGCCGGGTTGCCGGGCGGTGCCGTGCAGCTGCCGGCCGGCGTCGATCAAGGGGACGGCCGGCGGGGAGGACGGGGAGAACGGGGGCAGGTACTCCGGCGGGGACTTCGCCGCATCCTCGTCCTCGACCCGCGTGGGCGCGGCAGGGGGAGCGGTGCCGTTGCGGCGCGCCTCGGCCGCGCGACCGCCGGCCGCCGGGCGGGACCGTCCGGTGTCGGCGTCGTACCGTTCGCGGCGCCGGGGGTCGCTCAGCGTCTCGTAGGCGACCGCGACGTCGTGGAACCGGGCAGCCGTACCGCCGAGGTCGGGGTGCGCCGCGCGTGCTGCCCGACGGTACGCGTCCTTGATGTCCTTGAGGTCGGCTCCCGGGGGCACGCCGAGGATGTCGTAGTACGACTTCCGTGGTGCCTCGGGCATCGATCGGGCCTTTCGTGGGAGTTCTCCGCGTCCGGACGGGCGGGACCGCGCCGCCGGGACCACCGGGTACCCCTGAGACTAGAGGCACCGGTGGTACCGGACAAAAGCGCCGGGCGGACCATCCACCCGGGTCCGGGCGGCACGGGCCGGGCCGGAGCCCGGCGGGAGGACCCGAACGGTCCTCCGGGGCCCGTCCGGGTCCTGCGACGCGCACAGGTACAACGGGGGACACGTCGGGGAAGTTCGCGCCGGACGGAACCCGCGCCGGGGGGCCTGCCCGGCGCGCGGCGCTCAGGGGGCGCGCCGGTACCGCGTGTAGAGGGCCGAGTCCTCCGTCAGGAGCGAGGCGAGCGTCAGGGCCCGGGCGCCCGCGGGGCCGGCACCGGCCGCGATGCGGGGACCGTCACCGCCGGCGAGCAGCGGACTGATCGAGAGGCACAGCTCGTCGACGGCGTCGGCGCGGATGAAGGCGCCGAGCACGGCCGGGCCACCCTCGCACAGGACCTTCGGCAGCCCGCGCCCCGCCAGTTCGGCGAGCACTGCGGACACCTCCACGGTGTCCCGGCCGCACTCGACGACGTCGGCGACCTCCGCGAGCGCAGCGCGCCGGTCCGCCGGCGCGGCCGCACTGGTGAGGAGGAGAGGCCGGACCGGGGCGCTGCGGAAGAACCCGCCCGACGGGTCGAGGTTCAGGCTGCCGGAGATGACCGCGACCGCCGGGTGCGGTGCGAGGCCCTGCCCCGCGCGCCAGGACCGGGCGTCGTCGTCGACCAGGGCGCCCGCGTAGCCTTCGGCGCGGACGGTCCCCGCCCCCACCAGCACCACGTCCGCGAGGCGCCGGAGCACCGTGAAGATGCGCTTGTCGCCGTCGTTGCCCAGCCCCGCGGAGAAGCCGCCGCTCGTCGCGGCGCCGTCGGCCGCAGCCACGAAGTTGAACCGGACGAAGGGCCGGTCCGCGGCGGGGTACGCATAGATGCCGTGCAGCGCCCCGTCGTCGATCGCCTCCGGGGACGCGGGGACGAGTGACGTGATCACGGCGCCACCGGCTCGTTGGCGTCGCCCATGTTGTGGCGGAGGTAGGCGGGCTCACGCCATCCGAGGACCGCCTCGGTGAGGTCGATGGCCGCACGCGATGCCGCGACGTTGTGCATGCGGACCACGCGCGCGCCGCCGAGGATGCAGATGACCGCGGCGGCGAGTGAGCCCTCCACGCGGTCCCGCTTGGGGCGGTCGAGGGTCTCGCCGATGAAGTCCTTGTTGGACACCGCGGCCAGGGTGGGGAAGCCCAGCCCGGCGATCTCGGAGAACCGCCGCGTGATCTCGAGCGAATGCAGCGTGTTCTTGTTGAGGTCGTGTCCGGGGTCCAGGAGGATCCGGTCCTCGGGGATGCCCAGCCGGACGGCGTCGTCGACCTTGCGGAGCAGGAAGTCCGCGATCTCCCGGACGACGTCGTCGTACGTGGGTCTCGGGTACACGGTGCGGGGCTCGGCGAGGCTGTGCGTGATGACGAGGTGGGCACCGGCGTCGGCCACCACGGCGGCCATGTCGGGATCCCGGAGGCCCGTGGTGTCGTTGACCACGTTGGCCCCGGCGGCGAGGGCCCGGCGCGCCACCTCGGGCAGGAAGGTGTCGGCGGAGATGACGACGTCGGACACAGCCCGTACCGCGCTGATGACGGGCAGGATGCGGTCCGCCTCCTCCGACGCGGGGATGGGTTCGCCCGGCGAGAAGGGTGCGCCGCCGATGTCCACCCAGTCGGCGCCGTCCGCGACGGCCTTCAGGGACGCGTCGACGGCGGCCTGGAGGGCGAAGGTAGCGCCGCCGTCGTAGAAGGAATCGGGCGTCCGGTTGATGACGGCCATGAGCGCCACCTGCCGGTCGAAGTCCAGGGTGCGCGCGCCGAACGTGTGCGTCGGATGCCGGAGGCCCGGCAGGTAGGTGCCGGGGGAGGAAGGAGCCGCTGCATGACTGTCCACCCTGTCTTTGTACCACTGCGGGCTGGACGCTCCCGCGTGCCGGGGTGCGCGGCGGGAATCGTCCGGGCGGCGTGGCGCCCGTAGAATCGGAGCATGCCCGTGTATGTCGATCACGCGGCGACCACGCCGATCTCGGCCCCTGCGCTCGCCGCGCTCACCCGCGAACTCAGCCGGAGCGGGAATCCGTCCTCCCTCCACGGCTCCGGCCGTCGTGCCCGGCGCTCGGTCGAGGAGGCCCGGGAGACGGTCGCCGCGGCCGCCGGGGCGCACGCCTCGGAGGTGATCTTCACCTCGGGCGGCACCGAGGCGGACAACCTCGCCCTCAAGGGCCTCTACTGGGCGCGCCGTGCCGAGGATCCGGCGCGGACCCGGATCATCAGCAGCTCCGTGGAACACCACGCCGTGCAGGACACCGTCGAATGGCTGGAGCGGCACGAGGGCGCCGAGGTCCTCTGGCTGCCCGTGGACGCGGCCGGCGTCGTGTCCCTCGACGCACTGCGTGCGGCGCTCGCCGACGCACCCGACCGGACCGCGCTCGTGACCGTCATGTGGGCGAACAACGAGGTGGGGACCGTGCAGCCCGTGCGTGCCGTGGTCGACGAGGCCGCGCGACACGGGGTCCCCGTCCACAGCGACGCCGTGCAGGCGTTCGGTGCCCTTCCCGTCTCCTTCGCCGCGTCCGGGCTCGCCACCATGGCCGTCAGTGCCCACAAGATCGGCGGCCCCGTGGGCGTGGGCGCCCTCCTCGTGGGCCGCTCCGTCACCCTCACCCCTGTCCAGCACGGCGGAGGGCAGGAGCGCGACATCCGGTCGGGCACGCTCGACGGCGCGGGCATCGCCGCCTTCGCCGCCGCGGCCGACGACGCCGCCGCGCACCTCCCGGCGGAGTCCGCGCGCCTGGCAGAACTCAGGGACCGCCTCATCGAGGGCGTCCTCAGGGAGGTGCCGGACGCGGTGCTGCGCGGGGTCCCGCACCCCGCCCCGGCGGGGACCCGGCTCCCCGGCAACGCCCACTTCACCTTCCCGGGCTGCGAGGGTGATTCCCTGCTGTTCCTCCTGGACCTCGCGGGCATTGAGTCCTCGACCGGCTCCGCGTGCACCGCAGGCGTCCCGCGGCCGTCGCACGTCCTGCTCGCCATGGGACTGTCGGAGGACGAGGCCCGCGGCGCGCAGCGGTTCAGCCTGGGGCATACATCCACGCCCGACGACGTTGACGCCGTGGTGGGCGCCATCGGCGGAGCCTACGCCCGCGCCCGCAGGGCAGGCATGGCCGGGCACGCATCGACCATCCGGACGGCAGGAACAGGTTTCTCATGAGGGTACTGGCAGCAATGAGCGGCGGCGTCGACTCCGCGGTGGCGGCGGCACGCGCGGTGGAGGCGGGCCACGACGTCGTCGGCGTCCACCTGGCCCTCTCCCGCATGCCCGGCACGCTCCGGACGGGCAGCCGCGGCTGCTGCACCATCGAGGACTCGCGGGACGCCTGGCGTGCCTGCGACATCCTCGGCATCCCCTACTACGTGTGGGACTTCTCCGAGCGGTTCAAGGAGGACGTGGTCGACGACTTCGTCGCCGAGTACGCGGCCGGGCGCACGCCGAACCCCTGCATGCGCTGCAACGAGCGCATCAAGTTCGCGGCCCTGCTCGAGAAGGCGCTCGCCCTGGGGTTCGACGCCGTCTGCACCGGCCACTACGCGAAGGTGGTCGAGGACCGCGACGGCAACCCGGAGCTGCACCGCGCGGCCGACTGGGCGAAGGACCAGTCCTACGTGCTCGGCGTGCTGACCCACGAGCAGCTCCGGCACTCCCTGTTCCCGCTGGCCGAGACGCCGTCGAAGGCCGAGGTCCGTGCGGAGGCCGAGCGGCGGGGGCTCTCGGTCGCGAACAAGCCCGACAGCCACGACATCTGCTTCATCCCCGACGGCGACACGCGCGGCTGGCTCGAGGAGCGCATCGACATGACCGAGGGCGACATCCTGGACGTCGACGGCGCGAGGATCGGCAGCCACCCCGGCGCGAACGCGTTCACGGTCGGTCAGCGGCGCGGGCTGAAGCTCGGCACCCCCGCTGCGGACGGCAAGCCCCGCTTCGTCCTCGAGATCCGCCCGAAGCAGAACGAGGTGGTCGTGGGACCGGAGCACCTGCTCGCGATCGACGAGATGCGCGGCATCAAGGTGTCCTGGGCGGGACTGCCCATCGACGAGGTGCAGCGGGGGGACGAGTTCGACTGCATGGCCCAGGTACGGGCGCACGGCGATCCCGTGGCGGCCCGCGCGTCCGTCGGGTCCACCGACGGCGTCCAGCACCTCGTGGTGCGCCTCGTGGAGCCGATGCGCGGGGTGGCACCCGGCCAGACCGTCGTCCTCTACCAGGGCACCCGCGTGCTCGGGCAGGCGACCATCGATTCCGCGAGGTCCGCCCTGCGGCCCGAGCCGGTCGCCGCGGGCTAGTCGCAGTTCACGGAGCGCCCCCGGCGTCTGCTTGACTGGAACCATGACGCATCCACGCAGCGGCTTCGACCCGGCAGCCAGTTCACTCGCGGGAGACGTGGCCCCCGAGGTGATGGCGGAGCTGCTCTCGGTGAGGAGCTCGATCGACAACATCGACGCGACGCTCGTCTACCTGCTGGCCGAACGCTTCAAGGCGACGCAGCGGGTGGGCCATCTCAAGGCCGAGCACGACCTCCCCGCCGGCGACCCGCAGCGCGAGGCGGCGCAGATCGCCCGGCTCCGCATGCTGGCCGAGGAGGCACAGCTCGATCCCGCGTTCGCCGAGAAGTTCCTCAACTTCATCATCTCCGAGGTGATCCGCCACCACCAGGCGATCTCCGAGAACCGCAGGCCCCCCGTGGAGGGCACGGCACCGTCCGCTGCTCCGACGCAGGCCACGCCGGCCTCCGGTACGCATGCCTGAGCCGGCCCGATCGGTGCGGACGGTGGGGGCGACGGCTGCCGGCGACTGGCCGGGCACCGACCCCCTCGAGGCCAACCGCGCGGTGCGCGGCGAACTCGGCGGCGCGAACCTGCCGTTCCTGCCGTCGCTGCCCGCACGCGGACCGGGCAGCGACGCGATCGGGCGGACGCTCGGGGTCCTCGTCGAGTTGCCCTTCGACCTGCAGCCGCACGGCTGGCGCCTCGTCCAGCGGCCCGGCAGGGACCAGCGGCGTGCGGACTCGGCCCTGTCCTCCGACATCAACGCGCTGGGCGACGTCGCCGGCGCCGAGGAGCGGCCCGCGACACGCCTGGGTCTGCACCTGCGCGGCCCGCTGTCCCTCGCGGCCGGTGTCCACCTGCACAACGGCGAACGCGTCCTGGTGGACCACGGCGCCCGGCGGGAGCTCTACGCGTCCCTCGCCTCGGGTGCCGCGGAGCTGGTCCGCCGCGTGTCCGCCGTCGCCCGGGGAGCAGAGGTGCTGGTGCAGTTCGACGAGCCCGACGCCGAGCAGATCCTCACGGGACGCGTGCCGACCGCGAGCGGCTACCGCACGCTGCGCGCGATCGACCGGCGGGAGGCCACCGAGGCGTGGGACCTCGTGACCGCGTCGGTGGTCGCCGCCGGCGCGGCCGGTACCGTCCTGGCCCCCGGCGGCGGGGACGTCGCGCTCGAGGCCGCCCGTTCCAGTGCCGCGTCGGCCGTGTCCCTGGACCTGCCCGGGATCACCGACCGCCACTGGGAAGCGCTCGCTGAGGACATCGAGGCGGGGCGGGAAGTGGAGCTCGCGATCCTCGATCCCCGCCGGCCGGTCCCGCAGGTGAAAGTCCTCGCCGAGTCGGTGCTCGCCGCCTGGCGGCGCGTCGGCCTGCCCCTGGCGGCGCTCGGGTCGCTGACTGCCACGACGCGGCCCGGCCTCGAATCCCGGTCACCGGCCGACGCCGTCCTCGCCCTGACGCGCATGGCGCAGGTCGCCGACGCCCTGGACCAGGTCCGCGCCGACAGCTGATCCGGCCTGTCGGCGCCGGTGCGGCGGGGCCGTGCCCGGCCGCACTCCACCCTGGCGCGCGTCAGACGCGTTGCTCCCACCGGCGCGGACGCACCTCGGCGGGCAGGACGCCGTCGAACTCCTCGAGCGCGTAGTCGAAGGCGCCGGCATAGACCAGCAGGGTCCCGAGCTGGCGGTGGACGACCCGGGTCTTGATCCGGAACGCACCGGCGTCGTCGTCCCACCACTGCTCCACGTAGGCGAGCGCGCCGACCGCGTCGGGAAGGGGCACGCGGAGGCCCGCGAACACGCGCGTCCCGGACGACACCATGCGCATGCGCCCCTCGGCGGTGGCGGTGCAGGTCAGGAGGGTGGCCATGCGCCGGTGCCGGCCCACGTAGTCGGTGAGGACGCCGTCCTGCAGGGAGGTCGTGTCCTCGAAGACGCGCCGGGCGGTCCCGAAGTCCAGTTCACGGCGCGCGGTGAGCGCCGGCCGGCCGAACGGGTCGGTGTGGGGGAAGTTCCTGATCGTGAAGGGGACGTCGTCGCGGTACTCGGGGAAGAACGCGTTCTCGAGGGCCGTGAGGCGGAACGCCGGCCGGGCGAACCAGGCAGGGCACCCGGCGACGTCGAACACCCCGCGTCCGCGGCCGGAGAGGCCGCTGCCGGCGTGCAGTCCGAAGTACTCGCGCAGCTCCGGCTGCAGGCGGCCGAAGTCGCCGCCCATCGCCTGCTGGTAGATCGAGGTCATGCCGCCCGCTTCCGTCGTCCGGACCACCAGTCAACCATGCCGGCGGCGGATCACCCGGGAGAGCGCAGCCTGTCGGTGGAGTGACGGGCGCCGCCCCTCAGAGGCGCCCGGCCGCCTTGAGCCTGATGTACGCGTCGGCGAGCAGCGGCGGGAGTTCGGCCGGTACCGCGTCCACGACCTCGGCCCCGACGAGGCGGAGCTGGTCGGCCACCGCCGCGCGGTCCAGCAGGGCGCGTTCAGCTGCCGCGGCACGGAACGTGGCCGCCGCCGTCGACCGGTCCGCTGCCATCTCCTCCAGCCGCGGATCACGGACCGAGGCGACCACGACGACGTGGCGGCCGGTGAGGGCCGGCAGCACCGGCAGGAGGCCCTCCTCGACGGCGCCCGCATCGAGCGACGTCAGGAGAACGACGAGGCTGCGGTGGGGCGACGCCGCACGGACCTGCGCCGGGACGCGGGACCAGTCGGCCTCGATGAGTTCGGCCTCCAGCGGCGCCATCGCCGTCACGAGCGAGCCGAGGAGGTTGCCCTTCGCCGTCGAGTCCACGCGGGCCCGCAGGCGGCGGTCGAACGCCAGGAAGTGCACCTTGTCGCCGCCGCGCTCCGCGAGGACGGAGAGCAGCAGCGCCGCTTCGATCCCGGTGTCGAGGCGCGGCTCGTCGAGTACCCGCGCGGCCGACGTGCGCGAGGTGTCGAGCACGACGACGACGCGGCGGTCCCGCTCCGGCCGCCAGGTCCGCACCACGGTGTCGCGCCGACGGGCCGTCGCACGCCAGTCGATGGACCGGACGTCGTCGCCCCGGACGTAGTCCCGCAGGGAGTCGAACTCCGTGCCCGCCCCCCGGATCTGCACGGCGGTCCGGCCGTCCAGCTCGCGCAGGCGGCGGAGCTTGGAGGGCAGGTGGCGTTTCGAGGCGAAGGCCGGCAGGACCCGGAGCACGCCGGGTGCCGGGACGGTGAGCTGGCGGGCCGCAACCCCCAGCGGGCCGGCGCTCCGGACGGTCACGGTCTCCACGTGGAGGACGCCGCGGCGTGCCGGGCGCAGGAGGACCGCCATGCGACGCGCCTCTCCGGGCGGCACCAGGAGCACCTGCTCGGGATCGACGGCTCCTGCCGAGGGCTGCCAGGCCTCCCGCACGGTGGCCCGCAGCGGCCGGCGCGTGTCGTTGCGCAGCAGCAGCGAACTCCGGCACTCCTCACCGAGCCGTACGCCGTCGGGGAGCTCGCGGACGATCCCCACGCGGCGGGGGGACGCCGCGAGGGACACGTCAAGGCCGGCCAGGGCGGCGAGGAGCGCCGCCCACAGCAGGATCGACGTCGCGCCCGGGTACAGGACGACCGGCACGACGCCGAGCAGCGCCAGCAGGACGAGGCGGCCGGTGACAACCACGGGAGCTCCTCTCGGGTCCGGTCGCGGCGGCGACCGGTAGGGACGGGTTGGCGCTACCGCGGGACGGGGACGGTGCTGAGGATGCCGCCGAGCACGTCGTCGACGTCCACGCCGTCCATCTGCGCCTCGGGCCTCAGCGCCACGCGGTGCCTGAGCGCCGGGAGCGTGAGGGCCTTGACGTCGTCGGGGGTCACGAAGGACCTGCCCGAGAGCCAGGCCCAGGCGCGTGACGTGGTCAGCAGGGCCGTGGCACCGCGGGGGGACACCCCGAGCTGGAACGACGGCGAGGACCGGGTGGCCCGGGCGATGTCCACGATGTACGCGAGGACCTCCGGGGCGATCGCGACGCGCGCGACTGCTGCGCGGGCGCGGTCGACGTCCTCCGTACCGGCGACGGCCCGGACACCCGCGGCCCCGAGGTCGCGGGGATCGAAGCCGACGCTGTGGCGGCGGATGACCTCGATCTCGTCGTCGCGTCCCGGGAGGGGCAGCGTGAGCTTGAGCAGGAAGCGGTCGAGCTGCGCTTCGGGCAGGGGGTAGGTGCCCTCGTACTCCACCGGGTTCTGCGTGGCGGCGACGATGAAGGGGGCGGGCAGGCGGCGCGAGACGCCGTCGACCGAGACCTGGCGTTCCTCCATCGCCTCGAGCAGGGAGGCCTGCGTCTTCGGCGGTGTGCGGTTGATCTCGTCGGCGAGGAGGATATTCGTGAAGACGGGGCCCTCGCGGAAGGTGAACTCACCGGTCTTCGACTCGTAGATCAGCGATCCCGTGATGTCGCCCGGCATGAGGTCCGGCGTGAACTGCACGCGCTTCGTGTCGAGGTCCAGCGCGGTGGCCAGGGTGCGCACGAGGAGGGTCTTGGCGACGCCGGGCACGCCCTCCAGCAGGACATGCCCGTCGGCCAGGAGGCCGATGAGGAGCCCGGTCACGGCCGCGTCCTGGCCCACGATCGACTTCCCGACCTCAGCGCGCACCCGCAGGAGCGCGGCCCGCGCCGTCTCACCGTCGCTGTCCGCCTCGCCGGACGTCCGGCCCGGGACCTGGCCCGAGGCCTGGTCCCGCTCCGCGACGCGCACCGCCTGGTGGGCGCCGGGAGGGTCGGCGGGCGGCGCCTGCGCGGACGCGTGCTGCCGGTCGACGGAATCGTTCATGGTCGAATCTCCTTCTCGAGGTCGAGGATCTCCTGTGCCCAGAGCACAAGCTCGCGTTCGGTGGTCGGGGTGTGGCCGAGCAGCCGCTGCTCGAGGTCGATGCGGGGCCGCCCGCCGTGGCGGGCTGCGGCGTCGATGATCTCGGCCGGCGGGGCGGAGCGGTCCACCCGGAGCCGGCGGGCCATCCGGGTGAGCGCCGCCGCCCGGAGGGTCGCCGCGGCATGCGCCACCGACCGGGAGTCCTGGTAGAGCCGGGCGCGCCCCTCCGCCGTCTCGGCCGCGCGGACGACGACGGGCAACGGCTCCACTGCCAGCGGCCCGAGGCGTCGGCTCTTCCAGGCCATGGCGAGGACTCCGCACACGAGCAGCCACACCAGGAGCGGGTCCAGCCACGGGGGCAGGAGGGTCCGCGGGTCGATGCCCTCGCCGCTCGAGGCGATGTCCGCACCGGTGGGCTCGTACCAGACGAGCGTCGGTTCGGTCCCGAGCGCCCGCAGCGCGAGGGCCGCGTTGCCCTCGTCGACGATCGACTCGTTGGACAGGATCGACGGGGCCCCGAGGACGGCGACGGACCCGTCGGAACTCGTGGTGTACAGGCCGCCCGGGACGCCGTCGATCGTGGTGGGGAAGCATTCGACGGCGCCCGTGTAGGCCGTCCCGGTCGCGGAGAGCGTGCCCGCGGCCCGGGCGGCGTCGTCGGCGCACTCCGCGGCCAGTACCGGCGGGTCGCCGAAGTCGAGGGGTGCAGGGCCGAGCAGCGTGAACTCCTCGTCCAGGGCCGTCAACTGCCGGGCGCCCGGTCCGGCGAGGACCGTGCGCTCCGACGCCTCCGCCAGTTCGGCGATCTGGGTGGCGCTCAGGTACTGCCGCGCGTCGTTGAGCAGGAGCGTGGCGGGCCCCGCGTCCAATGCGTCGAGCGCCGTGCGGAACGAATCGACGCGGACGACGTCGACGCCCCGGGCAGCGAGGACCTCCGCCACCGCCCGAGCACCCGAGGGCGCGGGATTGCCGGGGGAGAGCGGTCCGTCGTCCTCCTCCGGGCCGGGCAGGAGGTTGAGCAGGACGATCACCGCGAGGACGACCGCTCCCACCAGCAGGGGCAGGGATCGCCGGAGGCGGCGGCGGGCGGTCTCCAGCGCGCTCCCGCCGTCGCCCATGACCTCGACCCGCGGCGCGCCCGCCGTCCCCCCGTGCGGCGGGGCGGCGGACCCCGCCGCGGGCTGCGCGTCCCTCATCGTGGTGCCGCCGGAGTCGTGGTGCTCCCGGCTCCGGGCCGCTCGGTGAGGAACCGCGCGTCGACGTCGGCGGCACGCCGGTAGTCGTCCGCCGTGGCCGTACCGCTGCCGTAGTGGGTCTCGTTGAAGAGGTCGGCGAGCCAGGTGATGTCCGGCGCCAGGGACGGGGACGCAGACCCGAGCTGCCCCGCCGCCTCGGACGCCGTCCTGCCGGGTTGCTCGTCGACGACGACACGCTCCTCCGCCGACCGGATGACGGCGCGGAGCAGTTCGGCCACGGCCCCGTTCCAGTCCTGGTCGGACGCGAGCGCCGCGGACCGGCGGCGGTGGTGCTCGGCCGGGCGCCGGGCGCCGTCGTCGAAGACCGCGGCCTCCTGCTCCTGCCCGCGCGCGTTGAGGCGCGGCCTGATGAGCACGACGGCGACGACGACGAGCAGCGCCGCGCCGAGGGCGATCACCAGGGTCCCGGGCCCCGGCGCCAGGCCGCCCACCCCGTCGAGGAGCCTGCCGATGCTGCGCAGGACGTCGGCGAGGAGGCGTTCGAAGATGTTGGGCTGGGCCTCGACGTAGGCGGGTCTGGCCAGCTCGTCCTGCAGCAGCCGACGGGCCTCGTCCGCGTCCGGTGCGACCACCGCGCGCGGGGCGGCCCTCATGAGCGGCGCCGCCCGGGCGCCGGCGGAGCGGCAAGGCTCCGCGTCACGCAGGTGCTCCCGGCTGGTGGCCGAACGAGGTGCCACCGGGCACGACGTCGCTCGGCCCCGGTCCCGCCTGTTCGTGCTCGCGCATGAGGACGACGTCGAAGCCTTCGCGGCGGATGCGGAGGTCGACGTACAGCAGGGAGGTCACGCCCGCCTGGAAGGCGTAGCCGATGGCCGAGAAGAGGGCCGTGATGGCCTGCGTGGCGAGGAGCACGGGCAGCGAATCGAGGACGTCGGGGGTGGCGGAGGCCGTCGATCCGAAGCCGACGATCAGCGAGACGGCGAAGGTGAGGGGTGCGGAGATGACGGACGCGATGATCGACACGATGATGCTCGTCAGCAGGACGATGCCGAACGTCCGCCACCAGGTGCCGCGGGTGAGTGCCCACGACCGCTTCACCGACGTCCACGGTCCGGTCCCCTCGAGCATGAGGGCAGCGGGCGCGACCACGATCTTGATGCTGACCCACACCAGCAGGGCCACGGCGCCGAGCACGAGCGGCACGATGACGAGGGCCGAGTACTCCTCCAGCCCCAGGACCGCCAGCGCCGAGATCCCCACCACGAGGACGAGGCCCACGAGGCCGGCCGCGAAGGAGAGGAGGCCGAACCCGAGGAGCGGGAGGATGCGGCCGCGCGCGAGCCGCCAGGCCTGGCCGAAGGACGTCCGCTGGTCGATGACGGCCCGGGCGATCGGGACGACGAGGATGCCCTGCAGGACGAGCAGCGCCGCAGCGGACACCACGCCCGACACGGTGGCGACGACGCCGAAGCCGGCGACCGCCGCGATGATGCTGTCCGGTGTCGGGTTCTCGGCCTCGAGCGCCTCGAAGGACGAGAGGACGTTCCCCAGCAGGAGGACTGTCACCAGCGCGACGACTGCCTGCAGGAGGATCGCGATGCCGAAGGTGGCCAGCGGATTCTTCCGGCACGCCTGGAAGGCACCGTCGAGGATCTCGCCGAGTCCCAACGGCCGGAGCGGGATGACGCCCGGCTTGGGGGGCGCCTGGTACAGGGGGCCCGGGGGGAACGGCCGGCCGCCGTAGGGTCCAGCCGCCGGGCCCGGTCCCCAGCCGGCGGGTCGGCCGCCCTGGTTCTGCGGCGGGTGGGGGGTGCCCCAGCCGCCGGGTCGGCCGCCCTGGTTCTGCGGCGGGTAGGGGGTGCCCCAGCCGCCGGGTCGGCTGCCCTGGTTCTGCGGCGGGGGAGGGGATGGCCAGGACTGCGCGGGCCGGCCGTGTGTGGCCTGAGTGGGAGCGCCGGGGGGTTGCCACTCCGCCGGTGCGGCGACGGGCCGGGCGGGTCCGTCGTCGCCGTGTCCGCCCGGTATGCCCGGTACGCCTTCCGGCGTCCCGTCGTCCTGCTGACCCTTCACCTGATCGCTCATGGCGTCCCCTTGGTCGATGCTCCGGAGAGGTCCGTCCGCAGCTCCCCTCCTGCATCATAGGCCGGGTGCCCCCGCCTGCCACCCGCTCGCCGGTCCGTCTGTCACCCGCGCCTGCCGGTCCGGTGGCCGGTCCCGTCGTCCACCGCGCCCACCCCGATCCCGCCGTGCTCCCGCACGGGTCCCGGACGGCTCCCCGGGGCCGCTCCCCGATCGCTCGTGCAGCGCTCCTCCATCGCCCCTGCATCCCTCCCCACGCAGCGCACGGTGGGGCTGATGGGACTTTGCACGCCCGATGGGACAGTATGGGGGTATGAAGGCTCGCATACTGGTCATCGACGACGACGAGGCCCTGTCCGAGATGATCGGCATCGTCCTCCGCAACGACGGATTCGACCCCGTCTTCTGCGCCGACGGCGCAGCTGCGCTCGGCGTATTCCGCTCGACGCAGCCCGACCTCGTGCTGCTGGACCTGATGCTGCCGGGCATGGACGGCATCGAGGTGTGTCGCCAGATCCGCAGCGAATCGGATCTCCCCATCGTGATGCTGACCGCGAAGTCGGACACGTCCGACGTCGTCCGGGGCCTGGAATCCGGAGCCGACGACTACGTCCCCAAGCCGTTCAAACCGGCCGAACTCGTCGCCCGCGTGCGCGCCCGGCTGCGGCCGGCGGAGTCGAAGGCCCCGGAGACGCTCCGGATCGGTGACGTGGGCATCGACGTCGCCGGTCACGAGGTCACCCGGGCCGGCGAGCGGGTCTCGCTGACCCCGCTCGAGTTCGACCTGCTCGTGGCCCTGGCGCGGAAGCCGTGGCAGGTGTTCACCCGCGAACTGCTCCTCGAACAGGTCTGGGGCTACCGGCACGCCGCCGACACCCGGCTCGTCAATGTCCACGTGCAGCGGCTGCGCTCGAAGATCGAGCGTGATCCCGAGGCACCCGAGATCGTCCTGACGGTGCGTGGTGTCGGCTACAAGGCCGGACAGGGCTGACGCGGAGGGCGCGGCGTTCCGCGCCCCCGGTCCCGGCGGTCCTCCGGCGGACGGTGCGTCACAGCTACCCGACGGTGTCGCGTCGCCGCCCGCCGGCCGCCGACTGCAGGACGGGGCCGATCGCGTCCGTGCCTCGCTCCGCGCCGTCGCACGCAGCTGGCGTCGATCGCTGCAGTTCCGCACCGTCGTCGCGACGATGCTCCTCACCTCCGTCTCCTTCGTGGCCGTCGGAGGGTTCCTCTCCAACCAGATCGCGAGCGCGCTCTACGACGAGCGGTTCGACCAGTTCAGCGCGGAGGCCCGTTCCGCCCTCATCTCCACCAAGGCCGTCTTCCGGGACTCCTCGGCGACGGACCGGGACACGACGAGCCGGCTGGTCCTGGACTCCGTCAACGCCATCGTCGGGAGCAGGACGAACGCGCCGCGCCAGGCCATGCTGGTACCGATCGCCGGCGGTGAAGGGCTGTTCATCCCGACGACGGTGACCCAGGACGGGGCGACGGCGGGCATGCTCCCGGACGACCTCCAGCAGGCGGTGGCCGGGGGCCAGGACGTGTACTGGGCGCCGATCACCATCCCCGTGACGCAGGACGGTGATCCGGACGCGCCCGGCATCGCGTTCGGCACGCAGGTCCAGCTGCCACCCGACCGCAGCCCCTACGCCCTGTACGTGTACTACGACCTCTCCTCGATGCAGGCCACCCTCGACTACATCCACGGCGTCCTGTGGCTGGCGGGTGTCGTCCTCCTGCTCGTCATCGGCGGCGTCACCTGGTACGTGACGCGCAGCGTGGTGCTGCCGGTCGGCCATGCCGCGTCCGTCTCGGAGAAGCTCGCGGCCGGACAGCTCCAGGAACGCATGGAGGTCACCGGCGAGGACGAGGTGGCCCGGCTCGGGGCCTCCTTCAACCGCATGGCGGGGAACCTGCAGGACCAGATCACCCAGCTGGCCCAGCTGTCGCAGATGCAGCAGCGTTTCGTCTCCGACGTGTCCCACGAGCTCCGGACGCCCCTGACCACGGTGCGGATGGCGGCGGAGGTGCTGCACGATGCGCGCGACGAGTTCAATCCCGTGAACAAGCGGTCCGCGGAGATCCTCTTCGATCAGGTGGAGCGCTTCCAGGCGCTGCTCGCGGACCTGCTGGAGATCTCGCGGTTCGACGCGGGAGCCGCCGAGCTGGAAGCGGAATCGGTCGACATCGTACAGCTCGTCCAGCACGCGATCGACGGGGCTCGTCCGCTCGCCGACAGGCTCGGCACCGACCTGTCCATCGTGTCCGCCGGATCCCGGTGCATCGCCGACGCCGATGCCCGCCGCATCGACCGGATCCTGCGCAACCTGATCGTCAACGCGCTCGAGCACGGCGAGGGGCGGCCCGTGGAGGTCCACATCGCCTGCAACCCCGAGGCCGTCGCCGTCGCCGTGCGCGACCACGGGATCGGGATGACGCCGCTCGAGGCCTCCCGCGTGTTCGACCGCTTCTGGCGGGCGGACCCCGCGCGTGCCCGGACCACGGGGGGCAGCGGACTCGGGCTGTCGATCGCGACCGAGGACGCACGGCTCCACGGCGCCTGGCTGGAGGCGTGGGGCCTGCCGGGCGAGGGCGCGTGCTTCCGGCTGACCCTGCCGCGGCACAAGGGCGCCGAACTGGCGGCGTCGCCCCTGGCCCTGCCGCCCGCGGCGCCGGAGGGCCGGGTGGAGGCCGCAGCAGTGGAGTACCGGCACGCAGCACCGGACGGCACCGGGACCGAAGCGAGGGAGAGCAATGCGACGCAGTAGGACCAGGCTCGGCGACCGGGCCACCGGCCGGTCACATCCCCCCACCTCCACCTTCGGCAGGACGCCCGGGGCGCTCGTCGCCGCCGTGCTGGTGATGTGCCTCCTGGTGCTCACGGCCTGTTCGGCGATCCCCACGAGGGGACCCGTCGGAGTGATCCCCGCCGCCGAGGCGGAGGTCGACGCCGTCGCGCCCGCCTTCGACCCGGAGGGCCCCGCCCCCGGTGCCACGCCCGAGAGGATCCTGCGTGATTTCATCACCGCCGGGACGGGGGCCGGCGACGGGTACAGCGTGGCCCGCCAGTTCCTCACCACCGAACTGGCGAAGACCTGGAAGCCCGAGGAGAGGATCGTCCTGTTCCGGTCCGATCCGCGCGTCGAGAAGCGCGAGACCGAGGGGGTCTACCAGATCCAGCTGGAGACGACGGGGACCGTCGACTCGCGGGGCCTGCGCACGAACAGCATGCTCCCCGCCCCGGAGACGCTCGGCGTCCGGATGGTGCAGGTGGGGGGAGAGTGGCGGATCGACGAGATCCCGGACGGCATCATGCTCGCCCAGAGCAGCGCCCGTGACCTGCTGATCTCGCACAACCTCTACTTCTACAGCAGCAACTACCGCTACTGGGTCCCGGATGCCCGCTGGTTCGTGCGGCGGACCGGCGTGACGGCCAGGATCGTCGGCGCCATGCTCGCCGGCCCGGCCCCCTACCTGCAGGGCGCCGTGACCAGCGCCTTCCCCGAAGGGGTGACGCTGGCGCGGGACTCGGTGCCCATCACGTCCGGCACGGCGTCCGTCGAGTTCTCGTCGGAGGTCCTCGAGGACGCCACCAACCTCGGCCTGCAGCAGATGAACCAGCAGCTCAGCGCCAACCTGCTCGGCCTGAACGACGTCACCTCGGTGGAGATGACCAGCGGTCAGCCCATCGAACTCGGTGATCCCGCCCCGGACCTCGTGGTCCCCGAACTGACGCCCGACGTCGGGGGGGAGCAGGTCGCCGTCGCGGACGGGGAGCTGGTCCGCGTGCGCAACGGCGCCGTCGTCCCGATCGACGGCATGCCCACCGTCGCCGAGCTGAAGCCGCGCACCCCCGCGGCCTCGGTGTCGGGGAGTGCCTACGCCTTCGTGGACGAGGGCGGGACCACGCTGTTCGTGACGGCGCCGGGCAGCGAGGCCCGCGAGGTCGTGACGGGGACCGGGCTGACCCGGCCCTCCTTCGACCCGGAGAACTGGGTCTGGACCAGCAGAGCCTCCGGAGGGCGCAGCTCCATCCTGGCCGTCCCGCCCGGCGGGACGGAGGAGAACGCGGCAGTCCTCGCCGCCGGCTGGCTCGGCGACCGCAGGGTGGAGGAACTGCGGATCTCGCGGGACGGCTCGCGGCTGCTGATCGTCGCGGACCGCGGCGGGACGAGCGAGCTGCTGCTCGCCGGGATCACCCGGTCGGCGGACGGGACGCCGCAGACACTCACGACGCCGCTCGCCCTGCCCGTGGCGGGGACCATCGACACCGCCGCCTGGGCGGGGCAGAGCACCATCGTCGTGTCCTCGCTGGCCGCCGACGAGGAAGCGGCCCCGGTCATCCTGCAGCTGGACGGTGAACAGGAGACCATGGCGGCCCTGGCAGGGGTGCAGGGCATCAGCGCCGGGTCCGACGCGGAGGACACGCTCTACGCGCAGGCCGGCGGCACCCTGTACCGCCGCATCGGCAGCAGCTGGGTGGACGAGCAGCTGGACGTCCGGGACCCGACGTTCCCCGGCTAGGGATGTCCACATAGGGGACCCCGCGGACGGCCGCCCGGTTCCGGCATGATGCGCTGGAGGCATGCGCTCCACGCCTCTCGCCCGCCTCCTCGACGGGCTCGTGTTCGGCCGGGCCTGCCAGCGGGCGGCCCGCGCGCTGTCGGCCTTCGCGGCCCTCGTCCTGCCGTCGTCGTGCGTGGTCTGCGGCCGGTGGGACACCTCGCTGTGCCCGGGGTGCCTCGGTGCGTTCCGGCGGGCGACGGCGCGGCCGTTCCGCGCCGAGGCGGGGGCGGAATCGCTGCCCGACGTGGAGTTCCTGGCGCCGGGGGAGCGGAGGGGGGCCGGAGCACCCGGGCGCGGTCGCCACCCGCCGGGTGCAGGCGCTCCCGCCTTCGGTCCGCTGCCCGTCCTCGCGGCGGGCCGGTACGGCCGCGCGGTGTCCGTGGTGCTGCTCGCGTTCAAGAACCACGGGCACGTCGATCTGGCGGTACCCGTCGCGGCAGCCCTCGGCGGTGCGCTCCACGCCGCGGCCGGGGCGGCGGCCCCGTCGTTCGCCGGGCCCGTCCTCCTGGTGCCCGTGCCCACCCGGGCGTCGTCGCGCCGCAGGCGCGGCTACGATCCGCTGATGCTGCTCCTGTCGCGCCTCGACCGGAGCGGCCGGCTGCCGGCGGCCACGGTGCTCGCCCCCGCGGTCCGGCAGCTCCCGGTGACCCGGCGGCTGACGGCCGCCCTCACGCGGGGCGGGGTGCCCGCGCTCCTCCGCACGGCCTCGGCGGTCCTTCCCGGTCTGCGCGGAGGGCAGAAGGGCCTCGGCCGGAGGCGACGGCGGGCCGGCGTGCTGGATTCCATGGGCACCGCCGGACACGCGGGCAGGGCGCTCGTGGGGCGGGACTGCCTCATCGTGGACGACGTCCTGACCACGGGCGCGACGATCGGCGAGGTGCACCGTGTGCTGGCTGCTGCCGGTGCGCGGGTCCTCGGGGCCGTGGTCATCGCCGCGACGTCCCCGCCCGCCGGAGGGGATCCCGGGACGGCCCCCGGAGCAGGGGATGGTGCCTCTCGGGCACCCGACGGGCTACCGGAAGTTCGAGAGCGTCGGAGGGTGAATAAAGGACAGGCGTGAACTACCGTGATGAGACGGGTACCCAGAGATGGGCCGTACCCGTCGGCGGCGGCTCTGCTCAATGCCTCGGCCGCCGTCGTGTCACCTAGCGATGTGGAGGGCACCATGGAATTTGTCATCAATGGTCGAAACCTGGCGGTATCGGACCGTTTCCGTGAGTACGCGACGGAGAAGATCGACAAGATAGAGCAGCTCGGCGACAAGGTGCAGCGCGTCGACGCGAAGATCACCAAGGAGCCCAGCGCGCGCATGGCGGACACCTCGCTCACGGTCGAGCTGACCGTCCTCTGCCGGGGCCCGGTCGTCCGGGCCGAGGCCTCCGCGGCCGACAAGTTCGCGGCCTTCGACCTCGCCTACGCAAAACTCCTCGAGCGCCTGCGCCGGGCGCGGGACCGGCGGAAGGTCCACCACGGCCGGCACACCCCCGTGGCCGTCCGCGTGGCGACCGCCGACCTCGAACCCGCCGATCCGGCCCAGCCCCTCTACCTCGAGACGTCGAGCATCGAGCCGACGACCGACCAGCCCGCCGCGCAGCCCGACGAGATCGACGCGTACTCCTCCCCGGACGACGTCCCCGCGGGCGATTCCCCCGTGCTGATCCGCCGCAAGGTCTTCTCCGGCATCCCGATGACCCTGGACGACGCCGTCGACAACATGGAGCTCGTCGGTCACGACTTCTACCTCTTCGTCGACTCCGCCACCGGCGCGCCCTCGGTGGTCTACCGCCGGCAGGGATGGACGTACGGCGTGATCACCCTCGACTCGAAGTGCGCCGAAGGCACCGAGGAGCCCCACGAGGAACTGCTCGCCTACCGGGCCAGGGAGGCCGCCTCCGCCTAGGCACCACCGCCAGCGGGAAGCGCCCCTGCGCTCCCCGGAACCCGATCGCCACTGCCTCCGCGCCGCGCGCGGAGGCAGTGCCGTGCAGGAGACCATGCCACCTCTGCCCCTCACGACCGCCCAGGCCAGGCGCATCCTCCTCGCCGCGCAGGGCCTGCACCGCCCGCGCATCGAGGCGCCGTCGTCGCGCCGTGCCGTCAACTCCGCCGTCCAGCGACTGCAGGTGCTCCAGCTGGACTCGGTCAACGTCCTCGCCCGGTCCCACTACCTCCCCCTGTTCTCACGCCTCGGCTCCTACGACCCGGCGGACCTCGACGCCCTGTTCTCCCGCGGACCGCGCAGGCTCGTCGAGTACTGGGCCCACGAGGCGAGCCTCGTCCCCCCGGAGCTGTTCCCGCACCTGCGGGTGTGGCAGCGGCGGACGTGGATGGGGGCCGCGAGCATCCCCGCCGACGAGAGGGACGCCCTCGAGGCGGGTATCGGCGAGGTCCTCGGCCACGGCACGCCGCTGACCGCGGCCGGCATCCAGCGTCGGCTCGGCGCGGACACCGCACGACCTCCGGACGGCTGGGGATGGCGCTGGACGGCAGCCAAACGGGTCCTGGAGGACCTGTTCGCGCGGGGTGAGATCGGGTCGGCCGGCCGGACGGCCCAGTTCGAGCGCCTCTATGCCCCCATCGCCTCGGTACTGCCCGACGCGGCACTCGCCGTGGCCGAGCCCGACCGCGCCGAGGCCCTCACCGTGCTGGCGGGGCGCGCCGTGGGGGCGCTCGGCGTCGCGCCCGCCCGTTCGGTCGCCGACTACTTCCGGACGCCGGTGCGCGAGACGCGGGCGGCACTCGACGGTCTCGTGCGCGACGGCGCCGTGCAGGCGGTGTCCGTCGACGGCGGCGCGGAGGCCTGGTACCTCGACGCGGCGGCCACCCTGCCGCGGCAGGCCCGGGGGAGGGCCCTGCTGAGCCCGTTCGACTCCCTGGTGTTCGATCGGGGGAGACTCGACCGGCTCTTCGGCGTCCACTACCGCATCGAGATCTACACCCCTGCGGAGCGGCGGGTCCACGGCTACTACGTGCTGCCGTTCCTCCTGCGGGATGCCATCGTGGCGCGCGTGGACCTGAAGGCCGACCGCGCCACGAACCGCCTGATGGTGCAGGCGAGCCACATGGAGCCCGGTGCCCCCTCGGACACGGCGGCCGAGCTCGCCGACGAGCTGCGCCTGCTCGCGCGGTGGCTGAACCTCGCCGACGTCGTCGTCGCGGACCGGGGTAACCTCGCGGGCGCGCTCACCGCGCAGGTCGGCAGGCTACTCTGAGCGGACACGTGGTGCGGCGACGTCGGTCCCTGCCGGGGAACGAAACCGGGGCACCGGACGTCACTCACGTAGACTAGAGACGCCATCTTTGGGCAGCATCAGATTGGGAGCAGATACCAGTGCCATCACTTCTTGAACGAGTTCTACGCACCGGCGATAAGAAGACACTGAAGCGACTCCGGAACTACGCTGACGCGATCAATGTCCTCGAGGACGAATTCCGCGAGATGTCCGACGCAGAGCTGCGGGGCGAGACGGAGCGGCTGAAGAAGCGCTACGCCGATGGCGCCACCCTGGACGACCTGCTGCCGGAAGCGTTCGCCGCCGTGCGCGAGGCCTCGAGCCGGACCCTGGGCCTCCGCCACTTCGACGTCCAGCTCATGGGCGGCGCCGCCCTCCACCTGGGCAACATCGCCGAGATGAAGACCGGCGAGGGCAAGACCCTCGTCGCGACAGCCCCCGCCTACCTGAACGCCCTGACCGGCAAGGGCGTGCACGTCGTCACGGTCAACGACTACCTCGCCGAGTACCAGTCGGACCTGATGGGGCGCGTCTACCGCTTCCTCGGCCTGACGAGCGGGTGCATCCTCTCCAAGCAGGACCCGGCCATGCGCCGCGAGCAGTACGCGGCCGACATCACGTACGGCACCAACAACGAATTCGGCTTCGACTACCTGCGCGACAACATGGCGTGGAGTGCCGCCGAGCTCGTGCAGCGCGGACACAACTTCGCCATCGTCGACGAGGTCGACTCGATCCTCATCGACGAGGCCCGCACGCCGCTCATCATCAGCGGCCAGGCATCCGGTGACGTCAACCGCTGGTACAACGAGTTCGCGAAGGTGGTCCAGAAACTGGCCATCGAGGCCGACTACGAGGTCGACGAGAAGAAGCGCACCGTGGGCGTGCTCGAGGACGGGATCGAGAAGGTCGAGGACTACCTCGGCATCTCCAATCTGTACGAATCCGCCAACACGCCGCTGATCGGTTTCCTGAACAACGCGATCAAGGCCAAGGAGCTGTTCAAGCGCGACAAGGACTACGTGGTCCTCAACGGCGAGGTCATGATCGTCGACGAGCACACCGGGCGGATCCTCGCCGGCCGGCGCTACAACGAGGGCATGCACCAGGCCATCGAGGCGAAGGAGGGGGTGGAGATCAAGGCGGAGAACCAGACCCTCGCGACCGTCACCCTCCAGAACTACTTCCGCCTGTACGAGAAGCTCTCGGGCATGACGGGCACCGCCGAGACCGAGGCGGCGGAGTTCATGTCGACGTACAAGCTCGGCGTGGTCCCCATCCCGACCAACAAGGACATGGCCCGCCAGGACCTGTCCGACCTCATCTACAAGAACGAGGTCGCCAAGTTCGACGCCGTCGTCAAGGACATCATCGAGCGCCATGAGACCGGTCAGCCGGTCCTCGTCGGCACCACGAGCGTGGAGAAGAGCGAATACCTCTCGAAGCAGCTCGCGAAGGCGGGAGTCCGCCATGAGGTCCTGAATGCGAAGAACCACGCGCGCGAGGCCGCCATCATCGCGCAGGCCGGCCGGAAGGGTGCCGTCACCGTCGCCACCAACATGGCCGGACGAGGCACCGACATCATGCTCGGCGGGAACGCCGAGTTCAACGCCGTCGCCGCCCTGGAGAAGCGGGGGCTCGACCCGGCGGACAACCCCGACGAGTACGAGGCCGAGTGGCCCGGCGCCCTCGAGTCGGCCAAGGACGCCGTGAAGGCGGAGCAGGACGAGGTCCGCGACCTCGGTGGCCTCTACGTGCTCGGCACGGAGCGCCACGAGTCGCGGCGCATCGACAACCAGCTGCGCGGCCGGTCGGGACGCCAGGGTGACCCGGGACGGTCACGCTTCTACCTCTCGCTGACCGACGATCTCATGCGGCTGTTCAACTCCGGCGGGGCGGAGCGCATCATGAACAGCGCCACCATGCCGGACGACGTCGCCCTCGAGTCCAAGCTCGTCTCGAAGGCGATCGAGAACGCCCAGGGCCAGGTCGAGGGCCGCAACGCAGAGCAGCGCAAGAACGTGCTGAAGTACGACGACGTCCTGAACCGCCAGCGCGAGGCGATCTACGGCGACCGCCGCAGGATCCTCGAGGGTGGGGACCTCAAGGAGAAGGTCCAGTTCTTCCTCGAGGACGTCATCACGGCGATGGTCGACGAGGCCACCGAGCAGGGTCACGGCGACGACTGGGACTACGAGCTGCTGTGGACGAACCTCAGGACCCTCTACCCGATCACGCTGACCGCGGACGAGGTCATCGAGGAGGCCGGCGGCACGTCGCGGCTGACGCGCGACTTCCTGCACGGGGAGATCCTCTCCGACGCCAGGCTCGCCTACCAGGCACGCGAGGAGGCCCTCGGCGAGCAGACCATGCGTGAGCTGGAGCGCCGCGTCGTCCTCTCGGTGATCGGCCGGAAGTGGCAGGAGCACCTCTACGAGATGGACTACCTCAAGGAGGGCATCGGCCTGCGGGCGATGGCCCAGAGGGACCCCCTCGTCGAGTACCAGCGCGAGGGCTTCATCCTCTTCCAGGCGATGATGGAATCGATCCGGGAGGAGAGCATCGGCTACCTCTTCAACCTCGAGGTCGAGACATCGGCACCCGCGCAGACAGGACTCCCGGGCGTGACGGACGGGCGGAACGTGGTGCAGGCCCCGACCATCAGGGCCGCCGGGCTCGACGCCCCGGCCAAGCCCGCGACGCTCAACTTCATCGCGCCCAACGCACAGGGCGAGGCGGAGGTGCACGTCGAACGCAACAGGACGCAGGCGGCGCCCGCGGGCGGCAAGAAGGCCAAGCGCAAGTAGTCAGCCGATCTCCAGGGCGGTCACCCGCCATGCTCCGCGCCGTCGCTCGATCCGAAGAGCGACGGCGCGGACCCGTTTCTGGTCATAGGCGACGACCGACGCCTCGTAGATGCCGGGGCCGACGGAACATACCCGTGCGGAGCGGACGATGATGTGGCGGTGCGCCCGGGGCAGGGCGATGCCCCGGCCCACCGGGGCATCGTTGATGCAGCGCACGAGATTCGCGCGCAGGTGGAGCCGCTCGTAGTTCTCGGGGTCGAGCCAGCGCGCCATCTGCTGGAGGGGTCGGGACCCGCCCAGCACCTCGAGCGCCCCCTGTGCCACGGACCGCGCGATGCCGGAGATGCGGCGGACGGCCTCGGCGTCCGTATCCGTCCAGGGTGCTTCCCGCCGGCGCCCGTCCTCCTCGAGGACTCCGGCCCCGTCGGGGCGGATCTCCTGCACGGCACCGCCGGGGGTCGGTTCCCGGGTTGCGCTGTCGGAGCGGGCGAGGTCCGGCGGGTCGGCCGGAGGCCGGGGTCCGACGCCGCGTGCAGCCCCTGCGGCCGGTCCGGGTGGCGGCGCCAGGGAGCCGGGGACTCCGGCGTCGGCGGGTCGGATCGTCACGGTGTCGGCGAGCCGGGTTGCTGCAGGCATGGTGTGTCCTCTCGTGAGGTGTTCACGGGCTTCTGCGGGGTTCACGCGGTTTCGACGCGACCAGCGGGTTCCACGGTGGTCGTGGCATCGCGGCGGACATCCGCACGTGCGGTGAAGCCGTGGCGCCGTCGCCGGGACGTGCACCGGAGCCGGAACCGCCCGTCCTGTTCAGCGCAGGGGAGCAGCCAGGACCTGACCCGGTATCAGCAGGGACGGATCCTGCCCGATCACGGCGCGGTTGGCCTCGTACCAGGCCGGCCACGATTCGGCCACCTCCGCCGCGGTCGCGAGCGGCC
Source organism: Arthrobacter sorbitolis (assembly GCF_054510995.1). Classification (NCBI taxonomy): domain Bacteria; kingdom Bacillati; phylum Actinomycetota; class Actinomycetes; order Micrococcales; family Micrococcaceae; genus Arthrobacter; species Arthrobacter sorbitolis. The sequence goes on from NZ_JBTNDM010000004.1 coordinate 76,338, forward strand.
CCAGACGGGCGGCCACGATGGACCACAGGGAGTCCCCCGGAGCGACGACGACCTCGGTCCTGCCGGCCGTCGGCCTGGTCTCCGGCCGGACCAGGAGTCCTCCGTCGACGGGCATCGGGGTCGGCTCCCAGGCGGGCGACACCGGGGCGGCGACGGACACCGGCGGCGACGGCGGTTCGGCGGATCCCGGGGAGGCCCGCGCCGCGGGTGCCGCGGCCGGGCCCGCCGGGTCCGGAGTGCCCGTCGGCTCCACGGTGCCCGAGGGCGCGGTCGAGGGTACGCGTCGCCCGGATCCGTCGGCTGCCCGTTCGAGGACGGTCGTCGGCGACCAGGAGGGCGAGCCCGGGGGAACCTGCACACCGGGGTCCACCGCAGCCCCCTCTCCGGCACGCGGGACGTCGGTCCCGTCCGCTGCGGCTGCTCCGGCGACGGGAGCGACGCTGCCGGCGGGCGATCCGTGCGGCGCGGCCTGCCCCGCGGCGGGCACGGCGAGGAGGTGGACTCCGAGGAGAGCGGCAGCGATCCGGCGCAGGACCGCAGGGGTACAGCGGCGGGCGAGTGCTGCCGCGGACGACGCACCGCGGCGCTCGAGCAGTTCGGCGAGGACGGCCGCCACGAACGCGAGCACCCAGAGACCCACGGTCCCGACGCCCAGGGCCGACAGGACGACGCCGACGGTGCGGTCCATCCCCGGCGGTCCCTGCGGCGCAGCGAGCAGGGACCGCCCCGCCGCCACCATCACCCCGCCGCATGCGAGGACCAGGCCGGCCTGTACCGCATCGGTGCTCTTCATCGTCGCTCCCCTCGAGCAACCAGTTTGAGCCGTTTTAAAGTCGTTTGTCTATATTTGACCCAGTTTAATTTCCTCGGGGGTCATTGACGTCGGGCTGGGTGCCTCCTACGTTGGGGGGATGCGCTGGGATGCCCTCTTCGACGATTTGGAGTCGCAACTGGAAGCGGCCACCGCCGCCGGCCTGGAGAGCGAGATCAGGGAACGGACCCGCGTGGAACAGTCGCGGCTGACACTGGGCCAGAGACTGCTCGGTTCGGTGGGCACCCCCGTCCACGCCTCCACCTCCGGCGGGCGTTTCCTCTCGGGCACCCTGACGCACGTCGGATCGCAGTGGATCTCGCTGGCGGTGGAGGGGCGGTCGGTCATCGTGCCGCTCGCGTCACTGCAGTCCCTCCGTGGACTGGGACGCGGAGTGGGTCAGGTGCCGTCGGGCGTCCGGACGAAGCTCGGACTGGGCGCCGCCCTGCGGGCACTGTCCCGTGACAGGGCCCAGGTGTCGCTGTGGCTGGGGTCCACGTCCCGCCATGCCGGAGTGATCGACAGGGTCGGGGCGGACTTCTTCGAACTGGGGCTGGTGGCCGCCGGCGACGAGAGGCGCGCAGCGGCTGTCCGCGACGCACTCACGGTGCCGTTCGCGGCGATCGATGCGCTCGAGTCAGCGGCCTCTCCGGAATGAGCAGAGGACCGATCCGGCAGTGACACCGTCGCGACCGACGCCGTCGGGGCTACCGGACCGCAGCGGGCAGGCACCGGAACACCTGCCCGTCAGAGGACAGGTGTACTTTCCGTATCGTTCCGCAGGGCGGAAGCGGTCTTCTCGTAGGCCTTCGCGATGTACTCCTCGAGGATTCGCGTCTCCACGCGCCACTGGCCCCGGCCGCCCACCTGGATGGCCGGCAGTTCGCCGGACCGGACGAGGGCGTAGGTCTGGGATGAACTGATGTTGAGCACCTCGGCCACATCGGCGAGGGTGAGGAAGCGGCGCTCGGCCACGGGTCCGCCTTTCCTGGTACTGCGGGTAGATGTCCAGTCTGCCACCGGCGGTGCCGATCGGAGCTGATTTCCACACTTCGACCTGATTTGCCCCCGATCGGTTCCCTTCGGCCCCCCGCTGGGCCAGAATGACAGGACTGAGCAGCCCGATCGGGCGGCACCGGTCTGGTGGGGGGACGACAGTGAGCACCGATACGCGCGCCCGACTGCCCGGCGAGGCCCCGCGGCTGAAGAAGCCGTCCTGGAAGGATCCCCGCCTCCTCGTCGGGCTGCTGCTGGTGCTCGCCTCGACGGCCGGTGTCATCGCGCTGCTGGACAGCCAGGACACCACCACGGAGGTGTACTCGGCGCGCAGGGACATCCCGGTCGGTTCCGCGCTGTCCGCCGAGGACCTGGTGGCCGTTCCCGTCCGCCTGGGTGAATCCGCCGGGGCATATCTGCCCGTCTCCGAGGGGATCCCGGACGACGCGGTCGCCACGAGGCTGGTCACGCAGGGCGAGCTGGTCCCGTCCGCAGCCCTCGGGAGCGCGGACGAGCTCGGCCGGAAGCCCGTGGGACTCTCGGTCGAGGACCCGCTCCCCACCGGGACGGCCGCCGGCGACCGCGTCGACGTCTGGGTGTCGCTCAGGACCGACGCGAACACCTACGAGGAGCCTCTGCTCCTGCTCGAGGCCGCCGAGGTGGCGGAGCTGACGGTGGGGGAGTCGGCCCTGGGCGCTCGTGCCTCGACGCTGGTCCAGGTGCTGGTCGACGACGAGGCGATGCCGGACCTCCTCGGTGCCCTGTCCAACGACGCGCGCATCGCCGTCGTCCTGAACCCCGGTGCCGGTTCGTGAGCATTCCCGTCATCACGCTCGGAGCCGAGGCGAGCGCCTACGTGCCGGGGCTCGAGCAGCTGCGCGGCCCGGTCACGGTGGTGCGCCGCTGCCAGGACCTGCCGGAGCTCGTCGCCGCCTGTCAGACCGGGCTCGCACGTGCGGCCGTCATCGCGCCCGGAACGGCAGGGCTGACAGCCTCCCTGGTCGACCGCCTGCGGTTCGCCGGGGTCGCCGTCGTCGCGCTGACGGACGGCGCACCGATCACGGACGGCATCGCCGGGGTCGAGTACGTGGGCTCGGCGGTCGGGCCGGAGGTGCTCGCCGAGGCGGTGGCACGGGCCGTCGAGAGGATCGGCGACGGCTCCGGTCGCCCACAGGGATCCCTCGCCTACGCCGACCCGCTGCACCTGCCGGAGACCGCCTCGCCCGCACCCGTCGCACCTGTCGAAGGGCCTGGGGACGGGAGGATCGTGGCGGTGTGGGGACCGTCCGGCAGCCCGGGGCGTACCACCGTCGCGGTCAACATCGCCGCGGAACTGGCGGCGGCCGGCGGGTCGGTCCTGCTGGTCGACGCCGATACCTACGGCGCGAGCATCGGGGCGTCGCTCGGGCTGCTCGACGAATCCGCAGGCCTCGCCCAGGCCTGCCGGATCGCCGACCAGGGCGGCTTCTCCGGCTCGGCGCTCGGCCGGGTCGCCGTGAGCGTCGCCATCAAGGGCGGGCGCTTGCGTGTCCTGACGGGCATCACGCGGCCGGACCGCTGGCCCGAACTGCGTCCCGCAGCCCTCGGGCAGGTGCTCGACGCCGCCCGTTCCCTCGCGGACGTCACGGTCGTGGACTGCGGGTTCTGCCTCGAGGCGGACGAGGAACTCAGTTTCGACACCCTCGCGCCGCGCCGCAACGGCGCAGCGCTCCGGTGTCTCGAGGCAGCCGACGCGGTCATCGCGGTCGGGGGAGCCGACGCGATCGGCGTCCCGCGCATGGTCAAGGCCCTCGCCGAACTCGCCGACAGGGTGCCGACCGCCGTGCCCCGCGTCGTCTTCAACAAGGTACGGGCGCCGGCGGCGGGGCGCGCCCCGGAGGCGCAGTTGCGGGAGGCATGGGAGCGTTTCGGCCCGGTGACGCCGATCACCGCCTTCCTGCCGGTCGACCACGCGGCCGCCGACCAGGCCCTGCTGGCGGGCACGGCCCTGCTGGAGACGGCGCCGGCCTCCGCGCTTCGAATCGCCATCGCGGACCTCGCCGAGGTGCCCGTCGGCGAGAGGCGGCGCCGGCCGCTGGGACGGCGCCTGCGCGACGTGAGATTTCCAGGCAAGCCGGATAGGCTTCCCCGGTAAGAGGTCGCAATGACGCGGCCTTTCATTTCGTTACGGAGGCCCTCCCCATGTCGTCTGGATCCAGGACAACGGATCAGTCAAGCTCGGACACGTCACGGGAGGATTTCGTAGAGCACTACTTCGAGCATCTCGCACGCGAGGACGCCGTCGGATACCTGCCCACCGATCTCCGCCAGCGGGCCTTCGCCCACCGCGACCTGGCCGAAGCCCGCGAACCCGGCACCGCCGCCATCGGGGTCATGGACCAGGGGAACTCCAGCATCGTCATGATCGTCACCGACGACATGCCCTTCCTCGTCGACTCCGTCACCGCCGAGCTCGTGCGGCAGGACGCGGCCATCCAGCTCGTGGTCCACCCGACGTTCCTCGCGGTCCGCGAGGACGGGTCGCACTCGCTCACGGCACTGAAGCGCGTCCCGTCCACGGCCGGAGCGTCGAGTGGGGACACCGCGGCGCTCCCCAACATCGGCGAGTTCGCGGGGCTGGCCGGCCGCACCACCCACATCGAGTCCTGGATCTCGGTCGAGGTCACGAGGCTTCCCGACGCCGGGGCCAAGGCGTCGATCATCGACGGCCTCCACCGGGTGCTGGGAGACGTCCGCTCCGCCGTCGAGGACTGGCCTGCCATGCGGCAGACGGTCCGCTCCATCGAGGCGTCGCTCGACTCGATCGTCGGCGCGGAGGCGATCCCCGACCTGCGGCAGGCGCAGGAACTGCTGCGCTGGCTCGACAGCGGCAACTTCACCTTCCTCGGCTACAAGGAATACGAGCTCGTGAGCGACGAGGAGGGCGCCGACGCCCTCCGGGTGCGGGACGGCAGCGGGCTGGGCCTGCTGCGTCATGGCATCGGTCCCGGGCAGGTGCAGCAGCTCACCGAGGCAGGACGCGCGAAGGCACGGGAACGCCGCACGCTCGTGATCACCAAGGCCAACTCGCGGTCGACCGTGCACCGCGCCGCCTACCTGGACTACATCGGCATCAAGAGCTTCGACGCACAGGGCAACGTGAACGGCGAGCGGCGCTTCATCGGCCTGTTCGCGACCAGTGCGTACACCGGCTCCGTCCGCAACGTGCCGCTCGTCCGCGACAAGGTCTCCGAGGTCCTCCGCCTGTGCGGCTTCCCGTCGGATTCCCACTCGGGCAAGGACCTGCTCTCCATCCTCGAGACCTACCCCCGCGACGAGCTGTTCCAGATCGAGGTCGCGGACCTCGTGTCCACGGCCCTCGGGATCCTGCGCCTCCAGGAGCGGCGCCGCACCCGGCTCTTCCTGCGACCGGACGTCTACGGGCGCTTCATGTCCGCCCTCGTCTACCTGCCGCGCGACCGCTACACGACGAGCGTGCGCCTGCGGATCGAGCAGGAGCTCCGGACGGCGCTCGACGCCGACTCGATCGACTTCGAGGCCCGGATGAGCGAATCGGCCCTCGCACGCCTGTTCTTCCGCATCCGGCTGCAGCGCGGGGCCGAGATCCCCGTCGTCGACGCCGCCGAGCTCGAGGACCGCCTCGTCCGCGCGGCCCGGTCCTGGCCCGAGGGGATCGTGGAGGTCGCGCAGGGGAGGTTCGAGCAGGACACCGCCCAGCGCCTGGCCGCGCTGTGGGCGGAGTCGTTCCCGGCCGGCTACCGGGTCGACTACGAGGTCGAGGACGCCCTGGAGGACATCTCCCGGTTCGAGCAGCTGGCCTCCGCGGATACCGGAGCGCCCCAGCTGCACGTCTACGTCCCCGAGAGCTCGTCCGCCGATGCCGCCGATGCGCGCCTCAAGCTCTACCTGACCGAGGCCAAGAGCCTCACCCAGATCCTGCCGTACTTCCACAACCTGGGCCTCGAAGTGCTCGACGAGAGGCCCTTCGAGATCACGCGGTCGGACGGCCGGGCCTTCTTCCTCTACGACCTCGGCCTCAAGTACCCGGCGGGCATCTCCCCGCTCGGCACCGCAGCCCTGCTGCAGGATGCCTTCAGTGCCGCCGTCACGGGCAACAGCGAGTCCGACGCGTTCGACAGGCTCGTGCTGAGCGACGAGCTCGGCTGGCGCCAGGTGCTGATCCTCCGCGCCTACGCCAAGTACATGCGGCAGATGGGCAACACGAACTCCTACGGTTTCGTCGCCGACACCCTGCTGCGCAACGGCGAGGTCAGCCGGGCGCTCGTCGCCCTGTTCAGTGCCCGCTTCGATCCCGACCTCGACGGCGACCGGCCGGCCGCGGTGGACGCGGCGCGGACGGCGCTCGACGAGGGACTGGAGGGTGTGCCGACCCTCGACGCGGACCGCGTCCTGAGGACCTTCGCGAACCTCATCGGTGCGAGCCTCCGCACCAACTACTTCCAGGACAAGCGGCACGTCAGCATCAAGTTCGACACCTCCCGGATCGACGGCGCGCCGTTCCCGCGGCCGAAGTTCGAGATCTGGGTCTACTCGCCCCAGGTCGAAGGCGTCCATCTCCGGTTCGGCAAGGTGGCCCGCGGCGGCCTCCGCTGGTCCGACCGGCGCGAGGACTTCCGCACCGAGGTGCTCGGGCTCGTGAAGGCGCAGACCGTGAAGAACGCCGTGATCGTGCCGACCGGCGCGAAGGGCGGCTTCTTCGCCAAGCAGCTGCCCGACCCGTCGGTCGACCGCCAGGCGTGGCTCGCCGAGGGCCAGGCGAGCTACCGCACGTTCATCCGCGGGCTGCTCGACATCACGGACAACCTCGCCACCGACGGCACCACCGAATCGGTGCTGCCTCCCGCCCGCGTGGTCCGGCACGACGACGACGACACCTACCTGGTGGTCGCGGCCGACAAGGGCACGGCGTCGTTCTCCGACATCGCCAACGAACTCTCCGCCGAGTACGACTTCTGGCTCGGCGACGCGTTCGCCTCCGGGGGCTCCGTCGGCTACGACCACAAGGCCATGGGCATCACCGCCCGGGGTGCGTGGGAGTCCGTGAAGCGTCACTTCAGCGAGTTCGACGTCGACACGCAGACCGACGACTTCACGGTGGTCGGTGTGGGCGACATGAGCGGCGACGTGTTCGGCAACGGCATGCTCCTGTCCGAGCACATCCGCCTCCTCGCGGCCTTCGACCACCGTCACATCTTCCTCGATCCGAACCCCGATGCGGCCCGGTCCTTCGCGGAGCGCCGACGGCTGTTCGACCTCCCGCGATCGAGCTGGGAGGACTACGACAGCAGCCTCATCAGCCGCGGGGGCGGCGTGTACCCGCGGCAGGCCAAGTCCATCCCCATCTCCCCGGAGGTGCAGGAAGCGCTCGGCCTCGACGCAGGGGTGACACGGCTCAGCCCCCCGGAGGTGCTGAAGGCCATCCTCCGCGCGCCCGCCGACCTGCTCTACAACGGCGGCATCGGCACCTACGTCAAGGCCACGGACGAGACCCACGGCGACGTCGGCGACCGCGCGAACGACGCCATCCGCGTCGACGGCAGTGAACTGCGCGCCCGCGTGGTGGGCGAGGGCGGCAATCTCGGCATGACGCAGCGGGGCCGGATCGAGGCCGCGCTGGCCGCCGTCCTCCTCAACACCGACGCGATCGACAACAGCGCCGGCGTCGACTGCTCCGACCACGAGGTCAACATCAAGATCTTCGTCGACCGGATGGTGCGCGCCGGACGCCTGCAGCCCGCGGAACGCACGGAGTTCCTGCAGTCGATGACCGACGAGGTCGGCCGCCTCGTCCTGCAGGACAACATCGACCAGAACGTCCTCCTGCTCAACGACCGCCAGCGGGTCATCGAGTGGAGTCCGAGCTACGAGCGGATGATGGACTGGCTGGAGAAGAAGGCCGACCTCGACCGGGACCTCGAGGCACTCCCGACGACGGCGGAGCTGCGGCGCCGGATCGACGCGGGCCAGGGACTCACCTCCCCGGAGCTGTCGGTGCTCGCCGCCTACGCGAAGATCGAACTGACGAAGGTCCTGTCCGCCAGCGGCCTCGCCGACGACCCGTACTTCAGGGGCACCCTCCGGCGCTACTTCCCGCGCCGGCTCGTGGAGCGTTTCGACGACCTGCTCGACACGCATCCGCTGCGCCGGGAGATCATCTCCACCGTCATCGCCAACGACATCATCAACCTCGGCGGGATCACGTTCGCCTTCCGCGTGATGGAGGAGACGTCGGTACCCGAGCCCGTGGTGGCCCGCGCCTTCGTGGCCCTGCGGGAGATCTACTCACTCGACGAGACCGTCGACGCGCTCGCGGCCCTGCCCGCGGACTTCCCCACGGACCACTGGACCACCGTCCACCTGGACCTGCGCCGGCTCCTGGACCGCGCGGTGCGGTGGTTCGTCAACCACGTGGAGCAGGGCACGGCGGTGGGCGAGGACATCGACGCGTTCAAGCCGCTCGTCGCACCCTTCCGCTCGCGCCTCGGGGAGTACCTGCGCGGCTGCGACCTCGAGCGGGCACGCGAGGCGACGGCGACCGCCACGGCCTGGGACCTGCCGGCGGAGCTCGGGCGGCACTGGGCCGAGCAGTTCGAGTCCTTCGCGCTGCTGGACATCGCCTACAGCACCCGCCGCGTCGACGAGCCGGTCGAGAACATCGCGAAGGTCTACTACGCGGTGTACGACCGCTTCGAGGTCGACAACCTGCTCGAGCGCATCACCAAGCTGCCGCGGACGGACCGCTGGCAGGCCCTCGCCCGGGCCGCACTGCGCGACGACCTGTACTCGACGGTGGCCGACATCACGGTCGCCGTCATGCGGGCCACCGGCGACCTGCAGGACCGCGACGCGGGGGAGCGGCTCCTCGCCTGGCAGGAGCTGAACGCCGACCAGCTGCAGCGCGCGAGCAACATGTTCGCCGAGGTCAACCTGCTGGAGCAGGACGACATCTCGTCCCTGTCCGTGGCCCTTCGCCTCCTGCGCTCCATCGTCCGGTAGCGGCCCGTCCTGTCGGCGTCGACCGCGGCGGGTGACAGACTGGACCTGCGGTTCCTCGATCCGCGGGTCCGGCCTGTCGTCGCGCACCGCGTGCGGAGCGGGCTGCCGCGTTCGTCCCGAGCAACAGAGAGATCCCATGGCAATCTTCACCGACCCCATCCGCGAGTACACAGGGTTCGAACCCGGCGACGCGGAGTGGCTCCACCTCCTCGTCGGCGACTGGCAGATGGTGGCCGACCTCGCCTTCGCGGACCTGGCCCTGTGGTTCCCGCTGGACGGCGGCGGCTACGTCGCCCTGGCCCACGCCCGGCCGTCGACGTCGCACACCGTCTTCCACAGCGACTTCGTGGGCGAGCGGATCCGCGCCGACCTGCAGCCGCTCGTGGACGTGGCCTGGGAGACGCAGAAGATCGAACGCTCCGGCGAGACGAACTGGACCACGGAGATGGCGATGCGCGTGGAGGCCGTGCCGATGGTGCGGAACGGGCGCACGCTCGCCGTCGTCACGACCCACATGGACCTGTCCAGTTCGAGGATGCCGTCGCGGCTCGAGCTGACCTACCGGCAGTGCGCCTATGATCTCCTGCGCATGGGCACGCTCGGGTTGTGGCCCGACTTCGCGACGCCGACCGGTTCCCGCCGGGGCGCCCCCCGCGTGGGCGACGGGCTGATCCGGCTGGACGTGGACGGGATCGTGCAGTACGCGAGCCCGAACGGGGTGTCGGCATTCCGCCGGCTCGGCGACGTCGAGACCCTCGAGGGACGCCCTCTCGCGGAGATCACGACGGCGCTGCTGAAGGACCGTCGGATGGTCGATGAGACGCTTCCCCTCGTCGTCACGGGGCGCATGCCCTGGCGCACCGAGATCGGCTCGCGCGGGGTCAGCCTGTCGCTGCGGGCCATCCCCCTGCGTGACGAGAAGGAGCGCTTCGGCGCCCTCGTCCTCTGCCGGGACGTCTCGGAGCTCCGTCGCCGGGAGATGGAACTGGTGTCCAAGGACGCGACGATCCGCGAGATCCACCACCGGGTGAAGAACAACCTCCAGACGGTGGCGGCGCTGCTCCGGATGCAGTCCCGCCGGATGGTCAGCGAGGAGGGCAAGCTGGGCCTCGAGCAGGCCATGCGCCGCGTGTCGACCATCGCCCTCGTCCACGAGACGCTGTCGCAGGGCCTCGCGCAGAGCGTCGACTTCGACGAGCTCATCTCGCGGCAGTTCCGCCTGTCCGCCGAGGTGGCGTCGCCGTCCCAGGCGGTACGGACCGAGCGCAGCGGGGACTTCGGCGAACTCCCCAGCGATCTCGCGACGCCGCTCGCCCTCGTGATCAACGAACTCGTGACGAACGCCGTCGAACACGGTCTCTCCGGCCGCGCCGGCACCGTGTGGCTCATGGCCAACCGGCGGGCCGTGATCGACGAGGAGGAGATCCTGCGGGTGACGATCGCCGACGACGGCGTCGGTCTGCCGGCCGGCGGCCACGCGGAGGGACTGGGACTGCAGATCGTCCGGACGCTGGTCACGAGTGAACTCGGCGGGACGATCGAGTGGCGTACGCGGGGTGGTGGCGGGACCTCGGTGACCATCGAACTCCCGCTGCGCCTGAACCAGGGCCCCTGACGCCTGCCCCGGGAGGGTGACCGCGGCGCAGACGACGAAGGGCCGCCCGATGGGCGGCCCTTGGTCGTCTGCCGGTACGCCGATCGGCTGATCCGGGTGCTCCCGGTCCGGGTCAGGAGGCGCGGCGCGCCCTCGCGGCCCGGCGCTTCAGCGCCCGACGCTCGTCCTCGCTCAGTCCGCCCCATACCCCGGCATCCTGCCCGGACTCGATGGCCCACTGCAGGCAGGTGTCCTGCACCTGGCAGCGGCGGCAGACGCTCTTGGCCTCCTCGATCTGGAGGAGGGCCGGTCCGGTGTTGCCGACCGGGAAGAACAGTTCCGGGTCCTTGTCCAGGCAGGCTGCGCGACTACGCCAATCCATGATGATCACATTCTCCTTCGGCCTCGCTCTTCGTTTGTGAAAAGATTCACGAGCGGGCTCATAGTAAAGGGGGCCGACTCTGGGCCCCCGGGTATCCACTGCTTTTAAGGCTGTCACGTTACCAGCGGGTAAACAAGGGTTTTACAGGTCCGATTGACCGTGCACGTGAGGGGTTAGTCACAGCAGAGGCGCGGTGTCGAGGTCTCCGGGGAGGGCGCAGCACGTCGGGTAGGGTTCGAGGGTGGTTCCCGACCCAGCCCTGACCCCCTCGAGCCGCCCCCGCGGCGTCCTCCTGATCGCGGCGATCCTGGTGCTCGAGGCGGTCGCGTTGCTCGCGGTCGCCGCCGGCTTCGTGGCGAGCGCCTTCAGCGCCGATGCCCTCTCCGTCGGGGGATCGGTCTTCATGGCGGTCCTCCTGCTGCTGGTCGGCGCGGGCCTCGTCGCCCTCGCCCGGCAGCTCGCCGCCGGCTTCCGCTGGCCGAGATCACCCTCGCTCGTCGTCCAGCTGTTCCTGGTGATCCTGGCGTTCCCCTACTTCTCCACCGGTTCACCGCTCCTCGGGGTGGCGCTCCTCGTCCCCGCCGCCGTCGTCATCGTGACGCTCTTCTCCGGACCGGTCGTCGGGTACACGGTGCGCACCACGGCGTCCGGGAAGGCTCTGTAGGGACCGCCCCGTCCCGTGGTGTCGCCCGTCGACGGCCCGCGGATGCCCTCCGGTCCGTCCGTCCCGCCGGGTGCGCGGGCGATCTGCACCTCGACGACTCCTCCGGGGTCGCAGGCGAAGCCCCGGCCCGCGACGGGCTCCCCGTCCGTGTCGAGCCGCGCTCCGAAGAAGTCGCCGTCGCCTGCCGTCCTCGGCGCCAGGACGAGACCGCGCCCGGCTGCGCGGGCCTGCAGGGCGAGGGGGACGCGCGTCAGGAGGGCCGGGCCCGGGAGGGCCGACAGGACGCACGCGGCGCCCCGCGCCACGAAGCCCGCCAGCGCCTGCTGCACGTCCGCGGGCAACCGGTCCGCGTCGTCGACCACGAGGATGTACCCGTGCAGGGGTCCCGGCCCCGTGCCGCCGGCGACGTCCCGCCAGTAGGCGGGCGCGGGCAGTCCCGGTGTGCCGGCGGGTGGGACAAGGACGGATCGGGGCGGGATCAGGTGCCCCGCCGACTCCGCCAGCACGCGCAGGGTGTTCGTGCGTCCCGACCCCCGCTGGCCCAGGACCAGGTAGACGTCGCCGGGAGCAAGGGCGATGGAGAACGCCAGCAGGTCGTCGCCGTACACGCCCGCCACCAGCCGGTCCGGTGTCCCTGCCGCAGCGGTGCCGGCCAGGCCGACCTCGCGGGGGAGGGCATGCACGGGGAAGGGGGCCCGGGCCGGTGGGCGGACCGCCAGCTCGGCGCCGGCGGGATCCGCGGGAGTCGTAGGGCCCGCAGGAGAGGTGGGAGCCGGGGGAGCCGTGGGAGCCGGGGGAGCTGGGGGATGCGTGAGCAGCTGGCACGTGGCGTCACCCCAGCTGCCCGTGATCGGTCCCTGGGCGAACCCCCGACCGGGAAGGGCATCGATCGGCGGCATCGCCGGCCACGTCATGGTCGTCTCCTGATGCGCACCGAGGGGCAGGTAGACGCGGTTCGGCAGCAGGGGGAAGAACCGTGACGTGGTCACGTCCCGGTCCCCGTCGACGAGGACACTCACCCCGCTCCCGGCGCCGTCCCGGACCAGCGCCTGCAGATCGTCCTCGGCCCGCGCGAGGCGTCCGTTGCGGAACTGGCTGCTCCATCGCGCCCAGCCGGTGATCACGAGCACGATCCGGCCGGTGGCCCTCCCACCGGGCCCCGGCGCCGCCAGCCGTTCGAGGACGCGGCCGGCCCGCCTCGTCTCCTGCGGCAGGACGTACGCACCGACGTGGGGGTCCGCGGAGCACCGCCCCAGCGTCCCGTCGCCGTCCAGCACGTACAGGTGGAGATCCGGGTCGCTCCGGGGCAGGGCGGACACGACGGCTGCGAGTGCCTCTGCGACGCCGCTGCCGGGAAGACCGACGAGGGCGAGGTGGGAGTGGCGGTCCGGGTGCCAGCGCAGCACGTGCTGTGCCTGGCGCCCGGGGAGATCGACGATCCCGAGCGCCACCCCGACGGCGGCGGGGGACGGGTCAGGCCCGACCGGACGGAAGGCAGCACACGCCGCGGGGGTGAGGCGGGTGGGCAGCGGCGGCAGCACGGGGCGGGGCTGTCGCCCGGCCGCAGCACCCCGGGCGGCCGCCACGAGTCCGGCGACCGCCTCCGCGAGGGCCTCCCGGGGACGACCTCCCGCATCGTCGGTGTCGTCGGTGTCGTCGGTGCCGTCGGCCTCCGCCGGGGAAGGATCCGCTGCCGCCTCTCCGAGGTAGGCCGCGACGTCCTGCCAGCCGGGCGTCCGGTCCGCCGTCGGGGGTGCGGACGGCGAGGCGACCTGCACGGCGACGGGTGCTTCGGCCCCACGGCGCAGGAAGGCCCGCCCCGGGGCGTCGACCGGTATCTCCGCGGCCGCGCCGGACCCGAGCAGGTCCTGCGACTCCACCGTGCTCTGGACCCGGAGCAGCACCGACGTCGTGATGTTCGCCCTCAGATCGGGCGTCACCGCCCCCTGGACCCGCTGGGTGGCGAGCACGAGATGGACACCCAACGACCGGCCGAGGGCGGCGATCCTCATCAGGTCCGGCACGGCGGTCGGCACCGCGTCGCCGAGGGCCCGGAACTCGTCGATCACCACGACCAGCCGGGCCGGGCAGGTGGACGGCGAGACCCTGCGCAGCCCGTCGAGGTCACGGGCGCCGTGGCCGGCGCAGAGGAGTTCCCGGCGTCGCAGTTCCGCCCGCAGCGAGGTCAGGGCCCTGGCCGTCGATTCCGCGGACAGGTCCGTGAGGAGCCCCACGCAGTGGGGGAGCGCGGCGAGTGCGCCGAGCCCGGAGCCGCCCTTGTAGTCGATGAGGAGCAGGGACAGGTGCCGGGGAGGCTGGTCGAGTGCCAGTCCGAGCACCAGGGTCCTCAGGAACTCGGACTTGCCGGAGCCCGTGGTGCCGGCGACCAGGAGGTGGGGGCCGTCCCTGACCAGGTCGATCGCCACGGGCCCGGTACCCGACCGACCGACGAACGCGGTCGGCCGTCGGGCGTCGGCCGCCGCCCAGCGGCCGGGGACCGACGAGGCGAAGGTGTCCGGCCCGGGCTGCCCGGACCAGAGGGAGACCGAGGACGGCACGCCCGATCCGTCCCCCGTCCCCGGGCGGGTACGGGTCCCGGCGCCCGGCCGGGTCCGCGCGGCGCGGGCGAGGGCCCGGGCGATCCGCTCGAACGTCCGCTCGGAGACGGCGTCGGGAAGGACGCGGTACTCCCGCCCGTCGATGCGCGCACGGGCGCCGCCGGGCGCCATCACCATGCCCGCCGCGAGCAGGGCCGTCCCTGATGTCGAGGGGCCGGCGCCGGCCCCGTCCAGCCGGAAGCGGACGACGACGGTGCCGGGGCGTCGGGCGCCCTCGGGAAGGTCCTCCGCGACCTGGAAGACGAGCAGGACGCCGGCCTGCCGGCCGATCCCGGCGAGGACCCGGGGGTCCCTGGTGAGCAGGACGTTCGGGAGGAACCTCGCGTGGACCGGGAGGTGCCGGGCCGAACCCCAGCAGATCACGGGAGGCGATCCCTGCTCGGGGTGTGCGACCTGGAGCAGCAGGGCGCGCAGGGCCCCCCGGACGGCGGCGGGGTCGCCCGCGACGGTGAAGCACTCCCCGGCCGCGCCTCCGCTGCCGGAGGTCGCGACCGCTGCCGCGCCCGATGTCGCACCGGCTCGGTCCGCCCGACAGGGCAGGACCAGCGGCAGGTCGTGGAGGACCGGCAGGACGAAGGTGGAATCCCGCACCGTGCTGAGGTTCGCCGGCTGGTCCGCGACGCCGAGCCGCAGCAGGATCTCCGCGGGGAACGGCTGCGCCACCGGGGGCCGTCGGGGGACCGGCCGACAGGCGCGCACGGCGTCGAGGGCGGTCTGCCCGGGGTCGGGCACGGCCAGCAGCCGGCGCTCGCGGTCCCGCTCGGCCGCGGCGCGAAGCGCAGCCGCGAAGGCCCGGACGTTCCGCCGATGGACGACGAGGGGGACCGATCCGGTCACCGCGGACAGGGCGCTGAAGGCCAGGAAGAACCACATGCCCGTCGTCGCCGCCAGGCCGATGCCGAGGACCAGCGGCAGGACGGCGGTGAGGACCAGGAGGCGGGACGGTGTCCGCGGGGGTTCGCGTCCGACCTGCACGGGCACGAGGACGTCGGCGGGCCGGACGTAGTGCCAGCCGTCGTCGTCGGCCAGTTCGATGCTGCACCGGCTCCCGCCGAGTCGAAGGGTCGCCGACACCGTGACCTCCGCCGTGCTAATGCGTCGGCCGTCGACGAAGGTGCCGTTCACCGACGCCAGATCCTCCAGCACGACGGCGTCCCCGGTCACGGTGAGGAGGGCGTGCCGGCGTGAGAGTGCAGGGTCGGCGATCACGATGTCGCATTCCGCCCGCCCGATCGTGCAGCCGCCGCGGGGCAGCGGGACCACCTGGCCCGCGTCGGGGCCCGATCGGACGACGAAGACGAGATGCGGCACCGGCGGCCCCTCGTCCTGGGGCGGGGACGGCCCGCAGACGATGACCGCGCCGTCCGTCAGGTCCCCCACGCATGCCGTCATCGCCGCGAGCGGCACGCCGGCGATCGCGAAGGGCCCCCGGTATCCCGCCGCCGCCAGCCGGGCGGCGAGCGCCGCGCCCGTGGGCAGGGCGAGGGTGTCCACCACGATCTCCCGGGCGGGGAAGGCGCACGGGGGAGCGCTCGCGAGCGTGACGTGCAGGTCCACGGAGGCCTCCTCGGGTGGGGACTGCCTCCGAGGCTAGGGAGGAAGGGGTCCAGGAGGGCGGGGGAATCGCGGGTTGTGGACAGGGGGCGTCCACGGACCGGTCCGCGCGACCCTCCGCGCGGGCAGTGGATGTCCCGGGCTTCCCCGGGTGCTCCCGCTACACTTGACCATCGTGTCTACCCCTGAAGTCCTCCATGTCCGTCGCTGAAGCGAGCCGTTCCGCGGCTCCCCCCGCCGCGGCCGACGGCGCGAATCGCGGCTTCCGCCCGGAGGTGCAGGGTCTCCGCGCCCTGGCCGTCCTGATGGTGGTCTCGTACCACATCTGGTTCGGCCGGGTCTCCGGCGGCGTGGACGTCTTCCTGCTGATCTCTGCCTTCCTGCTGGCGCTGTCGTTCCTGCGCAAGGCGGAGGCGGGCAAGCCGTTCGATCTCGTCCGGCACTGGCTCCACCAGTTCAAGCGGCTGCTGCCGGCCGTCGTCGTCGTGATCCTCGCGACGCTGGCGGCCAGCTACCTGCTGGTGCCGCGGTCCCGGTGGACCGACATCATCGAGCAGTCGTGGGCGTCGCTGCTCTACGTGCAGAACTGGGTCCTCGCCTCGAACGCCGTCGACTACTACGCCGAGGACCACAGCCTCGCCAGTCCGCTCCAGCACTTCTGGTCGCTCTCCGTCCAGGGCCAGGTGTTCATCCTCTGGCCGCTGCTGTTCCTCGCCAGCTCCCTCCTGGCGCGCCGCTTCCGGCTGCGGTTCCGCGGCGTCGTCCTGCTCGTGTTCGGTGCGCTATTCGCGGGTTCCCTGGCGTTCTCGATGTGGGAGACGTCCACCAACCAGGCGTACGCGTACTTCGACACACGGGCCCGCCTGTGGGAGTTCGCGTTCGGGACGCTCCTGGCGCTGGCACTGCCGTTCATCCGCCTCCCTCGCCCGCTGCGGATCGCAGCGGGCTGGATCGGCGTCGCCGCGATGCTCAGCGGCGGCTTCCTCCTCGACGTGCAGGGCCAGTTCCCGGGCTATGTCGCGCTCTGGCCCCTCGGGGCCGCTGCCCTGGTGATCGTCGCCGGGCAGACCGGCAGCCGGTTCGGAGCCGACCGGTTCCTGTCCGCCGGGCCGCTCGTGCGCATGGGCGACCTCTCCTACGCGCTGTACCTGTGGCATTGGCCGGTGCTCGTGCTGGCCCTCGTCTGGCAGGACCGGCCGTCGCCCGGTGTGCTCGGAGGGTTCCTGGTCATCGGCGTGTCGCTGGTGCTGGCCTACCTGACGATGCGCTTCGTCGAACGGCCCGTGCGGGCGCTCGTGTGGGCCGACAAGAGGCGCCGTCGTGCCGGTGTCGTCCTGCTCGTGTGCCTGGGCCTCGTCGCCGTGCCGCTCACGGCCTGGCAGCTGGACCTGCGGGCGCAGGCGGCGCGCGCCGCGGCGCAGACGAGTGCCGACAATCCCGGGGCGGTGTCCCTGCTACCGGGCTACCAGGACGAGGTGTCCGACGACGCGGTGATCCTGCCCGAACTGAGCACCATCCGGGGCGACTTCCCCCGGCTGGAGGCCTGCGACGCGGAAGCGACGGGCGTCCCGTCCGACCTGGAGGGTTTCTGCACCCAGAGGCTCGCCGAGGGCGAGCCGAGCAGGACGGTCGTCGTGGTGGGCAACAGCCACGCTCAGCACATGTCCGCTGCGGTCGTCGCGCTGGCGGAGAAGCACGACTGGACGGTGATCGAGCTGGTCTCCCTCGGCTGCGTCTTCGCGCCGGAGGGCCCCGACAGCACTCCCGAGTGCGCCGACTTCTTCGAGGACTCGAGTGCCTACATCGAGGACCTGGGGCCCGACGCCGTCTTCACCATCGCGACGAAGACCGAGTTCGGCTCGACCGACGAGAAGATCGTGCCGGACTTCGAGAACACGGTGAGGCGGTACACCGAGCGCGGGATCGAGGTCATCGGGGTGCGCGACAACGCGCGCTTCGACTTCAACATGCCCGCCTGCATCCAGGAGAACGAGGACGCCCTCGCCGCCTGCAGCCCCGTCAAGACGGACCTGCTCCCGGCGGTCTCACCCCTCGAGGGGTTCGACCCCGGGACCCCGCTCTACAGGTCGGTCGACATGACGGACGTGATCTGTCCCGGCGACACCTGCCCGCCCATCATCGGTAACGTGTACGTGTACATCGACAACAACCACGTCAGCGCGACGTACTGGCGCACGATGGTCCCGCAGTTCGAGGAGCGACTGTTCGGCGTGTCCGTCCTCGAGCCGGCCTGATCGCTCCCGCACCGTCGCCGACCGGCGTCGTGCAGCCCCACCTCCCCTCCGCGGAGGCGCCGCGCGCGGTGTCCGGCGAGGTGGAGGACCACTCTCGGGTAGCCTTAAGCGGGCATGTCCGTGGTTCGAATCAATTCAGGAGCATTTGTGAACGTTGACCTCGTTGTCGTTGGATCGGGCTTCTTCGGCCTGACCATTGCTGAACGGGCGGCCACCCAGCTCGGCCTCAAGGTGGCGGTGCTCGACCGGCGCCACCACATCGGTGGGAACGCCTACAGCGAGAACGAAGCTCGCACCGGGATCGAGGTGCACCGCTACGGTGCGCACCTGTTCCACACCTCGAACGAGCGCGTCTGGGACTACGTCCACAACTTCACCGAGTTCACGAGCTACGTGCACAAGGTCTACACACGCCACAAGGGCGAGGTGTACCCGATGCCGATCAACCTCGGCACCATCAACCAGTTCTTCCGCGCCGCGCTCGGTCCGGCCGAGGCCCGCGCCCTGATCCAGGAGCAGGCGGGCGAGCTCGCCGGGACGGATCCGCAGAACCTCAACGACAAGGGCATCCAGCTGATCGGCCGGCCCCTGTACGAGGCGTTCATCAAGTACTACACGGGCAAGCAGTGGCAGACCGACCCGAAGGACCTGCCGGCGGAGATCATCTCCCGGCTCCCCGTCCGCTACACGTACGACAACCGGTACTTCAACGACAAGTACGAGGGTCTGCCCGTCAACGGCTACACGGCCTGGATCGAGCGGATGGCGGACCACCCCAACATCGACGTCCACCTCGACACGGACTTCTTCGACGAGGGCCACGAGTACTCCCGTGCGACCACGCTCGGCCAGGTGCCCGTCGTCTACACGGGCCCGGTCGACCGGTACTTCGACTTCGCCGAGGGCGACCTCTCCTGGCGGACCATCGACCTCGAGGAGGAGGTCCTGCCGATCGAGGACTTCCAGGGGTGCTCGGTGATGAACTACCCGGACGAGGACGCGCCCTACACGCGGATCCACGAGTTCCGTCACTTCCACCCGGAGCGGGACTACACGAAGGACGCGACGGTCATCATGCGCGAGTACTCGCGTTTCGCCGAGAAGGGCGACGAGCCCTACTACCCGATCAACACCGCCGACGACAGGGCGAAGCTGCTCGCCTACCGCGACCTCGCCAAGGGCGAGGAGTCGGTGCTGTTCGGCGGGCGCCTGGGCACCTACAAGTACCTCGACATGCACATGGCCATCGGGTCCGCACTGTCGGCGTTCGACAACAAGATCGCACCCCACTTCACGTCGGGCGCAAAGCTGGAAAGCGGAGGAGTGGAAGCATGAGCATCGTTTCCAAGGAGATGGACGCGGCGACGGACGAGACCAGCGCCGTCCTCTGGAAGACCGTCCACCGCGTGGTGTTCCCGACCGACGGCGACACCGACACCCTGCCCCTCTACGTCGACTTCAACGCCGCGCAGCGCGTCGTGGACGACCAGCACCGCTCGGCCCGCGCCGGCGCGGGGACGACCGCCGTCGTCGCGCAGCACAGCACGCAGCGCTCCGACTTCATCCTCGACCGGCGGAGCCTGCGCCTCCCCGCCTACCGGCGTGTCTCCTTCGGCACGTACTTCAACGCCTTCCCGGCGAGCTACTGGCGGGCGCACACCGACGTCGCACAGGTGCGGCTGACCGTCGAGGTCGATGCCGAGGCGTCGGTCGTCATCTACCGTTCGAGCGCACGCGGCACGTCCAACCGCGTCCAGAGCGTCCACGTCGACGCGGGCAGCCCGGTGGCCGTCGACCTGCCGATCACGGCGTTCGGCGACGGCGGCTGGTACTGGTTCGACCTCGTCGCCTCGGAGGAGGACGTCACCCTGCAGCGGGCCGAATGGGCCGTGCCGCAGCCCGAGGGGTTCGAGGCCGGGACCCTGTCGGTCGCCGTCACCACCTTCAACCGCCCGGACTACTGCGTCCGCCACCTGTCCACCTTCGCGGAGTCCGAGGACCTGCTCGGCGTCCTGGACCGCCTCATCATCACCGACCAGGGGACCCAGAAGGTGCGGGACCAGGACGGTTTCGACGAGGCCGCAGCGACGCTCGGCGACAAGTTCACGCTGCTCGAGCAGGGCAACCTCGGCGGATCGGGCGGGTTCGCCCGCGGCATGCACGAGACCGTCGACGACGGGCGGAGCAAGTACGTCATGCTGCTCGACGACGACGTGCTGGTCGAGACCGAGGGCATCCTGCGGGCTGCGAACTTCGCCGACTTCACCCGCAGGCCGACCATCGTCGGCGGGCACATGTTCAACCTGTACGAGCGGTCGGTCCTCCACAGCTTCGGCGAGGAGGTCAACGAGTACCGCTACTTCTGGGGGCCCGTGTCGAACACCTTCGAGGCGCACGACTTCTCGTCGAGCAACCTCAGGACGACGCCGTGGATGCACCGCCGCGTCGACGTCGACTTCAACGGCTGGTGGATGTGCCTCATCCCGACCAGCATCATCCGCGAGATCGGTCTGGCGCTCCCCGTCTTCATCAAGTGGGACGACGCCGAGTACGGGATCCGGGCGAAGGCCCACGGCTACCGCACCGTCTCCCTCCCCGGCGCGGCGGTCTGGCACATGCCCTGGACCGAGAAGGACGACACCATCGACTGGCAGGCCTACTACCACCAGCGCAACCGCTGGCTCGCGGCGATGCTGTACTCGCCGTACAAGCGCGGGGGCCGGATGCCGCGCGAGAGCTTCGCGGTGGACGTCCGCCACCTCCTGTCGATGCAGTACTCCGCCGTCGAGCTCCGCCTGAACGCGCTCGAGGACCTGCTCGACGGTCCTTCCCACCTGCACGCGACCATCGGCGCGAAGCTGCCCGAGATCCGCCGGCGCCGCGCCGACTTCGACGACGCGCGCATCAACAAGAACATCGCCGAGTTCCCCGACATCAAGCGGGTGAAGCCCCCGAAGAAGGGCCTGAAGCCGACGCCGCCGCGTACCCTGCGGAGCGCGCTCGTCAAGGCCGGCACGGGAGCCCTCCGCCAGGTGCGGCCCGCCCGCCCCGAGGCGAGCGTGCGCCCCGAAGCCAACGTCCCCGCCATGGACGCCCGGTGGTGGAGGCTCTCGCAGCTCGACTCGGCGCTCGTGTCCTCGGCCGACGGGTCGGGTGCCTCCTGGTACAAGCGCGATTCCGCCAAGTTCCAGTCCATGCTCCGGCGGAGCGTGGTCCTCCACCAGCGGCTGCTGAGCCGCTGGGACGACCTCGCGGAGGAGTACCAGCGGGCGCTGCCGGAGTTCACGTCGCAGGAGGCCTGGGCCGAGACCTTCGAGAACGCCAGGCCGGCCGGAAGCGCGGGGAAGTCGTCGCAGTGAGCAGTATGACGGACCGCTCGGCGGCCGGAGGGGGGCCGCGCGGAGAGCTCGTGGCCCCCGGCTACGGACACGGTCTCCGCGACGTCCTGCGGTCCCGCTACCTGCTCAAGCTGCTGGTGCAGAAGGAGCTGCGTGTCCGCTACCGGGGATCGGTCCTCGGGCTGCTCTGGTCGTACGTCAAGCCCGGGGTGCAGTTCGTCGTGTTCTACGTCGCCCTCGGTGTCTTCCTGGGACTCGAGCAGAGCGAGCGCAACCCCGCCGGCCTGCCGAACTACGCCATCTACCTGTTCTCGGGCATCGTGCTCATCAACTACTTCAACGAGGCGCTGGGCAATGCGTCGCGCGCCATCGTGTCGAACGGCGGGCTGATCAAGAAGATCTACCTGCCGCGCGAGCTCTTCCCGATCGCCTCGACCTGGGTGTCCGCGGTGCACTTCGTCCCGCAGATCCTCATCCTCCTCGTCGCCTGCCTGTTCTCCGGGTGGTCGCCCACCGTGCTCCAGCTCGCGGCGGCCGTCGCCGGGTTCCTGATCGTGACGATGTTCGCGATCGGGCTGGGCCTGCTGTTCGGTGCCGTCAACGTGTACTTCCGCGACGCGGAGAACCTCGTCGACATGCTGCTGATGGTCGCCACCTGGGCGTCCCCCGTGCTCTACCCCTGGCTGCTCGTGCGCGAGAAGCTGGGCGAGACGTTCTTCCTGATCTACCAGCTCAATCCGATCACGGTGGCCGTCGAGACGTTCCACTTCGCGTTCTGGCTGCCCACCACGGAGCGGGCCGAGGCGATCCCCCCGAACCTGCTGTCCCTGTGGATACCGGTCGCACTCGTGACCTCGGGTCTGATGCTCGTCATCGGCCAGCTCGTCTTCCGGCGGCTCGAGGGCCGCTTCGCCCAGGAGTTGTGACACGTGACCACCGCGATCGAGATCCGCAACGTCAACAAGCAGTTCGTCCTCCGGCACACCCGGTCCATGAAGGAGGCCTTCGTCTGGCTAATGAAGGGACGGAAGGGTGACCTCTCCGAGCGCTTCCACGCGCTGGCGGACGTGTCGCTGACGATCGAGGAGGGGGAGACCGTGGCCCTGCTGGGGTTCAACGGCTCCGGCAAGTCGACCCTGCTGAAGCACATCTCGGGCGTGATGCGCCCGGATACCGGCAGCGTGCACACGCGGGGCCGGGTGGCGGGCCTGATCGAGGTGGGAGCAGGCTTCCACCCCGACCTCAGCGGTCGGGACAACGTCTACCTCAACGGGGCGATCCTCGGCATGGACCGCGCGGCGATCGAGGAGCGGTTCGACTCGATCGTCGAGTTCTCCGAGATCGGCCAGTTCATCGACACCGAGGTCAAGTTCTACTCCTCGGGCATGTACCTCCGGCTGGCGTTCTCCGTCGCCGTCCACACGGACCCGGAGGTCTTCCTGATCGACGAGATCCTCGCGGTCGGGGACGAACCGTTTCAGAAGAAGTGCCTGGCGAAGATCGCGGAGCTGGCCGCGGAGGGGAAGACCCTCGTCGTCGTGAGCCACGACCTCGACATGGTCGCGAAGATCTGCGAGCGCGGGGTCCTGCTCGACCACGGCCGGGTCCTGCTCGACGGACCCGTCGACGAGGTCGTCAAACGCCTGAGGCAGGGCTAGGAACACCGACCCGGGCGCCGAGGGCGCCCCGCCGGCCTCCGGGCCCGGCATCCCGTGTTGTGCTGATTTTTGGAGGATTTGTGTCCTGGTGGAGTACTGCGCCGGTGCTGGCGGCGACGATCGCCGTGATGGTCGGCCCGGGTCTGTTGATCGGCCTGTCGCTCGGATTCCGCCGGCTCGCGCTCCTCGGCGCGGCGCCCGTGTTCTCGGTGGGTATCGCGGGAGTCGCCGCGGTGCTCGGTTCCGTCGTGGGGGTCCCGTGGACCGTCTGGCTCCTGCTCGCCGTCACGGTGGTGACCGCAGCGATCGGCCTGCTCATCTCCCGCCTGGCGGCCCGGACGTCCGCTGGTCCCGCACGCCGGCGTGACAGCTGGGTACTGGTGGCTGCCGGCGTCGCGGGCGCGGTGATCGGCGGGGTGCTGATCGCCCGGAGCACCGTCCGGATGATCGGAGCCCCCGAGCACATCTCCCAGCGGTTCGACAACGTGTTCCACCTCAACGCCGTCCGCTACATCTTCGAGACCGGCGATGCCTCGACCCTCACGCTCGGCACCATGACGGGGAATTCCGGCTTCGCCGCGGTCTACCCGGCGGCCTGGCACTCCTTCGGCGCCCTCGCGATGCAGCTGACGGGGGCCTCCGTCCCCCTGGCCGTCAACGCCGTCAACATCGTCACCGCAGCGGTGGTCTGGCCGATCTCGGCACTCTTCCTCGCCCGCGTCGTCGTCGGACCGCGCATGGTGGGGCTGGTGACGGCGGGGGTGGTCTCCGCCGGGTACATGGCGTTCCCCTACCTGCTCATGGCCTGGGGCCCGCTCTTCCCCTACATGCTCTCCGTCGCGCTCCTGCCGGCCGCACTGGCCCTCGTGGTCCTCGCCAGCAGGATGGGCGCCTCCATGACCGAGGCGCCGGCACGGGTATGGATCGCCCTGGCCGCAGCCTTCGCGAGCCTCGGGTTCTCGCACATGAGCAGCGTCAACACGCTCCTGGCACTGGGCCTGCCGGTGGTGCTCTGGTCCGTGTCCCGGCAGTTCGCCTCCCTCGCCCGCAGCGGTGCGGCACCGCGGCGCTACCTGCCGTGGGTGGCCGGGACGGTCCTCGGGCTCGCCGTGTTCGTCGTCGTCTGGCTGAAGCTCCGGCCCGTCCCGTACGACGTCTGGGGTCCGCACCAGACGACCGCCGGGGCGGTGGGCGAGGTGCTCGGCAACGCACCGATGGACTACCGACTGATGGCCTACACCGTGTCGGCCCTGGCCCTCCTGGGCCTGATCCACGCTGCACGGAACCGCCGTTCGGCCTGGCTGATCGTCAGCTTCGTCGTCATCGGCTACCTCTACCTCGTCGACGCCAGCATCGAGCGGGGGCCGTGGCGCGCCGTGCTGACCGGGATCTGGTACGCGGACACCAACAGGCTGGCCGCGGTGCTGCCGGTCCTGTCGGTCGCCCTCGCCGCCCTCGGCGCGGTCGTCGTCGTGGACGCGTCGTCCCGCATCGTCCGGCGCGTCGCAGGACGGCGGCTCGAGACCTCCGGCCGCCGGCCGGTGCTGCAGGGTGTCGCCGCCGGCCTGGGCCTGGCCGCGCTGGCCGGACTCCTGGTACCCGCCACCCAGCCCGGCGCCGTGAACGAGTACGTCTCGTGGGCGAAGATCCACTACATCCCCGATTCGCCGTCCTCGATCCTCTCGACCGACGAGCAGGCGCTCCTGGACCGCTTCGACGGGGAGGTCCCCGAGGACGCGGTCATCGCGGTCAACCCGTGGAACGGCAGCTCGCTCGCCTACGCCTACACGGGTCGCGACACCCTGGTGCACCACCTCTTCGAGACGTCGACGCCGCAGGCGCTCGTCCTCGCCCGGAGCCTCGACGATGCCGCGGAGTCCGCCGAGGCATGCCAGGCGATCCGGGACGAGAACGTCTCCTACGCCCTCGACTTCGGCACGCAGTACCTCATCGACGGTGAGGAGGCCCGGGGGTACCCCGGCCTCGCCGACCTCGCCACGTCCGACGCGGTGCGGCTGGTCGACGAGCAGGGGGCGGCCAGGCTGTACGAGGTCGTCGTCTGCCAGTAACCCGACCGCGGGACCCGCCTGTCGGGCGGGTCCAGCGGTTGGAGGCGCCCGCCGCGGGTGTGTGTGCGGTGTTACTTGCCGCGGGCGAGGAGCCCGAGGAGGTAGTGCCCGTAGCCGCTCTTGATGAGGGGTTCGGCGCGGCGGCGCAGGTCGTCGTCGCTGAGGAAGCCCTGGCGCCAGGCGATCTCCTCGGGGGAGCCGATCTTCAGTCCCTGTCGGTGCTCGACGGTGCGGATGAAGTTCGAGGCGTCGCTGAGGGATTCGAAGGTCCCGGTGTCGAGCCAGGCCGTGCCGCGCGGCAGGATCTCCACCTGCAGGCGCCCTGCCTCGAGGTAGGCCTTGTTGACGTCGGTGATCTCCAGTTCGCCGCGGGGTGAGGGCTTCAGCTCCCGGGCGATCGAGATGACGTCGTTGTCGTAGAAGTACAGGCCCGGGACCGCGTAGTTGCTCTTGGGGTTCTCCGGTTTCTCCTCCAGCGACAGCGCCCGGCCGTCCCGGTCGAACTCCACGACGCCGTAGGCGGAGGGTTCGGCCACCCAGTACCCGAACACGGCGCCGCCGTCGACGTCGGCGAAGCGGCGCAGCTGGGTGCCCATGCCCTGGCCGTAGAAGATGTTGTCACCGAGGACCAGGGCGACCGTCTCCTGGCCGATGTGGTCCGCGCCGAGGATGAACGCCTGGGCGAGGCCGTCGGGGGAGGGCTGCTGGACGTAGGTGAGGGAGACACCGAACTTGCTGCCGTCGCCGAGCAGGTGCCGGAACTGGTCCGCGTCCTGGGGCGTCGTGATGATCAGGATGTCCCTGATGCCGGCGAGGATGAGCGTGGACAGCGGGTAGTAGATCATCGGCTTGTCGTAGACCGGCATCAGCTGCTTGCTGACGCCGAAGGTGATCGGGTGGAGTCTGGATCCGGTGCCCCCGGCAAGGATTATCCCGCGCATGCTTCGAATTATTGCCGTGCGGCACTGCACGGCCAAATCGCTCCCCGGGCCCGGCACGGGCGCTGCGGTAGGATGGCCGGGTTGTCCCAGTGTCGGTCGTGCTGATGGAGTGATTGTGCCACGGAGGAAAAACCAGTCCGGCCTGTGGTTCGGCCGACCGTTCGACACCCGGAACAACAGCCTGAACCTGATCCGCCTGGTGCTCGCCCTCACGGTGCTCGTGCACCACAGCTGGCCGCTGTCCGGGCGGCCGGAGGAACCCGCCTTCGCCGGGGACACCCTCGGCGGGTGGGCCGTGGCAGGCTTCTTCGTCGTCAGCGGGTACCTCATCACCGCGAGCCGGTTCAGCCACTCGCTGGGGGACTACCTGGTCCACCGCATCGCCCGCATCATGCCGGCCTTCATCGTCTGCCTGGTCGTCGTCGCGGGCGTCTTCGCCCCGCTCGGCTATCTCGCCGCCAGGGGCACCCTCGACGGCTTCCTGACGACCGGTACGACCCCCTTCAACTACGTGTTCTCCAACCTCGGGCTGAAGATGGTCACGTACGACGTGGCCGGGACGCCCGCGGACGTGCCCTACCCGGGTGCCTGGAACGGCTCACTGTGGAGCCTCTACTACGAGTTCTACTGCTACGCGATCCTCGCCTTCATCGGGGTCTTCGCGATCATCCGCAAGTCCCCGTGGCCCCTGACCCTCCTCTTCGTCGCGAGCGTGGTCGCCCATGCGTCCATCGGGGACATCACCGCGTACACGCAGGGGAACTTCGACTTCGACCTCCTGTTCCGCCTCCTGCCCTTCTTCCTCGGCGGCGCCGTCGTGCAGGCCTGGAAGGACCGGATCGGCATCCACTGGCTGCCCGGCGCGGTCTCCGTGGCGGCGTCGGTGGCGATCACGGCCCTGGTGCCGAACTGGGGCGGTGCGGCCTCGGCGGTCTTCATCGCCTACGGCATCCTGTGGATCTCGACGCTGCTGCCCTCACCGCTGCTGATCCGCAAGAACGATGTCTCCTACGGCGTGTACATCTACGCCTTCCCCATCCAGCAGCTGCTCGCGATCCATGGGGTCCACGAGCGTGGGCTGGCCGTGTACATGCTCGTGGCCGCGGTCCTCACGGTCGCCGCGGGCATCGCCAGCTGGCTCCTCGTCGAGCGCCCCGTGATGCGCGCCGTGCGCCGGCACGGGAAGACCGCTCCCGGGCCTGCCGCAGTCCCCGCGCATCCCGGCGGGCCCGCGCCCGGTCAGGGGGCCGCGTCGGCCACGGCGGCCCTCCCGGGGGGGCAGGAGGTCCCGCACGTCCCGCAGGAGCCCTCGGTCGTCGGGACCCGCGCGACCGGCGGGTGACACCCCGGATCCCGGGAGGCGACCCGTGAACAGAGAAGTCCCCGCGCAGTGCGCGGGGACTTCTCTCATTCAGTGGGCCGTACGTCGGTACGCGTCAGGCCGGCCGGACGTCGGCCTGGGAGTCGATCCACCGGGCGAGGCGGGCGATGCCCTGCTCGAGGTCGTACCGGGGGGTCCAGCCGAGCACCTGCTCGGCCGCGCTGACGTCGGCCCAGGCGTGCCGGACGTCGCCCTGCCGGTACTGGCCCGTGACGTGCGGGGTCGGGGCGCCGTAGTACCCGGCGATGATCGCCGCCGCGGTCCCGATGGTCTGGAACTCCCCGGAGCCGATGTCCAGGGGCGTGTCGCTGACGGACGGCGACGTGGCCGCGGCCACGAGCGCCGAGGCGACGTCGTCGATCAGGATGAAGTCGCGGCGCACCTCCCCGTCCTCGTACAGCGGGATGGAGGTGCCGGACTTCGCCATCCTGCAGAACAGCGACATGATGCCGGTGTAGGGGTTGATGAGGGATTGGCCCGGCCCGTACACGTTCTGGAGCCGCAGGATCGCCGTCTCGACGCCGTAGGACTTGCCCCACGCCAGGAGGATGTTCTCCTGGGCGAGCTTCGTGGCCCCGTACACGCTCACCGGGGCGGGGAAGACGTCGTCGGCCTTCATCGCGGTCGGTTCGGCGCCGGCGAAGTCCCACTGTGCCTGGTCGAGGGTCGTGCTGGTGCGCTGTCCCGGGTAGAAGAGCGAGTCCGCTCCCGCGCGGCGCCATGCGCCCTCCCCGTACACGGCGCGGCTGCTGGAGAGCACGATGCGGCGCGGCAGTTTGCGGTGGCGGTTGAGTGCATCGAGCATCTGGGAGGTGCCGACGACGTTCGTCATCGTGTGCCGGGTCGACTCCTCGAGGGACTGCCCCGTGCCGGTCTCGGCGGCGAGGTGGATGATGACGTCCGGGGTCACCGTGGCGAGGAGGCCGTCCCAGACGGCCGCGTCGGTGATGTCCCCCTTGACCAGCTCCGCCGCGGCGTGGAGGTCCGCCGGGCGCTCGCCCGTGGCGTGGATCTGGGGGTGGAGGTTGTCGACGACGACGACGCGGCCGAAGGCGGCCGCCAGGGCGCCGGAGATCGCGGTCCCGATGAAGCCGGCTCCGCCGGTGACGAGGACTGTCTGTTCCGATTCGCCGGAACGTGGTGCGTGGGTCATGGAAGCCTTCCTGAAGGGGCCGTTAGAGGCCGAAGATGTGGCGCGCGAGCGCCTTCGCCGCGGTGCGGTTGCGGCGGAGGAGCGCGCCGGGCAGCAGGGTCGCGGCATGGGCCCGCGAGGTGAGGCGGAGTCGGGCGGCGCGTTCGGCCCGCTTCCAGTCGAGTTCCCTCGCCTGGCCGGCCGCGAGGCTGAAGTACTCGCGCTCCCCGGCGAACCGGGAGCCGTCGACGAGCTTGGCGGATGAGGCGCTGGCGGAGTGGCGCCGGTAGGAGAAGCACAGGGTCGGCTCGATGAGCAGCTGGTCGCCCTTGTAGACCATGTCCATCACGAGGGCGAGGTCCTGGATGATGGGGAAGCCCTCGCGGAAGTCGACCTCGCGGATCTTGTCGGTCCGGAACGCGAGCGAGGGCCAGTACAGCCAGTCGCCGTGCATCAGGTTGGCCGCGATGGCCTCGCCGGAGACGAGCTGGAGCCCGGAACCGCGCGGGCGGACCAGCTTCTGCTTGGCGGTGTCGGTGAGGGTCGTCACGACCGTGCCGGCCTCGTCGATGATCCGCACCCCGGGCTGGATGATCGCGGCCTCGGGGAAACGGTGGTGCGCGGCGAGGATCGTGTCGACGTAGTTCGGCAGGAGGACGTCGTCGCAGCCGAGGATCGTCATGAGGTCCTGCGTGGCCAGGGACACGCAGGTCCGGTAGTTCGCGGTGATGCCCTCGTTCCGGTCCTTGCGGATGTAGGTGATCCGCTCGTCGTCGATGCCGTCGACGTACTCCTTCACCGCCAGGTCGGGGTAGGCGTCGTCGACGACGGTCAGCCTCCAGTCGTCGGACTCCTGGGCCAGGACGCTCCGGACCGTTTCCTTCATGTAGCCGGGGTCGCCCCAGTAGGGGATGAAGATGTCCAGTAGCATGGGTCGATCGGCCTTCCGTGGGTTGGTGCGGCGGGTGGTCCCGCCGTGCAGCGCGATGTCAGGGGTGTTTCTGCTTCTGCGGGGGATGCACAGCGGACGCACCGGCCCCTCCCGTGGAGCCGTGCCCGGGGGTGCGGGTGTCCACCGGGGCGGTCAGGGCCTTGGCTGCACCCTGATCGGAGGGCAGGGTCCGGGCCGGGGCGAGGGCCTCGAGCTGTGCGCGCAGGATCGCGACCTCCTCGGCGAGTGCGCGCGTCTCGTCCTCGACCGAGGAGATCTCGACGGAGAGGTGGAGCAGGACGCCGAGCACGAAGAGGATCCCCAGGGCGAACAGCAGGTTGGACGGGATGGTGACGCCCACGGTCTCGGCGGCGATCCGCAGGAGCTGCGGGAACGCGCCGAGGACGACGGTGGCCGCACCGACGATCAGCCAGAGGGCGGCGTACTTCTCGCGGATCTTCTTGCGTCGCAGGAGGTCGAGGACGAGGGCCACGATGACGATGGCGAGCACGAAGGCTGCGATGGTTTCCACGAGTCAGGCTCCCACGAGGTGAACTGGTCCGGATTTCCTGCGCGTCAGTGCGAAGAGCAGGGCGAAGACGGAGCGGCCGAGGTAGATGGCCGCCTTCGTCGGATTGTGGCTCGGTGTGCCGCCCTGGCGGACGCGCATCTCCACGGGGACCTGGACCACCCGGCAGCCCGACTTGATGGCGACGACGAGCGAATCGATGGTGTCGCCGAGGTATTCGGCAGGGTAGTGATCGAGGTACTGGGCGATGGCCCGGGTGTTGCCGGCCCGGAAGCCGCTGGTCACGTCCGTCAGGCGGGTCTTGGCCAGGGCGGAGATGACTCCTGCGAGGAACTGCATGGCCCATTTGCGCGGCCCGGAGACCTGGTACTCGCCCCGTTCGGCGAAGCGCGCCCCGATGGAGATGTCGGCGTCGTCGAGTCCGCGCAGTACCCTCTCGATGTCCCGGGGGTCGTGCTGGCCGTCGGCGTCCACCTGGACGACGGCGTCGTAGCCCGTGCGGGCTGCGTACTTGAAGCCCGCACGCATGGCTCCACCGACGCCGAGGTTGAACGGCAGCCGCAGGACGGTGGCGCCGGCGGCGGCGGCCTCCGCCGCGGTCTCGTCGGAGGAGCCGTCGTCGACGACGAGCACGTCGTAGCGCTGTTCGAGGGCGAGCGTCTCGCGGACCGTGTTGCCGACGGTCTGGGCCTCGTTCCACGCCGGCATGATGACGAGCGCGCGGGAGTAGGACGGCGTGGGCATGACTTCAAAGATATACCAAGACGGCCGGGGCCCGGCTGCGCGGCCGCGCGCCCTGCCTACTCCGCGCCGTAGGAACGGCGTGCGTAGCGCCGGTACACCGCCCCGAAGAGCGGCGGGGCGGCCTTGAGCAGGAGTCCCGCGGCCGCGAGGTCGGGTCGTACCCGGGCACAGCCGGCCAGGCGCCGGAGGGGCAGGTCCGCGGCGTACCGGCGGAGGTCGGCACGTCCCGAGGTGCCGTCCCCCGATGCTGCGGCGCTCTGCGCCACGAGGAGCGTCAGGAGTGTCAGCATCGCCTGGAACGGCGCGCGGAACGGGCCCCGCCGGAAGTCCGCGCCGAGGTGGTCGTCGAGGTGCGCGAGGGCCTGCCCGACGTCGTCCGGGGACGGCACCCGCCCCCACGTGAGGGAGCCGGCGGAGATCCGGTAGCGGTACAGGGGCTGCTCCAGGACGACGACCTGTCGCGCCCTGGGATACAGGGAGAGGTTCATCACCATGTCCTCGAAGCGCTTGAGGCCCTCCGGGTAGCGGACGCCCTCGAACAGGCTCCGGCGGTACAGCTTGTCCCAGGGGAACGGTGTGATGCCGTCCGCCAGCGCGTGGCGCAGCGCGGTCCGGCCGTCCATCAGTCCGGGGCGGCGGCTCGACCGGGGCCGGTCCTCGGCCCCGTCCACGGCGACGACATGACCGCACACCACGATGTCGGTCCCCGCGTCGCAGGCGGTCGTCAGCACCTCGAGGTAGTCGGGCAGCAGTTCGTCGTCGGCGTCCAGGAACACCACGAACTCGCCCGTCGCCGCGTCGAGGCCCGTGTTCCGGGCGGCGGAGCTGCCGCGGTTCTCGGGCGCCTCGAGGACGCGCGCCTGCCGGTCGGGGAGGGGCGCCGTGACGGTCCGGGCGCGACGGGCGGAGTCGTCCGTGGAGGCGTCGTCGACGACCAGCAGCTCCCAGTTCCCGTAGCCCTGGGCGAGGACGCTGGCCAGTGCGCGTTCGATCGTCGCGGCGCTGTTGTAGACGGGGACGATGACACTGACGAGGGGCGATCCGGAGGTCACTGCGCGGTACCTTCTTCCTGGGGAGACCCGGCCTTCCCGCCCCGGACGAGGGTCAGGAGGGCCGCGAGATGGACGAGGACTCCCACGACGGGCCCCACCAGCAGGCTGAGGATCACCCGCCCTTCGAGGGACCCGGGCAGCAGGAGCACGAGGAAGGTCGACGCGGTCGCGACCACCCAGCCCACGGAGTAGGCGGCGTGCGCGCCGCGCGCCAGGCAGGCGGTCCCCGTCACGGTCAGGACGGCCATCAGGCACCCGGCGAAGGTCAGGGCTGCCATGGTCAGGGGCGCGACGACATAGGCGGGCCCGAACACCAGCATGATCCAGGGGCCGAGCAGTCCGGCCGCGACCGCGCCGACGCCGCCGAGCGCGATCAGTCCCGCGGCGGGACCGGCGATGGCCCGGACGAGCGACGTGCCCGTCACGCCGACGAACCGCGCGATCAGCACGGACTGGAAGGCCTGGAGGGGGATCATGATCGGCGCGCGGGTGAGGGAGATGGCGAGGAGGAGGGGCGCCGCCCCGGCGTACTGCTCGAGGGACGTGGTCAGGCGCAGCAGGATGGGGAACCCGGTGACGAGGGCCGCCGTGGCGGCCGCCGACAGCATCGCATGGGCGGTGTTGGACAGCAGCGTGGCCCTGCCGACGTCGGCCCGCGCCCGGACCGCGGACCGCGAGGATCGCGTGAACAGGAGGATGAGCAGCCAGGTCAGCGCCCCGGCGGCGCTGGCGATCTCCAGCCCGAGCCGGGTGGACACGGCGAGGGCGACGACGACGACGAGGAGCAGGCGGAGCAGCGCTTCGGAGCCGGCGAGTCCCGCGAACAGCGACCACCGCTGCGACCCTCCCGCGGCTCCCGCGACGGAGCAGTGACCGGCGTACGCGATCGCAGCCACCGAGAGGACGGCCACCAGCAGGACGGTGTCGTCCGGCAGGATCGACGGCGCCCAGAGCGGCGACGACGCAGCGATCACGGCCGCAGCGCCGCAGCCGATCAGGAGTCCGAGGGGGAAGACCGCCGCCCCCCGCACCCGCCCTGCCTGGCCGGTGCCCGTCGCCGCCGACCGCACGGCCCGGGTGAACTCGCTGATGATGCCCGCGAGCACACCGAGGACGAAGAACAGGACGGCCCAGAAGGTGAGGAACTGGGCGTTCTCCTCGGGGGTTAGTGCACGGGCGGCGAGGAAGAGGATCAGGTAGCTCGCGGCTGCGGCGATCACCGACGCCACGCCCACGGCCGGGAGTCCCCTGGCCCGCGGTCGTCCGGCCTTCCCGTGCGCGGGGTCGGCCGCGGACCCGGCCGGGTTACTCAGGGACATAAGCCCCGATCATAGCGAGGCCGTTCCGCCCGGACACAATCCGCTGGAAGGATCGTGCCCGGGCGCGCCTGGTGGTGGTTAGAGGCGGGTGATGCCGCGGGTGGGTGACCAGCTGAGTTGGCCTTTCTGGAATTTCTGGGTGCAGGTCTTGCTGGTGGTGCAGGTTTCGTCGGTGGTGGGGTAGCCGAGGCTGCCGGTCTCCCAGCCGGTGGCGCGCCAGGCGGTTCCGATGGCGCCGGTGGTGGGGTGGGCGCCGGTGGTGGGGGACCAGTGGATCTGGCCCTTCTGGAAGTCCTGGTAGCAGCCGCCGTTGGTGAGTCCGCAGGACTGGTTGCCGGTGGGGTAGCCGAGGCTGCCGGTTTCCCAGCCGGCTTTGCTCCAGGCGGTGTTGAAGACGCCGCGGGTGGCGTAGGCGCCGGTGCCGGGGGACCAGTGGATCTGGCCCTTCTGGTAGTTCTGGTAGCAGCCGTTGCCGGCGAGTCCGCAGATCTCGTTGCTGGTGGGGTAGCCGAGGGTGCCGTTCTCCCAGCCGGAGTTGGCCCAGGCGGAGGCGATGGTGCCGTAGGTGGGCTGGGCGCCGGTGGTGGGGGACCAGTGGATCTGGCCGCCCTGGTAGTTCTGGTAGCAGCCGCCGCCGGTGAGTCCGCAGTTCTCGTTGCCGGTGGGGTAGCCGAGTTTCCCGCGTTCGCGGCCGAGCGCGCTCCAGGTCGTGTCGATCGCGCCGGAGGTCAGTGCTGCTCCGGTGGCGGGGGAGGTGTAGATGTTGCCTTTCTGGAAGGTCTGGAGGCAGCCGTTGCCGACGAGCCCGCAGATGGTGTTGCTGGTCGGGTAGCCGAGCTTGCCCTTCTCCCAGCCGCTGCCGGCCCAGACGCGGGCGATGGTGCCGGTGGTGGCGTAGGGGTTGGTCGTGTCCGAGCGGTGGATCTGGCCGTTCTGGAAGTTCTGGTAGCAGCCGCCGCCGGTCAGGCCGCAGATCTCGTTGCTGGTGGGGTAGCCCAGGGTGCCCTTCTCCCAGCCGGCCTGTCCCCAGGCCTGGGCCAGGGGGCCCCAGGTCGCGGACGCGCCGGTGGTGGCGGACCAGTGGATCTGGCCGCCCTGGAAGTTCTGGTAGCAGCCGCCGCCGGTCAGGCCGCAGTTCTCGTTGCCGGTGGGGTAGCCCAGGGTGCTGCGTTCGCGGCCCAGGGCGCTCCAGGCGCCGTCGATCGCGCCGAGGGTCAGCGTGGCCCCGGTGGCCGGGCTCCAGTAGATGTTGCCGCCCTGGAAGGACTGGACGCAGCCGCTGTCCTTCAGGCCGCAGGTGAGGTCGCTGGCCGGGTAGCCCAGGATGCCCTTCTCCCATCCGGTCCTGCCCCAGGCGGTGTTGACGGCGCCCTGCGTGGCGTGCGCCCCGGTGGCCTTCGTCCAGTGCACCTGGCCGTACTGGTAGTTCTGGTAGCAGCCGCCACCACTGATCCCGCACACCAGCCCCGACACGGCACCGCCGATCGCGGGCGTCCGCGCGGCAGAAGCCGCCACCAACGGCCCCGCCACCGATGACACCTGGGAGTTCGTCGCGAAGGCGGCGAGCTCCGCGGCCGATCCGCGCCAGACGTTCGAGTCGCCGACGAACGGGCCGGTGCTGCTGTACTGCCAGACGGCGTAGGACGACCAGCCGTTCGGCAGGACCCCGGCCGTCGTCTGGCCGTACGCGGCGATGTGCAGCGGGTGGTCGGCGAATGCACTCGAGTTGCCGGTGCAGGTGGCCCACCAGTCCGTCGTCGTGTAGATCATCGGTACCCGGCCCGTGAGGTTCCGGATCGTCGAGGAGAAGTCCCGGATCCAGGACACCATCTGCGCTGCCGACAGGTTGTAGCAGGTGTTCCCGAGCGACGGGTAGGGGTTGTACTCGATGTCCAGCAGCGGGGGCAGGGTCCGTCCGTCCGAGGACCAGCCTCCGCCGTTCTCCACGAAGTACGTCGCCTGTTCGGCGCCGGAGGACGACGTGGTCGGGATCGCGAAGTGGTAGGCACCGCGGACCATCCCCACGGAGGCCGCTCCGCCGTACTGCTGTCCGTAGAACGGGTTCACGTAGCCCGTGCCCTCGGTCGCCTTGACGTACGCGAACTCGGAGCCCTGTGCCCTGGCCGTGCGCCAGTCGACGGCTCCCTGGTGGCTGCTGACGTCGATCCCCTGGATGCCGGCCGGTCGCCAGGTGGCGGCAAGGCCCTCCGCCTGGGTCGTCGCGGACTCCTGCTCCGCGGGGGCGGCCGGCACCTGCGCATCGCCGGTCGCCCTCAGCCGGTCGAGGCCCTGCCCCATGGTGGCGTTGCCGAATCCCTGGATGGCGTCCGCCATCGTCGGAGACGCGACGGACGCCTGGCCCGGCTCCGTCGGGAGGGCGGCGGGCCCTGTCGGCTCCGCGGTGGCGGGAGGACCGGCAGTGGCGTCGGGTCCGGGTGATGCTTCCGGCTCCGGAGTGGACTGCGCCTGCTCGGGCTGCGTGGCCGGTGCCGAAGGAGGCGGACCGGTCACCTCCGCTGCGACGGCGGGCAGCGGCGCAAGGGCGAGCGCCACCACGAAGGCGGCGGTGGCCAACCGGGAAGTGCGGGGAAACGGTTTCATGTCAGGAGTCCTTGGGGTCGACGCGCCTGGTGGTGGTTAGAGGCGGGTGATGCCGCGGGTGGGTGACCAGCTGAGTTGGCCTTTCTGGAATTTCTGGGTGCAGGTCTTGCTGGTGGTGCAGGTTTCGTCGGTGGTGGGGTAGCCGAGGCTGCCGGTCTCCCAGCCGGTGGCGCGCCAGGCGGTTCCGATGGCGCCGGTGGTGGGGTGGGCGCCGGTGGTGGGGGACCAGTGGATCTGGCCCTTCTGGAAGTCCTGGTAGCAGCCGCCGTTGGTGAGTCCGCAGGACTGGTTGCCGGTGGGGTAGCCGAGGCTGCCGGTTTCCCAGCCGGCTTTGCTCCAGGCGGTGTTGAAGACGCCGCGGGTGGCGTAGGCGCCGGTGCCGGGGGACCAGTGGATCTGGCCCTTCTGGTAGTTCTGGTAGCAGCCGTTGCCGGCGAGTCCGCAGATCTCGTTGCTGGTGGGGTAGCCGAGGGTGCCGTTCTCCCAGCCGGAGTTGGCCCAGGCGGAGGCGATGGTGCCGTAGGTGGGCTGGGCGCCGGTGGTGGGGGACCAGTGGATCTGGCCGCCCTGGTAGTTCTGGTAGCAGCCGCCGCCGGTGAGTCCGCAGTTCTCGTTGCCGGTGGGGTAGCCGAGTTTCCCGCGTTCGCGGCCGAGCGCGCTCCAGGTCGTGTCGATCGCGCCGGAGGTCAGTGCTGCTCCGGTGGCGGGGGAGGTGTAGATGTTGCCTTTCTGGAAGGTCTGGAGGCAGCCGTTGCCGACGAGCCCGCAGATGGTGTTGCTGGTCGGGTAGCCGAGCTTGCCCTTCTCCCAGCCGCTGCCGGCCCAGACGCGGGCGATGGTGCCGGTGGTGGCGTAGGGGTTGGTCGTGTCCGAGCGGTGGATCTGGCCGTTCTGGAAGTTCTGGTAGCAGCCGCCGCCGGTCAGGCCGCAGATCTCGTTGCTGGTGGGGTAGCCCAGGGTGCCCTTCTCCCAGCCGGCCTGTCCCCAGGCCTGGGCCAGGGGGCCCCAGGTCGCGGACGCGCCGGTGGTGGCGGACCAGTGGATCTGGCCGCCCTGGAAGTTCTGGTAGCAGCCGCCGCCGGTCAGGCCGCAGTTCTCGTTGCCGGTGGGGTAGCCCAGGGTGCTGCGTTCGCGGCCCAGGGCGCTCCAGGCGCCGTCGATCGCGCCGAGGGTCAGCGTGGCCCCGGTGGCCGGGCTCCAGTAGATGTTGCCGCCCTGGAAGGACTGGACGCAGCCGCTGTCCTTCAGGCCGCAGGTGAGGTCGCTGGCCGGGTAGCCCAGGATGCCCTTCTCCCATCCGGTCCTGCCCCAGGCGGTGTTGACGGCGCCCTGCGTGGCGTGCGCCCCGGTGGCCTTCGTCCAGTGCACCTGGCCGTACTGGTAGTTCTGGTAGCAGCCGCCACCACTGATCCCGCACACCAGCCCCGACACGGCACCGCCGATCGCGGGCGTCCGCGCGGCAGAAGCCGCCACCAACGGCCCCGCCACCGTCACCGACGACTGCATGGGCTCGATCGTGATGCGGGCGTCCGTGTTGCTGACGGCGTCGATGCGGATCTTGGTGCCCGAGTGCGCCGTGAAGGTCTGCCCTGCCTGCCAGGTCAGGGAGCCGTTGCCCCAGCCCGAGACGCGGCTGTTGGGGGTGAGCACGATGGATGCGTTCCCGGACCACCCGAGGATGTCCTGCTTCGTGATCTTCACCCCGCGGTTCCCGTTCACGGCCGTCTGGGCGTCGTAGCCCTCGGGTGCCCGGAGTTCGAGGTAGTAGACCTCGCCGCTCACCGGGTCGGTGAACTTCGCCGCCCGGTCGGACGAGGTGCCCGCCCACGGGCGCAGGGTCACCTGGCGGCTGTCGGACACCCGGCCCAGGTCCTGGATCTCGTCGCCGCGGCCGAAGCCCCCGTACTCCCACAGGAAGGCGTTGATCCGGGGGGAGCTGATCTGGGCGTAGCCCATGAGGTCGGACGTGTCGCTGTATTCGGCCGAGTAGCAGGCCGAGTCGGCCCAGGACGACCCCGAGCGGGCGACGTCGGAGCGGGCGTTGGAGCAGGAGAGCGAGTTGGCGTGGTGCAGCCCGAGGACGTGGCCGAACTCGTGCGTCACGACGTTGTTCGTCAGCGCGGAGGGGTAGGGCATGATGACGCGCCCGCTGGTCGGCCCGTCGGTGAAACCGCCACCGAGGATGCCCCAGGAGCCGCTGTAGTTGAGGTCCGCGTGGGGCACGAAGATCACGAGGGACTCGTACGCCCGGTACTGCCAGTTCAGTTCCTTCGTCACGGTCGCCATGATCGTGCCGTACGAATCGGTGATCTTCGCGGCGGAGACGTGGCGGTACTCGCTCACATTCCTCATCGAGAGGCGTCCGGCGGTGGCGGAGTTCCAATAGGCATTGGCGCTCGTGATCGAGTTGCGTGCCGCCGTCATGTTGATCGCGTTGGTGTCCGCAACTGTCTTCCCCGACAGTTGCACGGTGACCAGCGTGACCTTGAACTCGCCGGCTCGGGGCGCGATGGCCGCGGTGCCCGAACTGCCGTCCGCGCTCAGCGGCGATGCCGCCTTCAAAGGGGTGACGGGCTTCGTGTAGTGCTCGCCGTACCGCGCGTTGGAATCGGGGTCGGCGAGAGGGTTCCAGTTCAGGTCCGGCACGAACGAGGTGACCTCGTCCTGCGCGGGTGCCGTAGCGGGTGCCGTGGCGGCCGGCGCGGGTTCGCTCGCCGGGATGTCCGTCGGCAGCGCTGCGGGGGCCGTCGGAACGGGGGGTGTCGGTGCCGCCGGCGGCGTCGGGGACGCCGGTGAGGTAGGTGGAGTGGACGGGACAGCCGGAGCGGTTGTCGCCGAGGGGGCCGGGGCGGTGGTCGCCGGTGTCGGCAGGACGTCGTCGGCGAGTGCGGGAACCGCGCTGCCCACGAGACCGAAGGACAGGAGGGCGGCGCACAGGAGCCGAACGGGGGAGGGCAGGGTCACGGGTTTCTCCAGCAGAATCCGGGCGTTAGCCAGCTAAGTGAAATCCCGGAAAGACTACGGAGATGTGACCTGTGTGACTAACGATTCGGAAGTGACTGCAGAATCTTAGGCAAAACCTGCGCCTTCGCCTGCGGTGCGCCCGGCGTGTCGCGTGTCCCTGGGGTAGGAGCGGGTGTAGATCCAAGCAGCCGGGCGGTATCCACAGGTGTCCGGGACTCTGGTCCGGCCGGGTCTCCTTCAGTAGGGTGAGGCGGAGCAGGGGCAACCGGAGGACCGCCACCGCGCCGACGGCGGACCGACGACCAATGGGGGATGTCGATGGATGCTGTGGGCATGGTCGAGGGCGAGGTGCGCGAGCTCATCCGCAGGCGCGGTCTCGATCCTGCCCTCCAGATCGCGGAGGTCCAGCACCTGGTCGACGACGCCGTGGCCGACTACGACGAGCGTTCGGTCCTCGGGGTCGTTCCTCCCCTGGGCCGCCTCGATGTCGCCCGCAAGCAGATCTACGACGCCGTGGCGGGCTTCGGCGCCCTGCAGCCGTTCCTCGACGATCCGACCATCGAGGAGATCTGGATCAATGCGCCGTCGGAGGTCTACATCGCGCGCGACGGCGAATCCCAGCTCACGGCGCTCTCGCTCACGGATCGGCAGGTCAGGGACCTCGTCGAGAAGATGCTCAAGTCCTCGGGACGCCGCCTGGACCTCTCCTCGCCCTTCGTCGATGCCTCCCTGCCCGACGGCTCCCGCCTGCACGTGGTCATCCCGGACGTGACCCGCAGGCACTGGTCCGTGAACATCCGGAAGTTCATCGCCCGTGCCTCGCGCCTCGAACACCTCGTGGAGTTGGGGACGCTCAGCCCGCAGGCAGCCCGCTTCCTCGGGGCGGCGGTCGCGAGCGGCCTCAACATCCTCGTGTCCGGTGCCACACAGGCCGGGAAGACGACCCTGCTTAACTGCCTCGGCGCGTCGATCGGCCCGCGCGAGAGGGTCATCACGGTCGAGGAGATCTTCGAGCTGCAGCTGCCCCTGCGCGACGTCGTCGGTCTCCAGTGCCGGCAGCCCAATCTGGAGGGTACCGGGGAGATACCCCTGCGACGCCTCGTCAAGGAGGCCCTGCGCATGCGGCCGGACCGCCTGATCGTGGGCGAGGTCCGGGAGGCGGAGAGCCTGGACATGCTGATCGCGCTGAACAGCGGACTCCCGGGGATGTGCAGCGTCCACGCGAACAGCGCGCACGATGGGATACGTTCCAAAAGGCGTGTACCCAAATAGTCGCTTCGCGTGGCACGAAACGGGAGGTTAGTCAGCAGCACCTCCTGCCCTTGCCTGTAGAAGCAACGAAAGGCTGAATGAGCTCAAGCGGGGCTATTGACTGCCACCGTGCTCAGCTAGCGGGGCCGGGCTTAGTGGCTATTCTCCTGTGGCGGCCGATCTCAAGCCCGAGGGCGGAACCTTCTGAGGCGTGGTGGTCGGGGCCGGCGGGTAAAGGACGTCTTCTCGGCTGTAGTGCCCCACGACGTCGAAGATTCGCTTTGCGGCCAAGGTGCGATCCAGGTCGACGTCCGCGGCAACGATCCCCTCCTGGTCGTAGAGAGGACCTGCGATCGGACGGCCGTCCAGGGGCTCGAAGATCGCCGCTCCACCCCGCCCCAACGCCTGGTCGCCATCGGGCAGCCGGACCGGGAAGTCATCGGGAAACGCAGAACGAGGAATGTACTGGGGAACCGACACCACGAAGGCGCCGGATTCGATAGCCACGTGGCTCATCGTGGAAATCCAGCCTTCCGAGTCATCGGCCGTTGGGGCAGCCAGGATCTGCACGCCCTGACGGTAGAGCTCATACCGGGCCAAAGGCATGCGGTTCTCCCAACAGAGGAGACCCCCAACCCTGCCGACGGGCGTCTCGACAGCGCTCAAATCGTGTCCTGGCCCTACACCGTAGAACAGCCGTTCGTGCATCGTGGGTATCAGCTTGCGATGCTTCGAGAGCAAGCCCTCGGGGCCGAGCAGGACCAACGTGTCGTAGAGACTTCCGGGCCTCCCGGATTCCCGTTCGTTGACACTCAGGACGCAGTACATGTCGTGCTTCGCACAGGCCTCGATGAACCGGTCGATCTGTGGTCCGGGGACATCGATGGAGTTGGCCCAGAGGCGGGTCCACAGCTCGTCGAATCCGTCGAACTTGGCCGCTTGATGCGCCCAAACCCCGGACGGGTAGAGCGGGATGAACAGTTCAGGGAAGACCGCGAGCTTCACCCCCTGGGCTGCCGCCTCGTCCAGGAGTTGCAGCGCCTTTGATACTGACGCCTCCGCATCGAGGATCACGGGAGTGGCCTGAACTGCAGCGATTCGCACAGTATTTCCGGACATGGCGCAAAGTCTGCGCTCATGCTTTCGCAGCGTCAATACCGCCTGCGCCCTGATCTGCGGCAGGCCGGCCAGTGCGCACCGGTATCGCTGGGCCGCTGGTGCTATCGCTCCCGTAGCTCTCCTCATTACGTGAACGCGACACCGAAGCAGGAGCGCGTACACGACGAGCGGACATCACTTTGGATACAGCTTGCGCCTGCTCGAGGAGCCTGCGAGCTAAACGAGAATGGACCAGCTTTTGCAGCTCGATTAGGTTGCCCTCCGGATCGCGGAGGTAGCACCACGTGAGCTGTCGTCCGTCGAACGTCTGGAGAGGGAGATCTCGGAGGCGTCTGCTCCGCCGTTCTCGTGGACGGCGTCCTTTGCAACGTGGAGGTCATTGACCACGAAGGCGATGTGGCCCCAACCCGGTGTGATTGGCACGTCAGCGGACCCCATCAGCGCTGGTTGCAAACGAGTAAAGAAGGACGACCCACGCAAGTATAAGCGGCCGTCACAGCGCCCTATATCAGCCGGCGGGCAGCGCTTCGTTGTAGTGGACGGTCGTCAGAAGACCGTACGAGCTGTCGACGACTTGAATCCATTCGAGTCCGTGTTCCTTCGCGTTGACTAGCTTGAACAATGCGTGCGCCGCGTCGTCGCCGAGGCGTTCATTGTCTTCGCTGACGCCGTCAACCATGAGCATGACGACAAGGCTCTCCGGTGAGGGTGATTCCATATCCTGGACGTAGCAGGGCCATCCCACCGTCTCGAAGAGGCATGTCTCAGTCCACGTCCCGATACCGAATGACTCCAGGCCGGCCTCGTTGATCTCGGCAGCCCATGCCTTTCGCTCAGGGGCGTCTGCCCCGCTTTGCGCCAGCGTGCTCTGCCCGGTGGCCTCCGGCTTGGTCGCATCCGCTTCGCCGCCGCCGTCGAGCATGGTTTGGATGGCGGCGATGATGAGGACTGGCACAACCGCGAGGATGATCCGGTTTCTTCTCTGCTCGCGAGTGATGGATTTGTCGGTGAACGGGTTTTGCATAGAACTTCCTTATGGCGACATGGGTGTGCTGCCCCCAACCTGTCGCGGCGTTGCGTGGATGGGTGTGTTCGGAATTAGCGGTAGTTCGCGTCGAGGATGGGGTAGTCGCGCAGACCCTCGTCGGTCAGCGCCCAACACGTCATGTCTGGCAAGCCTTCGGTCCGCTCGACGTAGCTGGTTTCGTAGCATTCAAAATCATCGGTTATCCGGCTGCGGGCGCCCTGCGGTGCACCTGTGTCGAGCACCTCTTGCAGGACGAACTTGGCCTCCTCACAAGTGACGCCTTGCAAATTCTCGTACACGAATCTTGCACCCCCGCAGGTGCTTTCACCAGCAGCCTCGGGTGCCACTCCGCCCGGCGCGGGAGCCGCGGAGGCGGTCAGGGACTGGATGATCGGAAGGATCTGAGAACGGAATTCTGAACTTGCAGTGAACTGGTCAGCTGCGGCCGTCAGATCATCTGTTCGATCAGTAGATCCCAGCATTCGTGAGCCCGAAAAGGACAACGAGTAGTAGTTGTCCCACCCGAAATCGAACTGCCACGTATCTGTTCCCGGGACTGCTGCGCCGTAGACCAGCGCGCCATTGCCGCCCGGGGCGTGACCTGCGGCCACGGCGACGACGGCTTGAGGCGTCATACCAGCTTTGTCCACCACTCCGGCTATAGGCCCTTCCGGTGATGCCATGAGGAGTGGGCCCATCCCTCCCCTCGGGGAGTCGGAAGGGAAGGCGCTGAGCGCGAGCACGGAATCACCTGCCGGGTTGACCAGTGTCCAGGGCCCGCCGTCTTGCACCTCCGGCGTTTGAGTAACGGTCCACCCGGTCGGATAACGGAAACTCAAGGCGCCATCCGGCGAAGTGAACGTCTGGTCCAGTACCGCGGCATCCACCTGACCTGTCGGTGAGGGAGCGCTGGTCGGGGTGGCCGCGCGGGTCGGGGTGGCCGCGGCGGAGGGGCTTGGCTTTGAGGGGGCGGCTGAAGTCCGGGCTGGTGACGACATTTCGGATGTCGCCGTACCTACGGACTCGGGAGCCATGTTGTTCGTGACTGGGTTCGAGCAACCGGAAGCAAGAAGCGCACACGCGAGGGCGAGAGGAATCAGCTGGAAGCGAGAGCCTGCACTCCTGGTCACGGTGTCACACAAGGCGTGCCATAAGGCGTGAAGCGCGAAAAGGTCATCGGTCCCCCAAGAAACGTAGTATCTGCAGTCTCACCGATAGTATGCGGTCCCTCCAGTTGAATCAGCGCTCCAGCGCCGACACCCTGTTAACTCCTTTGGTATTCCAGTGCATGAGCGCTCAAAGGTGCTTCTATATCCACGAAACATTGCGCCTGCAGTTTTCGGCGGCGCGTGAGCAGACTACTTTTCCGAAAAATGAGCAGCAGGTCTTGGGCGTCGTTGAGGGGATGCATACGCAAAAACGTGTACCTTTTGAACTCGTGGTTCTCGACAGATGGAGCCCCCTGCGAGCTCAGTTCAATTTCCGGCGATCGACGGCGGGCACGAGCTCGTAGCCCCAGAACTGGCGACGGGGACGAGCGAATACTTGGCCGTACGCGCAGGAGAGGCCGGTTCGAGAACGGCATGCTTTGCCACGCAGGTTGGTAAAGCGCACGACTGAAAATCGGACGGTCCGGGGTTCGAACCCGGGATGGATGTGGCACGCATCGAGGACCACCGCCCAGCCAGGGTGGCGAGGATCTTCGAGCAGGAAGCAGGACCCTATGGAACTGCGCCCAATCTTTAATCTCGCCGACATGCCTGACTTCAACTGGGCCACTCAGCAGGACCGGGCTGACTGGTCTACCGGGGACGTCAGCGCACGGACCGTCGTCCTAAACCCGGCGTGGAACAAGCCGGACTGCGTCGATCACGGCGCAATGAACTACGTGTCGCCCAAACGGGACATCTACCGATGCCTGACGTGCGGCCGCGCCGCCTACTCGCCCATCTCAGTTCCGGCGCGGTAGGCCACCCGCCCGCGAGGGCATCTTCAGACGAGGCCCTGAAGGTAGGGCGCCTAGCTTCCAACCAAGAGGCAGCGGATTCGATCCCCGTCGTCTGCTCGGGGCGCTCACGCGCCCGCATGGTGGGTGTAGCTCAGTTGGTAGAGCGGCTGGTTGTGGTCGAGGAGGTCGCGGGTTCGAGCCCCGTCACTCACCCTCTTCCGACGGGTCCGGTTCGGGCGACGGCGGCGGGCAAATCATCTCCGGCGTCGGTCGATCGTCACTCGGCCACTGTGTATCTGCGGTCCAGCACGAATCGATGAATTCGGCGCCGAACGTATCGCGTAGGTCCGCCCCGCCGAGGCTTGACCTGTAGAAGGCAGCCCCACGCATCTCCGCATCTCGCAAATTTGCCCTGGTGGCGTTCGTACTCCGGAAAAGTGCGCCTCTGAGATCGGCTTGAAAGAAGTTCACCTCGGTCAGGTTGGCGCTCGTGAAATCGGCGTTCCGAAGATCCATGAAGCTCAAGTCCATGCCCTCCATGTCCATCCCGGAGAAGGGGAGCCGTTTCAGGATCGGCCGGCCGTCCTCAGTGAGGGCCGGTTCGATGTCAGCGGAGCGCTCACGGACGAATCGCAGATCTTCCAGGCGGACCAGTTCGGCTGACCGCTCTTCCTCCAGTCGCGCCAGTTCCTGCGAGAGAGCTTCGGCAGCAGCCTGCTCGCGCTCAGCCCGGTTGTCGTCGATCACCGCTTGTCCTGCGATTGTCATGCCTCCCACGACGACCGCTATGAGGGTCGGAATGATGACGTCCCGGAACCACCACCGCTGGTGCTTCGGCGGTGGCGGTACTTCGGCCTGCGGG
Source organism: Arthrobacter sorbitolis (assembly GCF_054510995.1). Classification (NCBI taxonomy): domain Bacteria; kingdom Bacillati; phylum Actinomycetota; class Actinomycetes; order Micrococcales; family Micrococcaceae; genus Arthrobacter; species Arthrobacter sorbitolis. Next base: position 121,095 of record NZ_JBTNDM010000004.1, read on the forward strand.
ACTAGGGGAACGCTCTTCTTTGAGACGACCATGCGCAGATAGTACGCCCCAGGTGCGCCGCCGGGAGAGGGCCACAGGATTTCCTGTTATGCAATGAGCCCGGTCGGTCCGGCCACACACGTGACCGGCATGACATCCCTCAGCGACCTCCTCATACCTAAGTCGACCCGCCCTGCCGAACCCGGCCACTTACCGCCAGAAAAATGTCAGAAATGTTCAGCAACCGTCACGGTTCGTCCTCCGCTGTCGTGCACATCCGGTCGTCGCGCTGCTGCTGCTGATCTGGCGATGTGATCCACTTCGTTCCTGCGTTCCGACAGGTATAGGTGAACATGGTGCCGCCAGTCGTAGCGCCCCTCAAGTCCGAGTCGATGAAGGCGACGCGCCAGAAGCTGGCCTCGTTGAGCTCTGCCTCAATGAAGTTGACTCCGACGACCGTTGACTCACGGAAGATCGCTCCACGCAGGTTCGCCTGGTGGAAGTTGACGTTCGTCAGGTCGGCGTTGGTGAAATTGGCACGCCTGAGATCCATGAAGCTGAGATCCATCCCGTGCAGATCCATGCCCTGGAATGGCAGGTAGGGCGGCAATACATTGTCTTCCCCTTCCCCGTACCGAAGAGGCTCGAGCCCGGCGGACTGCTCACGGATGAAGCGCATATCCTCCAGCCGAGCGAGTTCATCGGCCTCCGCCTGCTGCCGGTCCGCCATGGCTTGCTCACGGTCGGCACGTCTGTCATCGATAAGGTACTGGCCGGCGATCACCATGCCGCCCACGATGACGGCGATGAGAATCGGGATCACGACGTCCCTGAACCACCATCGGTCGTGCCGCAGCGGGGGCGGCGACACATCGGCCGACGGAACCAAGGGGACGCTCTTCTTTGAGACGACCATGGCCAGATGGTACGCCCCGGCGTGCACCGAGGGGGAGGGGCCGCACGAGCCCATCCCCCCGCGATGAGGATAGGGGGTCCGGCCGCACACGTGAGCGGCATGACTTTCGGTCACCGGGGGTGCCCTCTCGGAAGTATCACTGACGCTACACTCACGAAAAGATGTGTACCCGCAGGCTCCCTGTCTTGGACGCACGGGACCTACTTGAGCAGCCCAGGTTCGGCCCCTGGCAGACGTGTCAGCAATGCTGCAGGAGAACGCACAGAGTTGCTGACCGAGATCTCACCCTCCGCAGATGAGACTATGCATACTGCTTTGATACATTCGTGACCCCGGCAAGTGAGCACACCTGTGCGCAAGGCCACTCCAAGGCCGTCTCCAGTTGAGTCGTGCTCAGCGTCGTAGGCATACTCGACACGATCGGCTGCGGTCTCGCCCTGTACCTGGAGTCGAACGGCTTGGATGCCCCAAGGGATGTGCTGATGGGCCCCGGCTACACTGCGCTTTTTATCAACGGTGTCGGGGTGGCGATCCTCGTGCTGGCCGTGTCCTGGTTCGCGGTCCTGCCCTCTTCCCGTTGGCTCATCGTGCTGGTGACGACATTGGCAACCGCCATCATCGTGCTAGTAACTCTGGCCATTAAGGGAATCACAGCACGGTCAACGGGCTATGCCACCAGTGCCATAATTATTCGTGAACCGTGAGGCGCCTACATATTCGGCGAGGCCTCCATCAAGACTTTGGGGGCATCGTGAATCCTGGCTGGTACGCACACATTCTCAACCACGGCATCGTGGCATACTTCGACGGCACCGAATGGGGAGCGGTCACCGATCGCGCCAGCCTGGCACCAGAACATAGTGACTCCGTTACCCCACTGCCTGCCGGCCATCTCGGGCCTGCCGCGCCGTTCGAGCACTTCATCCTCCCAGCGGACGCGCGCGCCGATGCCGCACCGGCCGTCGTGTCGCAGGACCGCCCTTCTGCGCCCAAGCCCCCGAAACGCCCGCACTCCACCTTGCTCGGATGGATCCTGGGCTTGGGCAGCACCATCACTGTCCTCGGATTCATCATCGGATTCACTGATGTCTCGGACATTTGCGGCAGCCCCTTCAATCCCGACAACACCGTCGCTGAGCTAACCGACGCCATGATGTACGAGGGCGGGTTGGGCTTTGGTTCAAACGAGGCCGACTGCATACAGGAGATCGCCTCCGCAGCGGCATTGACGTGGGCGCTCGTTGGCATTGGCATCCTGACGTTGCTTACCTGGCTCATAGTCCGCGCTATCACCCGCGCGACACCGCGCGGCCCGGTCCAGCCCACGGTTGGCTCGCAAATTCACGACCTTGCCGCACTGCGCGCACAGGGCATCATCAGTGACGAGGAATTCGAGGCAAAGAAGACCGACCTCCTCAGCCGCAGGTAAAGGGCCACCGTCCCCGCCGGGAACGTCATGTTCATTAACCCCGTTGAACGAGACGACCTTTTCGAACTCGCTCTCGGCGGCCGGCCTGTTTGAGCTCGTGGTCCAGCCGGATTAGGCACGACGGGCGCAAGACACCCAGCCCAACGAACAAGCCCCAGCCCTCAAGGCGTCCCGGGGATTTGGATGCCGAAGCTTACGAAGCTTACGAAGCTTTTATGTCAGGCCCGCCCGCTTCCGTTATCTCGTCAAGCACGCTGATCACTTCGTCGCCGTCAACTGGAATGACCTCTGCCGGAACGGCGTCTGCGAACGTGCCCGGCACCTCTTCCTCAGCGAGGTGCGGATACTTCTCAAGAAGGAACCGCCGTCGGTATGCGACGTCCGCAAGGTCGATAACGGACTCCAGGGTGGCCCAGTTGAGGGTGGAGCCGATGACGGCCCCAGCACCGGGAACAACCTTTCCAAGCCCCTGCTTGGTCAGGCGTTTGCCGAATGCTCCCGCAAACTTCTTTGAGACTTGGGCGACCACAAACTTATCGAGGACTTCCCAGCTTTGGCGGCGGAATAGCGCCTGAGTGAGCTTCGAGATGTCCGCCATGGCGGCGGTCTTCGCTCCGGCTGACATCGCCGTTGCGGCGTTAATGACGGTCATCACGAACATCTTCTCCGCGGGGACTTCAGGATCGTAGCCGTAATGCAGAGACACCTTGCCGACGCAGCGGGAGGTTAGTCCGAGGACAGCTGCAGTGTCAGTGGCCATGGCGCCGGTGATAGCCCCGCCCGACGGAGCGGCGGCGGCACCGCTGGTGATGGCGATTGCTAATCCTCCGCCGGTGATTACCAGCCCGGTACCGATTCCCACGGCTGCTGCAACGATCGGGTAGCCCCAGCTATCTCCCCGTCCACGGACAGCGTCAATCTGCTCCAGATCTAAGCGACGCAGGTCCGAAAGTGACGCAACGGCGTGCCCTTGCTTCTTGTGCTTCACCACGACCGCTTTGGGTGTGAGTCCAAGCCGCGAAATGCGTGCCCCGGTGTATCTGGTGGATTCGAGGACAGTGCCGCTCCAGGACGGTAGCACTTCGGCAGCCAGTCGTTTCCCACGGCCGAGTGCATTGGTGCCCTTGGCCGCGATTTCTTGCCCGCGCGAGACGGCCGATCGGGCCCGTGGATGGTCTTCCATATATGTCGTGGCATGCCCGCTAAGCTCTGCGGCGCCGTCTACCATTCGCTTGCCGACATCCTTCAATGCACCTGACACTGGGCGTCCCTTGTAGTTCTGGATGTCCCGCCAGGCATTGAGCTCATATTCGGATGGTTGCATCCCGCCATCGTAGTGGCGTATCTGTCCCCGTCCGGACCGCCGCGCAGCTAGCGATTAGTGTGGTATTTCGCTGCTAGGTTCCCGCTGACTTCCTCGACGTGACGCCGGACGGCGAGCCAGTAATTGCCTCGACGCTCGACGCTCGACGCTCGAAGGCTGATGGGCTGAAGTCTTCCTTTCAACTAGAAAACCCGACTGTCAACAACTCCCGTCAGATCTACACTTAGCTGACGCAGCACGGGACACTTTCGCCCCAGTCCAGCCGCCTGCAAGACAGGGAAGCCATGAGCTCAAAGCTTTGGGGATCCCGGCTCAGATCCTGCTCCTGATTGTCAGCCGCCACTACTGCACCCGCGCAGATGAGTCCGATGCATTCCGAGTTTTTCCAGTAGGGGAGCTTCGGGCTGCTGGCTGAACCTGGGACGTCAGCGGCTATCACCTCACCAAACCCGGTTGCCCGTCTGCCCGGAGAGCTTACAACTTGGGAACTGGCTACCCATCTATCGACGACGTGCGTACGGGGGCCCATTTCCGGCTTTTTCTATAGTTCCTCCGGTGGTGCAGGACTCAGTGCCGCGCGCTGCAGCCGGGGGAAGTCCTCCGGATACATAGTCTTGAGGTCCTTAACTTTGGGTGCATAGGCGCTGTTGTGCCACAGGAAGCAGATCAGGCGCTGGCGGCCGCCGACCGTAATTTTTACGATACTTTGCACGGGATCGACCCGGCCTGTGATCGGGTCGTCGCGACCGAAGAGGGGGAACCGCTTTGAGATTTCCGGGTGAGCCAGCGTGAAGGCATCGCGTGATGGCCCGCCCACGACGACGATCAGTCCAGCCGGCGACGCGGAAAGCACGCGGTCCATGTGCTTGGCGCTGCAGAAGCTAGCAGCTTCGCGGACGCCGATCTCGTTTTTTGACTTGCAGTGCACGACCTCGGTCATCGCCGCGCTTTCGTGCCAGGGAGCTCCCTCGCCAACCAGCGCCACTGTTTGCTTCCGAACCCACTGCCAGTAGGTCTCGCTCCTGCCACGATTAACTGCCTCACCACCGGCGACGCGGCGGAGCACTTCGGCGAACGATTCGCCTGTGGCACCGGCCTTGAGGTGCTGCAAGTTTCCATTCACCCAGGAGTGCTCGCTGTCGAACCGATGCAGCATGAAGTCGGCGATCATATCGTCGTTCCATTCGGCAGTTGGATAGAGCTCAGCTAGATGCTTATATCGAGCTCGTGCCTCAGGCTCTCCTGCACTGATCGACGGGTTCGAGGACAAGAAGACCACTTTCGCAGTCTCCATCCTGCCGGCCCACGCTTCAGGCACCTGAAACGGGCCCTCATATCGGTCCTGAAAGCAGACAACCTCATGGCATGGATGTTGAGGGTCTGCGACCGCACCAGGAACCTCCGTGCAGCGGGCAACGCTTAGAACGAGTTCTCTCAGGTGTACCGGCACAAGCCCCTCCGATGTTCGTTTCTCGGGGCGAGCTTATCGCCCGGTACGTTGCCTCCTCGAACCCTTTGAACGACGGTGTCCTTCCACTGCACACATCCCTGCTGCCATGACTACGAGAAGGAGGCCCAATCGCTAGGCGTAGAACGCGCAGCCAAGGCCTGCGTGAGGTCCGGGAGCATCGCGATCGACGAGGGCGCAAGGTTCCTCAACTTCAGCGTCAATGCCCTGCAACTCGTCGCGACCCTATTTCTCGCAGCCTGTAGCTAAACCTCTGAAACTCCTCAGGGATGTCTGTTGCTGCCTCGGCGGCGCGGCGGATGGCACTGACCGACGTATCGGCTTTGAAGGTCCTTTTCAGCCATTCCTTGAAATCATGAAGGCCTTTTGCCTTGTTCAATGAGGGGATGGCGTCGTCGTGCTCCCGCCGGAGATCGTCCCAGGACTTTCCGGCTTCCGGCACTATCAGTTCCACAGGCAGGTACTCGATGATGTCGCGGGCTCGGAAACCATAGGGCTCTATGCGCGAATCCACCTGCTGCTTCAACGCCCGGGCGAGCCAGTTCGTAATCCAGGCGTACTCGTTGCCCCTGCGTCCACGGAATGCGCTGGTCAGTAGCGTCATGGCCTCATCCTGTTCGTCGGACTTCGCCAGCCTCACTGCTTCAGCCCACACCTCATTGACTTCCTGGATGTTGATGTCATCCAGTACCGCCACGACATGTGCGTCGGTGAGGTCAAACAGAACCTGACTCTCGATGGATCCGGGGAGGTTTCTCGCTCCACGCATAGGGATGATTTTGACCCGCGCTTCTTCCAGCGCCGGCCCGCAGAAGGCACCTAGGACGATCTCGTCATGGACGCCTTCAACTAGGAGGAATACGCGGTAGAGGCCTAGAAGGTCAGACGGGGACAGTCCGAGGACTGCAAGGTTCTCCGGGCCTAGGTCAGGAATCTGTCCAACACGCGTTCCCCCTTCGGTTTTTGACACATGAACGCAACTGGTCCCTCTGGAGTTGAGAACCTCTGGAGAGTGTGTGGCGACTATGAGTTGAGGGCCGAACGCCGTTAGCGTGTCGAGTCCAGCAGACATGTGCCGCTCGGCGGCGCGGTGGAGTGCCGCTTCGGGTTCGTCGATGACGGCGGCCGCAATGAGTGAGTGAAAGTCCAGTGCTCGGCGGATGGCTATTCTGGCCCAGCGCCCTTCGGCTCGGGAGAGTGACGAGAGAGGCACTTCTTGATGGCCGTAGCGGACAATCCACCGCAATGGTTTTTCGGCCAGCCACCGGGACGGGTCCGACATCTCGAGACTGAGGGGAGGAGCGTCCTGCAGGAGTGTTGAGTAGATGGTGTTGACCTCGGACTCTAGCTCCTGGACCCAGCGGCGCAGCGGCTCGGCTGTGTCTTGGTCTTCCTTCGGGTCTTCCTTGGAGCGTGAATCGAGACGCGCCATGAGCTTCACGGCAGTCACTCGGTCTAGGTCGGACTCGTCCCCGTCATCTTCCAACTCAAACGGAATCGACTTCGTGGAGAAGATCTTTACGACCGGCACCGGAAGCCCGTCTCCGAGCATTCGGCTGATGAACTTTCTGACGTTTTCCGCAGTGTCAGACCAGAAAAAATCCCAGGTGAACCCTGCCACGGGTTCAAAGATGCCGAACCCGTCTTGTCTAGCGGCTTTTTCCCATGCCACCTCGAGGTCGCCCTGCCTTTCCATCAACTCCTCTTCTGAAATCTCTCCAGCCTCGTACAACGCCTCCAGCTGCACTTCCTTCTCCGCCAGCAGATTCGAGCGCTCATCCTCTTCGTTCCAGAGATCGACGAGCTTGGCCACGGCTTTCTCGCTCGCCGCGGCTCGTGATCCTTGCGGAGGGATACACGCCCAGACATCCCAGGATGGCTCTTCGGCACCTGCCGGGAGAATAGCTATCGAGGACAGATCCGCCAACTCATCGACAAGCGCCGAATCGATCTCATCCGCCGTCAGGGCAGGGTCGAAGTGTCTTCCGCCGGACAGGAACCAGTGGCGGATTGCATGCCGGAGAACGTCGACATCCGGAGTGTCATATGTCAGCTCGTACGAAGGATCACGGGCGGTGTCCTTGATACTCCTGACAGCCCAGTCGAAAGCCACGGACCCCTTGTCGGCCTGCATGAAGAGCTGATTGATGTACTTCGCGCGTCCGGCAAACGCGCCTCGCAGGCCGTTGAGAATTGACGTCTTCCCGGCACCGTTTCGGCCGTAGAAGGCTGTAAGGCTGGGGCCGAACCGAACGGTCACGTCAGAAAGAGGGGGGCCATACAGCCGCATGCCAATAAGGGACGGTCTCGGTTTCAACGCAGGCATCTGATGCATGCAGTAATTGTTACCTCACCCCTGCCCTCAGACGCATCCCACCACGGCTGCGGCATCGGATCAGAGGCGGCGGTGGAGACACTGGGCGCTTTAGACGACGAAGAACTCGTCGTGTAGCTCGTCATGGAAGTGACGAAAAATGGGTGTGCACCTGTGGAGACAGCGAGGGACGGCGGCTTCGAGGTGGAGGGCTGCGTTTCATGCCAGCTGTGATGGCCTGAGGCAACGGAAAGCTTCGGCGGACTACGGGCTGCCGGAGCTTTCCTGCGTCCGGGGCCGGGGCCGGGGCCGGCGACGGTAGTGGTCGAACGCCATGCCAACGTGCTGGGACCAGACGCCGTACTTCTCGTCGCTCGAGGCGCCGGGCTTCAGGTGATCCAGGTGCTCCAGGTGCTCCGCCAGCGTGTAGAAGCCCTCGCCGGGGCCGGCGTCCCTGGCAGCCAGCTTCACCACCGCGGAGATCATGAACTGTGGGTGCAGAGGGTCTGCCTTAACGACGTCGGCCAGGAGCGTGCCGATGGCGTTCCGCTCACCGTCGTTGTTGAAGTCGAACTTGCGGACGCCGGCGCCTTCGGCAATCGCCTCGTTGAACTCGCCATAGGAGGTCCAGACCCCACTCTGTGCCACTCTCACCAGCTCCTGCATGCCCGCATCCATCAGGTCATTCCAGTCTTCGTCGCTACGCCCGTGGCGCATTCGTCCCCCTCGTGATCGACTGCGGCAAGCCTAGCCGCCTGGCGTCGCCGGGCGGCCCTATGCTCTGGTGAGGACATTGGCCAGGGGAAGGGCACGGCATGGGGGACAGGGACGGATCGAAGGCGCAGCGGATCCGCGAGAAGTACGCGATACCGCCTCACATTCCGGTCTGGATCGGCCAACAGGGGTGGGCTGCGTACGGCGAGGGCATCCTGTCGGTGAAGATGAAGTTGACCCCGATGGTCGTCATCCCGGTGCAGGACCTGGCCGGCGTCGACTTCAAGCCAGCCGGCACGCTGACGCAGGGACACATCCGCTTCCGGCGCCCGACGGACAAGTTCGGCGACCGCCAGGACATTATCTTCGGGGCGCAGGACGAGTCGGCTTTCGCGCAACTGCACCGCCTGGTCGAGAGCGACAGGGCCTACGGAGTGCAGGGGCAGCGCCCGGCGCCGCCGATGCCCTCGTCGGGTCCGGGAGTCCAAACGCATAGGGTGAAGTCCGCGGACGGCCAGGCTCCGACCGGCGACGAGAAGTTCCGGGCGAAGTACAAGATCCCTGCAGATGCCCTCCTCGCGCGCGCCTTGGGCGTGGGGTACATCGCATTCGATGGGCACTTCGTCACCATTCAGCACATCGGCCTGGGGCGCGTGACAATCGGCAAGGGCGTGAAGCGAGTCCCGATCACGTCCATCTCGAGCGTCCAGATCAAGCCCTCGGGCGTGGTCATGGCCGGCTTCATCCAGTTTTCGATCGCCGGCGGCAACGAGAAGGTCAGCGCGTTCGGCCATCAGACGATGAGTGCCGTGAAGGACGAGAACTCGATCACCTTCGGCATGGGCGAGGATGCGGCCTTCATCGCCATACGGGACGCCGTGGAGGCGGCCCAGCGCGCCCTCCACCAGCCGCAGGCAGCACCGGCGCCGCAACCCGTACCAGCCCCTGACGACGTCTTCGCCCAGCTGGAGAAGCTTGGGAAGCTGCGCGACGCAGGGATCGTCAGTGAGTCGGAGTTCCAGGCGAAGAAGGCCGAGCTCCTCTCCCGGATGTGACCGGCTGCATATCCGGCCGTTCTTGGCGGAAGTGGACCTAGTTGGCGGAAACTCCGCCAACTAGGGGAGCGGCCGGTGTTGCCCGTCGGTGGACGGGACGCATAGAGCCTAGAACCAACCCCGTCAGATCGAAGGAAACTCGTGGATTAGCAGAGCAGCGCGATAGTCCTTCTGAAGAGGGTCCGTCGGGGCAACAATCGACATTGGGAGGCCGTGGTCATGATCGACTTCGAGCAGGCGCGCGTCGTTGCCTATGAGCGCGGCGTCAGGGAATGGGCTAAGTATGGACACCGCGGGCAGTACATGGTGGCCGACTACGGCTTCGAGAATGAAGCTTTTTGGGTCGTCGTCGACGGCGCGAGGGAAGCGCTGGAGGGCGGGCAAGAGAGCGGTGACTACATGCTGGTTGGACGGGGCGCCATCTTGGTCGACAAGTACACCGAGGAAGTCCACGAGATGCAGTATTTAGACCACCAGGACATGTTTGACGCGATGACGCCGGTTGGCGTTCATCCCTCAGATGGCGACGAGATGGAATAACGTCGGCGAGGCGCCAGCGTCCGCACGTCAACTGCATGACCATCAGTGAGCGGATCTTAGCTCGGAGCTTCGTGCACACACCGCCGCCTGAGCTTCCAGTCGGCATAGGGTAAGCAGGTGACTATGCCTCAGTGGAAAGCGTTCATCGACCCTGTCGTCAGCCTCATGGCAGATGGTACTCCTCGAACAGAACGCCAAATCCAAGACTTGATTTACCCCGGGCTGGCGTTGAGCGACGACGATGCGGCTAGGACTGATACGCAAAACAAGCCCCTGTGGCGGGGGGCGAGCCCACTGGGCCGTTTACAATTCGTTTCGCGCAGGGCTGCTTGATCGGCCCGACCGCAGAACCTTCGTCATTAGCGAGGACGGCAAGGAAGCCGTCGCCTCACAAGAGCCAGTCACCTATGAGACCCTGCGCAAGAACGCCGAGTACGTCGATTGGCTTCGTGGTACGGCGCGCCGGCGAAGGGAAGCTCCGGAGGGCGGACCCGTAGAGGTTGTTGAGGACTCCGAGGAAACACCAGAGGAGTCCCTGGCCGAAGCCGCATCACAAATTAATGAAGCATTAATTGAAGACATCTACCTGAACCTGCTGAAGGTGCATCACCGACCGTTCGAGAATCTAATTCTGATGGTCGTGGATGCGATGGGCTACGGGACGAATAGCAAGATGATGCAACGCACTGGTGGCAGCGGTGACAACGGCATCGACGGCATTATCTGGCAGGACGCTCTTGGCTTTGACAAGGTGTACCTTCAAGCTAAAAGGTACTCACACAACGATTCCGTCGGGCCGAAGGACGTCCGCGACTTCGGCGGTGCCCTCATGCAGAAGCGAGCAAACAAGGGCATCTTCATCACCACCGCCAGCTACAGCAGCTCGGCGGTCACGGCAGCGGAAGAGATCTCCGGCAGCGCTATTAAAATCGTACTGATCGACGGTCGCCGACTGGCCGAGCTGATGTTCAAGTACCGGGTTGGTGTCCAGCCCCGTACGCCCATCGTCACCTACCAGCTGGACGAAGCGTTCTTCGACAATTTGCTGGACAAGGACCTACCATCGTGACGCGCCGCGCTAGGTCTCGTGCGCGAAGAACACCCTTCGAAAAACCCTAGTGGAAATGCCATGTCGACGGCTAGGTTGCAACGATGGACGCACTGGGAAGCGGCACAGACAACGTTGTCCGTGAATGGCTGTGGAATGCGATTGATCGGGTCCACGCAGACCAACCAAGCCTATGGGAGTGGGGCGTTGGAGAGCGCGCCCGAGTGGGACAAATCTATCGTGCGCTGTACGAAACCGAACCCTTTCACGGCAGGTGGGACATCGATCTGGAGTGGAACCGGGAGAGTTTCGATGGAGATCCTAAGCGGCAAGGAATGAACAGAAGCGGATATGGCACCCCGGATCTCGCGGTGCACCATCGCGGAAAGGACGGGCCTGAGCACAACCTGCTGATCGTCGAGTTCAAGAACGCGCTCAATCAAGGCCGCAATAGCTACAGAGACCGACGAAAGATCGAGTGGTGGATGGGAGCGTACTCTTATTGCTTTGGCGCCGTCATTGCGCTGGGGCCCTCGCTGCGGGAGTTCAGGCCGGTCGGAATCTGGCTCACATCAGACGGGTCGGGTAAGCCGGAGAAGCAGTCATGGCCTTGATGGCCCGCGCCGTTCACCATTTCGACGCATGTCCGCTAGGGAGGTTCGGCGTCGCTGCCTTTGCCGATGTCGACTCTAAGCGGTCGACCGTCGGTCAGATACGGCATGGCCGGCCGGTGTCGGTGCTGAACTTAGCGGCTGTCTTTTGACCGCGGAGGCAAATAGAGAAGTGGTGCCCCTTCCATACTCAGGACGCGGTTGCGGCAAGTAGCCCGGCGGGTGCCATTAGGCGGCTACCGAGTCCTCGGCCTTGGTCCAGCCTTCGCTGCTTCCAACGACCTGGAGGCCGCCCCAGCTGGAGCGCTTGACCGCATACATCCAGAGATTGCCCTGCGGCGTACGGAGCCGGCGCATGTACCCCTCGGTGCCGGGGATGATGTCCTCGCCAAGGGCCAGACCGAGCGCTTTCCCCTTCAGCCCGGTGATCTTGGTGACGACCTCTGGGAGGAGGAAGAGCACCTCCTCCTTCACGCCGGACTGGCCAGCTGTCTCGCCCTTCACCCCGAGCTTCAGACGTGACTTTGTTGGGTCGCCTGCGTAGTTTTCAATCCAGTATTCACCTGAGGCTACGGCACCTTTCAGCGCCTCGAGAGGTCCCATTGGCGGTTGGCCGCCCTGGAACTTGTCCCAGCACTCGGACATGGCCGTCTGTGTCAGCTCCCAGCCCTGTTGGGTGAGGCGGGCGGCGACACCCGCCCGCGCGATGCCGACGAACTGGCCTGCGTAGCCCAGGAACTCGGCGAGGCCGACGTATGCGTTGGCCGCGATGCGGTGAGGCCTCGACCCGGGGATGCTGGGGTGAGCACTTCGGAAAGTGGTGGCAACATCCTCGGCGATGCAGCGGACTACTGAAAGGTATTCGTCCAGCCCACCGTTACGGTCGATCTTGCCGGCAAGATACTGGATGAACCCGGCCCAGGCAATTTGGGTGATGCCCTCATTGGCGAGATCCTCCATTGCCGAGGCGCCACCGGGCCGGAAGGTAGATTCCTTCGTCACCTCGACGAACAGGCCTCGCTCCATATCGGAGTTCTGGTGACCATCGGGCAGGGCAGCGGGCTCGGCGGTCAGGATGAATCCCGGAGCCGTACGGGCCTTTTCCTTCGAGAACACGTCGCCGCTGTTCTTGTCGAAGAACTGACGGCCGCGGGCCTTGCCTCCGCCACCGTACATGCGCCGCATGATCTGGGAGAACGCTTCGGATTGGGCATCTTGACTGCGCTGGTTGGTAGAGCCCGGGCGGGATCGAACGCGGAGATCGTCGACGAAGACGGTCGCGTTGTGGACGCCCCGGCCGACACCGGCCACGTAGTTTGACGTGCCTTCGAAGTTGCCGAGGAAATCCTCGTCCCAACGGCCGATCTGGAGGGACGAGAGAAACAGGGCCATTGCCGTCTTGCCGGATCCCGGGAGACCCACGATGCAGGCGCCACCACCAGCCTTCACACCCATCACCGACAGGGCCATGAAACCCAGGCCTACGAGGACCGGCGTCGGATCAACGAGGTGTGCCTCGATCGCCTCGAGCACCTTCGCGACGGCCGATTCGATCTCGCGCTGGGTTACCTGGTTCAGGTCGACCATCTCAAAGCCCGCCAAAGTAGGCTCCGCAATGCGGGCCGTAAAAGCCAAATCCATGCCGTCGCCGCCGATCGCACCGGTGCCAGTGAGATAGAAGGCCGACTTTTTCGGGCTTCCGTCCTCGGCGACGCGGTCAATCTCGTACCAACCGCACCGGGTCAGGCGGCGCTTGATGGGAAAGTCCACGCCAGGGAGGCCAGAGGAGGCACGAATGGCTTCACCAATTTCCTTCTCGGCATAGGGACGGATCGTTGCTGTCTCTCCGAGGGCACCGGGGACCTGGGAAAGAATCCAACGGGGGTTGTCGAGCTGGGAGGCCGCGACACGCTCCAACTCGAAAACCAGACCACCGCCGAGCTTCACCGCCACGTCGAACTCACCGGTCCGGGCGGCGGACTGCGACATATCGTCGAAGACCTCGTGAATCGCCGTAAGCCAGATGGCCGCGTCCTTAAGTAGGATCTCGCCGGGGGTGACCTTGCCATCCTCACTGATGTTGGCCCGGGCGATCATCTCGAGGTCCCTGAAGACCCGGGCGCCGCCGGCGGATACCTCCGCCAGGTGGGAGCTCGCGGCACTCGGGGCCTTCTTCTTCGCGGCGGGCTTACGGCCGAGCTTCGCGATAGCACTGGCGATAAGACGATCCACGGCGTCCATTCGCTGCACTGCGCTGCGACGCTTGAGGCTGCCAAGCCAGTCGGATACGCCGCCCTTGCCGGAGACCGGGACCCGAGCGAACTTCACGGAGGCACCGAAAGACGCATTCAGAAAATCTTGCAGCTTCTTCGCCGCCAGGTAAACAGACTCATTGGTCGCGAAATCCGCGTCGAAGAAGGCCGTTACGGTAGCGCCCGCACCGAGCATGTCACCGAAATCGGGAGAGTGAACGCCCCCCTCACTGCCGCCCCACGCACCGGCAACCGAGATCACGAAAATCTCATCGAGCTTGCCGACTTCCTGAAGCAGTGAGACCACCGAGAGGCAGGCTTTCGTGCCCTCGATGACGAGCACAGTCTCCGCCTTACCGAGCATCTCCTTTTGCAGCGGCGAGTAGTAAGGGGAGTTGCCCGACTTCGCTGGCAGTACATATTTCGTCGGCTTGCCATCCGTGCCGACCCTGGTCGCCTCTGTCGGGCGGTACTGGGGAACAACCGAGCCGTCGATCCGGTGGTTCTGGAAGATGATGCCGGGGCCATCCCACTTCGTTGCCAGCTCTTCGGGCATCTGCGATTCGACGACCACCGAGTATGTTCCATGAGCCAAAGCGACCTCGGGGAGGATGCCCTCCTCGGCCAGGTACTCGAGGTCAGTCGCAGTGAGTTTGCAGGGTTCGTCGGAATGGTCGAGGAAGAACTCATCCCCGGAGGAGATGCTTGCTGCCTCCGCCTCGAAGTCCGTGCCGTCGATGAAGTAGGCATCCTCCGGACCGAAATCCAAGTCATCGCCGAAGTCAGGGGTAGGGGTGTAGGTCTTTGTCATTTTGCTGTACTGCTTTCTCTGGTTGCGGACTTGCTGTCACCGGGGGAAGGATTTCCGCTGGTGGGCCTCGCTCGATCCTCTAGGAGCACATTTGAGGGAAGGAGTGCAGGCGCTTCGGATGATGTGCGAACTTTGAACCTAGGAACGGTCTTGGAACAGAATCCGGAACAGGGTTATCTGTCGAAGAACCGCGTGAATAAGGGGAAGCAGGGTAGGCGACTCCATCAGTAGGGGACTTGTTCCGGAAGTTCCAGGTTTCCCCAGTACTGCCTCTACCCATTTCCCGCACTCACCATCCGACATTCCATGTATGCATCTCTCTAAGGACTCTCTGTGGGGAAACCCTGGAACAACTGGAACAAGGGAACGTTGAGACCAGGATTCACGCCGTTGCTGAGACCTTGCTCCCGGCAACGCGAGCCTTGCACTTCGCGGTGAACCAAAGCGCCGACGCATAGCCCGAGCCGAAGTCGCGAGGTCATGAAACCGAAGTTCGATCTCGGTCTAGTCGCTGTTGATCCGCGGACAGGATCATCCGCGAGTTGCTCGATGCGGCTCCGGGCCTCTGCGATGAAGTGCTTCACTCCCGCTATGTGTGCGGCGAGTTAGCAATCCTTCACCGCCCTAGCGCGTCGGGATCCTCCGCGTCCTCCACGACGGGGGAGCGGGGCATCAACCGGAAGCATCGACGATCCCAGCGTTGGGAGACCTGTCGAGCACCTGCATTACGGGAGGTGTCATTGGCCCGGCTTGAGGCGCGTGAGGCCGCAGGGTGGCCGCACGAGATCCTCTGCTTGAGCCCAAAGCATTGAATTACGATCGATGGAGAACGGGCTTGCGGCGTCTGGGCTCGAGGCAGAAAGGAGCGCACCGAGCCCTAAGCGTCCTTTCGGATAGGACTCACCCGGCGAGGCCCAGTCAAAGCAGGGCAGAAGGGCACTCCTCGGTAGTATCAGGGAAGAGGGTCCCTGAGGCCGCAAGCGTATTGAGAGGACCGACGTGCCCGAGCCTTGGCTCCCCGCTGACGGCATCGCTGTTCATGGCCGCATGACGAGGGATTCGGTCTACTCCTGGATTGCCGACGAGGCATGCCTACCCATAAAAATGAGCTCCTGTGGAAATTTCAAGCCAGCGAGATCGGCGACTGAGTCCACGGTTGTGGTGCCGATGCATTGGAGCTCGGGCCAGACTATTTAGCTGTTTTCTTCGAAGTGCCGCGACGTTCCCGTCGGCGTGCCTACGTATCCCGACCACTGCCCGACTCCCGGAAGGAGGCCCCGTTGACTACGAGCAGTCGCTCAAATGATCGCTATGCACTGTCGTTCACCAGCGGGGGGCTTCTGGTGCGCGAGGCAGACGTGATCGTCGCCGAGTATCTCCGCTCGCACGATTGGCTGATGGTACGTCGTGCAGTCACTGAGCAGAATCTGCTGCAGGCGCGTACGACTTCGTCGAGTGTTCGCGTAACGCGGGAGACGATCCAGCGGCTAAGCGTTTTCGATGATCTAGAACTTGAACTACTCGCGGAATCGAGTCTCACCGAGCGCTGTCACTTGATGTGGGCCGCTGCATGCCGTCATTATGACCTGATTGGTGACTTCGCGGAAGAAGTCATTCGCGAACGGTTCCTCCTGATGACCCCGACGCTCAGCACCGAACACTTCGAGCGGTTTATGACGGGTAGAAGCTTGTGGCACCCCGAGCTTGACGAGTTAAAACCCTCAACGCGAGCCAGGCTCCGCCAGAACGTCTTCCGCATGCTGTATGAAGTGGGCATTTGGAGCAAAGAAGGCGCCATCGTACCGGCAGTGCTCTCAGGGCGAGTCCACAAAGCCCTTGCTGCACGCGGCCCGAGCGACATCCGGTTTTTTCCCACCACTCTGCCGATGGAGGCGACGGGATGAGCACGATCAAGCGAAGCCTCACGAGCGATGAAAAGCACGTTTACGAAGTGCTGCGCGGTATGCGGTTTTTGAAGATGGAGGGCCTCTCTAAGGAGGTGCCGTTCTTCATCTATCACTACCCGCCCACGTGGTCGCGTGACGTCGACGGCCTCCGCGACCGCGTTACCACGAAACTCCGTAGCGACGACGGGTTAAACGTCGTCGAGATCAACCTTTACAACCTTGCCGTGCAGTTGCTCAGGGCACGTGGGGTTTGGGCTCGAGTCTTGGCACTCGAGCCAGACATGGAAAAGACCGAGTTCCGCGAGACATTGCAAGGCATGCTTGACCCGCATGATCACCTCGCACCCGCGATCCGCATCCTCCTCGACGCTGAGCCGAGCGACATAGTCTTCCTCACGGGCATCGGCGAGGTGTTCCCCTTCATTCGCACCCACACGGTGCTGGAGAACCTGCAGAGTGTCGTTACGGGTCGTCCGATGCTGGCGTGGTTCCCGGGCACTTACGAATTCACACAAGCTAGTGGTCACCAGTTGCGGGCGCTGAACCTGGGCGCCAGTGATAGCTACTACCGGGCCAAGGACATTCTGGAACAGGAAGCATAAGCGTGACCATGATCAACGAAATCTTCGCCAGACCGATCAACCGCGCTATCGAGGGCGTCATTAAGGCCGATGACACCTCTTACCTCGCCACCGAGGTCGAGGAGTACGTCCTCACGAACGAGGCAGCCAAGGGCCTCGAACACGTGCTGGAGGCCTACACCAACTACACGAACGCTAACGGCGTTTGGATCTCGGGCTTTTTCGGCTCCGGCAAGTCACACCTGCTGAAAATGCTCGCCCACCTGCTCGGCGACATCGGTAGTCACGACTACCGGCGAACCAAGGTCTCGGAGCACTTCCGTGGCAAGGCCGAGGACGCTTTCCTGCCTGCGCTAATTGAGAAGGCCGACCGAATCCCCGCGAAGAGCCTGCTGTTCAATATCGACCAGAAGGCCACGCTGATCTCGAAGGATCAGACTGACGCCCTTCTCAAGGTCTTTGTGAAGATCTTCGACGAATCCCGCGGGTACTACGGCAACCAAGGCCACATTGCTCGCTTTGAGCGCGACCTCGACACTCGCGGACAGTACGACGATTTCAAGGTCGCGTTCGAACGAATCGCGGGTATCCCGTGGACGCAAGGGCGCGAGCAGGCCGTGCTCGAAGCCGGGCACATCGACCGGGCTTTCGCCGAAGTCAACGGCACCGAGAGTCCCGGCATCATTCGCCAATACAGCACCAGCTATTCAGTTTCGATCGAGGACTTTGCCAGCGAGGTCGCAATCTGGTTGGACCAACAGCCCGATGGGTTCCGCCTGAACTTCTTTGTCGACGAGGTCGGCCAGTTCATTGGCACAAATACCCAGCTGATGCTGAACCTTCAAACCATCGCCGAATCCCTGGCCACCAAGTGCAGAGGGAGGGCATGGATCTTCGTCACCTCACAGGAAGACATGGAGAAGGTTGGTGGTGACCGCACGAAGTCGCAGGCCAACGACTTCTCCAGAGTCCAAGATCGTTTCACGAACCGGCTCAAGCTCACTAGCCAGGACGTCGAAGAGGTCATCCGTAAACGCCTGCTCGACAAGACGGATGCTGCGAAAACTGCCGTAGCGGCGCTGTACGCGACTGAGCATGCAAACTTCAAAACCCTTTTCGACTTCGTTGAGGGTCGCCACTACCCGAACTACCGTGACGAAACCCACTTCGTCGGAACATACCCGTTCGTGAGCTATCAGTTCCCGCTGTTCCAGTCCGCAATCGAGGGAATCAGTGACCACAACATCTTCGAAGGGCGGAACAGCTCAGTCGGTGAACGTTCCATGCTCGGTGTCGTTCAGGAAGTTGCCCGCACACTGGCCAGTGAACCTCTCGGCCAACTCGCATCTTTTGACCAGATGTTTGAGGGCATCCGTGCCTCGCTGAAGTCAGCGAATCGGCGTGCGATCAACGACGCCGAACGCAGCCCGTCACTGCCGCCGCTTGCGATTCGCCTCCTCAAGGCCCTGTTCCTGGTCAAGTACGTGGATACCTTCAAAGCGACGCCGCGCAACCTTACCGTGCTGGTTTACGACCATTTCGGCACTGACCTCACGCAACTTGGGAAGGACGTCAACGAGGCTCTCGCCGCGCTGGAAGCGCAAACCTATATCCAGCGCACCGGGGACGTCTACGACTACCTCACCAACGAAGAGCAGAAGATCGAGCAGGAAATCAAGAACGTCGACATCGACAGTTCTGAAGTCTCCAGACAGCTGTCAGACTTACTCACCGGCTCGATCATCAAGACGACCAAGGTCGTCTATGGCAAGAACGGTCAGAACTTTCCTGTGGGGTTCAAACTCGACGGGCAGGCAATGAGCAAGCAGCACGAGCTCGTTCTGCACTTCACCAGCCCCGAGACCGAGTTCAGCTTGGAGCAGATCAAAGCCCACAGCGCCGGCCTCGATGAACTTCGCGTTGTGTTGCCGCCCGAGACCGATCGGATCCTCGCCGACCTGCGGCTTCTGCTGAAGACCGCGAAGTACGTTAAGCGCGCCCAAGGAGCCAGCCGTACCGCAATCGAGCAGACGATCCTGCAAACTAGGGGCACTCAGAACGCTGAGAGGGAAAAGGAGATTGTGGAGCGGCTGCGCACCGCTGTCGGCCGCTCCACCCTAATTCACAACGCGGGCATCCTCGATGTCACCTCAGACGACGGGGTGACCCGCATCAACGAGGGTTTTCAGAAGGTCATTGCGGCGACCTACATGAATCTCACCCTACTGGGCGGTAAGAGCTTCACGGAGCAGCAGCTGGCCACGTTCGTAACTCCGCCTGAAGATGGGCTGTTTGAGGAGACCTCCAGCATCCTGGCCGTGCCCGGCGATGATGTCCTTGCTCACCTGGAAATGAGCGGTAAGCGTCACGTGCAGGTGACAATGAAGCACCTTATGGAGAAGTACACAATCAAGCCGTACGGCTGGGACCAGTGGTCGATCGCCGCTGTAGTCGGCTACCTAGCGGGTGAGTCGAAGGTCGAGATCCAGCTCAACGGCAAGGTACTCGCGCGAACTGAGATCACCGCTGCGCTGCGCAACACGCAGAGTTACCCGAGCATGGTCATTGCCCTCCAGCGGGTGTTTGACGCGAAGGTGGTCAGCGCGTTCCGGAAGTTCGTTATCGAATTTACCGACGACGGCGCGATCAGCAAAGATCCGCTGGAGCTTGCACGCGCCGGCAAGGAGCATCTTGACGCGAAACTTGCGGAACTGAACGCTTTGCGTACTGGGTCCCGGTACTCGTTTATCGATCAGCTCGACGAGCCGATCCAGATGCTGACCGAACTCTGCAGCAACAAGGCCGAATGGTTCGTCACCCACTTCGTCGAGGCCGATGATTTGCTTGACGCGAAAGACAATGTGATTGACCCAATCAAGGCGTTTCTACGCGGCGCCCAGCGCGGCATCTATGACACCGCCGCGGCGTTCGTGCAATCGAATCAGTCCAACCTCGCCTATCTACCGGCCAGCACCACGGACGCGGTTGCATTCGCTCTCGATGATCGGCAGATCTTCCGGGGCAGCAAGACCACCCAGTTAGGCGCTGCGGTCAAGGCTCTACAGGACCGTCTAACCGACATGATTGAGGAGCACCGCGCTGCCGCCATAGCGGACATTAACGCGCGCTGGAACCAGGTGCCCGCCAGCCAGGCATACAGTGACGCGACCGCCGCCGCGAAGCAGGCGGTGACACGAACGACCCAGGGTGTGCTCGACCGAGTTCAGCACGAAACACAGATCCCAGCGATAAAGAACCTCGCCTCGCAGTTCGCAGACTCGATCTACCCGCAGATTCTCGACGAGCTGGACGCGGCTCCAGCTACCCCGGAGCCCGAGACTCAGGACTCCGGCCCCAACCCGAACCCGGAGCCGGCGCCCGCACCGGTCAAGCAAACCGTCTCAATCAACAAGTTGGTGCTTCCCGGGGCTGGGCAGGTGCTGGAAACCGAGGCCGACATCGACGGCTACCTCGACCAGCTCCGCACGACGCTGCTCGCAATAATCCAAGACAACAAGCGCATCACGCTTTAGGACGAAAACGACATGGACACCAAACCCCTGGAGCGCTTTGCCACGCAGGCACGCCACGATCTCCTCGCCGCCGTAGACGCACAGGCCACCGCCGTTCTTGCAACTGGATCAGTCGCCCGCACCGAGCGCAGCGAAGTGGTGAAGATGCTCGAAGCCGAAATCGCCGCACATGGTCGCACCCGCGTGATCGACAAGGTTGCCTATACCTGGTTCAACCGCATCATCGCGCTGCGCTTCATGGACGTTCGTGGCTACACCGACGCCGGCGTCGTTTCCCCCGCTCAGGGGCGGGCGCATGGCCAACCGGAGATTCTCGCCGATGCCAAGCGCGGCAGCCTAGCTATAGACGTTGTCCTCAATAAGAAGACGGCAGAGGCGATTCTCGGACTGCTTGATGGCACGCGCCGCAGCACCGACGCCGAGGGTGAAGCCTACGCGCTGCTATTGACCGAATACTGTCGCTACTGGCACAGGTCGATGCCGTTCATGTTCGAGCGTGAGGGTGACTACACCGAGCTGCTTGTTCCCACCGGGTTGCTCGCCGACGGTGCGATTCTGTCCCAAGCACGCGAGGTGCTTACAGAAGAGGTCTGTGGCGACGTCGAAGTGATCGGCTGGCTCTACCAGTTCTACATTTCGGAGCGGAAGAACGAAGTCTTCGCGGGATTCAGAAAGAATAGGAAGGCCGGGCCAGACGAAATCCCTGCCGCCACCCAGCTCTTCACCCCGCACTGGATTGTCCGTTACCTCGTTGAAAACTCGCTCGGACGGTTGTGGATGCTTAACCGGCCCACCTCACGCCTCGTCGATCAGATGGATTACTACGTTGCCCCGGTCGACGGCGATGTCAACTTCCTGAAGATTGCCTGCCCAGAAGAGCTGACCATAGCCGACCCTGCCTGCGGCTCAGGACATATGCTCACCTATGCTTTCGACCTCCTCTACGCGATCTACGAGGAGGAAGGCTACGCACCATCTGAGATACCCGGTCTCATCCTCGCCCATAACTTGCACGGCATCGAGATCGACCCGCGTGCAGGTTCCCTCGCTGCGTTCGCGCTCACTATGAAGGCCCGGGGCAAGCAGCGGACCTTTTTCACGAACCAAGTGAAGCCGAACATCTGCGTGCTCAAGCCAATCTCATTCGGACCCGAAGAGCTGGACGTACTTGTCACTCGAGGGGGCGACCGCCACGAAGAGATTGCCTTCTGGAACCAGTTCACTGAGGCCGACGTATTAGGATCATTGATACAGCCTGATCCTAATGTGACTGCTCGGCTTGGGCACCACTTGAAGACGCTTGATCACCGCGGGGACCTAATAAGGGCCGACACGATTGAGCGGGCCTACAGCGTCGTGGAGCAAGCTGAGTACCTTGCGCCCCGATACGGCGTTGTAGTGGCTAATCCTCCCTATATGGGCAACAAGAGTATGGGTACGATCTTGGCTGTGTTCTCGAAGGACGCATATCCGCTTTCGAGAACGGACCTGTACGCGATGTTTCTGGAGCGGAGCCTGAAGCTCACCCAAGGGTCTGGCTATGCTGCATTGGTCGCGATGCAGTCATGGATGTTCCTGTCCACGTACGCCAACCTAAGAGAATCGATTTTTGCCGGAGCAGGAATTTCGACGCTGGCGCACCTCGGCGTTGGCGCTTTCGACACAATCTCCGGCGAGATCGTGCAGACCGCTGCAGTGGTGCTCGAAAAGGGCATCCGCCCCATGCAACGGGGAGTCTTCTTGGACGTAACAGAAGGCCGGAACGAGGCTGCAAAGAAGTCGAAACTCCTGGCACTTGTGGCTGCCCGAGAGTCCGAGGGCAAGTATGAAGTTAATGTCCTCGATTTCTCGAAAGTACCGGGTAAGCCTGTGGCGTACTGGTTGCCTGATTCAGCGAGGAATCTTTTCTCGCAACATGAGCCACTCAGCAAGGCCCTCCATATCACTGGAGGAATGACCACCGGCGATAACGAGCGATTCCTGCGGAGGTGGTTCGAGGTTTCACAAAGCCGAGCTTCCCACTCTTCTGGGACTGCATCGGAGGCAGCGGTAAGTGGACGCCGATGGTTTCCGTACAACAAAGGGGGTGGTGCACGGAGTTGGTTCGGTAATAGGGACTTCTACGTAAACTGGGAAGGCGATGGCCGCGACATACTTTCTACAGGCCGGGCGACTCCTAGGAGCCGCGGCAAGTACTTCCAGGAGTCGTTGACCTACTCGGCCACGGGCTCAAGTTCGCTTTCGATTAGGTACTCTGAACCCGGCTTTATCTTCGATGCGAAGGGGTCATCGTGCTTTTCTGACAGTGGTGATCTTTTGGCGAGTTTGGGGTACCTCGCGTCAAGCACCGCGTCTTACCTACTGCGGGCGCTGAACCCGACAATCGAGTTCCAGACCGGTGACTTGTCGCGCCTGCCCAATATCGTGGCGGCTGACGACATCGTCGTCAAGCGGCTTGTCGATCTCGCGAGGGAAGACGAAGCGCAGCAGGAAACGTGTTGGGACTTCGCGGGATCGCCCCTTGTTCAGCCTGATTCCAAAAAGCTCAGGGAAGTCGAGTCAGGCTTTTTCGATTCCTCAGCGGCCAGCGCCGAAGAGTTCCGGCGACTGGCGGAGCAGAACAACACAGTCCTCGCGGCGGCAACTGGCCTTTCAAACGAGGTAGACGCGTCGGTTGCGGTTAGTCAGGTGACACTGTACGCAAACCCTGTCTACATGTTTGGTGCCGGAAGAACTGAAGAGGCTTACCGTGACTTGAGTCGCGTTGCTGTGCTCAAGGACTTCGTGTCCTACGCGGTCGGCTGCATGTTTGGGCGGTACAGTCTCGACGAGCCAGGTCTGATCCTCGCGGATCAAGGTGGAACTTTACAGGACTACCTCGCGAAGGTGCCGGCGCCGAGTCTCAAACCGGACGCGGACAATGTCATCCCGATCCTCGATGGCGATTGGTTCGCGGACGACATTGTCGCGCGGTTCCGTCAGTTCCTCCGCGCTGCCTTTGGTGAGCAGCACTTCGAGGAGAATCTGCGGTTCGTCACGGAGTCACTCCACGTGCAGAACCTGCGCGACTATTTTGTAAGATCTTTCTACAAGGACCACGTGCAGAAGTACAAGAAGCGCCCAATCTACTGGATGTTCTCCAGCCCAAATGGAGCGTTCAACGCGCTGATCTACATGCACCGCTACAACCCCTCGACGGTCTCGACGGTGCTCAACGAGTACCTGCGTGAGTATCGGGCGAAGTTGGAAGTCGCGCTCAGCAACGCCGAGCATGCTGCTGCCGCGGGCTCCACAAAGGAGCAAAAGGAAGCTGACCGGCTGCGTAAGGTGCTCGCGGAGCTTCGTGACTACGAACACGATGTGCTCTACCCGATGGCCACCCAGCAACTCATGATCGACCTTGACGATGGTGTGAAGACGAACTACCCCAAGTTCTACCCGGCGCTTAAAAAGATCCCCGGGTTAGAGGCGGCGGAGTGAGCATCGCGACTTCGATCTCAGAGCACCTTGCGGCACGCTTCGAGCAGCACCGTCTGGTGGTGTGGCACGATCCCGAAGGAACATATACCACTGATGTCAATGTTCATGCGCCGAGCGGTGTGGCAGTACTACGTGTTCAGAACGACGAGTTCGGGATCAAGCACCGCGTATTGCGCGACGAGCCCGCCACGAAGTTTCTAATTTATCGCAGCGGTCCTGTTGCTGAGGGAACGGGCAACTGGCTACTAGATCTTGAACTCGCATACGGTGTGTTTACCGCAGATCGCCCCGCGCTAATGAGGGCAGACCTAGGCCTCACAATGCCTGGATCCGATGAGCTCATTGCTGAGCACGGGACGTTTTTTGGCAACGCGAAGCTGGTTGCGAAGCTCAGGCCGTTGTTGCGCGTCGACGATGACCTTGCCAAGCTCCAGGCGAAGATGTGTGCAGTCATGCTCGGTCAGAAGGAGCACAGTTTCTCCGAGCTGACTCGTACGCTTCTGGTGCAGTACGCCGACGGCGACGGCGCCGGCTACGAGGCGCTCGTGAAACAGGGCCTTGCGGGCTTTCATTGGGCAGGGGCCGCAAAGATCTACGGCTACGATTCCGAGACGCCGAACGTGGCCGGTTTTGTGCTGTGGATGTTCAAGCAAGCCCGGGGAGGGTTCGCGGTCACAACTCGGAACGCGGCGCGCAATATTGAGATCGATTTTCGTAGCTTCCGCAATGACCGCCAGAGCGGGGTGGCGCTGAAGAAGTTGGCGCGTCAGGCCGAGACCGACCTTAACTACGTTGAACAAGCCACAGGGGCGTCCCTTGCCGAACTTGTGGGCACCGACATCTTCGACGCGGGCGAAAAGGAGGTCATCCGGCGTCTAATCGACGGCATTGCTTCCCAGACGATTCAATCGAGCGACATTGCCGACATGATTCGTACTCGTCGCCGGGACAGCATTTGGTTTGACGACTATGCGACGCTTTACGTGGCACTCGGCGCCGCAGCCGAGCTGCTCCCGGCGATCCGTTCTACTCGGATCGATGTGTCGAGTTTCGATGAGGGCATCAGCCGTTACAGCGATAGCCTCTTCCGCATTGATCAGCTCTATCGCCAGTACACCCTGGCGTCGCAGACCGCCGAATCCAGGCAGCCCTTGGAAGCGCTCAACGAACAGGTGGAGAACGCCTACGTCTCTGACTTCCTCTCCAAGCTCGGGATCAATTGGCAACAACACGTCGACCAGATCGAGACATGGAAGACCCTCGCCTTCACTTCGCAAAGTTCCTTCTATGACCACTACATTGCCCCGCTGGTCCGAGGCGGACGTAAGAAAGCCGTCGTCGTCATCTCTGATGCCCTGCGCTACGAAGTCGCCGACGAACTGACTTCCAGGGTCCGCGGTGAGAACAAGTACGACGCGACCATTGAAGCCATGCTCGGCGTACTGCCCAGCTACACGCAGCTAGGGATGGCGTCGCTGCTCCCCCACAAAACGCTCGCGCATTCCGATAACGGTGACCCCGTACTCGTCGATGGGCAACCCTCCAATGGCACGGCGAACCGCTCGAAGATCCTTAGCTCCGTCGGTGGCACGGCAATCCAAGCGACAGATTTCCTGAAGATGAAGCCCGCGGAGCGGCGTGATTTCTACGCGGCGCATCAGGTGCTGTACGTCTATCACGACACTATCGACGCAACCGGTGACAAGGCGGTGTCGGAACACCGCACGTTCAAGGCCGCGGCTGATGCGATCGATGAACTCGTCGACATCGTGAAGAAACTTGCGAGTGCGAATGCGACAAATATCTTCGTCACCGCGGACCACGGCTTCCTGTATCAGGAGTCGAAGCTGGCACCGCAATTCAACCTGACCGTAAAGCCACAGGGCGATAAGGTGGTGCTCGAGAATCGCCGTTACGTTCTCGGCCGCGGGTTGAAGAAGAACGATGCCTTCCGCCGGTTCCTGCCCGAGCAGCTCGGGCTGTCGAGCGATCTGGAAGTGCAGATCCCGAACTCGATCTGCCGGATCGTCAAGCCGGGTGCCGGGGTCCAATTCGTTCACGGGGGTGCGTCGCTACAGGAGATCGTGGTACCGGTCATCTCGATTAACAAGGGACGTTCCGACACCGTCGAGTCCGTGAATGTGGACATCCACCCGGAGTCCGACAAGATCACCACTGGTCAGATCGTGGTCAAGCTTTATCAGCAGAGCGCGGTCACCGATCAGCGCATCGCAAGGAGGCTGCGTGCGGGTCTCTACTTCGGTGATCAGCTAATCTCCAACGAACTTGAGTTGCTCTTCGATGCCGACAGCACCGAAGGGCGTGATCGGTATCAAAGTGTCCGCCTACTGCTGAGCAAAGACGCTGATATGGCCAACAACCAGAGCGTGGAGTTCCGGCTTTCGGAGCCGATCGGTGAAACCGGCGAGTGGAAGAAGTACAAGAGCGTGCCGTACACGCTCAAGCGCTCCTTCACTACTGACTTCGACTTCTAAGGAGCACTCTTGAGCGAGAATATCGACCTGACCCAGGTGGCGCCCATCGAGGACACCTTTGACGCCGAACCCTCCGAGGCCGGCGCGCCGAGCGAGTTGGACCGCAAGATCAACGAACACTTCGCTGGCGCCGTGGTCAGGAAAGATCTTGTCAAAGCAGTTAAGGGCAACGCGATCGTGCCCTCGTACGTGTTGGAGTATTTGCTCGGCCAGTACGCGGCATCCGACAATGAGGCCACAATTCAGGCGGGCATTGACAAGGTCCGTGACATCCTCGCCCAGCACTACGTGCACCGCAACGAGTCGGAGCTGGTGAAGTCGAAGATTAAGGAGCGCGGACGCTACCGAATCATCGATAGGGTCAGCGTCACCCTCAACGAGAAGGAGGACGTCTATCACGCGACATTCGCGAACCTCGGCATCAGCAGCGTGGTCGTGGATTCGGCCACGGTCAACGCCCATCAGAAGCTGCTGGTCGGAGGCGTCTGGTGTCTGTGCGACGTCGAGTACTTTCACGCTGAGGACGCGCGCGTCTCACCGTGGATCCTTGGTTCCCTCAAACCAATCCAGCTGTCGAACTTCGACTACGACAGGTATCTCGACGCGCGAGCGAACTTCACGACCGATGAGTGGATTGACCTGCTGGTCCAATCGATCGGATTCAACCCCGACATGTTCGGGCGCCGCGGGAAGCTGCTGCAGTTGGTGCGTCTGATCCCGTTCGTGGAGCGCAACTACAACCTCGTCGAGCTGGGACCCAAGGGCACGGGAAAGTCGCACATCTACTCCGAGTTCTCACCGCACGGCATGCTCATCTCGGGTGGAGAGGTGACCGTGCCGAAGCTGTTTGTGAACAACGCCAATGGACGCCTGGGCCTCGTCGGATACTGGGATGTCGTCGCATTCGATGAATTCGCGGGTAAGAAGAAGCGCACCGACAAAGCGCTGGTCGACATCATGAAAAACTATATGGCAAACAAGTCGTTCTCCCGCGGTGTGGAGACGCTTGGTGCTGAGGCATCGATGGTATTCGTAGGCAACACTTCGCACACGGTGCCGTACATGCTCAGGCACTCTGACCTCTTCGACGAGCTACCGGAGAGCTACCACGACCCGGCCTACCTTGACCGGTTGCACTTCTACATCCCCGGCTGGGAAATAGACACCATCCGCAGCGAGATGTTCTCCGCCGGATACGGGTTCGTCGTCGACTACATTGCCGAAGTCCTTAGGTCGATGCGAAACCTCGACTACTCCGACCGGTACCAGCGTTACTTCACGCTAGGGCCCGACATCTCGACACGCGATCGCGACGGCATCCACAAGACCTTCTCGGGACTGATGAAACTGCTCTACCCGCACGAGCAGGCGACGCCCGAGGAGATCGAAGAGATCCTGCGCTTCGCGATCGAGGGCCGCAAGCGCGTCAAGGACCAGATTCTCCGGATCGACGCCACCACGGCGGCGGTGAATTTTGGCTACGACTCACCCGGCGGCGGTTGGTCAGCGGTAACGACGCTTGAGCAAGACGAATACCCGACGCACTACAATCGACACCGCTCGGCCTCCCTCGCTGGCGAGCAATCGGACGAGACTGAAATGCCGGAAACTTCCACCGGGGTGTCATCATCCCTTCCCGAACCTGGCCCAGTTCAGCCGGAACTGTTCCGAGGACACCGGGACTTTCTCGACAACCAACGGGGTGTCTCCTACGAAGCGCTACTCATGCCGTACCTACGAGGCGCATCAGAAATTGAGCTGCACGACCCGTACATCCGCATGGGACACCAAGGCCGCAATCTCGTCGAACTGCTCGCACTCATCGCTGGCGCGAAAGACCCGGCCGACGAAGTCTCCGTCAACCTGTTCACAGTGCTCGATGAAGACCCCGAGTACCAGACAAAGCAACTGCACATGCTCAACGACATCGTTCAGGAAGCCGCCCAGCAAGGCATCAAAGTCAACGTGGCGAAGGATCCCGGCGGCCATGACCGATGGATCCGGACGGACACCGGCTGGCGAATCAACCTCGGCCGCGGCCTCGACATCTTCCAAAAGTCCGACGGCGGCTGGTTCGACTTCGGCACGAGTCGTCAGGAGTTCCGGCAAGTCCGCGCTTTCGGAGTCACCTATATCCGCCATGATGGTTGAAAGGTCTATCGTTAAGATGCATATCGCCGCATTCGTAACGAATCCGTTCTGTCGGACCAAGTAAGCAAACGAGACGTAGGAACTCCGGCCGACAGTTCAGAGCTAGGCAGGCGACGATTATTGCTAGGACCGTTTGGTCGACCTCAATCTCTACAGCCTTGTTGAGTTGACTGCTCTACTTCGGCTACGCAGTGAGCAGGCAAGTATCGCCACTATCCACCCCGGACACTGAGCGATTCGACGCCCAACGGCGTGCTCCCCGGCCAGACGAGGATGCAATTTCCGTCCCGGCTGTTTTCCATGTTGAGCACATCCACACGTGTCACGCGCCCGTCCGGATGCACCAGCTCCTGGGTCAGCCGCTGGTGCCAGTGGCCCGCAAATACATGGGAAGGTGCCAGACGGTCAACTACTTCCCTAAGTAAGGTTCTGGTTCGGTCCGCCTGCTCGGCAAGGTCCGCCGGCAGGTTGAAGGCGCTGCGTACAGAAACCCCGAGCGGAACGTCATGTGTGACGAGCACGTCAAGGCTCCCGCCGGCGATCAGCATCTCGGCCTGCTCGCGGCTGGGTTCCTCGTCCGCCCACCAATTTTTACCCTCCGTTCGCCATTTCTTGTCGACGGACAGGGCACCACCGAGCCCCCCGATCCGAAGCCCGTCAATGACCGTGCGGCCGCCCTTGGGCAGGATTCTAATGTTGCTTCGCCAATGGATGAGGCCGTCGTCCTGAACGTCGAGCCTGTCGATGTTCGTGAGACAGTCATGGTTCCCGGGCGAGACCAAGACCTCCATGTCGTGTTCGATCAGGGTCCGGTTCAGCCGCTGCTCGAGTCGGCCGCGCATTGCGCCGGGCCAGTCGAGTCCAAAGTCCCCGACATGTATGAGTGTCTTAACGCCTTGTCTCGCAGCTGACTTCACCGCTGTGCGCGCCCAGCCATAGCTGCCATGCCAGTCGCCTGCTACAGCCCATGGGCGAGCGCCGGGAGACTCAGTCATTGTCGGCTGAAGCCAGTTGCTCGATCCGGACGACAGGGGATGTCATCCTGAGCGTGAGGACGTGGTCCGTCCGTACCTGGGACAAGTAGTGGGCAGATTGCCCGACCTTGCAGCACTCGATCATATGGAGTTCGAGAGCTTCGCCGTCACGGCGGAGCTTCCAGAAGCCGGCCTCCAGATAATCAAGACGCGGTGCAGTGGCTGCCATTCGTCGGCTTACGGTTCTGGCGTCGAGGTCGAGTTGATAGTGGCTGCCCGTTGCCGTGGTAACGAGGTACCTCCCCTGGTTGTCGTTGCGTAACTCTTGGATCATGCGTGCCACTGTATTCACGCCCTCTCCCCGTTTTAGGGTGCTGAACGAGCAGACTCCTTCGTGTACGCACATCTCCAGTTTGATAAGGCCACTGAAATCCTCCGTTTAATCATCCTGTAGTTGATTCCGCTCGTAAGGGTCAGTGACAAAATGCACGCGGGCATGACCACGATCGCTAGTGACCCTAGGCGGCTACTTCGATGACAAGCGGGGAAGAGGTCACAGGAATGGTCCGAACGGATTCTTTCCGACTGCCTGGTGCAACTCAGAGACGGAAAAGCGTAGTCGAAGCATTCCCTAAGGGTTGCCAGAAGCGCAGGGGCTGTTGTGCGACAGCACGGTACAATTCCCGAGGAGCACTTCGAGAGACTGGGAACCCCGGCGCAGCCGGGAGCAGGCGGACGAAAGGGCCCGTCGATCGACCTGCCGTATAGGAATCCGTGTGAATCTGCTCTTCAACTGCGCCGCCGAGCGCGCCCTTGCCGACCCACGACTGTCCGGGTCCGTGAAGATGGCCTACCTGGATCCGCCCTACAACACCGGCCGCAAGTTCGGCCAGTACTCCGACAGCTACCCGCTCACGGCCTGGCTCGTCATGATGCGCTCCACCCTCGAGGGCGTCCACACCGCGCTGCGCGAGGACGGCAGCGTCTGGGTGCACCTGGACGACCAGCACATCCACCGCGTCCGGGTCATGCTTGATGCGATCTTTGGCGACCGGAACTACGTCGGCACGATCATCTGGGAGAAGAAGAACCGGGCCTCGTTCCTGCACGCCCAGCTCGCCGAAGTCACCGACCACATCCTGATCTACGCCAAGGACCGGCCCAAGATGGCGCCCCTGGTGCATTCGGCGACCGAGGCCGGCAAGCGGATCCCCGTCCACAACAAGGGGAACAAGGTCTCGGAGCTGTGCTTCCCCGCGGGCAGCGTGGCCTTCAACTTCACCGACCGCACGGTGCCGGCCGGACCGATGAACACCCCGACGATCGCCTCGGACCTACTCGACGATCTGGTCGTCGTCGACGGCGTCAACACGGCTCCCTTCCGGATGACCGGCCCGTTCCGGTACAGCCAGGAGGGCGTCGACAAGATGGCCGACAACGGGGGAGGGCCCGCGTTCATCGCGCCGAAGCCGATGATCCGCCCCTCGTACCTGTCCGTGGAGTCCCGCGGCAAGGTGCTCACGAACCTGCAGTCGTTCCGCGTCAACGGCGCCCCCACGAACGAGGACGCCCGGGCCGAGTCCGAGGCCATCTTCGGCACCGACGCAGGCCGCTCCTTCGACACCCCGAAGCCTGAGGCGCTGCTTGAGCGCTTCGTCGTGGCGGCCACCGACGAAGGCGACACCGTGCTTGATCCGTTCGCGGGCTCCGGTACCACCCTGGCGGTGGCCCAGAAGACCGGGCGGGCTTGGGTCGGCATCGAGCTCAACACCGAGACCGTGCAGCAGTTCATCATGCCGCGGATTGAGGGCATTGTGGCCGGCTCCGATCCACTGCGCCGTCCTGCCTATACAGCGTCAACGGTGTCCTTCACTGTGGAGAGTGACCTCACCGCCACAGAATCCGTAGCCTACGAGTAGACGTGCGGTTGACGTCTTAGCGGGCCTCCGCGACCGCTTTCAAGCCCGCACGGGCCTTCTCAGGATCCTCAAGGATGCGCGCGACGGTCGTCTTCGAGGTTCCCGTCTGCTGAGCAATCACCCTCTGGCTGAGCCCTTCGGCATTCAGCCGGAGCACCTCAGCTGGATCCACGGTGACCGGTCCGCGACGCACTGGTCCACGGTGGTCCTTCGAGTGGTCCGTACCCCGGTCCGCGCGGTGGTCCATGCGTGGTCCGGCGGTGGTCCTTGAAGTGGTCCGCGAGTGGTCCTTGGCGTGGTCCATCCCCTGGTCCTGGACCAGCTTCTTCGCTGCGCGGCGCTGCCTCGCGGCTACCGAACCGTGGATAGGTGCGACCGCGAGCTGCACGGTCGTGTGGGTGGCGAAGAAGAGGCTAATCGGCATGATGCCGGCCAGGAGAGCTCCGAAGGCGACACTGGGCGTGATGTCCTGAGGGGCGCCCTCAGGAGCGATGACGTGGGCCGCGTTGGCTGCTACGGATACTGCCGTGAAAATGCCCACGGCGACCCACGAAATTCTCGTATTCTCGCCCCTCGCGCGCTGAACGGTGGCTGCGACCGTGTACACAAGGATGGTCGAGTCGACGACAACCGGAACCAGCCACCGGAGGTCTTCGGGAATGCCCGCCCAGGCTGCTGCCTGAATCATCCCGAGGAAGGAAAGCGAGAAACTCGCGACCGCCAGGACGGCCACCAGTGCCATCGAGAGTCGGATGAAGACCGGGCCATCAGCTTCAATACGCATGCTCGTGGCTGCTCCTTCTGCATCGTACGTCCCCGGCTTGGACCACCGGAGGGACAGCATATGGCCCACGTCCCACATTCTTAATGGACCACGAATAGACCAGCAGTGGGCCACACCTTGCGGGCCACTTAGGAACCGGAGGTGGACCACCCCGCGGGCCTCCTAACGCATAGCCAGAGTGGAATACCTCCTTAGTCCTGGAGCTGCTCCCGGTGCTTCGTTAGGTCTGGGCGCCGACTGTTCCTCCGCGAGCACCTTTTCCAATTCCCTGCGCCAGGAACCGCTTGCCCTTGGAGACGTATGTGTTGGCACGTTCGACCATCGTCCGGTGGGGTAGTGGCGTCGGACCGGTGCGGGTGCTCCTCGTTCCCGGGCTGGGAAGCTTTACGCTGAACCGACCGAGTTTCCGGTTGCTCTTCCTGTGATCTCCTATGCGAATCGACACACGACGGGTGTCGCCTTTCGTTTCTGGGCGGAGCTCTTTGGGTGGAGCGTTTCCCTATCCTTCATGTGTGCGGAGTCGTCAGGAAGCGTCACCGCTCATGCGGGAATCTGAGGGCCTCGGCACCGAGCTGGCCGTCGCTGACCATCTGAAGGACGGTCTCCCGCAGGTGGGTGAGGGCCATTGCCCGCGTCGTGCCGGTGGCGTTGCCGATGATGGTGGCCAGGTATGAGCTGACTTGAAGCAGGCCCAACGTGAGCTCGCGCTCCTGGATCACGTCGAGGAGCGAGTCGACGTCCTTGTGGTTCTTCTCGTTCAAGCTCGTCAGGACGGCGAGGGCCGCGAGGGTCGGATCTGCGGGAGGCATTGGGGGTGAGGTCGAAGGCCACGGTGGCTACTCTCTGCCGCTGAAGGATGGCCGGTGAAAATCTGGGGAGCGTGTGCTGCTTGCTTCACCCATGTGTGCGGCCTCAACGGCCTCCCTCCCCGCTAGACGAGTTCAGTGCGATCCTGCTTCGATGCGCCGCACGTGTCACTGGTCATCGCATGCCAGACAAGCGCCTCACTCTGCGATGCGTGGGACACCAGGAGAGCCCACCGGGCGTCATCCTCGTCAGCTTCCCTCACCACTGCGATCAGTTCCGTAAGGGTGAGCGGGCCGCCCGAGACGATACCAAAGAACTTCTTGCCCTCGGCACTCACGCAGCGGAAGACCTCACCCGCGGTAGCGGGGCCACTGGGAATGGCGAACTTGCGGCACTTCTTACTCAGGGCTTCGTTTCCAGCCAGCTCGTAACCGGCCAGAGTCGTCGTTCTGGGTGACAGCTCGACAGCCACCCAGTTCTCCTCGCTGCGTGTGAGAGGCAGAACGATGGCAGGAGCCTTGGCCGCGGGTTCGGCCTCCCCGACAGGCGTGTCACCCGCAGCCTGCGTGCCTCGGGTGCCCGGCGGGGTGGTGTCCGGCTTCGGCGCCTCGGCGCGCAGGCGGTGGTAAGCGGTGGTGAAGTCGAAGACGTTCGACTGGAGTGCGATCTCAGGCTTGCTACCCGAGTCGATCGGCCACATCTCGGCGATGTTGAGCTCCTTGGTAGTGACGGTTTCCTGGGTGCCCGACTCGTCGTCGCCCAGTACGGTGGTGCGGACGTTGACCTTGCCCGAGAGGGCGACGACGTCGCCGATCTTCGGCACGATGCCCCGTCGGCGGAGGCTGGTGAGGGTCCGGTCCCAGATGACGCCCTGGACGGTCGTCTTCGTGGACTCGACAGCGAAGTTCGCGCGCCGGCCGCCGGAGTAGCCCTTCTCCTCCCACTGGGAGATGACGCCGACGGTGACGGCCGAAGCGCCGTTCTTCGACGCGATCAGGTGCAGCGGCGTGAGTTTCGTCCCGCAGGGCTCTCCGTTGTCGTCGACCAGGGGTGTCTGGTAGTCGCGGAGGACCTCGCGCAGCGAAGTCAGGGGGTGGGTGCCCAGGCTGACGCCCAGGCGCAGGCGCTGACGGGTCGATGCCTCGACATCTGACCAGCGGGCGTCCAGCGGTGCCACGTCGCTCTTCTGCGCGGCGCGCATCACCATGAGCAGGCCCAGGCGCGGTCCGAAGGAGTCCAGCGCTCCGGCCTCGATGAGACCCTGCATGACCGTCGTCGACAGGCGGCTGAACCCGGTGGCGTTGTCGGCCGGGACCCGGACGCGCTGCATGAGGTCGAACATCGAGCTGAAGGGCCCGTTCTCCAGGCGCTCCTTCACGATGTGGTTGCCGTTGGCGCCGACGTCCTTGATCTCGGCGAGGCCGAACAGGATCTTCCCGTCGACGGGTGCGGTGCGCTCGAGGGACTTGTTCACGTCGGGTGCGAGCACCTCGATGCCGTCGTCGCGCAGGGACCGCAGCGCGGTCAGGCGCTTCTCGTCCTTGTCGGCGACGGCCAGGATCGCGGCCCCGTACTCGACCGGCCAGCCGGCCTTGAGGTACGCGGTGTAGTAGGCCAGCTGGCCGTACGCGGCAGAATGGCTGGCGTTGAACAGATAGGACGCAGCACCTGAGATGAAGTCCCAGAGCCGCTTGGCCGTCTTGTCGCCGAAGACCGGGGAGATGACCTCACCGTCATCGTTGCGGAACTCCTGTCCGGCGCCGTCCAACCACCAGGAGAAGCACTTGTCCATCTCCTCCTGCTTCTTCTTGCCCATGGCCTTGCGCAGCTTGGAGCGCTTGGTGGCGTCGAAGCCGGAGACGACCGCGGACAGGCGCATGATCGTTTCCTGGTAGATGGCCATGCCGTAGGTGGCACCCATGACCTTGTCGATCCACTCGGTCTCGACCGGGTCGCTGGTGAAGTCGGTGTAGGCGACGGGCTCGTGGCCGGCCTTGCGCGCGGCGTACGACCGATCCATGCCGGCTTTCAGCGGGCCGGGACGGAAGATCGCGACGATGGCGGAGATGTCATCGAGGCTCTCGGGAGCGATGGATTGGGCGATCTTGATCATTCCACCCGACTCCATCTGGAAGACCCCGGCAGTCTTTCCGGCGGCCAGAAGGTCGTAGGCGCCACGCACGATCGGGTCACTGATCGTCGACGGGTGGGGGATCTCCTCCAGGGTGAGCTTGTTGCCGGTGGTCGCCTCCATGTAGTCGAGAGCGGTCGAGGCGATGTCGAGGTTGATCAGGCCCAGGACGTCCATCTTGAGCAGGCCGATCTCCTCGCAGTCCCCACCGTCCCAGCAGATGACACGCGGCTGGTCGGGGTCGGCGCTGGCGTCGTGGGACTGCCAGCGCATGGGCACGATGTTGTCCAGCGGCTCGGGCGAGATGATGAAGCCGCAGGCGTGGATCGACTCGGTCTTCGTGATGCCCTCGAAGGCGCGGGCAAGACGGAGGATCTCGGCTGCATCGTCGCCGGACTCCTGCACGAGGGTCCGGAACGCGTCGCCGGCGGCGTCGCTCGTGTCGTCGAGCTGGGCGAAGTTGTAGGCCTTCTCGCCGGCGCTCGGGACGAGGTCGGAGAGGCGGTTGCCGAGCTTCAGCAGGTGGGCGCCGCGGGACAGCATCGTCTCGGCGCCCCTCTTCTGCAGGGCCCCGGCCTTCGCGGTGTCGCCCTGCTCGCGGGCCTCGGCGAGCAGCGCCAGGGTCTCGGCGTCGAAGGTCGAGGGCTTCAGAATGCGGGCGGCGTCCTTGATGGCGGCCTTGGACAGGGCCATGCCGAACGTGCCGATGTGCGCGACGCGGTCCTTGCCCCAGCGGTAGGCCAGGTAGGCGAAGACCTCACGGCGGCGGCCGGCCTCGAAGTCGACGTCGATGTCGGGCATGCCCTGGCGGCCGGGTTCGAGGAAGCGCTCGAACAGCAGGTTGTTCTCCAGCGGGTCCACGCCGACGATCTTGAGGCAGTAGGACACGGCGGAGCCCGCAGCGGAACCGCGGCCGACGCCGACCAGGATCGGCTTCTTCCGGGGCGCATCCGGGTTGTCGAACTCGATGGGCGCGTCCGAGCGGGCCCAGTTGATGACGTCCCAGACGATGAGGAAGTAGGACGGGAAGCCCATGTCGTTGATGATGCCGAGCTCGGTCCGCAGGCGGTCCTTGACCTCATCGGTCAGGGGAGTGCCGTAACGCTCGACGGCACCCTCCTTCACGAGGTGCTTGAGGAACGCGCTGGGGCTGTCGAAGCCCTCGGGCACCGGGTACTCGGGCAGGCGCATCTTCCGATCGGGGATGACCTTGTCGTCGCAGAGGAACGCGACGTGGTCGGTCATTGCGCAGGCGTCGCGCCAGGACTGGGCGACCTCGGCGTTCGGGTGGTTGCCGAGGACCGCGAGCATCTCCTCCTCGGACTTGATGTAGTAGTCCGCGGTGCCGTTGAAGCGGAAGCGCTTGGGGTCATCAAGGCTGCGCTTCACGCCGACGGCCAGGAACCCGTCGTGGGCTGGGGCGTCGTGGGCGTGCTCGTAGTGGCAGTCGTTCGTGGCGACCATCGGGATGCCGGTCTCGGCGGACAGGGTGCGGATCTCGCGGTAGGCGCGCTGCTCGGCGCCGATGCCGTGGTACATGACCTCGAGGAAGACGTGCTCGCGGCCGACGGCACCGATGAGGCGGTCCAGGTTGGCGCGGGCGGTATCGCGGAGTGCTTCGGCGCCGACGGCGTCTCCTGCCTTGGCGAGGACACCGGCACGGGCCAGGGGTCCGGCCACGGGGCCACCGAGGCAGCCCGAGAGGATGATGAGGCCCTCGCCGTGCTGGTCGAGCAGGTCGAAGTCGATGCGCGGCTGGTACCAGTAGGAGTCCTCGGCCTTGTTGTGCAGGGCCAGGAGGTTCTTCCAGCCGGTCTCGTTGCGGGCGAGGACGGTCAAGTGCATGTAGCGCTTGACCTTCTCGGTGCCCTCGTCGGCGTCCGAGGCATTGTCGTCGTCGTTGGGCACGACCTCGAAGTTCCGCTCGAAGCGGTCGCCGATGGCCAGGTAGAACTCGACGCCGATGATGGGCTTCACGCCGGCTTCGAGGCAGTTGCGCTGGAACTTCAGGGCACCGGCGAGGGATTTGTGGTCCGTGATTGCCATGGCCGTCTGGCCGAGCGATGCAGCGACCTGGGCAATCGACTTGATGCGGCCCAGGCCGTCCAGGGGGCTGTGCTCGGTGTGGTTGTGGAGGTGCGCGAACGCCATGTCACTGCCTTTCATATCGTGTGAAGCGGGCTGCTGGCCCTGAGGTGATGCCGGTGTTGCCATCGACTCCTATGCGTGAAGTCAGGCGACGGCCATGTGCCGGACGAAGTCCTCGTGCTCGTCTATCGCCTCAGGGGTCCAGATCCGGTTGTCGAACTGGTACGGGCCGTGCACGAATCCACCCAGGGACTGCTCCGGAGCGAGACGGCTCGGGCGCACGGTGTCGGGGATTGTGAGGCTCATGGACCTCATGTGTGCGGCAGAGGGTAAAACTAAACCCGCCCGGCCGTAGGGCTAGGCGGGTGGTCGAGGTCCGTGGGGCGGTGCCTACAGGTATTGCCGAGGAGATGCTGACCCGAGCTCTTGGACTGACGCGCAGTCCAAAGAGCCGCTAGGGCGTGGTCCATCCCAGCAGGTGTGTTTCGTGGGAGCCGACGTACCAGCGCCCGGAAAGCTTTGAATGCCGAAATTCCCCGAGCAGCCCTACCCCTTTCGACAGGACGTGGACTACGCGCTCATCGTCAGCGCGGAGTGGCGGCAGGTTGTTGCCCTCTTCACGTAGGGCCTCCCACCAACCGCTGTATTCGTCGAAAACGATTACGGCGCGGTCCTCGTTGACGAGGACGGTCCGCGCCGGCCTTCGGCCGTCAAGTCGCCCAAGTTGTGACTGGACGTGAGTCTGCATGTGGAGCTGGTCCGCAAACTGCAATTGTCTGCGGCCGTATTCCGAGTATTCCAGAAAGGATCGGCCGGCCTTCGCGGAATCTCTGAGGCTGGTCTGTTCTTTTGTCAGGCCTTCGGCCAGTCTGTACCCGTCGCCGTAAGTCCAAAACGTGAGCGTGTCCTGCCCAAGCGCATGAGCTAGGGCCCACTTACCCCACTGCCACTTAATCAGCCTCAGAACCGGATCGTCCACCGGCATGCCCAAGTTGATCCATCGAGCAATACCCACGGCTGGATCTGTCCAAGAAAGGCAACCGAACATCAGCAGTGCCAAAGGGGCAAAATAGGCGCATCTCGGCAGGACGTCGGCATCAAGGGGCGGCCGGGGTGGAAGCGTCCACGCGGCATCCCAGCCCGCCACACAGGCATGAATCTGGGCGATACCGGTGACCCAAGGGGCGTGATCATGAATTCCTGCACCTGGGGCAGGATGCCAGTCAACATTTCCGGTAGGTCGGAGGACAAAAGGCGCGCGTTCCTCCAAAGCCGTGTCCAGCGAGGCGGCCGTAGCTACTGCGCGCATGATCAACTGTCGTGCCAATCCAGACATCACGACGAGCTCGCCGACCTCGACCGGTAGTGCGGATGGTGTTGCCAGCAACTCTAGATATTCGACGACCTGCAACATCGGCAGAGATGAAGACACTTCTCGCATCTGCAAGTGATCGCGTGCGGCAAGTTCGGACAGGCCTGGAAGGTAGTCCTCCACGCGCCGACACACTACTGGAGAATTTGCTGCCGTTACGAGGCGTTCGTCCCACAGGAGCGCGATCTTCAAAGCGATGGCGTTGAGAATAGTCTGCGAATCGTCCTGCGGATCAGCCCACTTGAAATCCCACCTCAGGCGATCGCCGCACGCCGTCAACTCTTCTCGCCTCTTGGCATCGAGTCGGATCAATTTTGAAGCGATTTCAACCTCGCGCTGGGCCGTTGTCATATGACTTCGGGTCACCTCTCACATTCCCTACCCATGGCTGGCTAAACGTCCTAGCTCATTTCGACTGAAGTTTACGGGAGGCGGGCCGTACTGTCCCTACCGTAAGACGGTTTGGAACCAGCAGCAGGACTAGTTGAGGACCCTCGGCAAAAGAACGATCTCGGGCAGACGACGCTGGTTTGATGGTCGTCGTTGCCCGCGCCTCTGGCCCTTCTGGGGCAGTCTATCCTCATGCAAATCTTCAGGCTAGGTATGGATACCATGCTGACGAAGGTTGCGCTTTGCGTCGGCTCCGAAGCGTGACTTGGAGACGCTTGAGCACCGCTCTAAGCTCTCGTAAAGTGCTCGATTCTCGGGCCTAGGGGGAGCTTCAGGATGACGTCAGCAACGGGTGTGAATTACGAGACGAGGTCCGT
Organism: Arthrobacter sorbitolis; assembly: GCF_054510995.1. Lineage (NCBI taxonomy): Bacteria > Bacillati > Actinomycetota > Actinomycetes > Micrococcales > Micrococcaceae > Arthrobacter > Arthrobacter sorbitolis. The sequence continues at coordinate 160,545 of NZ_JBTNDM010000004.1, forward strand.
GAAGACGGTTCGCGGCTTGGAAGCTAGGACTAGAGCCAAGTTAGAGAAAGAAGGCTGGGAGTTTGTCTCTCAGGAACAGGGGACAGTGCGCTCGGAGCTGACCTTCCGGCGCCCGAAGCCAGAGATTCCATGGAAGCTGATCGGGGCGAGCGGCGGCCTGCTCGCACTCTTTGTCGTCGGATCGCTCATCATCGGCGCGGTTGGGGGAGGGGATAGTTCAGACAACAGTGCCGAGGCGCTCCCGTCGGCGACTCCGACCCAGGTCGCGGAAACAGAAGCACGGCCGGCGCCGACTGAAACGACGGCACCACCAGTCGAGTCCCCGCGTGCTGCCCCTGTGATCACGGCTATCACCGTCGATGAACTGTTAGACAAAGTCAACTCCGATCAGATGGGTGGAATCAAGACCGGGGACCAGTTTCGGCTGAGTGGCGAGTTGTTCATGTCCGAGTTCTGGATGACCGGTGCGGCCGGCGAGTTCACCGTCTCGGTGAAAGCTCAGGGGGGAGCCCAGGACCTGCCCGTGTTCGTTGATGAATCGGATGCTGCCGGATGGCGGGACGGTACAAAGGTCCAAATGGTTGTTCAAGCGGTTGAGGCAACAATCAACGGTGAGACCACTGAGGGTTGGTTAGAGGCTGTGTCCGTGAACACGATCCCTTAGCCAATAAACCTCGCTGGCCTTATCGTTGATGATGCTTCCCGTAAAAAGTGATAGGAAGCAGTGCACCACCGCAGGTTGACGGACTGCCATATTTTTTAGGTGCTGCCAGTGAAACGAGCCGGCGTTGCTTCAGGGCGCCGAGGTGCGATGTCGGGCAGATGTTGTCTCAACAGAAGGATGTGCTGTGGAAGATTTTATTGCAACGCTCTCTGAGGCTCACGCCGCCCTGATTGCGGCGGGACTGTCCGGAGTAGCGGTGTTAATTAGTCTCATTGTCACGGTGGCTTCGTCCAGAACCGACTCGAGACGAGCCGCCTATAGGCAAGCGCTCACTCCACACCTAGGTACCCTTGGGAGCGCGCTACACCAGGTTGCTGCGTGTACTCAAGTCATGGGAAAACGCTACCGACAGGGGCAAGATGCTAGTCAATGGGAAGCGAGGGCAATGGAGGCTAAGAAAGACTTGGAGAAGGTTCGGCTAGCAACTGTCTATATACTTCCAGGCTTCCGTGAACCACTTAGATCTGCAGCGCTTCTGCCTGATAAAGTTGCCACCTTCAAGCGGCTAAGCACGGAGTCGCAAGATCAACTACTGGGCGTGTCTGGAGCTCTTATAAATCGTTTAAATAAAGAGCTCTTGAGAGCCTTTCAGAGCGGACGAGTGCCTTCGATACTCAGCCGGTGGCGGGTAAGACGAGCTGAGGCTAGGGTTCAGGAGGTTTGGTCTCGTCGCTAAGGACGAGGGTACACCTGAGGAACTTGAGGCTGCCGCCACACAGGTTGAGGGGTCATGCCTCTTCCTTCGGTCCCTTGTGGGCATGGACTGTCAAGCCGCGCTCGACTCACTGTCGGAGTTCTTAGGGGACAGGACACTCAATTCCGACCAGCTGTACTTCGCCGACATGGTCGTCCAACAACTCACCAAAAAGAGCGTGGTACATGTTGGGGCGCTGTACGAGTCTCCTTACAGCGATGGGGCACATGCAGGGCCGGAAAGTTTGTCACTGGAGGCCGATGTCAACCGGCTGGTCTCGCCACTGTGAACGTGGGTACGCAGGAGACATCGCCAGCCGATCTGACCAAGTTGGTGCTGACTATCGCTGCTGGCGTAGGAGAGGTAGTCGCCCTCGTGGTGGCGTACCGGCGGCAACGTGATCTTGAGCAAGGCAGGTTCGTTTGATCATTCGGTGCCGCAGCCAGACAACTCGGGGATGCCGATGTGGCTGTGCGATTGGTTGGTGTTTAAGCGATGGACGGCGTCGCCGATCAGACATCCAAGCTGAAGCGGCAACAGTGCATTGATGTGCCCTGTGGCTATCTCCGGCTGCCCTACTCGCCGGAGTTGGGCAACAATCACCAGTCGGGCCTCATGCTCAGGAGGCTTCTTCTTAAGGGTGGTTCCGAACAGGAGCTCCAGTTCCAGTACCGCCAGAACGACAAGGTAGTACGCCAGACAATCGTTCGAGTCCTTTAGTGGCGAGATCACCATGTTTAATCGGGCAACCTTCCATAGTAAGAACACTATATTCTACGGGACGACCTTCAGCGGTGGGGACACCTGGTTCAGCGCCACGACCTTCAGCGGCCGGAATACCGTACTCAGTCGGGCCACCTTCGGCAGTGGGCAAATTTTGTTCTCTGGGGCGACCTTCCGAGGTAAGAACACTGATTTCGACTTAGCGACCTTTTGCGGTGAGACCACCAATTTCCGCCGAGCGCCCTTCCGTGGTGAGACCACTAGGCCTTACGGGGCGACCTTCAGCGGCGGGGCCGTCTGGTTCGAGGAGGCGCTGTTCAGCGGTGCGATCACCAATTTTGGGTGGGGGCTTTCAGCAGCAGGACCGTCGAGTTTGACGATTCGGCCTTCGTCGGTGTGAAAACCTCATTCAAAAAGGCGACCTTCAGCGGCGAGAACACGACGTTCAGGGGGGCCGACTTCGGCGCCGGCTGGGTCAATTTTGAGGGACCCTGGGCATGGAGTCCGGGCCCTGCTTTTGATTGGGATGAAGGAAACCACACGGTAACGCCCAAGCCTCCCAACGTGGAGCCCCAAAACTGGCCGCCCCCTCGGTGGCGTGCTGGGTCGTCAGAAGAAGAACTCTGAACAGTACTGCCACCGTGATCCGTGCCCGGTCATGCAGATTTCGTGACTATTAGACCCGAATGAGTGCCCCAATTGAAGCCTGCATTACATTCCAATGCTCCATTCAGGGAGTCTAGAGGTGGAGTTACGGGGTCTAGTGGGCTTCGTTGTAGGCATCAATGATCGATTGGGTGATCCTGCCGCGTGAGCTGGGATTATATCCGTGATCCTGGGCCCATTGGCGAATCTGCTGCGTGTCTTCACGCTTGACCCGGCTCGTCGACGTGGAAGAGCTCGAGGAGCCCTGTTGTCCGCCCTGGTTTTTTCGCCCGCTCTTGGCTTTCCGGCCCCCGCCTATATATTCAGCCAGTGCCGCGCGCAGTGCCTCGGCGTTGTCCGTGGTGAGGTCGATTTCGTAGTCGGTGCCATCGATCCCGAACCGGACTGTTTCTTGGGCTTCTTCGCCGTTGAGGTCATCAACCAACTGCACCTGAACACGCTGCGCCATCTTTTAGCCTCCTGAGTTATTCAAACCGAATCAATGAACCCCCAGGGAACGACTGTACAACGCCCATTGCAAGTGCTCGTTCTGCCCGCTATCGGTCCCGTTTGAACCCGGGTGAAAATGTCAACGCGAACGGGGACCACGAGGGCGGCCTGAATCAGGACCATGGTGCGAGATGCGGTGCTGGTCTCCGAGCAGTTTCATGAGGATGCGGTCCCCTCCGGATCCTGTGTTGGCGTGATGAGAAGGTGTGAGTAAACGACGCTGGTGTTGACGTCTGCGACTTCTGGTCTTGCGGTGAGGCGGTCGATGACGAATGCGTAGAGTCCGTCTGTGTTGGGGACGGCGGAGTGCGTGTCGAAGCGGCGCTTGGTGGCTCATGTACAGAGCATCGACTGGAACCATGAGCCGGTCGGGGACTAGCACTACATGCGGACCATCTTGGAGCTGCTCGCGCTGCCCGGGGCCAGCCACCCCGGCTACAACACCGACTGGGCCAGCTGAAGGGGCAAAACTTGGTGAGAGGTTGTGAGGTTCCATGAGGTTCCATGAGGTTTGATGACCTGATCCTGCCGATGGGGGAGTACCCAAATGGTGCGTGCGAGAACAGGCAGGAATGGCTGCTGATGTACTCCCGAGGCGTGCCGGCGTCGGTGGTCGCCGCATGGTGCAGGGTCGATGTCCGCCGCGTGCACCCTGCCATCGACAAGCAGGCCCGCCTGCACTCGGAGTGGTTCGACCGGGGCTGGCTGATCCATGACCAGCCCGCCCCATGCAGCGCGATCGGGCAGCGTCCTGTGAAGAGTCGGGAGCAGGCGTGGTGGGAACGAACCTACCGGTCACTCATTGTCCGCAGCCGCACGGACGTCGTGACGCCTCCAGGCCCGTCTCCTTCCACGCGGGCTCATGCTCCGGGCTCGACTCCCACTGCCCGTTCAGAATCGTCTCCTTGTTTCCCCATGCGGAGGAGGGCACGATCTGGGACTCGCCGGACCATGCCGACTCTCCTTCCGTCTCCCTGCTGGGTTGACCGGGCGTGCAGCAGCCATGCCCGGAGTAGTGGGGCGCTATTGAACGTTCCGAGCGGCCAGCGGGGCTGCGGCCGTCGAACCGACGCCAACTGTTGTCTCGCCCTGCGCACCCCTGGTTGGGATGCGCGAACACGACAGGTGAGGTGAGAAATGCAGCAAGGTGTCGGTACAGCATTTCTGCAAAGCTGTCTGACCCGGAGCCTTGGTTGCATCCGTGCAGGACGACCACTACATTGCTCGCGAGGGCATCGACCGGGATGTCCGCGATCGCGCGGGCACCCGTCGCCCGATCCACAGGGTCGGCCTCGATATAGATCCCGTCCGAACCCCGCGTGGCTCCGAAGGCACCATACGAGGCGCTGTGCCCCACAATATGAAGTGACGAGATCGGCCGTTTGAGGCAGGCGCTAGCGGCGGTGATCGCAGCAATGATGTCCGCGCCGGTGTCGTAAGCCGTTGGCCCCACTCTCCAAGGTGTGCATTGGTCCACTCGAGGATTCGCATAGGCCCGGAGCATGCGGGCGATCCGGCTCGCTTGGCAATGAAAATGGTTGCGGTGGCTCGTAATCGATGAATTTTGGAACAAGCTGAGCGCCGGGCTTACTGCAGTCATTGCTGGGCGTCGGGTCTCGCCGAGCATTTCGAGTTCGAGATCGAGTTCAGCTTCGAACTCGGCGGATGGACGCTCGGGCACTCCACAACCGGCTGTGTCCGGTGGATTGCGACGGCGGGGCCCGTGGGACGGATTCTGCTCCAAATAGCGCCAGGTGACGTTCCCTATAATGCCGTCTCGCACCAGACCGAGACACAACTGAAAGAGCTGGGTGGCGTTTTCGGTATTCGGCCCGAAGACGCCATCTACCTTGAGCGGCAGCTGGTTTTGGCGCCGAAGCGAGAACAAAAGACTCTGCATTCGCGCCATGCGGGCAGTTGAGCGGTCCACACATTCCTGCGGGCCGGAAGCGATACGGCGTAGGAAATCATTGAGCAGCGTCTGTGCCCGCTTTACCTCGGCGCCTCGGCTACCTCGCCTGAGGGTAGGTCTGGGTCCGGCGCTCTCATGTGCGTCCATCGGGTCGGTCCTGCGGTCCTCGCAGCTAAAGGGAGCCCTGACTTCCAAATCTCCTTTCCATTCTTCCTCCAAGTACATGTTGTCGTCGAAGGCCTGCTGCTCCCATTCGCTGACTTCCGGAGTAGCTAGGTCGGTTTCAAACCACGCCTTACTCGGCACCCCGTCGATCTGGGCCTCGGTCTGCGCCTCGGTATACTCTGGAGCGAAAGGCCCGGTCGCCTCGTTGAACGTGTCCATCAGTGTTCTCCTAAGCCTGAACGACGCTCGAGGGCGTCGGTGCCGGAACCCGCAGCGGTTGGGAATTCGGGACGGTGCCAGCCGGGCGCTCCTTGACCCTCTCGCCCGTGGCGGATTGCCAGTTATCGATAACGAAAGTGACGTCATTGCTCAGCAGTGGGTCATTGAACAGTTGCGAGGCACTGGTTGCCGTTGCAAAAATGTTCAATTCAATGGCGCGGAGGATGCGAGATGCGGGTTGCGCGAGATTGAAGAGCTCTCGGGAGCGCGCAGCTGGGTTCATTCCGACTCGTTGGGCAACAGCGGCGAGCCGATCGGCTGGGCTTGTGGCACTTGCCTGAAGGTCGACGACGATTGGCGTGTTGTTTGCGACGGTGAGGTGGAACCAGCTCATCGCCGTGACGTAAGCAAACTCCTCACGGGCAAGCTGGCCACCGCGTCGGCGGTTGTTCATCATGTCTCGTAGGGCGTCGCAGAGGAGGAGGATGTAAGTGGGGTCGGTTGGCTTCGCGCCTGAACTGTTGCTGCGGTTCTCGATCCCGAGCCAGACCTGCCGGAGTAGCTCCGTCCATTTAGACCGGAAGTCGGCGTTCACACCTGGTCCCGTGTCCGTTTTCCATGCGAGCTCGTTGCTTGACCCCCATCGACCTGGAATCTGGTGCGGCAGGTCCAAGCCGAACATTCGCCAGTAGGCATTGCGCCGGTTCAACCTGGCCTGCGGACGAAGGTCGGAAAGGACGCTGGTGATGGCGAACAATGGTGGGTCCTTGAAAAACAGGTCCTCGGTGGTGCGCAGCCACTGCACCGAGGCGTCACTCAGTGTACCCAGGGTCTCGCCGACAAGGAGTCGCCGTGTTACCTCGGTGAAAATCTCGAAGACACCAGTGCTCTCGATGACGTAGGCGTAGAAGAGGTGGTCCCAGAGCAGCGGTAATCCGGCGGCGTCGCTTGTCGGCCCCGCTGCCCTGGAGAAGGCATCAGGGTCTTTAATATCGATTCCGGAGGCACGTGTGGCGAGCAGCGCCGCGGGCATCTGATAGGCAGGTATGGTGGCCGTGGAGCCTAGGAACGGTGGGCTGTTCGTGGTAGTTAGTATCGGTGGGATACGTCCGCCAGCCGCCCATACCTCGTCAAGCCACCGGCTAATCTGCAAAGCGTTGACGAGCAGGGCTTGATTTTGTAGAGCGGGTGTCGTTCCGAAGAGGTTAGCAAGTGATAGAAACATTGTGGACTCCGATCAGGATGCCTTGGAGGGAGCCAGGTTTGCGGCGAGTGCCGGGGCGACGGCGATGATATGCCCTCCTGGGCCGGAACGGAGGACGAAGGAATCGAGGTGGCCGAATACGTCAACGCCGGCCTTTTTCATCTCGCTGGCGGTTACTCGGTCGCCAGACAATTCGAATTCGAACGTCTTCCCATTGTTCACCAGTGACAGGTTCGTACCAGGCTCTTGCCCGGCCGGGTGAGCGATCAGAAGATCCTGGCGGTCCCTGGTAACTGCTGTGACGAGTCGGTCTAGGCTGCCGGCTCCCGTCAGCGCCGTCAGCAATTTGTAACGGAACGCGGTGTCGCGGGCCTCGACGGTGTCGCTGGCCTCAACGGTGTCGCTGGCCGTGATGGCCGTCGTCGGCGTCGGGCTGTTCGCGCCTTCTAACAGCTTTGTCAGTAACCCCACGATGGCTTTGAGGTCGACGATGTCGTCTTGCGTCGACGGTGGGTTTGGGACTGCTTGCTCTGGGGTGTCTTGTGCCATGAGAACTCCTCCTATGACGATTAGGCAGCGGTGGAAGTGCGGTTGCTGGGTGTGCGTGACTGGTCGTCGGCCCCAAGGTCGGTAAGCCAGCGCAGCAGTGCGGCGCGATGAGCCGTCGCCCTCACCGGATCTTCGACAATCCGACTCGCCAAGAGTGCAAACACCCGAATTGGGTCACGCCGCCGGAGATACGCGGAGACGGCAAGCGAGTCGCCAGCGGATCGAGCGAAGTCTTGGATCGCGTTCGGGCGAACACGGCGAGGATCGACCACCTTAGCGAACGGCTGGCCGTGGAATGCGGCCATGGGGCGGCGTGTGCAGACGTCGACCATTTCAGGAAGGGCAGCGACTATGGTTCGGGTGATGCCCGCTACCTCGGGAGGAGCACCAGCGATGGGGTGGCGGCCCAACCAGGCCGTAGCCACGCGATCCCATGGCCCTTCGCCAAACCAGGAACGGCAGAGGGCAACGTTAATCAGGACACGAATTAGCGGAAATGGGTGGGGGTCGCCGGGACGAATGCGATAAACCGCTGCGCCTGTGCCGTCAACTACGTTGGCGAGAGCGACCACCGGGGCCCAGCCAGCCTGGCCGAACGCATGAACGTCGGCTGCGATTTCCCCGGCCCATGATGCTACTAGTTCGGCGATTTCTCGTGAGCGCGGCGCCAGCGTAGTGGTGAGCGCCTCGGCGAGCTCTGCGTTCCAGCCCGTAACGTGTCCGACCTGGTGCCCGGTCTCGTGGAGCATGGCAGTAGGGAACGATAGGTTGTGGCGAGTCAGTTTAATCGCTGCGGCGGGTGACGGGTGCCCCGCATCCCAAAGCCGAACCCCTGATCTGAGAATGGCCGCGCCAAGTCCTTTATCGATGTACACCAGCGCCGGCGGGGCGTCGATGCCTAGAGGCGTCAGCGTACGAGCCATCGAGTCAGAGGCTAAGGTGTCGTAGCCGCGCAGCAGGTTCTGCATGGCGGGGTTCGTCCGAGTATTGATCGCGTCACCGAAGTAGTCCAGCACCGTTTCGACCTGAAGGTAGCGCTGCCGAAGACGCAGCACGTCCCGGCGCACTGAACGGATGTCGCGCCCCGAGGCGGCACGTCCCTCCAGAACCGCCGCTTCAGCGACCAGGCCGGAGACGATTCCGGCTAGCCGGCTACGCACCTGCTCGCGAAGATACACCTCCATCGATGCCCATGCTGCCGGGGCGGCGACGGTATCGAGGTCAGCCAGCGCTTCAATAGCCAGTCGCCAGTGCTGGACTTCGGCGATGGTCTGGCTTTGGATCGCCCGCGTCAAAGAAATCAGATCAGCCACGGTGCCACCCCGCGGTGACTGACATGACCGGCTTGCCGGGGTGACCTGTGATGATCGCGTCTCGTGAGGGGAAGGTGAAGGCAAACGCGACGGTGACACCGGCCCGCGGATCCTTGGCTGCTGCCGCCAAGCGCGCTGCCGCCGGTACGATCCCGGCCGAGAAGGCCTGAGCCACGGCATCAACTAACCGGTCGGCCTGTCTGGTGGTGGCTGCGTTGGTGACGGTGACGCCCCTTCTGGTGAGCACCCGAAAGAGCCGGCGACCTAGGACTGGGCGCATCGGGCCACGGATCCATTTTTGGAAAGTGGCTATCACTGGGACATACTCACGTCGGTCTAGCTGCGTCGCCACCAAGTGGGCGCGTCGTTCTCCTAACATGACGCGGACGGTTAGCACAGGCTTCGGCGCGGTGAGGTCGAGGCGCACCGAGAGAGGCGAATGGCGGCGTAGGGGGAGGCCACCCGATCGTATTCGCAGATAGCGCCGCAAGCGACCGCGCTGACCGGGCGCAGAGGCCCCCGCCACCCGAGAGGGCAGGAGAACGTTGAGCCGGGGCGCCTCGTCCAGGGCTTCAAACTCGGTAGCGAGAACGCCCGCCTCCCCCGGAAAGGACTCCCCGATCGCGGCTCCAACGATGTGCCCGACCTCGCCGCCTGGCAACATTTCATAGGCCTCGACTTCCAGAGGCGCCGGAAACGTGTTCACGCCCGCTTCTAGAAGCCGATCCTCCAAGGTCTCGCCGTCACCGAGCAGAATATGTCGCGCGGCTGCCCGATGAAGCAGAATTGGAATGCGCTGACTGTATACGCGAAAGCGATACGGCGCCCCCCCACCGCGCGGCATCATCACCCACACTCCGCGCTCGTCCTCCGCCTCTGCCTCGTCGCGCAACTCTGCTTTCAGAACCTCGGCAGGTAAGTGCCGGGTAACTGCTTCGGCAAACGCTTCCTGCACGATGCCCGCTGCCAGGAGATCGTTCTCGAGCACCTCCGGCTCGGACGCGAATACTTCGCGCACGGTGTCTTCGACCACCGACACTAAGGCGTCACTACCCAACGTCGATGTCTCCATTGCGGCCTCCGCCTCAAGTCCTACGAGAGCCAAACCCGAGCTGGCTAGGTGCTTGGAGAGGACCGGGGCGAGTGCGTGCCCCACCATGGGCTGAATTAGTCGAGCGATCAGCTTGGCCACAAGTGTGACGACGCGTTGACGACCGACCACGGAGATCCCAAGCTTGACTAGCGGTAGAACCGCCGGGATGAATTGCTGCATCTGTGCGTTTGGGTCGGCCTGATGTTCGGCTTGGCCGAAGTATGTTGCGAGCTCCTGACGCGCTGCGTCGAGGGCCGCGACTCGGTCACCGGAGCGCTCCGCAGCCTGTTGCTCAGCTGCTGCCTCGTACTCCGCCACCTCCGCCTCCGCGGTTACCTCGTCCGACGCAAGGAGATGGCTCACAAGGCGGCGATCGAACTCGTCGGTCAGCGTTTCTGCTGCGAGACCGGCCTCGAATTCGCCGAAAGACAGGGGCTCGAAGGCTTCAACTTCCCCGCGAAACTTCTGAGCAAGCTGGCGGGCTGCGGGTTGCAGGGCGGCGGGCAGGTGGCCAATTGCACGAGCAAGTACCTTTTGCAGCAGTGGTCGGACCAGCCGGCGCACGGCGTTGATCAGTTTGCCGATCGGAAGGAACCGAGAAAGGGCAGAGAGTCCCTTGCCAGCCATTCGGGCGACTCCGCGGCCGATCTTTGACACCTTGCTGACGAGCTTCTTGAGGAAGTCTTCTTGAGCGTCTAGGGGCGAGGTCGGTCGGGCCGACTCAGAAAGATCCGCCTCGAAGACTTCGAACTCCGACTCGTCCAACGAGTCCACGGTACGGTTTCCAAATCGCTCCGCGATGGTTTGCAGCCGGTGGCCGGCCTCCTGGGCGACGGACTCGAGCCATTGGGCGACCTCAGTGACGGCTAGTGAAGGGGTCCCCGCCACCTCTTGAGACCACCCGCTTAATGCCTGCGCGTGCCGCGCGACTGCCTCCTGAGTGAGGGCCTCTAGTGCGGCGGTGAACTCCTCGTCTTCGAGCTCGCCGAGCAGGGCCTCGACGGCCTCATTCTCCAACTCGCCCTCGGAGAGAGCCCCTGCAGCCTCGCTAAAGGGGCTAGCTAGCCCTTCAGAAAATGCTGTGGGCGCTGCGGATATAACGTCAGCAGCGGGAACCAGCTGATTGGATATGAAGGGCGAGAAGCTCGCGCCTCCAGGATGGTCACCGCCCTGGAGAGCCTCCTCACGCGCCTGAGACTGATCGTTGTACGCCGTGGAAGTATTCATGCTGCCCTCCCGAGCTCAAGGTCGTCGCTACGTAGACAAGGATGCGAGGACACTCGTTGTTGATGCGTGCGTCTGGCGTTCCACTGTCGTTCGCTGGGGTCAACCCGCTCCGATCAGTGCTGCCTAGAAGAGAGCACGAGATCTCGGAGCGTACATGTCGGCGCAATTCCGAGACGCTCCTCCAGCAAGTCGCGGTAGCTAAAGAACTCGCGCCGCGCTTCGCTGACGTTGCCCTCCGTAAGGTGAGCTGTGATCAGGGCACGATGGGCGCTCTCGCGCAGGGGCTCGATGGCGACTGCAGTGATACCGGCGTCGATTGCTTGGGCGAGTTGACCGCGCTTTGCCAACAGCACGCACAGCGTCTCCAATGCGTGGGCGCGAAGCTGACGCATTCGCTCGCGTTCAAAAATCAACCACTCTTCATCCCAGTGTGGGAGCAAATCAAACATCAGGTCATCGATCCCCACGTCGTCGACCGCAAGTCCTTGCGCCTCATTGGCAATGCGGCGAGCGTGAGCGAACGCGAGAGGCAGGTCAACGACCACTTCCGGTGCAAGGTAGAGCCGACAGCCGTCACGGCACACCCACCCGGGGGCAGTCTTTTCTACCTGCCACAAGGCCGCCCGGAGACGAGCACCCGCCCGAGGTTCAGGGACGTCCATCGAAAGGGTGCACGCCACTTTCGCGCGCGGCTGCGGGGTCGCAGTGATCGCCAGATAGGCCACGAGCCGCTCGACGTTGGCCGGAACGCGGACCGGACCGCTGTCTGCGGACATCTCGAAGTCACCCAGCAAGGTGACAAGGCGGCCTTCGGGCACCTGTTGCGCCATTGGTTCACCGCGCTGCCAAGCGGAAGTTGTATCGGACTGGGTGGCGAGCTGTATCGTCATGGGAATCCCTTATTCTGCTGGTTGTGGCCCCATCCTCATGATCTGGCGTTCGACCGTCGTTCGATATTCGTTTGCGTGAGACGCCAGAAGGTGCATCGGGACAACACCACTGTCCTAAGTTGTGTGGATGGTTGAGAGACGGGAACCGATCGTGCTGGTGGTTCGCATGTGGCACGACGAGGGCGGTGTTCGCGCGGTCCTTCAAGCCAGCACTTTGCCTGGAGAGACCGCGTACAACTCGAAGGAAGCGCTGCATAATGCCATTGAACGGATTCTTGACTCGTGGCAGACCAATTAGAGCGCTGGTGCCCACGAGCGGTGATTACCGCGAGAATGATCAGACGGGAGCCCTGCTTTCGCCGTACGCATCTTTAATTCACACCCAACCCGGCAGTGTGTCAAGCCTCAGGCGCGGTCCATTGATGAATGACGGTTCGGTAATGCCATTAGGCTCTCGGCCTTAGATGTGATCCCCAAAGACGCCTAGAACTACTGTCTTTCTCATGGAAAGAGATGTGGAGTCGAACGTCGTCACCTCCCCTTAACGGCAGACCGGAGCACCGCAAGATCCATGCATTGAGATAGGTCGCCCAATGGACTTGGGGATCATTCTGCGCGGAGGATGAAGCAGATTAGATCTAGAGTGCATCCCAGCGGGTTTTATGGCAAGGCTTGGATGAATATACCAGTTGCTGAAGGGACAGCCGCCCCGCCAGACGATTTCAACGGTTGGCGGCCCCTCCGGACCGGGAGCGTCCGCGGATGGGGCTGTGTTCGATGTTCAAGTCGTCTGCTGCCTGCTGCCTGCTGCCTGCTGCCGGGTGAAAGAGCGCAGCGGCCGCGCTGCTCATCAAGGAAGCGGTCCGTCTTATACCCAGCATTTCAGCATCAAGATACTACAGTGCCCGTCGTCGACACCTGGGATGAGCGGAAGCGGAACGCATCATGCAGTCCGGCTTCCAGTACTCCTCCGGACAAGGAATCTGTTGAGACTCCCAGTGAGCGGGGTGCATTCTAAGCAATCAACGGCTTTGGTCTCTGCAAGGTCTACCGGTGCCCCTAAGCAGGCGCAAATAATGAGCATTGCGTCACTGCGGTGAACGTAGCCGCCTAAGCGTCCAGCAACCGCGGGCCCCGAAGAGGCGCAAAGGGAGAAGGCCCGGAGTGGTAGCGCCCTCGCCAAGGATCAGGGCGGTGTCCCTCGTCCAGCCCAGCGGAGGGGGCGAGCAACGGCAGGTCCGGCGCAGACTTACACGGATGCGAATGGGGTACGGCTTCCAGCACTACACGCCTTCATTCCGCCGCCCAATCGGTTCCGGTATCGAATCGCTGGCACCCTCACCTAAAATTCCCCGAGCGGACCCGAGGACTCGTCCTTCGACCTGCCGGTCCCGGCAGAATGGTCTGCTGCCTCCCGTCGCCCTGCTGGAACAGCAATTTCTGAGCAAGGATTTTCACCGGCTAGCCAAGCAGCGAGGTTTCGATAGCAGGGTCTGGACATTCCGGGCGCAGGTGTTGAGGCATCGTTCAACCGGTTCGCGCCCGGGCGGTGGCAAGAATCCCGTCGAGGTAATTACATCGATGGTTCCGGCACGATGGTCGTCGCCGCCGCCGAGCCGCAATTCGTCGCGCAATAAATACTCTTGGCTGCGTCAAGCCAATTGGACCACCAAGTCGCACAACCTGACTGCAGGTGCCGCCAACTGCCGCTCCCCGTAGAAGCGAATCAGGTCTAAGATCCCGGTATGGCACATCCAGAGAACCACTCTGCGTTCCTTGTAGCCGACGTACACCCCTGGGTACTGTACGTTTCCCACCGCAGAGCACGCCGTCTTATCGTCTTCGTCCATGGCTTCAGAGGCCATGCCGTCACCACGTGGACGGAATTTGGGCGGAGTGGGCGCGTGAGCACATGGTGGATGGAGTCCGACATGCTGTTTGTGGGCTATGCATCCACTCGCGACAACATAACCTCTGTTGCGGATCGTTTAAACACTGAGCTTCCCCGATTCTACCCAAGGCCCTTCCCTCCAGCAATGAATGTAGGAGGAGTAGCAGCGCGCGAAGATGTGCAGTTGCCCTACGAGGAATTGATACTGGTGGGGCATTCCCTTGGAGGTCTAATCATTCGGTGTGCTCTCGCGCAAGCAGCACAAGACTGGCTTTATGCGCTGAATAGATCCGATGAACCTCCGCATGTCATCCTTACCGCTCAAACAAGACTCTTCAGTCCGGCCAGTGCGGGTTTCCGGCCCGCGGGCTTTCTTGCGGTGGTAAAGGGCGCGGGTGTTTGGCCGGCAATAGAGTTGTTCCTTCGGATGTCTTCGGCCTACACCGACCTGCAGCCGGGGTCTTCGCTAATCGCGGACACCCGCCGAAGAACAGAGAGGCTCTTCGAGCGCACGAAGCTCTCAGCGTTGCAAGCGAGGACTCTTTGGGCGAACCCAGACGAAGTTGTGCTGGCCGAAATATACGAGACCGACTCATTCAGGGCTTCAGTGGACGGCCAGTCGCACGGCACCGTATGCAAACCCCGGTCCGGGTATCGCAGGCCTTGGTACTTCGTAGAAAAAGGACGCTGAAATGAGTCGCGCTCAGGAATATCGTCTTAGATCTTTCGAAGCCGCTTATGTTCAACCGCTTCTGCGCTTCATTGAGAACGACAGTACAAATCAGGAAGAACCTAGCGGAGGCAACCTCAGGCTACTCCTCTTGCGCGAGATGGCCAATTGGATCGACATGGGACAGTGGTGCGGATATTTTTCATCTAATATTCAACGATTGTCAATAAAACATGGGATACATGACATACGGGAGGTCACCCAAGATCTCAATAAGTTTGATGAAGATCGGATGGATCTCGTCAACTGTTCCTGGGTCCTTCAGGACGACCCAAGGTCACTTAGCTTCGATGGGAGTTTCGGTGAAGCCATTCAGGCTTCAATGGAAGACCTAACCGATGAGCGGATGGAGTTCCTAAGGCTCTATCTCTTCTCTAGTTCGACGGAATGGGAGCACGCGGTAGGTGAAGTTGCAGTTGTAGCAGAGGAAGTCGCGTTAGGGCGCCGCCGTATACCACAGAGAATGATGGACCGCGTGACTTGGGCATTTCATGGTCCCGAATCTGAGCTGCGGCTAGAAAGCGTGGCTTTGCCCTCAGATTGGCGAGTCGCTCCAATCTATGAGATTTGTTCAGACAACAGAAGAGAATTGCAATTGGAGTTTTATCGAGCGAAAATTGTGGACCACTTTATTTTGGACCTGGTGAACCCAATCTCCTCAGCTAAGTCAGAGTCAATGGTGGGGGAACAAGCCTATGAGCGTGGATCGCTGGAGTTCGCGGCAAGCGGCTCCCATGACATGGACAACATGGGTTTGGCGGTAGATGTCTCAAACGATGGCGATGAACAGACAGCATGGTCCTGACCTCTTCCATCGCGCCCCTCTCGTTGTTCCTCCGTCCGGAATGGCTGGAGCGCACTTAGTGATCAGCGTGGGCGAAGATTGTAGGGTTACCTTCACCTAGTGCGCTTGCTACTGGGTCGAAGGGCGGTCGACGCTGACGTGCTTTGCTAGCCGGTCACACTGACCTCGTGGTTGATGCGGCCATCACTCCCAACGGGACGCGTGGCCTTCCCGGCGGTGCTGACAACACCACCCGGACGTGGGATTTGCCTTCCGGAGCAACTACACATGATCAACGTAGATTCAATAGTTAACTGCGTGCAGGTGGCGCAAGCCGGTATCGAGGAGAAAGTCGTCTGCGGCCAATCGTCAGGAGCCGACACCGCATTGACAAGCCCCCGCAAGAACTACTTCAAGGCCCGTAATGGGGCTGACCCCTAGTCTGAAGAGTTGCTGATTGCACCTTCCGCATGATCGGGGTCCCGTGCGTTGAAAGCTACCCTCGACAATCCGCCAATTTGAGTCGCCAGTCCTCGACGGCGGTTCGCGGAAATTAGCGCCTAGCGTTAGGGGCTAGTGGCCGAGAAGTTCCGCCAAGTACGCCCCCGTCTCACAATCGGTCCGGTGGGCACCATGACGTACGCCGTCGTGCTCGACGGGGCGATCTCGGTGAGTCCGGCGTCGACGATGATCGAGTCCGGGACAGCCTTGGCCGGGAACGCCGTGAAATCCTCGGCATCGAGGAACAGGACGGTGCCGGTCAGCTTGTCCGACCATGCGCGCTGCGTGTCTTCGTCCAGCGTGAGGAACCACGCGAAGAGGGCGTGCGATGCCTGTGCTGCCGCCTTGCCCGTGGTCATCTCCAGATCGGCGTTGAGGACGATGACCGGGTTCGGCGCGGTGCCGTCGCTCGCGCGGCGGGTGCCCGGAACCTGGGGGAGGTGCGTGCCGGAGACCTGCAGACGTGCCAGGGTCTTCGGGTACTGCTCGTACGGCGCCGGACGGAAGGCGAGGGCCCGGGCGCGGCCGACGACGGCCTCGGTGGCTTCGTTGTGGAGTTCGCTGACCACCTTCGAGTAGGCCTTCACGTCCGCCCGGCGGACCGACTTCGTGAACCGTCCGTCCAGCCATGCCTCCCAGCTGGTCGTGTCACCACAGGGCGTGAGCAGGTCCGAGGCGTAGGCGCTGACGCTGGCGATCGCGGCCGAGCAGATGCCGTCCGCTTCAGGGGCAGGGTCGTTCCTGTCCACGAGGAGCACGATGGGCTGCACGAAGGGGTCGGTCTCCGGCGTAGTGGACGCTGGGACGGTCAAGGTGTCGGTCATAGCAGTCTCTCGGTGAAGTGAATGGAAGCAATCCTATTGAACGCAGCCTCGGTATTATCGACTCCATAGGCCGTGCCGGTCGACACGGCCGCGGTGGGAAGGCAGCAGCCCCAGCCCTTCCTCGTCGTCCACGACGAAGCGGTTGTTCACGCGGGTAAGTCCTTCGCGCCGGTGGCACGACATCTCCCCGTCGGCCCATAGCGCCTGCGAGCCCGGCAACCAGAGCCGGTCCCAGTAGGGGTCACGACACGACGGCATGGCCGAGTCCTGATAGGTGCACGCGGAGTCGAGGCGTTGGGCGTGGACGGACGATGCGGTCACAGTCGGACTCCCTGCTGTTGGGCGCAGCCCTGAGCGAAGGGATAGGCGGCTACACCGGGTTCGGGGCGTGCTGCGCTGGTTTCTTCATGGCACTTCCGCAGAGTCTGGCACTTCATGTAGGTAAGCATGCGTAGACGGGGAGCCCAGCGCTCTCCACCCTGAGGCCGACGATTGAGGTGGCCATCGTCGTGCGGCTTCACCTCTAAGTTAGTGACGGTGCCTGCGGGGTTCAAGATGCTCCCATCGGTCATCCGGGTGCCGGGCCGGCAGGTTACCGACTCCAGCGCGGGACGTCTGGTCCCGGTCACATGCGGATTGTCTGCCCTCATGTGTGCGGCAGCTCGGAGAAACCGCTACGCGGTGGGCCGGAAGATCCCGCGGGGCTGGACGACGCGGTCGGCGGCGCCGGGTCGACGCTCGATGATGTCGCGGCGGTGAATGGCCTGCGGTCCGCGGGGTTCGCTGTAGCAGGCCCAGGCCCGGGCCCGGTCGATGTGGATGGACAGGCTCTGCTCGTCCTCGATCATGCAGTTGCCGACCAGCCCGTGCGTCTCGATGGCGTCGCGGATGATCTCCTCGGCCTTCTGGCTCTTGGGGTCCAGCTGGTTCTTCCGGTAGCCGGCGACCTCGACGCGCTGGGCGTCGAACGCGGCGGCGAGGAACAGGTTCCCGGTGCTGTCCTTGCGGAACGTCATGACGGCCGCCGTCGGGTACACCTCGCGGACGTGCTCGCCGGCGGCCGCGGGAGCGGCGGACGCCAGGGCGATCCGTTCGGCGCTGATGTCCGGGCGGGGGACGGTGAAGCCGGCGAGGCTCCCGTGGGTGCGCTCATGGTTCCGGCGCTGGGCGAAGAACTCGGCCTTGCGGCGTTCGATGACGGCGAGGGCATCGGTGGCCGCGCGGACGGACGGGAGGTTCGCCAGGCGCTTCGGGGCGTCCTCGAAGGCGCGCATCGCGGCAAGGAGCTGGCTGCGGTTCGGCAGCCCTCCGTGGAGGTCGGGGAGGTAGTCGTGCCAGGTCCCGGACTTCGTCGTGCGGGAGGCGTACGCTGCCAGCGCGCGGTCCATGTCGGAGACCGTTTCGGCGGCACGGATTGGGGCCGTGAGCTGGGTCCGGGCGGCGTCCGCGAGGTCCCACTGGGAGGGTGCCGGCGAGGAGGTTCGAGGCGATGCCTGGAGGGGTGCTTCGAGGGAAGTTTCGTCGACGGTGAGCGTGGAGGATCCGGAGAGGGTGACGACGGATTCTGCGTGTGCGGAGTGTGCGAACTGGCCGCCCGCGCGAACGCCCCGGTCGACGCGGTGTGGGCTGAAACCGGACATGTCATGCACCTTTCGAGCGGCCCAGCGCCGCAGCTCTCATTTTAGGTGTGTGCGGCTCGCATTTCGAGGCGTTGGTGCGGGCCTGGGCGGCAGGTCACCGATGAGTGAGGAGGAGGGGCGCTAAAGGAGCGGATTGGGGCTGCTCCGGCCGACAAGTGCCTGTCCGACCACTGTCCGGCCTGTCCCACCTTTGTCCGACCACCTGGTCGGACAACAACTTCCGCTCCAGTAAAGGGAAGCAGGGCCCTAGATAGATATAACTTGTCCGACCACTTAACTACTATCTATACACATAGGGCTCCTATTGCTTCGATCCTCCCTCCTTGATCGGTACTAATGCCCCCTCTCCCTTAAAGGGTCCTGTTTTCCCCGCGGACAGGTCGGACACGCCGATTGGTGAAACCCAATGAGCTTCTGACTAGGCGTTATACCTCGAAATGGTGTCCCGCGGATGGTGGGACACGGGTGGGACACGGGTGGGACAAGGGTGGGACAGGCCAATTCGGCCCGAATGCACCGAGTTGTGAATTTGGCGATTCGTGGTACCCTGAGGAGCGATATTCCGGCACACAGCGACGAGGGGTACCACGGCCACCGAAAGGGTGGCCTTTTCTGGGTCCGGGCGTTGGGTATGGAGTCTCGGGCCCTACGTCCCTGTCGCGAAGCACCACCACTCGCCAGCACCCTTCGCCTCGAGGGTTCGGGTCCGCCGAGGGGTCGAAAACGACGATCGGCCTCCCTGAGCATGCAGCAGCAATGCTCTAGCACGCGTCCATGAAGCCGTTCTGCTTCCGTGGTCGCCGCCTGTGGAGCCCCTCCAGACGCACGAAAGGCCGCCTCCATCGTGTGGAAGCGGCCTCGTGCAGCTCACTGAGCCCCTCGCAGGGGGCGTCCCCGGCCCGGCTCAGGCGGAGATCTCTGCGCCTTCCAGGAGGGGCATGACGACGTCCTTCCAGTTGGCCCAGTCGGTGATCCGGTGGGGCGTTTCGATGTACCGGTTGTAGTCCTGATCGCGCATCACATGCGTCCACGTCGGCGTGTGTGCTCCGGTGATCAGAGGCTTGTCATCGATGAGGACATCCGCCTTCACGACGGTCTTGTCGTGGGTCAGGATCAGGCGCTTGTCCCACCCCTCACCGAGGTGCTTTTCGAGGTCCTTCAGCTTGCCGGCGACGCACCCCGGATTGGTCCACGTCGGCGTCGAAACGACGAACACATCCATGCCCATCGAGTGCATCTCCAGGACCGCGTCGATGGCTCCCGGAAGGGGCTCGAGGTCTTCGTAGAGCCGCGGGTGATTGAGCGCCGCCATGATCGTGTTTCGGTCCGCTCCGTCGACCCAGAAGTAGTCGAAGTGCGTCCTCAGCCCCTCGGGCACGACGGGGAAGTCGGGGTCCAGGTCGAGGAGGATCTCGGCGAACCGGGTGCTCCAGTCGAAGAGGTTGCCGTCCTGGTCCTGAGCGATGGTGGGGCGCGAGCCATTTACGAATGCCATGCTGCACATGTGTACGGCATGGCGCAGACATTTCACCGCTCGGTGTACTGACCGGCCGGGCGCAGGGGGACGCTTCGCCAGCCGGCGTTACCGGCGAACCTCGATGTCCGGGCGGTGCTCCTCGACCCAGTCGGCCATCCTGTTGGCGCGTTGTGCGATGAACTTCAGCGAGGCCTCCCGGCACGCGATGTACTCATCCTTCGTCGCCGGCGTCCCTGGACGACGGAAGTCCTCGAGCGGCAGGAAGAAGTCGATGCCGTCCGGTGTCACGAGGTCCTGCAGGTGGAAGAACTCCACGAACCGCTCGAAGGTGCCGAACAGATCGAAGAAGTCCGCGTAGTTGGTGGTGACGTCAGCGAGGGGGCTGCCTGGCTCCCCGGCGTAGTGACGCCGGATGCATTCAAGGGTGAGGTCCATCCGGTCTGCGATCTTCGGCCGCGTTCCCCGCGCCTGATTCATGGTGGGCTTGTGGATCATCCTGACCGGCCAGATCATGGCGCTGCCGAACGTGTACGGCGGGTTCAAGTAGCGGAGCTGCTGGTCATCTGTCAGCTGCTGCCTGGCCTCGACGAGAGCTTTCGGCCTGCTCCATGTGGTGTACGAGGACGTGATGGCGTCACTACCGACGGTGAACCTCCTGTCGGGGTTCTGCTCGACCACCAGGTAGTTGAAGCGACGGACCTTGGCTAGCGCCGGCACAGCCGGGCGAAACATCTGCCCGTCGGGAAGCTCCTTCGTCCAGAGCAACTGATGGTCGGTCTTCATCCGCGGGCTGTGCGAATCAGGGTCCTTCCCTGCCGAGTCGGATTTGTAGTCGAAGGTGATGTCGAAGACGGGCATGACCGGAGTGTATGTGCGCTCCGGTCCCGAACCGTGGACCCTCTCGTCGAGTCAGTCGCACGCGTCGCAGATGCCGGTGGCCGGCAGCTGATAGCCGCACGTCGCGCAGACCGGACGCGCCCTGGGCTCCGGCTTGTTCCTCCTGGCGACGTGGGCCTTGTACTCGCGGGTGAGGGTGGGTTCGGCATCCTCCGGGAGGTTCGGGCAGTACTGGCGGTAGCAGTTCAGGCGCTCCTGCGCGGCGACGACCTCCAACTGCAGCGGGTCCTCGATCCGCGCCTGCCCGGAGCGTTCCAGGATCGCGTTGAAGCCGCTGCCCACCCCGCCGTCCGAAGCGCGCACGACGAGGGATGTCAGCCGCGGGTGTCCGTCGGCCTCGCAGATCTCGATGACCCGGTACAGCACTCGTGACGCCCAGGCCCTGATCGGCTGGTTCGACGGCCGGTGAGCGAGTACGCCGACGGCCTCCTTGAGGTCTGCGTACGTGATGGTCCTGTTGTACTCGGAGGCGACCTGCTGCAGTACGAGGACGGCCGCGCGGGCCTCCCTCTCTGTGATGGTGCCGGTGACCGGAAGGTCGTCTTGTGTGGCAGCTACATCGGTCATGAGGTGTCTCCGGTCGGTCGAGGTGTTCCTCGATCCTACCGAGGACTATCGCGCCTCAGCCCGCGGTCCACCGCCCGTGGGCACGAGAGAGGGGGCCACCCGGCATGGGTGACCCCCTCGTTGCAGCTGCGGATCAGGCGGCTTCGCGGAGCCGCTGCTGGGCGTGGATGTTCTCGTTCAGTGCGGCGAGGTACGCGGTGTCGGCCAGGCGTTCCCACTGCTCACGGTTCTCATCCTGGCCGCGGCTGACGAAGTCGTCCTCGTTGTCGTAGTCGGCCTTCTCGATCAGGAGCTCGTAGTCGTTCTCGGGGCTGAGGACGTGCTCGGTGTTCGAGTAGTGCTTCATCTCGTTGTGCACAGCGAAGCGGATCAGCCCGGCGTGGTGCTTGCGGCGCTCCTGGGTGAGGTTCGGGAACTCGCCCTCGAGCATGTCGAAGGCCTCCTTGCGGGGGTGCACGGCGTTGCCGTCGGCCACGTAGTCCGGGTGCGCCTCGCGGATGTAGTCGGCCAGGCGGGCGGCTCCCAGGGTGTCCTTGACGGGCGACTTCGGGATCTTGAGCAGTTGGTTCGTGAGCTCTGCCCCGTAGGCGGCCTCGAACTCGGCGTCGAAGTCGGGAGATTCCGGTTCGGGAGCCGCGGGCGGCGCGAGGCTCAGGGCCGGCTCCGTGTGCGAGGTGGCGGCGAACTGGCCACCAGTGGGAACGCCGGCGGGGGTGCGGTTGATGATGTCCATACCCGCATGTGTGCGGCACGTCGCACATCACGCACTCCAGGACAGCTCCGGCGTGACAGCATGTGTCCATGAGCTTCTTCGACCCGATTGCACGGGCACTGGGTATCCTCCGCGCGATGACCGATAAGGATCTCGCGGAAGACCACGAGGCGTTACGACTGCGCCACGTCTCCGGCGAAGACCACTACTCAGAGCTGCATCGTCTCGACGGCGAAATGATCCGCCGTGCAAACAAGGCTTACGAGCGCGACAACCCTAACCCGCCGGAGCGCAGGCATCGTGAGCATGGCTGGTACCTGCCGAACGACGACTGACTAGCCGCGGCCTTGGTGCTCGCGATACTCAGCCGGGTTCCCGCGAGTGAGCATCGCTGGCCGGGATCAGCCGCGCAGAGACCATGACCGTCCGCGCCGCAGTGCTACGCGCAGACGATCAACGACGTTCCCGGCGGCCTCGTATCCAACATCGTGGAATGAGCCCATCCCGCCGCGGTACAGAGTGAGTCCCTGGGCTGATGCTTCACGGAGACCGCGTCGATCCGTGACGTTGGCGAACAGGCCGTCGAGCCAGTCTGCGACGTGGGCTCGTTGCTCGTCCTGACCCAACGCGGCGGCCGCGCGGAGCTCGGCGGTGGCTGCGATGATCTCGTCTCTGGCGGCTTCGACGGTGCGCTGATCGTTGGTCATGCGGCAATCCTAGGCATCGCGCGGGTCGCCCGGCCTAGCCGAGGCCGGTGGCGGCGGCCAGCGTCTGCAGTCCGGAGCGGCCCATGCTGGTGATCGCCCAGCCGACGCCACCAATGGCGTACAGGCTGATGGGCACGAGCAAGCACCACTCGCGGATGGATCCGGCGTTGCCGAGGACGGGGACGGCGAAGTAGCCGTTCTTCTTCCACATCCAGTTCACGACCGGGATGGCGCCGATCGCCTTCGGCGGCTTGGTGGTGAACAGGTACACGAGGTTGCAGCCGCCGGTGGTCATCATGTCGCCGAGGATGTGGACGATGACGCCGAGGCCCATGGCCAGCGGGAACCAGAACTGCTCCTCGGGGGCGAAAGCGGTGACGAAGGCGCCGGCCGCCAGGCAAGGATACGAACCGGACGTCGCTGCGGCCGTCATTGAGCGACATAATCCCCGCAGACGCGGACATGCACGAAGCACTGATTGGCTCTCGATTCTTTACCGCAGCTGTCATTTGGCTGGATGGTGCTCCTCCAGCTCGGTCGCGTGGCCGCTGTCCTCGCAATACCGACGGTCCGTTTCTCGCGTCCTGGCGCGGCCGGACGACGACGAGGCCGCCATCACCGCGGGAGATTACCCGGGGGAGTGGATGGTCGAGCAGCAGCGTGCGAGCTGTCGGTCGAGGCGCGAACTTGTCGCGCACGTCCAGCGGATCGACTGGGACTACGAGCCGGCCGGTGACGCCGACTACATGCGGACGATCCTCGAAATCATTGCTGAACCGTACGCCGGGCACCCGGACTTTCGGCCGGAGTGGAAGACCGCCTAGTGCCGGCGCTGGCCGACTCGGCTGCGGAACCGCGGCAGGACAGAGGTGACGATGAAGACCGCGGACGTGAGGGCGAACGGGCCGATGCGCATTCCGAGACTTGCGAAGCTCAGGGACGCGAGCATGGCCAGGAGGACGGCTGCAGCGTTGGTGATGAACTTCAGCGAGGCCCTCGACATCGGCTTGGGCCAGGGCATGCATTGGACGTCGCTGTAGTCGACATCGAGGGATTTGGTTCTGCGCATGTCCGTCATGTGTGCGGGATCCGCGGCGCCGCTCACCATCCGGTCGCAGCCTCGGCAGAAGTCCTAGTTGAGCAGCGCGACGTATTCCGGGCAGAGCGCCGTGACGCCGGCGGAGTTCATGGACTGCAACTCCTCGAGCGTGTACTTCGCGCCCGCTGCAGCAGTGATCATCTGGTCGACCACCGGATCTCCGCCGGGTTTGCTGTAGACCAGGCAAAAGTTCCGGGCGGTGGTGATGAGGTCGTCGTCGGTGAAACGGATCAGGTCGGGCTGTGCGGCGCGCACATCGGCCAGGTACACCTGCTCCGCCTGCTCGCCTTCCGTGAGGGCGGGAGCCGGAGGCTCGGTAGCGACGACGGCGCTCTCGAGAAGGATGACGCAGGTGTTGGCGAGTTCCAGGGCGGCATCGTTGAAGTCGGTCGAGTCGAAGTTGAACGTGGCGCCGCCACTCGCAGTGATCTTGATCATCTCAGTCATCGGGCTCGCGAGGGTTCTCAGCAATGGCTTGAACTCGCGGTCAGCCTTGCTGGAGACGAGCTCGATGTCCGCCTTGATGTCCTTGGCGGTAGTGATGGTATCCGGATCGATGTCCTCGAGCTGGTTCACGAAATCGACGGCCCGATGGAGCACCCCCTTCTTGTTGATGCCATCCAACTGGCTGCACGTCGTGGCAGTGCTGACCTGACCTGCCGGCTCGGCGTCCTCCGTGGCGGAGAGGCTCGCGCTTGCACTGCCTGTCGTTGCTTCGGTGGCAGGCTCGGTCTCGGCTTCAGGTGCAGCGCACCCGGCGAGGAGGATCAGGGCAAGCGGGATGGCAGCGAAACGGGTGTTCATGGGTCCCCCAGGAGTGAAGTGTGGATCTCAGCGTACCTGCGCGAGTGGGCCGGGACTCCGGCAGCCACCGGACGCGCCGCCTACTCGAAGAGGTGCCGGAACTGCTCGGGGACCTTGGCCGGGTCGACGGACCCGCGGATCTGTTCGCGCGTAAGGATGGTGACCTTGTCGCGCCAGCCGTAGGGAGGGCCTGGGATGTGGATCGGGCGGTAGACGACGTCGCCGTCTGCCTCCAGGGCCCAACTGGCGGCGATCCGCTCGCCTTCGTCGGGAGTCGGCATCTGAGTGCCGTAGCGGAAGCACTCGAGGAGCCCGTACCCGTCGGCGTCGTCGTCGACGTGCCGGCCGTCCATCAGCGGTCCTGCATCGACAGCGCCGGATCAAGGCCGGCGGCGGCGGCCGTCATGGATTCGTCGAGACGACCGAGGAACTGCTGGAGGGGACCCAGGTGCGCTTCGTACCCGCACGCCGGGCCCTGCTCAGGACGGCGCGTGAGTCCTCAGGGTGGTGATCAGGCGGGAGACCTTCTCATTGCCTGGCCAGCTGACGTCGTCGGACTTCACCGACACGAGTCGGCCGATCGCGGTGTAGCGGACCTGGAGGGACTGCTCGCCCCGGCTGTATTCGATCCTGGTGACGTCGTCCGGATGGAAGTTCTCCTCCCAGCCCTAATTCCGGGCGGCGGTGTGCGCCCTCCTCCGAGTGGACCGCTCGTGGCTGGGGACGAGATCGACCAGGTCTGGCATGAGCCTGAGGCGGGTCCCGACAGGCACCTCTTCCCAAACTGTGGTGGTTCCGACGATGTGGACCATGCCGTGCGGAGCCGTGACACCGAGCTCGGTCGTGAGGGGTGTCATCAGGACGATCTCGGCTGGGGAGCCGTCACGGCCCTTCCCGGCTGCGAAAGCGACCGCCAGACCGTACGTCAGGAACCGGCGTCCGTAGGTGTCTTCGATCCACACGCCCGTGGAGGCTACGGTGCCCTGCTTGACGTGGAAGTACTCGCCCTCGGTCGTGGTGATGATGGTCCTATGTGCGACGCCCTCGGGTCGTGCCGCGGCGGCCTTTTCGGCGGTGCTGTGGATGCTGAGCTGCGGTCCGGCGATCAGCATCCCGGCGACGATCTCGGAGTCGAGGAGGGAGGAGTGGCCGAAGTAGTGGGAGTCCATGGTCAGCATGTGTGAGGCAGCGGTTGGGAATCTCCCCGGGCACCAAAAAGCCCCGACCAGTATCGGATTAGCCAGGGCTGATTGGTCAAAGCCATAGGCTTTTGCCGCGAAAGCACTTCAGGGTAGCAGCGGCGGACGAGTGGCCGTCAACTTAGGCGCCCGAGCATATTGGCGAGGTGATCCCTCCAGGTACAGCCGGGATCGTTGCCTCGGCGATCTCGAACAAGGCTCCCCGTGCATCGATCTGCTTCTTGTCGCTGGGAGTAGTTCAACCGTCGAGGAGCTCGCAAAGGAGGCGCGTGGCCTCGGCGATCTCGCGTACGCCTCGGTGCTCTGCAAGGTCCGCGGCGATCGCCGCTCGGGGGAGGGGACGCGGAATGGCGTCGCAGACGTGCAGCACCACGCTGGCATCATTGCCGCCGGACGTAGGAGGAATGAGGAGGAACTCTCGCCGCACCTTCGAGAAGTCCCTGCTGGTCACGTACCCTTCTGTCTCCGCGTTGGTGAGCAGGCGTGTTTCGGGGTGCGAGACACCGGACAGTACGACCCGCCCATCCGAACGCAGGGCTTCGAGGTCCGCACGGTCCAGGGCCAGGTCCGTCCTCGTCGCTCTGTGCCTGACGAGGGACAAGAACCCGTCAACCAGCTCCTCGTCCGAAACAGTCTTCAGATGGCGCGCCCATCGCTCGTGCTGTGCGAGCACTCTGCGGCTGACGTCATGGGAGGGGTTGCCGGAGAGGAAGCGCAGGAAAACCCAGGCGCTGGACTCCGTAATCGGCCGCCCATGCCGACGAGGGCTGTAACGTGCGACGGTCGCCGCGTCCAGAACCCAGGCTCGCCCAACCCGGGTTGCAGGCAGGTCGCCGGCGGCGATGAGTTGTCGCACCCTTGCGCCCGTGACGCCCATGCGACGGCTCGCCTCGGCCACACTGATGTTCATGGTTTTACCCTAGCGATAGCGCAAGGTTTGAACCGACCGTGAGCAGGTGTATCCGATCGCTCACACCCCCACGATGAGGTTGTCGAGCGACCCGCGGCGGTATGCAGTGCTGGTGGACAGAACGACGTCGTAGCCGTCGGTGCCCGTGACGGTGAACTCCTGCTGGTACGGCACCATGATCGTGACGTAACCCGAGCTGCCCTGGGCTCCCTTGCCCCTCGATGCGTCATACGCTGCCCAGAGGTCGACGTGACGCGCGACCTCGTATTGTCCGCCGCGACCCTCGGACATGTCAGTATCCCCGGCCACGCTGAAGTAGGCCCCCTCGGGCAGGGTCACGCGCACAGCCACGGGGTCGCCCTTGCGGCGGGGCCAGTTGCGGCCACCATCTGCCATCTCCCGGGTGCGGCAGACCTCGAGGTCTGAGCTGTTCCAGCTGGCCGGCAAATCATCGAAACCGGTGGGGCGGATGGCGAAGCCTTCGAATGTCGTCATGGAAGCCATGTGTGCGGAGGCGCCGGCTTCCGTTCCCGGGACTCAGTCGACGGTGTAGTCCATGCAGAAGTCCTTGAACTCCTCGATGGTCTCCGTGCCTTCAGCCTCCGAGAACTCCTCGCCGCCGATCTCGTCGAGGATGTGCTGGGCGGTGGGCTTCACGGCGCCAACACCATCGGCTGCCAGGGCCTGAAGCGTCTCCTGGACCTCGTCGTAGTTATCGACCGTGATCGGCTCATCGCCGTTGAGGAGGCCGCCCAGGATCCCGCACTGGGCGATTGCCGTGTTCTCGTCGACGTCTCCTTGGCTGCTGGCGGACGAGACCGTCTCGGCTTCGCCCCGCACGACGGACTCGATGTCGGCAGTACCGATTCCGCAGCCGGTCAGGAGCAGAGCAGAACCGGCGAGAAAGACGGCGGTCAAGCGAGAATTCATGGGTCCCCCAAATTTAGATGTTCGTGCAGCCTATCCGGTGACATGGTGGTCTTTCCTCGAACGCAGGTCCGCCCTACATGAGGACGAAGTCCACCTTCTTGCCGCCGTCCTGGTCCATGGTCTGGATCTTCCGGCCCTCGCGCTGCTCGTCATCGACGAACCTGAGGACGCTGATGGCGCGCCGCACGGTCTCGGTAATCGTGATGGTGTGCCGCTCCGAGAGCTCACGCAGCGCTGTGTGAGCTCTCCTTGTTCAGGTTCACGCCGAGGCGCACGATCTCCTGTGGTTTCTTCGCCACGGGTTCCTTCTTCCTGCTGGGTGGGTGGGCCTACGCGGCCTTCTCCGCCGTTTGCAGCACTTCGCGGGGCTGGTGGACCGTACAGGGGCTGATAGCCCCGCAGAACCCGCAACGGCGCGTCCAGTTCTTGACGTACGCGACGGGGGAGTCCCGGCGGAGTGGCTCCTTGTGGGCGGTCTTGGCGGCGGCCGACATGAGGCTGATCGTGAAGTCGAGGCCGGCCGGTACCGGATCCAGGCGGGGCGCCTTCTTCTTGGCCCGGAGCTTGCCGCCGGTGACGACCATGAGCCCCCAGTCCTCGGGCAGCTCGCCGGGCTTCACGAGGGTCGCGTCGGGCACGACCAGCCACCAGTAGGTCATGTACCTCTTGACCGGCAATCCGGGCGATGCGGCGGGCCACCGACCCTACGGGGCCTTCTACCTGGATGTAGCCGCCGGCGATGTTGTTGATCTCGGCGAGGCGGGACGCGAGAAGTTCGATCGTGGCCGCCAGTTCGGCGACGTTGAAGTGGTCGGCGAGGACCGACTCCATGCGGAGGCCCCATCTGGAGCCACTCGGCAACCTCGTCGTCGAGGGACACGCGGGTGAGGCCGGTGGAGGCGATGACGGCGTCGATTTCATGGTCGTAGGGCATGGGCGACATGTGTGCGGCGCCCGGCCCCTCGCTCATCGGCCGCAACGATGACCGCGGTGATGTTCATGATGATGACCATGATGATCGCGTTCCCGCCGATGCGCGCTGCGTACTGAATTCGGGTCTCCACGGTTCTCCGTTCAGGGTTGTCCACGGGTGCAGCCGAGCGCCGGGTGGCAGCTGCAGTCCGCATGTGTGCGGAGCGGACAGGGGTCCTCACCGGACCAGTCCGGCGGCGGTTGTAGCCTGAATTCATGATCACCCAGGACGACCGACCGACGGATCCAGACAGCGCCGAGGCACGACGTAGTGCGGCGATGGACGAGCTGAACGCGCGCGAGGACTACCTCCGGCGTGAGGAATACCGCAGCGACGACGAGCTGCGCGCCGAGCTGAAGGAGACGATCCGCCAGGAGAAGAAGACCGTCGACTCCTTCGCCGGCACGGAGTACTACGTCGTCTCCGAGAGCGGGAAGGTGCACCTACCCACCTGCGGAGTCGTGCGACGGTACTTCGACCGGGACGCGATCTGGGAGCCGTACCTAGATGACCTCAAGTGGGCCCGCGACTGGCACGGCGACTACCGACCCCCACGGATGCCGAATCTGTACACCCGCGCCGCCATCGAGTCGTCGGAAAAGTACGAGATGTGCGAGTTGTGCTCCCCGACGCTGGACCACACCACGAAAGGAGCGAGGGAGGCCAAGGATAAGCACTGGCAGAGCGTCGTCGTCGGGCGGCTGGCCGAGCAGCACTTCGACAAGCCGCTGTTCACGCTCGAAGGAGACGAGCTGGGGACGCTCGTCCGCGTGGCGTCCCTGCGCACAAAGGACGGCCTCGACTTCCAGGCCGAATTCACCACAGGTGCCGTCCTCACCGACCCGGAGTCGAAGGTCCGCTACAAGAGGTTCTTCCCGACGAAATCGCAGAAGGCGCCGTCCGGGCAGGGGTAAGGGGCATGGCCTGGTCGTTGCGGCGTAGCCTGTCGCCATGGAATCAGAGGTCCGCAGGCTCCGACTCCGATCAGGCATTAGCGTGCCATGCAGGATTCAGGGCAATCCAGGCGCGAGGCCGGCCCTGCTACTCCACGCCTGGGGTGAGTCCCGCGGCTCGTTCGACAGGCTGATCCCGCTCCTGACCACCTTCCGGGTATTCGCTCCTGACCTTCGCGGCCAGGGCGAAGCGGACAAGCCGGAGTCCGGTTACACCCTCGAGGATCAGGCGGAGGACATCGTTGCGATTCTCGACGCCTTGGACGTGCCGCAGGCTCTCGTTCTCGGATCCTCCAGCGGCGGATACCTTGCCCAACAGGTGGCAGCCGTCCATCCGCACCGCGTGGCAGCGCTCGTGCTCGTTGGGGCACCCTTGAGCCTGCACGGGCGTGCGCCGTTCGCCGACGAAGTGGAGCGGCTCGCCGACCCCGTAGACCCGGGCTGGGTGAGGCAATCGCTCTCCTGGTACCCGTTACAGCGCGAGGTTCCCGCCTGGTTCGTCGAAAACCGGATACGAGACGGCGTCAGGATGCCGGCGCACGTTTGGAAGGCCATCCTGCAGGGTCTGACCTCATCAAGGCCGCCCACCGAATCGGGAACCGTGCGCGCGCCCACTCTGATCCTCTGGGGCGACCAGGACCGCCTGTTGTCGCGGAGTGACCAGCAGACTCTGGCGGCCCGTATCCCCGGCTCGATCATGAAGGCCTATCCCGGCGTCGGTCATCTGGTCCTCTGGGAGCACCCGGACCTTGTCGCGCGCGATACCGCGGCATTCTTCGAGGGCCTCGGGCTAGGCGACCTGGCGGTCTAGCCCTGCAGGGGAGCGACGACGACGGCGGACTCGTTGAAACGCGAGATGTTCTTCCAGTAGGTGTCCGATCGGGAGAGCATCTCCTGGTAGCTGGCGAAAAAGTCCCGAGCAGCAGGCGCAGCAGGTCTTCGTTCGCTTCGTCCTCGAGGAACTCCCAGAGGGACTCCACGTCGAAGGAGACCCCGTCAAGGCGTTCGATGGGGATGTCGATCGAACGGACCAGGTCGGTCTGGTAGCGGAAGTTGAAGGAGTAGCGGACGACGGCAGCTGGTGATTCGCTCATGGCCGCCATGTGTGCGGCGCCGCGGAGTCGACTCCCTGCGTACCGCTACGCTGGCGGGATGAAACAGGGCTGGCATCAGGATCCGCACAGACTTGACTCTGAGCGATGGCACGACGGCGAGGAGTGGTCGGAGCACCGTCGTCCCAAGCAGACGCCCGTTGTTGGGGCTCCTGCGGCCTCGGCAGCCGTCCCCGCGACAAGTGGAGGCCCATTGGCCTTGCTCTGGGTTGCAAGCATCTCGGCGGCGATCGGTCTCTTCGTCGGCGTAAAGCCTGTCTACGCTGGAGCGTCGAACTGCGGAAGCGCCTGGTTCCCTGGCAGTTGTGTACCTGGCATTCTCGACAGCTCAACCACTGTCTCGGTGGTCTTCATTCTCATTGCGGGCGCAGCGATCATCACGAGCTTTGCCATCAGCGGCCGGAGGCCGTGACCGAACCGATGGCGTGCCGGTCCCCGCGCCGCGGTCCGGCCTCGATCAGACTGGGCCGGTAATCGAACAGTCTTGGAACCAGTTGCGCGACGGCGCCAGGCCCGAAGGATGGACCGAGCCACCGTGAACGGCTGGGGTGCCCTCGTCGCTTGGGTGGCCGGACCGGCCAACACGGCGCGTCAGTCCGTGGCCGTGCGTGACCGGCACACCGAGGTGCTCGTGATGACCGACGGCACGTTCCTCCACCAGCCGAGCATGCTCAGCGATGACGACCTCGACTCGATCGACGACGACATCGACGCCCACCTGGCAGCCGCCGGCGTCCGTCCACTGCCGCGCGGCTACATCTGGTTTATCCGCCGCCCGGCCGATTGCCCGTATGACGACTCCTTTTGGGCGGCCATTAACCGGGGCGTCACGGAAGCCGAACCGGACGCCCGGGAACCGCTCGAGCTCCGGCTGGTCCTCGACGGAGTACTGCGCAGCCTCTACGCCTGAGAGCCTTCGGCGGTGCGAGCGCAACTTCGATCCGTGCTCGGAGTCGGTCGTCAGGATCAGGTAGCCATTGAGTCCAGTGGCGTCGCGGCGGGTGAGCAGCGTCGCGTGGCTCCCGTTGCCGATGGCGGAGGCGAAGGTCGCGGCCCGCTGGCTGAAGGTGGTCGGGTTGGTCTCGATGCTGCCGGTGCGGGCGAAGTGATAGATGGCGTGTCCCATGCTCGGAAACATGCGTAGACCGAGGCCTGACCCCCGCAAGACCTGAGGCCGGGGATCAGCGCGGTCTGAGATCCGCAAATTCTGCACGAATCGGCCGGAATCAGCGGCGACGGGCCGGGAACCGCGCGCACCCTTCAGGATGATTCAGATGGTGTTTTCGACACGGGGCGTAGCCCTGGCATCTTTGTACTGGTTGTGCGGTTTGGGGGACCCATTCTGCGAGTCTTCCAGCCATCCTTTCTGTGTGCGGCACTTCGTCCCCGGCGACTGGGTTCTGCGAAGGAGTTTTCCCCCGCGGTGCGTGGGATGCGCTCTGCACTTCGTGCGGCGCGCGTGTCGGGAGACATAAGTCCTAGTCACACGGACATTGCGCCTGCAGCGGGCTTTCACAGACGGCTGGGTGTTTCTCGGAAGCACACTGGTCCGCTTCGCGGGATGCGCTGCGCGCGGCCGGGAGTGGGATGTGGGGTACATCGTTGGCTGAACAATGCTGTGCTCATGGAGTGCAAGCGCTTCGCGCGGATGAGCGAAGCGAGGGGTCAGCAGATTGCTCACCGGGAAGCTGTCGGACCGTGCATCATGTCGGTCCTCGATGCCGCCTGCTCCGCGCAGCGGATCACACACTGGCAGTGACACGCCCGGGGTGTGCGAAGCGCACTGCGGCGCAGCCGCTGATACACATGATGCGGCCAACACCGCGCAGCATCCTGAAAGCAGAGAGGCGACGGCGCAGCCGGAGACCAGGAACCCATGACGGGAAGCACAACGCACAGCGAGGCGTGCACCATGACGGAACGGGAAGCATTCCGCCGCCCGCAGGGCATCGCCGGACAGAGTCCCAACGCCGTCGGATGTACAGCGGTCCCGCGGCGTAGCCGCTGATCTTCATGACGTCAGCAGGACGAGACGAGAAGAGCCGCATGCGGCGAAGCCGCCTGCAGGGGCAGAGGGGTAGCACCCACGCAGACGTGGATGCGGTGGCCGGAAGAGAGCGCAGCGAACGAGAGGACGCGCAGCCGCGGCGGGGATGAGCACCGGGCGCGCAGCGCCCTGGCACACACGTTGGTCACCAAGGTGGGAAGCGCGCGCGCAGCGCGGCGGCCGAAGGCCGCAGGTGCATCCGTGCATGAAATGGATCAGACCGGAGGGCGCGCAGCGCCCGAGGGGCTCGACGAACACAATGCTCTTCACAGCGGGAAGCAGAACCACATCGAGAACCATGACGGTCCACACAACGCCTTCATGGCGAGGGCCGCCAGGCCCGAGCCTTCTTAATATGCCCCACACCCGACGCCACACTCGTCCACCCCGTCAACGCCACCCGCACACCCGGACAGCCCGCCACCTCGGCTATCGCCGGACCATCACACCGACCCGACGAGCGGGCCGGAACGGACAGCGGATGATGTTCGCCTCGGCCAGGGAGTGCGGCGACCGCCGACCGTGGGCGCTGACTTCAGGACGGAGGCCGGGAGGATTCGGACGGGCCTTGCAGATCCTTCCGCTCCCTCGATGCAGCACGGGCCAGAGGCATCAGCACCGCGACCATGAGAAAGCCCAACAGGATCACGGTGACCCAGAAGCCCAGCCAGGGTCGGAGGATCGTCGCGCCGACCATCGCACCCAGGAACAACAGAAGACTCGCGAGGGCGAAGCGCTTCATCTTCGGCGGAAGGTTCCGGTACTCGTCCGAGTGGCTCACGTCCGGCGCCGGCTATTCGTGCGTGCTGTCGTCGATGTCGCCGCGCTTGATGTCGGCCGCGGCGCGCGCGTAGGCGTCGGCGATGTACTCCTCGAGCTTCACGCGTTCGACGCGCCACTGGCCGCGACCGCCGACCTGGATGGCGGGGAGCTCACCGCGGTGGATGAGCGCGCGGACGGTGCTGTCCTTCGTCGCGAGTTCGTCGGCGACCTGCAGGATCGTGAGGAAGCGCAGTGGCCTGGTGCTCGCTGCTTCGTCGGGTGTCTCGTGCTCGGGGGAGTCGGTCATGGACCCATCCTGCCCGACGCTGGCTTGAGACAGGCCGCACTGAAAGTCTGCGGCATGGCCAGAAAGTACGACCCGTCCCTGGACAAGATCGTCCCGCAAGTCTGCGGGCTGATCGTCGGGGTGTTCCTCACCATCCCGCCGCTCATTCGCCTGGCCAATGGGCGCTGGGCTGGTGACAACTTGGTGGTCGTCTTACGTGCCCATGCGGTATGGGCGCTCACCTTCAGCTTCTCAACGATGCTCCAGTTGTGATGGTTCTCGCGGGTAGGACAGAGACAAGCCCTGATTATCTGCCCCGTTTGGCTGCTGCTCGTCCTGCACGAGTGCCTCCATAAGTCCTTACCAATCTCCCCTCCGAACGAAGCCCGATTGCTCATACCTGCGCTTCCAAGCATCTGCGTTGACACATAGAGTCGGACCTAGCGGGTCCACGGTGCGGTGGCGCTTACTGCATGCTTGCAGTCGATTGGAGGGCCGGTGGACGAACTAGCGGAGTGGTCGAAGGACTTCGAGTATGACCTTCGGATCGGGACAGGCCTACCAACTTTGTTCACCCTTGCTGTAGCCGATAGTGAGGCGGCTGCAGGACTGCTCATAAAGACAGCACGAGAGCTCATAGATGCTCAAGCCGAGGGCGGACCGGTAGACGAAGTGTCGGCCAGCCATCTGACGCCGGACACTGCTGCTTTTCGGCACGTGCTTTCGCGTCTTCCGGGGTTCCTGATCGTTCGAGACGTGAACGTACCGCTGAATCAACTGGTGGTCGGCGTTTGTGCCGCGCACCAGCACCGTATTCGGGAGGGGGCCCGGGCGGGTCTTCTCGTCATCGGTACACCCGCAGGCATCGCTAAACTACGGTCACATCCAGCTATGGGGTTCCTGAGCCGGGCCGCGCCCTTGGACATGCGCTAGGTCGGAAAAAGACTTCGAGGCACAGCCGAGCGGCCTCCCGAATCGGGACGAGATGTGGGCAGACAACTAGGAGGTGGACGGGGTGGTCGTTTGCACCCAAGGACCAGTGTCCGCAGCGTAAGCGAAGTGTCTTGAGAAGCGGATTTCGGAGCTGGGATCAGTTGCCGGGACACAATAGGTTCAGGTGCTGCTCAATCGTGTGGGGTGACGCCGCCCTGGGCGAGGCAGGACGGCAGACGGGAGGAGCAGACATGACTGATGAGTTGTTTGACAGGCAACCGAACCGGCCACCGGAGCGCATCGACTTACTCCTGGCTCTCGTAGCGGAAGACTGGAAACGCGCCGGACCCGATCAGAGGTTCTTCCAGTATGTGGCTAACCTCGCCTACGACCTCACCGACTCGAAGGACGCATTCATGGTCGAGGATGACACCGTCATTGAGGCCCTGCGCACACGGATCGAGCACAGAAGTTAGGGCTACGCACGGAGACTGGCCGAAACCAGAGCGTCCGAGCCCTTCGTTTCCTAGCGCCTACGCGGCAGAGTTAGCTGGCAGTAATTGTGCATAACGGCCTCTTCGAGCATCGTCGAGGTGAGTCGCAGGGCGACCGTCTTTCGGCTCACCACCACCCCTGAACCTTGGCAGCTGGACAGAATGATCAAGCAGTTCGTGGTTACCACTTTCAGCTAGTAAACACCGGCTAAGTCCACGGAGGACGTCCGGACAGTAGGCCAGACCGTAGAGGGACCGCTGCTTCGGAGCGGCGGTCCTGTAGTGAGAAAGCCAGAGAAAGGATGATGCGGTGCCCGACACGTTGTTGCTCTTGGACGTTGACGGCGTCGTCGTGCCCGCGGTCGATGCGAACGTCGCGCCGGCCGCGGACGAGGCCAGCTATCGGATAGCCGTACCACCCTGGGTGCCGGGGCATGTCCATATTCGGCCTGCTGTCCTGGAGGCGGTGAAGCGGTGGGCGGTATCGGGGGCCGAGGTCCAGTGGTTATCCTCCTGGGGCGGGCGCACTCGGTGGCTCGATCAGGTCGGGCTGCCATACCTGCCAGTGTTTTATGAGCCCGGTTATGGAGAAGTCGCCGACTGGGGCCGGAGTCAACGCCCTTGGAAAAGGCCCGCCGTCGAGCGTTTCCTCGCGGCCAGAACAGATTCCATTCGTCTTGCCTGGATCGATGATGACGCGTTCTTCTCCCGTGGCAAGCACATGCAGAGCTACTGGCTTGACGCCGATCCCATACTCGCCGATCTCCTCCTCGTAGAACCCGACTGCTTCGTAGGTCTGCAGGATCATGAGATCGCTAGGGTCGACAAATTTCTTGTCAGTTCAGGCACCCCGACCCGCTAGCTCAGTTGCTGACCTGTGCTGCCCGGGGAAGTCGGTCAACGAAGAGCTCAGCGGCTTTCTGTCGAGGGGGGCTGTAGCAATCGCATTCGTAGAGCGATTCTGCTCGCACCTCGAGCACCGGATGGGTGCTTTACACGAAGGTGCTGACTGCTCCGTGAGCTGCGGTGTCGCCGCTGCGTTCACCCTGCACGGCGGCGTGGCAGCACGCACTTGCCCTGCGAGCTGAAATGCTGGGTGCATGACAGCCCGCCCCTTGAATGAGCAGTCTCGGCCTCTGCGGTTCCTCACCCTGCAGCAGGTTGCCGAGGAATTGAACACCAAGCTCGACACCATCCGTGGGCTCATCGCCTCAGGCGAGTTGCCGGCCATTCAGATCGGCGGCCGCGGCCAATGGCGTATTGAGCGCAACAAGCTCGAAGACTACATTGCTGGCGCCTACGCGAGGGCCCGGACGGACATCGCGCGGGGAGATGCCGACGAGGATTCGGCGCTCATTCCGGGGTGAGCGGCTCCGACGTGTACTACCTGCTGTGTTTCGTCGGTGGACTCGGAGCGGCGATCTATGGTGCGGTCTTGATGCGCCGCCCGCGACGAAGCCCGAGACGCCGAACAGTTATCCCCAGGGCCTGATCCCCATGATGATCGGGAGTATCCTGTTCTTCCTCGCAGTCTGGAACGCGGCCGGACTCTAGAGTGCGGTGGCGGCGAGGAAGTGCCCGTCAGCAGGAATGCTCCGATCTGAAGGATGGTCAGCACGACGAAAGCGGCGAAGAACACTAGCTACACCCAGTCGAGGCTCCCGAGGGACGAACCGAGGAAGTAGGTGCACGACGGCACGATCAGGACAATGGTGGCCGCGTCCTTCTGGAACAGCGACCGAGTGTGCCCCGCACGGGTGTTCCGCTGGCATGGTGTGCTGGCCGTTGGTTCCATGTAGCAGTGCCTGCTTCTCGTCTTTCTCCAATGGGAAGGTGATTGAAAGATCCGGGCCAAGATCTACGCGCGGCTTGAGTCGTTTGGTGATGTACACCAGACCGCATCTGAGAGCGCAGACAGCGAAGACAAAGAAACCCAGTTGCAGGTACGCGCTGAATCGTTCCGGCCCCTCGGGAAGGACGAGAGGGCTGATAGCGTCCACGAGAAGGACGACGGACAGGATGATGGCCGGCATCCACCGGGTGTAACAGACCCGCAGCGCCTCGCCCAGGCCGTTGTCCGCGTATTCCCAGGCGTATTTCTCGGCTTTGGCCCACCGCGTGTCCGCTGCTGTCCTCAGATCCCCCACCCCGCCCATCCGTCCCCCCCGTACGGTCGATCGAGCACTGCTGGGCCGTTAGTGGGCTCCGTTGTAGGCGTCGATGATTGACTGGGTAACGCGGCCCCGGGAGTTGGGGTTGTAGCCGTTGTCCTGCGCCCATTGGCGGATCTGCTGTGTGTCCTGCTTGGACCGGCTCGTGGAGGAAGACGGCGAGGAAGACTTGTGCCCGCTTTGGCCTCTCCGGCCGCCCTTAGCTTTACGTCCCTTGTCCACGTATTCGGACAGGGTCGAGCGGAGCCTGTCCGCGTTCTCCGTTGTCAGGTCAATCTCATACTCGGTGCCATCGACCCCGAAATGGACCGTTTCCTGTGCGACCTCGCCATTGAAGTCGTCAACCAATTCCACCTGCACGCGCTGCGCCATTTCCACTCCTGAGTTATTCGCCATGAATCAATGATCCCCAGCCTTCCACTCTATCGCGCCAAAAAGATGTGGTGTACGCGGGCACAATGTCCCGGTTTCATTCATTAGACCTGTTCTGCGTCTTCTTGCTGTCGTTACTGTCGGGAGCGGGGGTGACCGAAGTGAGCCACATCCAGCAATCGCGTTGGATGTGAATACGAGGCCCGAAGAATCGGATGCTCGCGGCGTTTCTGGTTTAGGCGATGGCATGGGCTTGGATGCGGACTGCTTTGTAGGGGTAGCGGATTAGCGTACACCAGCGCCGTTTTGTGAAATCGGCCGACCGCTCTCAGCGATCGAAGCCGAGATCCGGGCTGCCCTGGAGGCAAAGGGGCTGCAGGACGCCGTGAAGCTCGGCATCGACGAGAACGGGCTTACGGTCCGCATCGTGAGCTCCGAGGCGTTCTTCGGGCCCGACAGCGCCGACCTGCAGGCCCAGGCAATCCAGGTGCTCGACGCCGTGGCGCCGCCCATCGAGAAGAGCGGCCGCGCGGTCGATGTCGAAGGCCACCCGGCCAAGCAGCCCGGCACCCAGCCGCTCCGCGACTGGGAGCTCTCCGCGGACCGGGCCGAGAACGTGGTGCGCCAGATGACCGAGATGGGCGGCGTCGACGGCAAGCTCATCTCGGCCCGCGGCTACGCCGGCAATCGGGTCGTGTTCGACATCACCGCCCCCGAGGACATGAAGGCCAACCGCCGCGTCGACGTCCTGGTGCAGTCCGACGAGTCCGACGCCGTGAAGGCACTCATCCCGGAAGTGGCGGCTGGCGACGCGCCTGAGGCCGAAGCCGTGACGGTCGCCGATTCCGGCCACTGATCTGCCTATGGTGACGACGGGCGCTTGTGGCTCCGCACACATGAGCCTGGCATCACGCATAATCTTGCCTGCCCTGTCACGCACGAGTCGAAGGAACCCTCCTTGAAGCCGAGCACCAACCCTTTCCCCAACCTGCGTAAGGCGCTGCTCGCGACAGCCGTCTTCGGGACGCTGGCCCTCACCGGCTGCGCAGCGGATGCCGCGGACACAGCTGCCGAACCCGCCCCCAGCTCCTCCCCATCTGCGACCGCGGAGCCGAGTGTTCAGACCAGCGCCGACCCAACCAGGGAGGCGCCGAAAAACGCCCTGCCGTCCGGCGCGGTGATCGACACAAGCCACGGGCAATACCTGCAGACGACCATCGCCGATGACGACCCTGCGCTGCAGGTGGATTCGGCGCTTGTCGAGCAGGAAATCTACGCTGCCTTCAAGCCGGAGGACATAGCCTCAGCCCAGAAATTCGTCCTCAAATTCATCGCTGAAGAAGGCATCGATTCCGCCGTGAACGGAGGCGGGCAAACCACGGACGAATGGGTTTCCGAACACGCCGATTTGCTGTCTCCCGAGTACAGCGAGGAGTTCAGGGCGAGCCTGGCGGATGGTGCGGCCAACAACGTCATCACAATCGAGTCGTGGCAGAAGCAGTACGACGGCGCGTACTCCTACGTCTACAGCCCTGAAACGCAGCGCGTCGCGTCGCGGACTCTGAGCGTCGCCGACGTTTACACCCCCGAGCCCGGATCCATCGCATTTAAGGTGAACGTCGAATGGGGCATGCCCGTCGTTCGCGCAGACGGCAAGGATTACGGGGGCGTCCAAAT
This sequence comes from Arthrobacter sorbitolis, assembly GCF_054510995.1. Classification (NCBI taxonomy): domain Bacteria; kingdom Bacillati; phylum Actinomycetota; class Actinomycetes; order Micrococcales; family Micrococcaceae; genus Arthrobacter; species Arthrobacter sorbitolis. Next base: position 199,865 of record NZ_JBTNDM010000004.1, read on the forward strand.
CTCGAAGGGCTACATGAACTATGGCTTGACGAAGAATCCAGAAACCGGCCAGTGGCTGATTTCCGGCTGGCAGCACGACGTGAACACCACGGAAGGCTAGAACAGAAACTAGGCCTCGCATCGCGGACGATGCGGGGCCTTCTTGTACCCGGGGAGGCTTCCTGCTCGCTCCGCACACATGAGGTCTATGTGTCTCAGCCCTTACCGAGTTGCGCTGGTCGTCGACTAGATGACTGTGCCCCAAACATCCCCTGCCCCTGACTCCGCGCGCCCGAAATCCCGGTCCATCGAGGTCTACGACTTTCGGCGCCCGACGACTCTGGCCCGCGAGCACGCCCGCGTCCTGGAGCTTGCCTTCGAGACGTTCGCCCGCCAGTGGGCCACCCAACTCACCGCCAAGGTGCGCGTGAAATTTACTGTCGTGTCCGAGTCCGTCGACATGAAGACCTACGACGAGTACGCCTCGTCGCTGCCGGCCACGACCGCGATGGTGCTGTGCACGATCGAGGGCACCAAGGCCAAGGCGGTCATCCAGCTGCCGTTGTCCTCGGAGCCGTCCTGGGTCGGCCGGATGGTCGGCGGCAACGGATCCCAGCGCCCGCCGGAGCGGAAGTTCACGCAGATCGACTTTGAGCCAGCCCGACGTACGCGCCACCAATAAGGGCTCCAAGAGTCAGGATATGAGCGGCACTATCGCGACCTTTCTCGTGGACGACCGCAACAGCGCCGTGACCGCCCGCGCCGACGGTGTCCTGGCCAACGTCCCCGCCGTTGTCGCCTACGGGCTCGGCAGCCAGTCGATCGCGGCCGCCGCCGCCAGGAATTTCTCAGCCCTCGGCGCCGACCAGCTGTGGCTCGTCGTCGACGCCGCATGCAAGCCCGACGACATGGCCGCCTGGGCGGGAGCGGTCCGCAAGACCGTCCCGGTCCACGCCCTCGCCGTCGTGAACACCACCGGCACCATGACACCCGCCACCGTGAACGAGCTCGGCCTGCCGGTCGGGTTCGTCGACGGGGCCCCAGCCGTGAAGGCGGTGCTCTGAATGCTCGTGCTATCCCGCAAGGTCGGAGAGAAGATCGTCATCGGCGACAGCATCGCGATCACGGTGCTCGATGTCCGTTCCGACGGCATCAAGCTCGGCATCGATGCGCCCAGGAGCGTGCCGGTGCACCGCGGCGAGGTCGTATAGGCCGTCGGCCAGGCCAACCGTGACGCCGCGGCGGCATCCGACGGGGGAGGCGCTGCAGCAGCTCCTGGCCGGCGGCCTGCAGATTCATTCCGCCGAGCCGGGCGAATAGCGGCTTCCGGACTCCGGAAGTTCGGAACGCCTACCCGACTTCCGGTCGGTCTTTGTCCTCGTACCGATACTCATGCCGAAGGTCCTTGACCAGCCGCTCTCCGAACCACAGGGAGAGGCCGGCGCCGACGAAACAGCCGATCGCGCTGAGGACCGGAACAGCGGTGAGGTCCCTAACCAGCGTGACGATGCCGAGGGCAATCAGGATCAGCGCGAGGTAGGCCCCCTTGCCCCTGAAGAGGCGGGTGCCGCGCCTGACGGCCGGGTGGTCGCGTTCGTCCATCAGCGGCGCCTCCTCATCCGTGGGACGGTATCAGCCCTCGCACTCCGCGCAGTACTTGTCGCCATTCTTCTCACGCGCCAGTTGCGTCCGGTGGTGCACCAGGAAGCAGGACATGCAGGTGAACTCATCCTGCTGCACGGGGACAACGGTCACCATGAGCTCTTCCTCGAGAATGGCCCCGGGCAGGTCGAAACCCTCCGCGGTGTCGACGTCCTCGGCGTCGATGACGGCCGTCTGCGTCGTGGCGCTGCGCTGGGCCTGGATCGCCTCGAGCGACTCATTGGCCGGCATGTCCTCGGGCTTGACGCGGGGCTCGTCGTAGTCGGTTGCCATGGGGTGATTCATCCTGTCGTAGTGGGGGAGTCGCATCAGGGTACATGCGTAGACAGGGGCTCCCGCGACGCTCCGTTGCCGGTCCTGTACCCAGCTACCGGGTGTAACCTGTCCCGCTACTGGGCGGGGTGCCTGCGCCGCGGCAGGGCGTCGTGCAGCAGCACGCCGGCGCCTGAGAGGAAGATCACCATGACGCTGCTCAGGCCGATGACATCGATGGCCGAGGCGGCCTCCCGCAGGGCGACGACGCCGAGCACGACGGCGACCCCCAGGAGGGCTGCTGCGGCGGCAAGGAGGACGAAGCGGAAGGTCAGGGCGGAAGCACGGCGAAGGCGGGTCATGGACGCCATGTGTGCGGGGGAGACCGAGGCCGTACCCGTCAGCGGGTACTACGTCTGCTGCCCTCATCGCCGCAGACTCTTGTCGTCGAGGTAGGGGAGCGAAACTCTTCCCCGCCGCTACTTCCCGGGAGCAGAATAAGGGTACCCACAGTGATGTCGGGGACGCATCACGGCCGCAATCCCGATAGGTGGAGGTGTGCCATGTTAGATGACCAGGAAATGCGAATCGACGTCTATTTGGCCGGCAAAAACAATTTCGACGGAACAGCCGAGGGCATTCGGGTCCTGGTGCACTCCGGCGCCGACCCCGACGATCCTGGTGGAGAACCCTCCTGCAAAGCGAGCAACTTTGCTCGAGTCATCAAATCCGACCGCGTCCCCGAATTTGCATTGATGCTGGCCGATACGGTGCTGCTCAAGGCAGGCAACGCCGCAGGCCGGGGGCGGGACGCAATTTCAAAGAGGCGTCGTCGTGGCTGACGAGCCGCAGCAAGCGACACTGCCAGCGGAAGACCAGATCCGCGAGACTGCCAAGTGGCTGACCGTGAGCCTGGCCGCCATCGGGGCCGTTGTCGTCAGCGGCACCCAGTTCAGCAACATCGGCGCCGTCCAGGCGGACAGCGACAGGTTCCACCACATCCTGTGGGCGGCTGGACTGGTGACTGTCGGAGTCGGCATCATTCTGTACCACGCCGTGCGGACGGCCACATCCGAACCGATTAACCTCGCGGAGGTCGAAGCTGATACGCGGGCCGACAAGCTCGCCAGGCTGATGGGCAACTACGACGGGGCTAAAGACCTAGCGAACAAATTTTCGACAGCTCTGGATGAGCGGGACACAGCCCTGAGCAATTCCTACGCAAATCCGGCCGACCAGAACGCCAATGTCCGGGCGAAGACCGCCATGGAAACAGCCCAAAACCTTGGTCATATTGTGAGGACCGTGACTCGCATGGCCTCCTACGAGGCGGTAGCTAAACGATGGCAGCGGGCCATGATCTTCATAGGAATCGGGGCTGCCCTGTCGCTGGCCGGGCTCATGATCTTCATCTGGGCTATCAATCCGCCGAAAGCAGCCGCTGCCAGCGAGGCATCACCTGCCGTCGTCGGAGAAGCGGCCCTCAGAACCGTGACTCTGGAACCCCTTGGGCAAGAGGCACTTGCGACCCGGCTCGGAGACGATTGCGACGTCACGCAGCCACTGAGCGTGCTTCATCTGGACAACACTGACACCGGTCCCGACGTGGTGGTCCAGCAGCAAGGCTGTAAAGCACTGCGCCTAATCATCACCCACAGTTGGGGCAAAGTGGAGGAACCTCCTCCGCCGTTGCCGGACGAGGTGGAGCCCCAGGAAACACCCGCTTCGTGAGGACTTCGTCGCCTCTTCGCGGGCCTGCGACAAGCACGTTCTGCGCGGGGTCGGCCACTCATCGTGAGATTTCCGCCACCTGGACTGAGACAGGGGGAGGAACTCGAAGACCCCGTTTGACCCCTTCAAGACCTTTTACCTGACATAACATTCGTTTCGGCGATTTGAAGCCGTTTGTTAGGGGAGTGGTTGCGACGCCCTTAACGGCAGGTGATCGGACCCCGAAGCGGCTCGCCGACCCAAGCATTCGCGGCGCCCGGAGCCAGGAACGTGCCGCGGAACTCATAGGTCCAGGGCCCGCCGCGGGGCGGCACCTTGAAGCGAACCTCGCCGCCGGTGGCAGCGACGGCCTCGGCGTAGATCGTATTTCCTGCAGGGTCGATGACGCGCAGTTCGTACCCGGTGGCCCGCTGCACGGCGGCGATCGCTTCGACGCCGATCCGGATGTGCGTGCTGCCCTGGCACGAGCTCGTCACGACGGTGCTCTGCGCGTCCGGGGCGGCGATGACCGCGGTGGACACCTCCACGGGCGCACCGGTGTAACCGGTGAAGACGGCGTGCGCCGCCACAGGCAGCGAGGTGGCTCCGAGCGCGACGGCGATGGCCGCCAGAGCGATCCTTCGGCGGCTACGCATCGGCTGGCTCTTCCTCGTCGCTCCGCGTCCAGATCGCGCTGAGCAGGGCGACGGACAGCAGGGCTGGGGCGCCGTAGAGCAGGACAGTGCCCACGATGGGCTCGCGGAGCGCGCGGATGCCTGCCCCGAGGTGCGGGATGACGGCGACCTGCCGGAACACGGTGTCACCGTCAAGGGTCGCCTGCCACGGATCTTCGGCCTGGTTCGCATCCCCCTTGGTGCGGACGGCCACGCCGGCCGGTGTCCGCTCGACGGCGGTCACACGGTGGGTTTCGACCCAGTGGTCCTCGATGGGCACGTGGAAGGTGATGACGTCACCCTTCTCGATGGAGTCCACCGGTACGGGGACGCTGACGACGACGTCGCCGGGGTTGATCAGGGGTGCCAAGCCGGCTCGACTGACATTTGCGGCAAAGCCGCCCAGTTTGACGGCACCCTGGCCGAACTTCCGACCGCTCCGGCGAACCTGCTGCCCGCCAGCCTCACCTCCAGCGCGACCTTCGAGCTGGGACGTCGCCACCGCCGGCAAGTACGGGGTCGTCGCGTCCCCGGGCAACGGCAAGTGGTAGGGCGTGAGCAACACCAAGTCCGCCCCCACCGAGATCACCGGTACCAACACAACCGAGACGTCGGCAATGACTGCATGGAAGACCCAGAGCCCCTGATGCTAGGGAACTGACCTGAAGGGCCGCCCGGAAATCCAGGCGGCCCTTCTTGCTGTGAGACCGCCAACTTGAAAGTCAACGAAGTTGTCTGCCTACCGTCGGAGGAGTGAAACACCGGATTCAAGGAACACCTATGAACAAGTACGCCCTCACCGCAGCCCTCCTCTCAACAGTGCTCGCGCTCTCGGCCTGCATCCCCCAAGTGGAGATCAATTTCGACGGGCGGGCCACCAGCTGCGCCGAGAATCCCGGCGCCAGGGAGTGCGAGGACGGAGCCTATGTCCAGGCCGACGCGCTGCTGTCCGCCAGCCTCAGTGATCAGGAGTATGAGCGCAGGGTGCTTGGTGTGATCCGTGCGGTCGTGGTGCCGGTCGACCTGCAGCGCTTAGAGGGAGACACCGACAATCTGGTGACGCTCGCCCAGGGCACGCCCACACTGAATCTGACGAAGAAGGATTGCGTACGACCCGCGATCCTCGACTTCCTCGAGGCGCAGCGGCGCAACAGCGAATACTCGGAACTGTCCGAGGCCGCGCTTCGGTCCGCGCTGCTTACAGAGTGGACCCCCGAGCCCTGGAGCGTCGTCGTCGAGATGTACCAGGACTCAGTGGTGGAGGCCAAGGACACTGCCGTACAGCTGAACAATTATGGGCACCTCACGACGCTTCACGCTGTCTTGGCCGGTTGCGCCTCGCAGGCCTCGTAGGTCAGGGGGCCGCGGCGAACTGGTCGAGCCGCGGGCTGTGGACCAGCCGTCCCAAGAAAGCCTTCGGCGTCGCGAAGAACCCATTCAAGGGCACCAGCTTGTCGATCGAGCATTTCTGGCTGGCTTTCGAGGTGCACCCGGGGCAGTCGACGGTGATCACGACCTGCTCCCAGATTGCCGCGAGCTCCACCTTCTCGGCGTCGTCCATGTGCTTCGAGCACGGCGACTTCCTGCCGACTCCCGGCCAGTACGCCGGCAGGTTGCGCCACGGTTTGCCAGAGAGCGTCGGCCGGCCGCACTCGTGCGAGTGATCCTCGTTGACCGCATCGAGCCGCGCCTCCTCCCGGTAGAGCGCATTCCGCAGCCGGGTCCGCTAGTCGAGGTCATCCGGGCCCGCCAAGTTTATAAAGTAGCGTAACCCCCTGGGTCCAAGGGCTCCCGCTAGGCTCGGTCATTCTGGCTGCGCTAGGCGACCCGCGGGTTGGTTTCAACCAGCGCGATAGCATTCCGCCAATCGACTAGGGCCCGGTCGAGATTGTGGGGGAGGTTGCCGCCGAACAACTCCGTCGTCTCGTCGGGACGCAGGAAGCACTCATCACTGAAGCGCAGCGCCTGCTCTGCGACGTGGTACTTCTACAGCGCCGTAGATAGCTCCTGCCCGGCCGTGAGCAACTCCCGCTCAAGGGAAGCTTTGGTCGGCTCTGGTTTATTGGGCTCTGGTGTCTTCACGGGAGAAGGCTATCTAGCTACGCACGGGGACCTATCAAAGGACGAGGCCGGGGTCTCGTGAACTCTAGTTTAAGCAACGAAGGCCCCCGAACCCCTCCTTTGCGCGCTTTGGACGTCGAAAATGTCTCAGGGAGGCGGTCTACTAATGGTGTCTCGAAAGCCCTCGAGGATACCGGACTCGCGTCAGGAATGACCGTCATGAAGCTCGGCTACGCACGCATCTCGACGACTGACCAGGACGCCAGTCTGCAGATCGATGCGCTCCTGAATGCGGGTATCTCGGCCGAACGGATCTTCCTCGACGAGCTCACCGGCGCGAAGGAGGCCAAGGAGCGACCCGGCATGGCGAAGCTCATGGACTTCGCTCGAGAGGACGACGACGTCTATTTTTGGCGGCTCGATCGGGTAGGTCGCAGCGTGATCGATGTCCTGAACACCGTGAACTTTTTCACCGAGAAGGGCATCCGGCTGCACTCGATCATGGACCAGTTGGATCCCACGAGTGCCCAGGGCCGTATGCAGTTGTCGATGATGGCCACCCTGGCCGAGTACGAGCGGGAGCTGATCAACGAGCGGGTCCGCGCGGGTGTGATCGCGGCGCAGAAGCGGGGCGTCCGCTTCGGTCCGGCGCCCCTGGATGGGGCCGTCGCCCGGGAGCGGGTCGCCACGGCACGGCGCATGATGTCCCAGGGCAAGACGGCCAACCTGGCGGCGCGGACCGTCGGCTGGTCCAAGGCCACCCTGTACCGGTACCTGAAGATGTACGGCGAGACGGAGCTCGAGCCGACGTCGACGGCAGAGACGGTCATCCGACCGGGCGCCGATGGATCCAAGCACGCTGCCCGTCGGCGGACGCCCCCTCCCCGGAAATGACACTGCACCGCGTCCCACACCTGCGCGTGAAGCTGGGACGACAGTGGAAGTGACCGGCGGAAGGACCGCCTAGTCACGAAGGGAGCGAGGGCGATGCGCATGATCTACACAGGCAGCGTGGGCGAGACGACCGAGGTCGGTGCGGTGATCGACGGCCTCGAGGACTTCACCGAGAAGAGCGTGTCCTACGACGACGTGTGCTTCGCGATCGAGGAGTACGTCGGCCGGAAGCTGCCGTGGGCCGACGAAGGAGTGAGGCCGCTGCACAGGTGGAAGGCGCCGGTGTCGGCAGGTATCGGAGCGGAGATCCTCGAAGGCTACATTCCGGGCGCGATTCGGGCGGATGTGAGCACGATGCGCTGAACAGCAGGCGCCTGGATCGGCCCCGTCCCTGGTCGGCAGACAGCCGACCAGGCAAGGGGCCGGGTCCTACCGGCACCGGCCGGCGGCGACGGCGCGCATGATGGAGTCCTTGCGGATCTCGTTCATGCGTCCCACGGACTCGTTGATGAGGCCGTCGATGGCCAGCTGCGCCAGGCTCACTTCGAAGGGGATCGAACCGGCCTCCGCGTTGCTGAGCTGCTCGTGCGCCGTCATGATGATCTACCGGCTATAGCTCAACGCAGACCTGTTCCGGCGCCGGTGGTAGATCTTGAGCCCTCGCTCATCTGGTTGAACGCTCTCGCGGTTGGAGGCCCAACTGACTGTGGCGTCGTGCAAAATGGGCCCTGTCGCACGTCTGAGAAGTGCACACCCCTACAGAAAGGCAGGACCATGGCCACCAAGGCCCCCAAGACCGGCTTCGCGCAGCCGGCCGAGTTCATCGCCTCGCGCGTGCGCTTCGCATCCTCCGGCGCCGCCGGCGTCCACGCGGACCAAAAGGCCCGCAAGCACCACACCGGCCAGACGAACCGCATCGGTTCTCGCTCGGCTTGTGTCCGCTCCGCCCTCCGCATGGAGGACCGCTGATGAACCCACGCCGAACCGCCCTGGCCCCCAAGCCCGCCGACCGCCCGGCGGGCTTTTTCGTGCCCTGCACCAGCTTGACGGCGCCAGTACACGCTGTCTCTGTGCAGGGCGTTCGCACGGCTGGTAGCTTGGCCCCACCCGCATCGCACCGATCTGGAAGGGCTTCCCATGATCAAGCGGTTGACGACCTGGCAGGTCCAGGAAGGGCTGGACGAAGATAAGGCTGTCGAGCACTGGCTCACCCGCCACATCCCTCTGGTGCTGTCCGTGCCGGGGGTGCAGGCCTACGTTCAGAACCGCTGCGTGCCGGGCCCAGATGGCGAAAGGCCGCCCTACACGGGGCTAGGCGAAGTCTGGTTCGACAACCCAGAGACCGCTGCAGCTGCTGCGCAGTCACCGGAATGGGCCGCCGTGGTCGCCGACGCACAGCAGTTCATGGACCTTTCCCGTATTGTCGTGGCATGGGCCGAGGAGCACGCCGCTTCGCTCTAGGCAGCCGCCACGTGCTCGTCTCGAAGTCATGCGGCCCGCAGACCTGATCGCCCCGGCTCGCTGATGGCTTGCCTGAGGAACGAGGCAAATGCGTCAAAGGTCATGTGCGTGCACGGTGAGTCTTTCCCGAAGTCCCGCACACATACCTGCCATGACCACTCAGAAAATCGCCCAGATCATCCTGCTCCTCGCAGCACTCGTCATCGGCGTGACAGCCCCGGCCCTCAACGGCCAGACACTGCTCTCCCTGATGCTCCTGGGTGGCGTGCTCCTCATCGCCCACAACGGCCGCGCGCGCGTCGTTCCTGCAGAGGCTGAGTCCGGCCAGTGACCACGCCCAGCGATGCCGAGGTCGTCACGAGCTTCTCCGGCCTCCTGGACCGCGCCCGCAACGCTGGCACCCACGCCGCGGCCGCCGTCGTCCAGGGCAAGCTCGATGAGCTCACGGCAGGAGGTGCGTGCGAGGAGACGCGCGAGGCTCTCCATCGCCTGATCCGGGAAATCTTCGGCTTCGAGAATCTGCCGACGCCGGACGCCCCACTCAATACAGTCGCCCACGTGCAGCGGGAAACCCTCGCCGCCCTGGCCCTGCACGTCAGCCACGGCACTTGGACGCAGCTCACCACCGAGCAGAAGGAATGCTTCTCTAACGCCATGGACGCCGAGTGGGACTGGGATCCGGACTCGACGCGCGTCGACCGCTGGTGGCGCGACAAAGCGTGACACTCGAGCCCGGGTTCGCCTGTAATGATGGGCGGACGACCGAAATCACCGCTCAGTACTTGGCACAGGCCCCGGATTCCGCTGCCGCCTCGCTCGCACCGGGGGAACTCGCCTATCTGGCGCTGACCTCGAAAGTGGAACTGCCGCTGCGGGACCGGCTCGCCTGGAGCTTGTCCACAAAGCTGCCTGATCTGGTCGTCGCCCGCGAATGGAAGCGCACCGACCTGGCGATCCTGGACTCTTCGGCGACGCCGATGGTGCTGGTTGAGGCCAAGGCGCTCTACACCTTCGACATTGCGAACCCGGAGCGCGCCAACGTCCGCAAATACACCGGCATGGTTGAGAGCGATCTGGCGAAGGCTTACAGGCTCCTCGCGGGACGTCCGGGCTCTGTCTTCGCCCTCGTCCTGGTGGCTCACCCCATCGATGCACCTCCGACCTGCCTCGACGAGGTGAACAAGTACCGGCGCGACATCCACTCCGCCCTCAACAAGGCCCCGCAGGAGGAAGTCCGAGCAAATGCCAGGGCCACCGTCTCCTCGGCGCTCGAGCCGATAGGACCAACCGTTCATGGCTCACTCGCAGGCGGAACGGCCTTCGGTGTGCGCGTGGATGTCGACTACTCCATCGTCGGACCAGTGACAGCACCCGCCTGATTGCTCGTGGCCGGCCCTTATGTGAGCCCCTCGCGATGGATATGCTCGGACGCTCGGCAGCGCCGGACTAGGCTGCCGGTCATGCAATTCCTCACTCCAAGATCGAGGTGAAGCAGCCACGATGACGAGCCAACGCACCGTCCTCATCACCGGCGCGGCGCGAGGGATAGGTCGTGCCATCGCCGAACACCTCGTAGAGCGGGACTGGAGGGTGGTGGCGACCTACAACACGAGCCGCGACGAGGCGACCGTTCTGCAGCGCACACACGGAGTAGTAATACGCCACCTCGACCTCACAGACCGAGCCGGGTTGCAGTCTTTCGCCCGTCTCGTCCGTGAGGAATTTCCCTTCGATGCCCTGGTGAACAATGCCGGGGTGCTGGAGAAGGAGCCGTTCGAGGCGCTGAGCCTCGGCGCCTGGGACAGGTCGTTCGAGGTCAACGTCACGGCACCTCTCATCCTCGCCCGGGAGATCGGCCTTCGCATGCCGGTCGGCGGGAGCATCGTGAACATCGCCAGCACGGACGCGTCCGTGGGGTCGTTCCGCGGCATCGCGTACTCAGCCAGTAAGGCAGCACTCCTGTCCGTTACCCGGAGCCTGGCCAACGTGCTCGGCCCCCGCGGCGTGCGCGTCAACGCCGTGAGTCCGGGATGGGTCGACTCCGGCATTCTGACCGAACCCTACGAAGCGGCCGGCCTCACACCTCTAGGGCGAAATGGACGTCCCGACGACATAGCCAGCACCGTCGCTTTCCTTCTCAGCGACTCCGCGTCCTTCATCACGGGAGCAACGATCGTCGCCGACGGAGGCTACACCGGGGTGGACTACTTCATGAAGAAGGAGAATGACGCCCCCGAGTAGAGCGCCCTCGCCCCGGCGGGAGGCACGTGACGCGACTAGCTCCACAGGTCGAAGTCGAGATCCAAGCACTCCGGGCTCGAGAGCTCGCGCCAGGCGGAGGTCACTCGCGCACTCGGAAGCGCTGCAGCGATCGGCATGCGATCCACAGCGATCAGCTGGGCCATGTCCAGCCCGGTGAGCGCGGCGATGTCCCGGATCGGCACCTGGAAGGTTCGGAACGGTCCCAGCGGGGGAGCGTCGCCGTCGTCCACGGCGCCCGGCCGGGGCACGTCCGGCAGATCCCCAAGCTGGGGCGTCTGATCGACGACGTAGCCCGTGGCGGCCAGTGATCCGCACACCAGGAACACGGCGACCTTGAAGAACCGCAGCGGGATCTCCACGCCCCGGTACATGGGGTCGATGTCGCTGAAGATGGGCCCGGTGAAGACGATCAGGCACCGGTCGTTGTCTGCGGCGTTGTCCAGCAGATACGACTCCAGGCCAAGCCAGAGTTCCAGGCCCTGGTTGAACTTCGCAGCCTGCGGAGCAGCGTTCGTGTAGTGGAAGGTGTCCTCGTTCGCTTGGGCTGCCTCGGCGCGGGTGTCGCCCCAGACCGCCGAGGCCCGGCGGACGAGGTGTCCGCGGTCGATGTCGTTGCGCGCGTAGACCCGTTCCCCGGTCTGCAGGTCCTCCGGCAGCCGTGGATCCAGGCGCCAGTCGATGCCGGACCGGTCGAGGTCCATCAGCTTCGCGCCGTCGATGCCGAGCGCCGTGATAGCCGCCAGTCGCTTGTCGAGGCGCATCAGCACCGAGAAGTGCGTGTAGGGCAGCAGGACGGTCTCCACGTCGGCCAGGGACGGGATCGGTACGCGCCGGCCGAGGAAGTCCTCGTCGAAGCCCTCGCGGTCCGAGAGGTCGGCGACGGAGGTAGCAGTGGTGGTGAGGCGTGGTTCGGGCAGGGTGGCGTCCATCGGCTGAAGGTACCAGCGGCAGGTGACAGGCGGATGAATAGGCTTACGGGTTGGGTTGGTGCAACCCAGCTGCAGCGATGACCTCCAGCAACCAATGCACGACACGGCCGTGCCGACGCGGTCCTGCGCCCCTCGGCCACCGGTACGTCCTTCCCTATCGGCCAAAAGTAGCCGCAGGGCGCACGCAGGGAGGGTTCCTGCGTGCGCCGCACACATGAGGCCCATGAATCTCAAATCTCACCATGCGCGCCCGGTCGTCGACCAGATAATCCTGCCCCAAACATCTCCCGTTCCTGATGCCGCTTCAATGTGGGTTCGCTCAAGCAGGGTCGCCCAGGGACTTCCGCCGTCCATTACCAACGCACACTCACACGTGCTTGCCCTTGCTGCGATAGACCGTTCAAACACGAGTCCAGCATAATCGGCTGCTTAGATCCGCCATTCAGGCACCAGCCGCTCCGGGTCCCAAACCTTTGCGCCGGTCACTATGCGTCGAGGCATCACGGTGATTTTCACAAAGACCTGATCGAGCAATGCCCGTTTCGTTGACGTCTCCATGGAAGGCCAAGCCGCGGCGAGCTCTGATCCTGTCGCTTGCTGGCGAGCTGCCTTCGCTCGGGGTGACGGCAGTGCATAAAGTTGTTCCTTAACGGACTTCGACGCCGCCATCCATTCGTCCGCGTCGATCGTCCCGTCACCGAACATAGTTGCTAGGGCGTTCTTCCGCTCCTCCAGGCGTTTGCTTTCCATCACGTACCGGGCGCGCTCCGCTTCGCCATTATCGTCCTCGCCTTGGGTGGGGCGATCGAAGGCCGCGAATAAGGCCGCGGTAACGAAATTCTCTGTCGATGACAAGTTGATGGAGACCCTTCCGCAGCTTTGGCTTCCCTCATTCTTGGCGCACCTGTAATTGGGGACGCGCGTTTTCCCAGCGAGGCCTCGCTGCATAGGAGCACCACAGTTGCCACAGACGAGCAGCCCGGTGAGAAGGTGCTTTCGAGGCCCGCCCACCGTACGGCCTTCGGAACGGCCCTTGGCGAGTTTCCTGCGCAACAGGATCGAGTCCTCTTCGTTGATTATTCTGTCCCAGGCATCTCGCTTGGTGATGACGCCGCGGTGCTCACGGTGCCCGGCGATTCGAGCGGAGCGTGCGATGCCCACGAGCGTGGCCGCTCTCCATTCAGCGCCCTGTAGCGTAGGAATGCCCCGAGCGTTGAATGAATTGGCTACCGCGTTCAGACCCTCGCCAGCCAGTATTCGCTGAGCCAACTCTCGGATCACGTCAGCTTCCTCGGGCACGATGGTTCCGTCGGATTCATACCCGTATACTCGGCGGCCTGGCCAGCGTCCTTCTTCCGCGTTTGCCTTAGCCTTCCTCAGTAGACGCTCCGACGTTTTTTCTCGTTCTGCCGCGCCGAAGGCACCAAGGATGGTTGCGAACATGCGTCCGTCCGCCGAGGCCAGATCAACCTTGCCCGCGACGACTGATTCGATGGCAGTGTTCGTCTGTTGCGAGAGTTCGATGTACTCGATGAGCTCGCGCATATTGCGATGTAGGCGGTCCATTGCATACACGAGGACGACATCTACCGCTCCGCTCGCCATGAGTTCGCGCAGCTTCAGGTAGGAGGGACGCTTCGCTAGACCAGAGGCTGAGATGTCGTTGTCCTCAAGCTCATCTACAACCTGATAACTGTTCTTCCTCGCGTAGTCACGGCAGTCGCTGAGCTGGCGGGCTACACCAAGGCCCAGGCCCTCCAAGTCCTTGGAGATGCGTGTATAGATGACAGCCTGTTTTCGCATGGATCAAACATAGAGAGAAGATCGAGTCGAGAGACGGTGTTTGAGGGCGCGGCGTGCACGTCTTTTAGGAAGCGTCGCTGACGCCGTGACCAAGATCTGCACGCTGCCGCTCCTGGCGGGCGAGAACATCTCGAGCAGTTTCGTCGTGCCGACGGTCGCGTCCTGCATCGACCTCGTGGTGCACTGCGCGCGGCTCCCGGGAGGCCGGCGGCGCGTGCTGGAGATCATGGCCCTGGGTCGCCGCGTCGAGAACGGCATCATCGAATCGTCCCCCGTCTTCCGTCGCGTGGACGGCGAGCTGCGACTCACGGCCAGCGGCATGCCGGCCGAGGAGAAGTTCGCCGCGGCGGGAGTCGACGTGTCGTCCCTGCTGGGGGACCGGGCATGAGCACCGCCGTCGGCGGCGCACTCGGTGCCGGCCTCTTCCTCGTGTGGTGGTCCTGCTGGGAGCGCCCGGTGACGGAGCGCAGGGCACCGGCACGACGCCGGGTGCTCGAGGACCTCCTCCAGCGCGCCGGTGTCGAGCGCGTCTCGGGGAACGGCCTCATCGCCTCGTGCGTCGCGGTCGGGGCCGTGGTCCTGCTGACCGGATTCGTGCTCACCGGGTCCGTGCCGATCGCTCTGTGTTTCGCGCTGTTCGGCGGGTTCCTCCCGTTCTCGATCGTCAGGTGGCGTGCTGCCAGGCGCACGGCCTCCCTCCGCGAACTGTGGCCCGACGTCGTCGATCATCTCCGATCCGCCATCCGGGCCGGCCTCTCCCTCCCGGAAGCGCTCATCCAGCTGGGGGAGAAGGGGCCGGTCGAACTGCGGCCCGCCTTCCGGGCCTTCGGCGCGGACTACCGGGCAGGCGGGCGCTTCGACGACGCCCTCAACCGGCTCAAGGAGCGCCTGGCGGACCCGGTCGCCGACCGCATCGTCGAGGCTCTCCGCATGACGCGGGAAGTGGGCGGATCCGACCTGGGCCGCCTCCTCGGGACGCTGTCCGAGTTCCTGCGGGACGCGGCCCGCACCCGCAGCGAACTGGAAGCACGGCAGTCCTGGACGGTCAATGCTGCCCGCCTCGCCGTCGCCGCGCCCTGGTTCGTCCTGCTGCTCCTGTCGACCCGGCCGGAAGCCGTCCGCGCCTACAACTCGGCGGGCGGGGCGGTGGTCCTGCTCGGGGGGCTGCTGATCTCCGTGGTCTGCTACAGGATCATGCTGCGCATCGGGGCACTGCCCGAGGACGAGCGGGTCCTCCGGTGAGTCCCGTGATCGCCCTGGCCGCCCTCGCGGGACTCCTGCTGGGCGTGGGACTGTGGCTGGTCGCCATGAGGCTGCCGGCCATGCGCCCGGTGACCCTGACCGAACGGATCGCCCCGCAACTGCGCGCCGTGGACGTGCAGTCCAGGCTGCTCGCGGAGGCGCCTGCGAACATCACGCCGTTCGGTCCGCTCGAGCGCATCCTCCGCCCGCTCCTCGCGGACGCGGTGTCGTGGTCGCATCGGTTCAACCCGGCGGCGGCCACGCTCTCGCGCAGGCTCGCCCAGGCGGGTCGGGGTCAGACGACGACGGACTTCCGGGCCCAGCAACTGCTCTGGGCCGCAGGGGGACTCGCCGGATCCGCCCTGGTCATGGTCCTCCTGGCCGCGTCCGGCTCGGCCAACCTGCCCCTGGCAGTCCTGCTCGTCCTCGGCTGCGCCGTCCTGGGGTTCGTCGGGCGCGACTACCTCCTGTCTGCTGACATCAGGCGGCGCGAGGCCCGCATGCTGGCGGAGTTCCCGAGCCTCGCGGAACTCATGGCCCTCGCGGTGTCGGCCGGGGAGAGCGCCACGGGCGCACTCGAGCGCATCTGCCGGACTGCGACGGGCGAACTCGCGGGCGAGTTCGCCCTCGTCCTCGCTGCTACGCGTGCTGGCAAGCCCCTCGTGGATGCGCTGCAGGAGTTCTCCAACCGGACCCGTCTCGCCCCACTCGCCCGCTTCGTCGACGGCATCACCGTCGCCGTCCAGCGCGGGACGCCGCTGGCGGACGTCCTGCGCGCGCAGGCGCAGGACGTCCGCGACCTGGCCAAGCGGGAACTGATGGAATCGGCGGGCAAGAAGGAGATCGCGATGATGGTGCCGCTGGTCTTCGGTGTCCTTCCGCTGACCGTCCTGTTCGCCGTCTATCCCGGCATCGCCCTCATCAACCTCGGCTTCTGACCCCGTATCACCACGACAGGCACCACGACTGGCACCACGACTGGCACCACGACAGGCACCACGACAACGAGGGGGAACCACCATGAGAATCCTGACCGGCGCGCACCGCATCATCCTGCTCCTCCTCGCGACGGCGGTGACGGCTGCGTCGGCGGTGCGGGCGGTACCCCGGGACGACCGTGAGCGGGGCGATGTCCCCGGCTGGGTGATGATCACGCTCATGTCGGCCGTCCTCGTCGCGGCCCTGCTCGCGATCGCGGGGCCGGCCCTCGAGGGCCTGTTCAACCAGGCGATCGACCAGGTCTCGCCCTAGGTGATGCAGCCGTCCACCGTGATGCCGCACCGGTCGTCCCGCGGGCGGGGAGGACGCCGTCGCGGCCACGGCGAACGCGGCGCCGCGGTCGTGGACTTCGCGTTGATCGGCGGACTCCTGACCGTCGTCTTCATCGCGATCGTCCAGTTGACGCTCGTGCTCCACGTGCGCAACACCCTCATCGACGCCGCCGCATCGGGGGCCCGCTACGGCACGCTGGCGGATCGCAGTCCGCAGGACGCGGTCGGGCGCACCGAGGAGCTGATCCGCGGATCACTGGCCGACGCGTACGGATCCGACATCTCCGTCGGCGAGAGCACGGTCGCCGGCGTCAGGACGCTCGAGGTGGTGGTCCGCGCACCCCTGCCGGTCCTCGGTCTCATCGGCCCCGCCGGCATCATGGAGGTGCGCGGACATGCGGCCCTACCCTCATGAGCGGAACTCCTCCGACGGGCGGGCCGGTCGGGGTCGGGTGGGTGCGGCCGCACGGCCGGGGAGGGACGAGCGGGGGAGCGCCGTCGTGGAGTTCGTGTTCCTGGGCGTCCTCCTCCTGGTCCCGGTCGTCTACCTCGTGCTCACGGTGGGCCGGCTGCAGGGCGAGTCGTTCGCCGTCGTCGGTGCCGCCGACCAGGCGGCCAAGGTGTTCGTGGACGCGCCGACGCCGCAGGACGCCGACACGAGGGCCCGCGAGGCCGTGCGCATCGCGCTCGCCGACTTCGGGTTCACCGAGGAGCAGGCGGACGTCGACATCGCCTGCAGCGCCGCATGCCTGGCACCGGGCTCGACCGTGACCGTCGTCGTGCGCCTCGACGTCCCGCTCCCGCTGATGCCGGCCGTCGCGGGGACGCACCCTTCCGCGGTGACGGTGGACGCCGCCGCGACGCAGATCATCGAGCGGTTCGGATGACGCCCGCGAGCGCGCCGGCGCCGGGACCGGCGTCCTCCGGAACCGCCGGACCCGGGCCGGGAGCCGACCGGCGGGAGGACGGGCAGGTCGGGGTCCTGGTCATCGGCTACCTCCTGGTCTCGCTGCTCGTCGTGACCGTCGTGCTGGCCGTGTCGTCCGTATATATAGGGCACAAGAAGCTGCTCTCGGCCGCCGACGGTGCCGCGCTCGCCGCCGCCGACGACTACAGCATCGACGTCGGGATCGGCGGCAGCGGGAGCGGGGCCGGCACGGGCGCGACGACGCCGCTGCCGGCGCTGCAGGACTCCGGCGTCGAGGAGTCGGCCGCGGGCTACCTCGCCGCCACCGGGGCCGGGACCCGGCTCGCCCGGCTGGCCGTCGACCCCGCGACGGGCGCGCCGGACGGACGCACGGCCCGCGTGGTGCTCACCGCGGTGGTGCGTCCGCCCATCGTCAACTTCCTCGTACCGGCCGGCATCCCGATCGTCGCCCGGGCCGACGCGCGGGCCGAGCTCACCCGCTGACGGTCCACCGCGGAGGCGGCGCACACTCCTGGTGCCCCGGACCGATGACGTAGGCTGGAAGGACCATGGCAGCCACCGATTTTCCCGCAGAGATCCGCGCCCTCCGCGCCAAGTACACGTCCATCGAGCAGGTCTCCGACGTCGAGGGGATCCGCAAGGACATCTCGGAGCTGAGCGAGGAAGCCGGCGCGCCGGACCTCTGGGACGATCCCGCGGCCGCGCAGAAGGTGACCTCGAAGCTCTCCCACCGGCAGTCCGCCCTCGAACGCCTCGAGACCCTCGAGAGCCGCATCGACGACCTCGAGGTCCTCGTGGAGCTCGGCGAGGACGAGGGCGACGCGGACTCGATGGCGGAGGCCGAGAAGGAACTCGTCTCCCTCAGCAAGTCCCTCGACGACCTGGAGATCGTGACGCTGCTGGCCGGCGAGTGGGACGAGCGCGAGGCCGTGGTGACCATCCGTTCCGGGGCCGGGGGAGTGGACGCCGCCGACTTCGCCGAGATGCTCCTGCGCATGTACCTCCGCTGGGCCGAGCGCCACGGCTACCCGACGCAGGTCCTCGACACGTCCTACGCCGAGGAGGCCGGCCTGAAGTCGGCGACGTTCGAGGTGAAGGCGCCCTACGCCTACGGCACCCTGTCGGTCGAGGCCGGCACGCACCGCCTCGTCCGCATCAGCCCCTTCGACAACCAGGGACGCCGGCAGACGTCCTTCGCCGCCGTCGAGGTCATCCCGCTCATCGAGCAGACGGACGTCGTCGAGGTGCCGGACAACGAGATCCGCGTCGACGTGTTCCGCTCGTCCGGCCCGGGCGGCCAGTCGGTCAACACCACCGACTCCGCCGTCCGCCTGACCCACCTGCCCACGGGCACCGTGGTGTCCATGCAGAACGAGAAGTCGCAGATCCAGAACCGCGCCGCCGCCATGCGCGTGCTGCAGTCGAGGCTCCTGCTGCTGAAGAAGGAGCAGGAGGACGCGGAGAAGAAGGCGTTCGCCGGCGACGTGAAGGCGTCCTGGGGCGACCAGATGCGGTCCTACGTGCTCAACCCGTACCAGATGGTCAAGGACCTCCGCACCAACCACGAGGTCGGCAACACCTCGTCCGTCTTCGACGGCGAGATCGACGACTTCATCGACGCGGGCATCCGCTGGCGCACGAACAACCGCAACGACGCCGCGTAGCCGCTACGCGAATAGAGGGGCAGACCACCTGTTTTCGGGTGGCGGTCTTGCGCGCGACACACCGACGGGGTATTGGGCGCCCGATGGTGCTGTCGTTATAGTCGAGGAGCCGCGGCTTCCTTCCCCCAGCCAATGCCCGTGCCCGGCGCACCCCTGGGCGCAGAGCGATCATGATCCGATTCGATAACGTCACGAAGACCTACGACCAGCAGTCGCACCCCGCCCTCGACGCCGTCTCCCTCGACGTCGACCGCGGCGAGTTCGTCTTCCTCGTCGGTGCTTCGGGCTCCGGGAAGTCGACCTTCATCCGGCTGGTCCTCAAGGAGGACCGCGCCTCGCGGGGCGCCGTGTACGTCGCGGGCCAGAACGTCGCCAACATCCCCAGCTGGCGCGTGCCCCGCCTCCGCCGCGGGATCGGCGTCGTGTTCCAGGACTTCCGCCTCCTCCCCAACAAGACGGTCTTCGCCAACGTGGCGTTCGCGATGCAGGTCATCGGCAGGAGCCGCGCCGTCATCCGCGAGACCGTGCCCGACGTCCTCGCGACAGTCGGCCTCGAGGGCAAGAACAACCGCATGCCGCACGAGCTGTCCGGCGGCGAGCAGCAGCGCGTCGCGATCGCACGCGCCATCGTCAACCGCCCGGGGATCCTCCTGGCCGACGAGCCGACCGGCAACCTGGATCCGACGACGTCGATGGGCATCATGAAGGTGCTCGACAGGATCAACCAGAACGGCACCACGGTGGTCATGGCCACGCACGACGACGACATCGTGAACACCATGCGCAAGCGCGTCGTGGAGCTCCGCAGCGGCTCCGTGGTGCGCGACGACGCCCAGGGCATCTACGTGGGCGACGCCGGCGTCGTGGGGGTCGAGTGAGGCTCGCGTTCATCCTGTCCGAGATCGGCTCGGGCATCCGCCGGAACCTCTCGATGGTCACGTCCGTGATCCTCGTGACCTTCATCTCCCTGACCTTCGTGGGCGCGGCCGGGCTGTTCCAGCTGCAGATCGGGCAGATGAAGGGCTACTGGTACGACCGCGTCCAGGTCACCATCTACCTCTGCGTCGACAACTCGTCCGAGGCCAGCTGCGCCGCGGGCCCGGTGACCGAGGACCAGCGCGCCGCGATCGAGGCGAAGCTCCAGTCGGAGCAGTTCGCCCAGTACGTCGACACGGTGACCTACGAATCGCAGGAGGAGGCGCTCGGCCACTTCCGCGACCAGTTCGCCAACTCGCCGATCGTCGACTCCGTCACCGCCGACCAGCTCCCCGAGTCGTTCCGCGTCGGCCTCGTCGACGCCGAGAAGTACGAGGTCATCGACGAGGCCTTCTCCTCGGAGCCGGGCGTCGACGCGGTCAGCGACCAGCGCGACTTCCTCGAGGCGATCTTCCGGTACATGAACTGGGCGTCCGTCGTCTCGCTCGTGATCGCGGGCATCATGACGTTCTGCGCCATGCTGCTCATCGCGACGACCATCCGGCTCTCCGCGTTCAGCCGGCGCCGGGAGACCGGCATCATGCGCCTCGTGGGGGCGTCGAAGGCGGTCATCCAGCTGCCGTTCGTCCTCGAGGGTGTCATCGCGGCGGTGATCGGCGCGGTGCTCGCGTCGGCGACCCTCTGGGGTGCGTCGAAGTTCCTGATCGACGGCTGGCTCGTGAGGACCTTCCCGCAGACGGCGTTCATCTCGTCCCAGCAGGTCCTGATCCTCGTCCCCGCGCTCATCCTGCTCGGGGCGGTCCTCGCAGGGCTCTCATCCCTGCTCACCCTTCGACGATACGTAAAGGTCTAGCATCATGCCGCTCAGCGCCAGGGGACACGTGCGCTCACCAGGGACCTGGTGGGCACGGCAGGACAGGAAGGCCTTCGTGGTCCGCGGGACGGCGGGCAGCTCCATCGCCCTCGTCGTCGCGCTCGCGCTCGGGTTCAGCACGCCCGTCGTCGCCGACGAACTCGACGACCGCAGGAGCGCGCTCGAGAACGAGATCGCCGAGGTCCAGGAGTCGATGGAGTACCTGGACTCGGACATCGCCGAGACGATCGGGACGCTGAGGACCTACCAGGGCCGGCTCCCGGCCGCCCAGCAGGCGCTCAGCGACGCGCAGGGAAGGGTCGAGACGGCCGCCGGTGAGGCGGAGGTGCTGGCCGGCCGCGTGGAACTGGCCCAGGAGACGAAGAACAAGATCACCGAGGAACTGCGCGCCGACCGGCAGGAGATGGACGAGACCCGCGAGGTCATCGGCCAGATCGCCACCGAGGCCTACAAGAACGGCGGGGTCCCCACCAACGTGTCCCTGCTCATGGGTGCCGACGACGTCGAGGACTTCACGGAGTCGATGGACCTGGTGGACCAGGCCCTGCGCAGCCAGAACGCCGCCATGGAACGCCTCTCGGAGCAGAACGCCACGAACGCGAACAGCCAGGCCCGCCTCGCCGCCGTGGAGGCCGAGATCACGAAGCTCAGGGAGAAGGCCGACGCCGCCCTCGCCGCGGAGCAGTCGGCACGGGACGCGGCCGCCTCGGAGAAGGGCAAGGTGGACAGGCTCGTCGCCGACACCTCCGCGCTCTCCGCGAAGCTGCAGGAACAGAAGCCCGTCATCGAGGCGAAGCTCGCCGGGGTCGAGAAGGCCCAGCAGCAGGTCAACGCCGACATCGCCGAACGCCAGCGCCGCCTGATCGAGGAGGCGCGCAAGGCGGAAGAGGCGCGGCAGAAGGCGGAGCAGGCGCGGCAGAAGGCCGAGCAGGAGCGCCTCCGCGCCGAGGCCGAGGCCGCCGCGGCCGCGGAACAGGCCCGGCTGCAGGCCGAGGCCGAGGCCGCCGCCGCGGCCGAGACGGCGCGCCGGGCAGCGGAGGCGGAGGCCGCCAACCGGCCCGCGCCGGCGCCCGTGCAACCCCAGGTCGTCGCGCCGGTCGTGCCGGTCATCCCACCGGCACCGGCACCCCTACCGGAGGCGGTGCCGTCCGGTCCCGGCTCCTTCGGTCTCCGGGCTCCCGTCAACGCCCCGATCAGCTCGGGCTTCGGGTTCCGTCCGACGCCGATCGGCACCATCGACTTCAACGGCACCGGCGGGTACATGCACACCGGGATCGACTACGGCGTGGGCTGCGGTACCGCCCTCTACGCTCCGGCCGCCGGCGAGGTCTGGTACGCGGATTCAGGCGTGCTGCCCGGCGCCGGCAACCGGATCGTCCTCAACCACGGCGTGGTGGGCGGGAACGCCCTCGCCACGAACTTCTACCACCTCACGAGCTACCTGGTGTCCCCCGGGCAGCGTGTGAGCGCCGGGCAGCTCATCGGGTACACCGGGACCACCGGCAACTCGACGGGATGCCACCTCCACTTCGAGACGATGCTCAACGGCACCCTCGTGGACCCGATCGGTTTGTTCTAGGTCGTAGGATGGAAGGCACTGTCCACCCGCGGACCGCCGTCCGCAGCAGTGTCGCAAGAAGGAGAGTCGCCGTGCCGAAGGAAAGTGGCCGGAAAGTGGTGGCCACCAATCGGAAGGCCTTTCACGATTACGCGGTGCTCGACACGTACGAAGCCGGCATAGCCCTCATGGGCACGGAGGTGAAGTCCCTGCGCGCGGGCCGCGCCTCCCTGATCGACGGGTACGCGGTCTTCTACGGCGACGAACTGTGGCTCGAGGGCATCCACATCTCCGAGTACTCGCAGGGCAGCTGGACCAACCATGCCGCACGCCGCAGGAGGAAACTCCTGCTGCACCGCGAGGAGCTCACCAAGATCTCGCAGAAGATCCGCGAATCGGGATTCACGCTGGTGCCCCTGCAGCTCTACTTCCTCAACGGCCGGGCGAAGGTGGAGATCGCGGTGGCCCGGGGCAAGCGCGACTACGACAAGCGGCAGACCCTCCGGGAGAAGCAGGACAACCGCGAGGCGCTGCGCGCCATGCGCGAGAAGAACCTCGGCGCGTGAGCGACGTCTTCTGGGAATCCCAGGAGGACGAGGAGCCCGAGGTCTCCGAACTGAGGTACCGGCGTCCCTGGTGGGTGACGGCCGGAGCCCTGCTCGACCTGCTCCTGCTCCTCGTCGTGGTGCCCGTCGGGGTCCTCTCGCTGATCCCGTTCGTCTTCCTGGTCTACGTCTTCTTCGCGCAGGTGCTCGTCTGGGTCTCGCCCCTGCTGCTCCTGCTCAACATCGCCATCTTCTGGTGGAGCTTCCGCCGCAAGCAGGCGGCGACCACGGCCCTCGCGGCGCTCGGCATCGCCTTCATCACCCTCGCCTTCGTCGTCGTCCGCCTCTGGCAGGCACCGGTCGTCGTCCTCGGACTCACCCTCGGCGGGTAGCCCCACCTCCTGTTCCTCCGGCCTCGTCCTCCCTCGGCGAAGTCCTCCCGGCGGACCCGGCAGGTGCGGTAGACTTCTGGAGTCGGACGGCCGGTGGGCCTGGCGACGCAGGGATCACTTGATAACTGAACATGGGGATGACAGGTTTCGACGATGTTAGTCGCGACAGGGGAAGCGGGCCGAGGACACAGGGTTATCTCGTAAACGCTCCTTGTAAAACAATAAGTGCCGAACAAAAGCGCACTGACTTCGCTCTCGCTGCCTAAGCAGCCTGACTAGTCCGTCAGCCCGGGTTTGCTCTCGCCCCGGATCCTGGCGTCATTTAGAGGGCCACTGCTCCCGGTCCTCGTTGTAGGGACCGGGGGGACACTCATACAACTGGGCTTGGCAGCCACTCGTTCGCACGATGACTGAAGCCGAGAAAAACCGACGCGAACTGCGCCCGGAGAAGCCCTGACAACACTGCATCGGACGCGGGTTCAATTCCCGCCATCTCCACCACCACGAAGCGGGCCCCCGGACCCCTGCCGGGGGCTTTTTCTTTCCCTTGTCCCCAGTCCGAACTCCACCGGGGGCGTGGACTGGACTTGCGGGA
>NZ_JBTNDM010000005.1:0-196295 GCF_054510995.1 Arthrobacter sorbitolis
GATTTTTGTTGGGGGGGGTGGGCGATGTGAACGATAACTCCAAAGCCCGCTCCTGCCCTCCCAACCCCCAGGAGGGGCGCCCTTTGGGCCGGAGGTGGCAGGAGCCACCGGAGGGCGACCGGAAGGCGACCGGCCGGGCGACCGGCCGACCGGCCGACCGACCGACCGCCAAGTACCTAGGTCGCCATGACACCCGACCGGAAGGGTTCGACGACCGCCATCCCCTCGCGCAGCACACGGTCGGCGAGCGCGGATGACGCCGGCAGGGAACCGGCCAACGCTTGGGCGAGACGGGATGCAGCACCCGGCACGTGGACCGGGACCAACGCCGACCAGAGCTGCTCCACGGTGTCACATGACGTGGTCGTCCCCGTCCGACCCGCCAGGACCCAGCCGTCGCCGGCCACCCGCACCAGCGGCCGACCGGGCAGGCCGGACGTGATCGCGTTGACCGTCTGTGCCACGAGCAGAAGGTCGCGCGTCGTCCGGACCGGCCCGAGAACCGCATCGGCGACGATGGTGCGGCCACACGCGCCGCACATCAGAGGTCCAGGATCCGAGCCGTCACGGCATCACGTCGCCGGAGTTGGGTCCAAGGGTCTGGCCGACGAACAGATTGCCGCCAGGATCGCTCGCGAGCAGCAGTGCAGTCGGCGCGACCTCGGCCGGCAGGCCGAACCTCCGCAGTGGCAGCTCCTTGCGTTTCGCTGCCTTCCAGTCCTCGGAGATCGCGTCCACGAGCGGCGTCTCGATAGGCCCCGGTGCGATGCAGTTGGCAAGCACGTTGTCGGCCGAGACCTCGAGGGCGAGCGCCTTGGTCATGCCGATCACGCCCGCCTTTGCCGCGCTGTAGTGGCTCAGGCCCATGCCGCCCTTGATGCCGAGCTGCGAGGAGATGTTGATGATCCGCCCCCACCGCTGCTGCCGCATGGGGCCGACGACCTCCCGGCAGCAGAGGAAGACGCCGGTGAGGTCCACCGAGATCGTCTCCGTCCACATCGAGAGCGTCATGTCCTCGAGGGGCGACTCGGTGAGCAGTCCTGCGCTGTTGACCAGCACGTCGATGGTTCCGATCCCGTCCCGGGCCTCCGCGAAGGCGTCCCGCACGCTCTCCTCGCGTGCGACGTCGACCTCGATGACCCCCGGCCCGGAGACCCGGTCCATCACCGCCACCCGATCGCCCTGGGCGGCGAACGCCTGGGCGATGGCCGCTCCGATGCCGCTGCCACCCCCGGTCACGACGACAGCCCGGGGCCTCGCGCCCGGGGAACCGAAGGCCCCGGGCCCCGCGCCACCGGACTCGGCGTCCCGGGGCCCCGCGCCGCGACCGTCAGGTCCCGTCGTCATGCGCGCATCTTGATGGTGAGGCCGCCGTCGACGACGAGCGACTGCCCGGTGACGTAGCGGGAGGCATCGGACGTGAGGAAACCGATCACGTCCGCGACCTCGTCCGGCCTGCCGACACGACCCCACGGGATGTCCTTGCCCGCCCGCTCGAGGCCCTCGGGGCCGAGGGAGTTGACGGGGTCGAGGGACTGCGGAGTCTCGATCAGGCCCGGGATCACCGCATTGGCGCGAATCTCCCGCGGCCCCAGCTCCGAGGCGACACTGCGGATGAGCCCGAGCACGCCCGACTTCGCCGCGGCGTAGTGGGCGTGTTCCTCCCACCCGTAGATGCCCCCGGCGATCGAGGACACGGCGACGAGCGCACCGGGTCCCGTCATCCGCTGGGACGCCGACCGGAGCGTACGGAGCACACCGGTCAGGTCGACGTCGAGCATCGCGTTCCAGAGGTCGTCGGTCAGGTCGTTGAGCGGGGCGTTGCGCAGGATGCCCGCATTCGCGACGGCGTAGTCGAGACGTCCGTACTCGTCCAGGGCACGCTGGGCGAAGGCGTCCACGGACTCCGTGGAACGCACGTCGACCTCGTGGATGACGGCATCGCCGCCCGCGGCCCGCACGCCGGAGAGGGTCTCCTCCGGATCGTGCGGGTCGCCGGGGAAGGTGCCGATGACGGTCCGGACATTCCTGCCCGCGTAGTGGACGGCGAGGGCGCGGCCGATACCGCTGGCGGCACCCGTGACGATGGCTACCTCAGACTGCTGCATGCGGTTCCTCGAGGGCCACGGCCGCGACGGGTCGCGCCGCGATCATCAGGACGCCGGAGAGCAGCGTGCCCACGGCTCCCACCCAGAGGGCGGCAGCACCGGTGCCGGCCTGCGTGGCGACGACCGTGAACAGCGCTCCGCCGATGATCGTGCCGGGCTGGCTCATGGCGCCGATGAACGCGAGGCCCGTGGCACGGCAGCTCACGGGGTAGCACTCGGCCATGAAGTACTGGATCGCGGCGTAGGGCCCCACCAGGAAGAACAGGCCGGTGCCGTACGTGAGGATGATGAGGAACGGGCTGGACACGAGCGGGCTCAGCATCACGGCGAACGACAGGCCCGAGATGATCCAGCCCACGATGATGGTCCGCTTGCGGCCGACCTTGTCGCCGATCCAGCCGTGGAACACGTAGCCGAAGTACGCGAGGAGGTTGATGACGATCAGCATCCAGAAGGCGTCCGACAGCTCGACGCCCTTGGCGTTGGCGAGCACCGACGTGCCGAGGACGCTGAAGATCGCGATGCCGAAGAAGTTGAGGATCCAGGCGAGCGAGAAGACGATCGTGTTGCGGCGGAACTCCGGCTCCCAGATGCGCTTCAGGGGTGACGTGGAGGAGTGCTCGACGCCGTAGGCACGTGCCAGCGCATGCGCCTCGTCGGTCTTGCCGCCCTTCTCGAGCTCGGTCAGCTTGTGGTGGAGTTCGAACTGCGGGGTCTCCTTCAGCTTCTTGCTGATGAGCAGGACGATGATGATCGCGGGGATCGTCGCCATGAGGTACAGCGCACGCCAGCCGAGGAGCGGCAGGAACACGAGGGCGAGGGCGCTCGCGAGGAGGAAGCCGAGCGGCCAGCCGCCCTGGATGAAGGAATAGTGGAAGCCCGGACGCTTGCGCTTCCGCTCGTCCTCCGTGACCTGGTAGACCTCGTTCATGTAGGTCGCGTTGACGGCCTGCTCCGAGAAGCCCAGCCCGCCGAAGGACCGGACGACGACGAGGAGCGAGTTGCTGATGACGCCGAGGCCGGCAGGGATGAAGGCCGTGACGCCCGAGACGATCGCGGTGCCGCCGACCGTCAGCATCATGCCCTTCCGGCGGCCCAGGCGGTCGATGACGGGGCCGATGCCGAAGCAGACGATCGCCGTTCCGACGGCGATCCAGGTATTGATGGCGTAGGCCTCGGGAGCGGTCCAGCCGAACTCCGACTGCATGGCCGGCAGGAGCGTGCCGAACAGGCCGTAGTCGAAGACGGCGACGGTCCAGGCGCACAGGGCGAGGACGGTCGCCGTGCTGGTCTTCTTCTTGGAGAATACGGGGAACTGCCGCTGCTCGTTCCCTGTCGGCGTCGAGAGATCGACGCCCGCCTCTTTGATGGACATCAGTTGGTTTCCTTTCGGGGGTTGCGTGCCAGGAACGAGTCGGCGATCTGGTCGAAGGTGTGCCAGGTGACGCCCTCGTGGGAGTTGAAGTGCTGGATGAGGCGCTCGAGCATGAGGAGGACCTGCGGCCGGCCCGAGACGTCGGGGTGGATCGTCATGGTGAAGACGGCGGAGTCCATCTCGGAATAGACCCAGTCGAACTGGTCCCGCCACATCTGCTCGATGTCGCGTGGATTGACGAATCCGTGCGAGTTGGGTGCTGCCTTGATGAACATCATCGGAGGCAGGTCGTCGAGGTACCAGTTCGCCGGGATCTCCACGAGGTCGGTCTCCTGCCCCCGGACGAGCGGCTTCATCCAGGCCTCGGCGGGCTTGGAGTAGTCGATCTTCGTCCAACTGTCGCCGACCCTCACGTAGTAGGGCTCGAAGTCGTTGTGCATGAGGGAGTGGTCGTACTTGATGCCTCGCTCGAGCAGGATCTCGTTGGTGATGGGGGAGAACTCCCACCACGGCGCGACGTACCCCGTGGGGCGGCGCCCCGAGACCTGCTCGATGAGCTCGATCGACCGGTCGAGGATTGCCGTCTCCTGTTCGCGGGTCATGGCGATCGGGTTCTCGTGCGAGTACCCGTGGACGCCGATCTCGTGCCCGGCGTCGACGATCATCCGGGTGAGGTCGGGGAAGGTCTCGAGCGAATGGCCCGGGACGAACCAGGTGGAGGGGAGGGAGTACTTCTCGAAGAGCCGGAGGATCCGCGGGCCGCCGACCTCCCCGCTGAAGAGTCCGCGGGAGATGTCGCAGGGCGAGTCCTCGCCGCCGTAGGAGCCGAGCATTCCGGCAACTGCATCGACGTCAACGCCGAAGGCGATCTGGATGTCTTTCGTCATGGGTCGGCCTTTCCTGGTGCGGGTAGGTTTCGGTTTCGGGAGAAACGGGGGAGAGAGCGGGAGAGGTGGTCAGTCGGGCGGAACGGGGGCCAGGAGGGCAGGGTCGCCCCGCTGGCGGATCTGGCGGACCACCTGATCGGTGGGTAGTCCGAGTGCGAGCAATGCCTGCAGGAGGGTGCGGGCCTGGGACGGTCGGAGCAGCCCGGATGGGACGGCCCCGACGTCCTCGAGCGTCCTGCCGCCGCCGGCTCCGTAGACGCCCCGCACGGGTCCCGCATGGACGCGGGTGCTGGTGACGACGACGACGCCGTCCTGCACGGCATCGCGGACGGCGTTGCTGAGCTCGGCATTGGCATTGCCGAGCCCGGTGGCTTCGAGGACGATCCCGCGGGCGCCGGCGGCCAGCGCCGCGGCGAACAGGGTCGCGTCGGCTCCCGGGTAGCAGGCGATGATGTCCACGCGGATGCCGGCGTCGGCCGGGGGGATGTCGAGCGGGGCCGGACGGCGGTGAGCCGGGCCCAGCAGAACCTCGCCGGTCGTCGTGACTGAGCCCGCCGACCCGAGGTCCGGATTCCCGAACGCCCGGAGCTTCGTCGTCTCGGTCTTCCGCGTCCCGGGCAGGGCGAAGACCTCGCCGTCGAACACGATCAGCGCACCCCTGCCCCGGGCATCGGACGACGCCGCGAGGGCGATCGCGGTCCGCAGGTTGGCCGGACCATCGGGGTCCGAGCTGTCGGCCGCGCGCTGGGCTCCCGTGAAGACGACAGGTCGGGGGTCGTCGTGGAGGAGGTCGGCGAGGTACGCGGTCTCCTCCATCGTGTCCGTGCCGTGCGTGACGACGATGCCGAGCGTCTCCGGGGCCTCGAGTGCGGCATGGACGGCCTCGCAGACGGCGAGCATGTCGTCGAAGGTGAGGAGGTAGGAGCCCTTCTGCATGAGGTCCACCACCTGGACGGCGACGGCGCTCGCTCCCGCTGCGGCCAGGACCGTGCCGCCCGCATCGGCTGCCAGCGTCGCGCCGTCCGCTGTGTCGGTCCGGGAGGCGATCGTGCCACCGGTCGCCAGGAGCACGACGTGCCCGGGGAGTGATTCCATCGGTGCTTCCTCCTTACCCAATCGTTTGGGCGAGCATTGCGGAAAGCAGGACTCTCAAAGATCTCAAGGGTTCTGCGGGAGTGCGACCTACGCGGAACTGGACGAAACCCAAACGTTTGGGTTGAATAGGAAAAACCATAGGATGTGACCTGCATCTCGTCAATGGATCGCCTGAGATTTCACGTAGCCGAAACAAATCAC
Source organism: Arthrobacter sorbitolis (assembly GCF_054510995.1). Classification (NCBI taxonomy): domain Bacteria; kingdom Bacillati; phylum Actinomycetota; class Actinomycetes; order Micrococcales; family Micrococcaceae; genus Arthrobacter; species Arthrobacter sorbitolis. The sequence goes on from NZ_JBTNDM010000005.1 coordinate 5,667, forward strand.
ACGTAACGACGGAGGGGGAGAACGTGGATCCGACAGGTAGGGGGCGCGCAGCAGTCACTCTGAAGGACCTTGCCGCAGAGCTCGGCATCCATGTCTCGACGGTCTCGCGGGTGCTGCACTCGGAGTCGGAGGTGGCCCGGGGTGCGGCGTCGGCGGAGACCGCCCGGAAGGTGCGCGACCTCGCGAAGCTGAGGGGCTACTCGCCCGACCCGCAGGCGACGAGCCTACGGACCCGCCGTACGCGCGCCATCGGCGTCATCGTGCCGCGGCTCTCGGACATCGTCCTCGCGACCATGTACGAGGGCGTCGAGGAGGCCGCCGCGGAGAGCAACCATTCGACCTTCGTGATGAACTCCCACGACGACCTCGACGAGCAGCGCCGCAAGGCCGAGATCATGCTGGCGCGGCGGGTGGACGGGTTGATCCTCGGGGACGTCCATGCGGGCAGCAGCCTGGTGGACGACCTCGTGAAGCGCCACGTGCCCTTCGTCCTCATGAACCGCCGCTACCCGGGCTTCCCCTCGTCCACCTGCGACGACACGGGCGGAGGCCGGCTCGTGGCCGACCACCTGTGGAGCACGGGCCACCGCTCCGTCGCGATCATCGCCGGCGAGACCTATGCGAGCACGGGCGTGGACCGCACGGCCGGTTTCGTCGAGCGCTGGAACGAGCTGGGGGGAGACGTCCCGGCGGACCGCATCCTGCCCTCACGCTTCGACACCGAGGGTGGCCGCCAGGCCGGTGAGGAGCTGCTGCGCCGCGATGGTGAGGCCCCGACGGCGGTCTTCGCCGTCAACGACTTCGCCGCCATCGGGGCCATGGGCGCCTTCCGCGCCGCAGGACTCGTCGTCGGCCAGGACATCGCCGTCGTCGGGTTCAACGACACGTCCCTGGCCGCCCAGTTGCCCATCCCCCTGACCTCGGTGCGCTCGCCGATGCTCGAGATCGGGCGGTCCGCCGTCGGGATGCTCCGGCGCGTCATGGCCGGCGAGGACGTCGCATCGATGCGCCACCCGGCCGAACTCTTCGTGCGCGAGAGCAGCGAGTCGGGAGCCGTCGGCGCCAGGCGGGGCCTGCCGGTCGGCTGACCCGCAGGCCCGCCGCCTCACCCCCAGACGGCGCGCCGCACCTTCGCCGCGTCCGCCCGCGCTGCGAGCGCCTGCTCCATCGTCACGGGTTCGAAGTACGTCAGCGTCCCCGGGGCGCTCCGGGCGACGACGTCCATGTCGGCGCTGATGACCGTCGCCACCATCGCGTAGCCGCCGCCGGAGACGGCATCGCGGTGCAGCACGATCGGCTCCTTGCCGCCCGGCACCTGGATCGATCCGATGGCGTAGCCCGCGTCGACGATGTTCGAGGGGTCGGACCCGGCGCCGAAGGGCTGGACGCGCGGCTTCCACTCGAGGGACGGGCCGGAGTAGCGCAGCCCCATGCGGTCCGCCACGGGTGTCAGTTTCCAGGCCGTGCTGACGAGGGTCTCCATGCCCTCCGCGGTGAGGCGGTGGTCGTAGAGGCCGGGCAGGATCCTGACGGTCACCTCCTTCGCGTAGACGGGCCGCAGCTCCTCGGGGATGACGTCCCTGCGGGAAGGGGGAGCCGAGGGCGCCCCGACCGGGACCGTGTCGCCGGCCTTGAGGGTGCGCCCCTGGAAGCCGCCGAGGGCACCGAGCGTGTAGGTGCTGCGGCTGCCGAGGACCTCGGGCACGTCGATCCCGCCCTGGACGGCGATGTAGTAGCGCGTCCCGCCCGAGAGCATCCCGAAGGACACCTCGTCCCCGGCGGCCAGGGACAGCCGGGTCCACTGGTCCGCGGGTTCCCCGTTGATCCGCACCGCGACGGGCGCTCCCGCCACGGCGATGACCGCGTCGGCGTCGGTGGTGAACTTCGGCCCGAGATAGGCGCATTCGAGGACGGCGTCGCCGGCGGTGTTGCCCACCAGGGCGTTCGCCATCGAGGCGGAGAGCTGGTCCATGGCCCCGCCCTGCGGGATGCCGACGTTGTAGTGGCCGAACCGGCCCAGGTCCTGGACGGACGTGGCGAGGCCGGGTTCGAGGATGTCAAAGGCCATTGAGCTTCTCCAGAATGTCCCGGTTGTGCGCGGTGGGGTCGGTCAGTGCCTTCTGCAGGTCGAAGGTCACGGGGGTCTGGCGGTAGGTGAACGTCCCGGCGTCGACCTCCGCCTGGATCGCCGTGTACTCGTCCTCGTCGACGGGCTTGAACTTCACGATGTCGCCGGGTCGGAAGAAGATCATGAAGTCCGAGAAGTCCGAGAGCTTCTGCGCGGGGTCGAAGATCGGCGCCGCGGCGATACCGAACATCTGGTAGCCGCCGGCACCCCGCACCGAGTAGATGCAGGCGAAGCAGCCTCCGTGCCCCACGGTCAGCGGCGGGGTATCGGTGCGCGGGCTGAGGTACTTCGGGACCTCGAGCTGCTCCTCCTGCGGGACGATCTGGAACATGAACGGCAGACCGGCGACGAACCCCACCATGGACACGAGCCACGGCGACTCGTGGTGCTTCCGGATGAACTCCTGCGGGGAGGACAGGCCGTTCTCCTCCGCCGCGAAGTCCAGATCCGTCCCGTCGGGCCGCTGGTGGCCCTTGCGGAAGCGCGCACCGGTCTCGCGGGTGTAGGGGTCGTCGTACCAGACGGGGATCTCGATGATGCGGGTCTCGAGGGTCTGCTCGCTCAGCTGGGCGACCTCCTCCTCGACCTGACGGACGAGTGCCTCCAGCTGGTCCGGTGGGACCACGTCGGGATCGAAGCGCAGCAGGAGGGAGGCGTTCGCGGGGCAGATGTCCACGACGCCGTCGATCTCCCGCGCGGTGAGCCGGGCCGCCATCGCGTTCGCCTTGAAGTTGGCGGCGAGGCTCATGCTCTCGGAGATCTCGACGAAGAGGAATTCGTCGCCGCCCCACGTGTAGCGGGCGGCGTCGAGGTGCTGGGGTGCGTGGCTCATGCGTCAGCTCCGAGGAGGTCGGGGGTCGTCTCGATGAACTTCGAGTGGTGGGTGACGTCGCGCACCTCGGGCCGGTGGAGGACCGTCGACAGGAGCGGGAGGGTGGTCTTGACGCCCTCGATCCGCACCTCCGCGAGTGCCCGCGCCGACCGCTGGATGGCCTCGGTACGGGTCTCATCCCACACCACGAGCTTCGCGAGCAGCGAGTCGTAGAACGGCGCGACGGCGGATCCCGCGACGACGCCCGAGTCGATCCTCACCCCGGGCCCGCCCGGCCACTCGAGGCGCGCCAGGGTGCCGGGGCTCGGCATGAACCCCTGCGAGGGGTCCTCGGCGTTGATGCGGAATTCGAAGGCATGGCCCCGGAAGGTGATGTCCTCCTGGCTGAGCCGCAGGCGGCCCGTGGACGCGACCAACAGCTGTTCCCGGATGAGGTCGATGCCGGTCACCATCTCCGTGACCGGATGCTCCACCTGGAGTCGGGTGTTCATCTCGATGAAGGCGGCCTGCCCGCGGTCCGGGTCGTAGAGGAACTCGACGGTGCCGAGGCCCGCGTAGCCGCACTGGCGGCCGAGCTCGATGGAGGAGGCGCGGATGGTGTCGCGGACGTCGTCGGGCAGGTCGGGAGCAGGGGCCTCCTCGATGATCTTCTGCTGGCGGCGCTGCAGCGAGCAGTCCCGGTCGCCGAGGTGGATCACGCGTTCGCCGTCGCCGAGGATCTGCACCTCGACATGGCGTGCGCGGGAGACGAACAGCTCGAGGTACACCGCGGGGTCGCCGAAGGCCGCCTGCGCCTCGGCGCGGGCGACGTCGAGGGTCGGGACGAGGTCCTCCTCCTGCGTCACCAGGCGGATGCCGCGGCCACCACCGCCGGCGGACGCCTTGACCACGAGGGGGTAGCCGATCTCCCGTGCGATGGGGAGGGGGTCGACGTCGGGGTCCAGGGCGCCGTCGCTCCCTGGCAGGGTCGGCACGCCGGCGTCCTCCGCGGCCTGCCGTGCACGGGACTTGTTGCCCATGAGTTCGATGGCGTCGGGGGAGGGGCCCACCCAGGTGATGCCGGCGTCGAGCACGGAACGGGCGAAGCGCGCGTTCTCGGAGAGGAAACCGTACCCGGGGTGGAGCGCGTCGCACCCGGAGGCCGCAGCGAGAACCGCGGCCCCGTCGAGGTAGCTCTTCGCGGCCGGCGCCGGGCCGATCACCCGGACCTCGTCGGCGAGCGATGCGGCGTAGGAATCGGCGTCCGGCTCGCTCGCGGCGAGGACGGTCTCCAGTCCCAGTTCCCGGGCGGCGCGGATGACGCGGACGGCGATCTCCCCGCGGTTCGCGATCAGGAGGCGTTCCATCGGCTAGCCCTCGGACACGGTGGCGATGACGTCACCGGGGTTCACGGTCCCGCCGTCGTCGACGGCGAAGCTCTCGAGCGTGCCGGACGCGTCGCTGCGGATCTCGGAGAACTGCTTCATGATCTCCACCACCCCGATGGTCTGGCCCGCCTCGATGGCGTCGCCCTCGTTCGCGTAGGGGTCCTTGTCCGGTCCGGGCTTGCGGTAGAAGATGCCGGGCAGTGGGGAGACGATGTCGGCCACGGGGGTCCTTTCGGGTGGGGTGGAAGCTGGAAGGTCAGAGGGAATCGAGGGCGGAGCGGACTGCCGCCGCCACCTCGGGGGAGTTGGGGGCGTCGGAGTGCACGCAGATGCTGTCGAACGGGATGGTGAGCAGCGTCCCGTCGGAGGCCTCGACGACGCCGTCCGTGAGGGCGCGCGTCACGCGGCGTGCCGCCGCGGCGGGGTCCGTCGGCTCCGGCCGGCGCTGGATGAGGAGTTCGCCGGCGGGCCCGTAGTTGAGGTCCACGTACAGTTCGGCCACGAAGGGCACCCCGAGTTCCTCGCAGACGCTCTGGTGGGCGGTGCCGGCGATCCCGTAGACGGCGACGTCGAAGAGCTGCGCCACCCGGGCTGCACCCCTCATGAGGTCCGCGTCGCGGGCCAGCATGCCGTAGAGGGAGCCGTGGGGCTTGATGTGGTTGAGGGCGGCGCCCTCGCGCCGCAGGAAGGCGCTGAGCGCACCCACCTGGTAGAGCATCAGGTGCTCCACCTCCTGCGGGGACAGCTTCATCTCGCGCCGCCCGAACCCCACGAGGTCAGGGAGCCCGGGATGCGCGCCGATCAGCACGCCTTTCGCGTGCGCCGCGGCGACCGTCTCCGCCATCGTGTCGGGGTCTCCCGAGTGGAAACCGCAGGCCACGTTGATGGCGTCCACGGTCTCGAGGAGGGCAGGATCGTTGCCGAAGGAATGCAGCCCGAGCGACTCGCCCATGTCCGAATTGATGCTCGGCGTCCCGCGCCGGTTTGTGACGTCCGTCATGCGACAACCCTAGGGATCGTCCGCGGGTGGATATAGTGGGCGCTCGCCCTCGCTTCTCCCCCCTCGGGGTGCACCTGCACACAGGAGGACCCATGATCGTCGCCGATCTGCTGGCCGCTGATGCCCTTCAACTGCGCCTCCACACGCCGTCGTCGGTGGAGCGGCTGGGCTGGGACATCAGCTGGTGCGCCCCAGCTGAGACCATCGATCCGACGCCGTTCCTCAGCAGCAACGTCGTCCTGCTGACCAACGGGATCGGGCTGAACATCGAGGACCAGCGGACCTGGACCGCCTACGTGGAGCGGCTCCTCCGCGTGCGGGTGGCCGCCATCGCCTTCGGCACCGGGACGGCGCACCGGCTCATCCCGCCCGGGCTCGTCCGGGCGGCGACGGCCCTCGACGTGCCCCTCCTGGAGATCCCCCAGTCCGTCCCCTTCCTGCAGGTCCATCGCCACGTGACGAACGTGCTCGAGGTGGAGCGCTTCACCGCCGTCAACAGATCCTGGGCGCTGGCGCAGGAGTGTGCGCAGCTCGCGGCCTCCGGCTCGCACCTGCAGGTGGTGCTCGACGCCGCCGCGCAGGCGGCCGAGGGCACCCTCGCCATCGTCGACGCGGCGGGCGTGGTCATCGCGCGCTCGCCGGCGGCGTCGGTCTGGACCGCCGCGGACCTCACGGACGTTCCGGGCACCGGTCAGGGCAGCATCCCCCTTCCCATGGGCAGCGGCGACTCGTTCCAGCTGATCGTGCGGGAGGCGACGTCGGACCACCCTGTGGCGACGCTGCTCGCGCCGGCCGCGTCGATCATCGCCGTGCAGCTGCAGACCGCGCTCCACACCACCACGCACAAGGAACGCGAACTCGAGACCCTCCTCGACCAGGTGCCCGACTGGGCCGGCGTCGCCCTCGAGGAGTTCACCTCGACCTTCCGGTCCACCGGGCTCAGCGTCGACGAGCCCACGCTCGTGCTGGCCGCGACCGCCGGCCGCCGGAACCTCTCCAACGCCTGGCGGATCCGCCTCCTGCTGCAGTCCCGGTTCCTCGACGTGCGCGTGCAGGTCCGGGCGGGCATCCTCTACGCCTTCGCCCAGGGTCCGCTCGACGGCGCGGACGCCGAAGGGGCCGCTGCCGGGTTCCTCGCAGCGTGTGCCCGGGAGCTGCCGCACCAGCCCCTCGTGCTCAAGGGACCCTGCCACAGCATCGACGAACTGCGCCTGGGGATCCACCAGGCGGGGACGATGGTCGGGGAGGTCCGGACGTCCGTGCGCGCACCGGATCTCGGCATCCGCGCACTCATCGCGTCGACGGCCTCCTCCGGTGCCCGCGCCGGCGCCCACCGGCTCCTGGCGCCGGTCCTCGCGTACGACGACGCCCACGCCGTGGACCTGCTCGGAACACTGGAGGCGTTCCTCGAGCACGATGCGCAGCCCGGACGGACGGCGGCGAAGCTGTTCATCCACCGCAACACGCTGGCCCAGCGGCTCGGGAAGCTCGAGGGCCTGCTGCGGGTGTCCCTCACGTCGCTCGAGGGCCAGGCCACCTGCCTCATGGCGCTGCAGATCCTGCGGTCCGAGGCCCTGCCGTCGTCGGGCCGTCCCGCGGTGTCCTTGGTCGACCGCCGCTGACAGATCCATCGCCGTCGTGCCGTGCCGACCCCGGAACGACGACGGCCCCGCCCGCCGCCCGAGGGGCAGCAGGCGGGGCCGAGGGGATCAGGACCTAGGAGGTCTCGATGTCCTTCGTCGCGAAGTCGAACCGGAAGGTCACCGTGGTGTCGGAGAGCAGGTGCAGTTCGTGGTTGGCGCCGTCGCGCACGCCGAAGCGGCCGTAGTTCTCCTCCCACGAGCCGTTGACGAGGATCTTGAACTGGTAGGTGCCGGCCGGCAGCTCGAGGGTCTGCAGCCAGACGTTCCCTGTGGCGTCGTAGGTCAGCTGCAGTTCGCGGAGGTCGGAGCTCCAGTGCCCGGCCTCGCCGAACAGCGGATCGAAGTCGCCGGAGAGGGCGACCGACTGGGGCTGGTCGTGCCAGGCGTCGTCGGAAGGAGCCTCATCGGACGCAGCGGCGGACGATGCGGCATCGGGAACCAGCTCGAGCGTCGGCGTGACGTCCGGGGGCGTGGGGTCCTCGGCGAGCGCGGCCTTTGCCTGGGCGACCTCGGTCGGATCGACCTCGACCTCGGCGGCCTGCGCTGCCTGGGCCTCCTCGCCGAGCTGCTCGGGGGCAGTGGGTGCGTGCACGGGAGCGTCGGGAGCCGTCTCGGGGACCGGGGCGCCGCTGATCATCGCGTTGACGAAGTGGTCGGAGTCGGTGAAGGCGCGGACTGCACGGACGCCCTCGTCCGTGGCGGTCCAGCCGCTGCGGCCCTTGACGAGCCAGCCGGCCTTGACGAGCTTCGACGTCGCCGTCGTCAGGGCCTTGAAGCCGCGCGGGACTCCGCCGGCCAGGAGTTCGGATTCCTTGTCGTCGAACGGGACCTCGGCCACGGCCTGCGCCATCAGTTCACTGGGGGCGACGACGGTGCCCGCGGCCTGGTGGGCGGCGAGCAGGGCGAGGGTGGTGCGCAGTCGGTCGTTGGTGCTGTTCCGGGGGGCCATGGCGGTCTCCTTCGTGGGGCGGGCGGCAATCTGCCGTTCTGTCCCTGCAGATCTCCGACCTGGCGGAGGACATCCCACGGGATGGATTCCTCCCCGGGCGGGCTCGACGGTGCTGGGGACTGCGGACGACAGCACCCTGACTTTAGCCGAGTCCTGCACATTGCGGCTATTGTGCGCTGAATGACGTCCCCTGCCCGCACCTCGCCGGTCCGCACCTCGCCGGTCCGTTCAGTCGCCCGCGTGGTGCTCGGGGCCTTCCTCCTGTTCGCGGGTGCCGCCCATCTGACGTTCGCGCGGTCGGAGTTCGCTGCGCAGGTCCCCGCCTGGCTGCCGCTCGACACGGATCTCGTAGTCGTGGCGTCCGGCGTCGTCGAACTGGTGCTCGGCGCCGCGCTGGTGTTCGCCGGCAGGCACCGCGTGCTCGTCGGCTGGGTGGTCGCGGCGTTCTTCGTCGCGGTCTTCCCCGGCAACATCGCCCAGTACGTCGACGGTGTGAGCGCGTTCGGCCTCGATACCGACACCTCCCGGCTCATCCGCCTCTTCTTCCAGCCCGTCCTGGTGCTGTGGGCGCTGTGGTCGACGGCGGCCTGGCGGGACCGGCCGTCGCGCTGACCTGTTCGGTGGGCGGCTCAGCCCGGTAGGCCGCGGGATCCGATGCCTTTCCGGAGCCAGAATGCGAGATCCGCGTCGTCGGCGATCCTCGGGCCCGGCACGGTCAGCCAACCCTTGCCCATCGGGCGGTCGCCGCCCATCTGCGCGGGTACCCCGCCGCGTGCGAGCAGCTCGTCGTACTCGGCGGGATCGGTGCGGACGAGCAGGTCACCGTCCCGACCGGCGCCGACCGCCAGTCGGTCGTCGACCAGAAAGGACTGGAGGCCGAACATCCGTACCTCGCGCACGTTCCCGTGCGAGGCCAGGAGGTCCCGGAGCCGCTGGGCAAGGGTGTCACGGGGATCCGGGGTGTCCACTGTCGCTCCTTCGCTCGGGGTACACGCCGAATATGGTGGCGCCGCGAGGCCCTGTCAAGGGTCGGGACGGCGGCGCGCCTGCTCGGAGGCCACCCGCCGGCCCGGCGCTGGGAGCCATGCAACTGCTCATCCTGAGCGCAGCCAACCGAGGCGCCAACAGGCGCCCACCAGGTGCCGCGCGCGCGTCGAAGCCCCGGTGAGGCCGCGCTCCTGTCGAGGCCTATCCCGTCAGTGCCGGGTGCCAGTAGCGTTCCTCGAGCTGACGGTCGATGCCCTTGCGCCGTGCCCTGCTCGCCAGCAGGCGGAACACGGGCATCATCATCCGGTCCCGGCCGACGAGATGGACGTCGGAGTCCACGATGATCAACGCCCCGTGGGAGAGATTCTTCGGGCGTCCATCGGGGTGCGTCATGCCGTCGGAGGCCATGTTCTGCAGCACCGCGAGCCATTTCTCGAACGGCGGGTCCGCGGGCCGGACCTCGACGAGGAACCGCACCCTGTGCTCGCTGGCGTTCTGCCACTGATGGACAGCCCTCAAGGGCACCGTGGCATCCTCGCCCGGCTTCTGTTGGCGGCCCACACCATTGATCTGAAGGTCGATAGATCCCTCCAGCAGATGGAAGGTCTCCTCGTAGCGTGTGTGGAAGTGCGGGAACACGCGGTAGCCCGGGGAGGAATCGCTGTAGAGCAGGCTGAACTCCCCGCCGGTGTCCTCACCGGTCCGGATCCACGCGATCTCGTTGTCCTGCACCGTATCGCGGTAGACCGTTCGGTCCGCGCGCATCTGGGTGATCTGGTCCTCAGTCCACTTCATGGCCCCTCCGTTGCTGCGCTGTACTCGGTGACCAGGGTGATGCGGCGGAGCGCAGTGATCCTCGAGAACGCCTGATCCGAGCTTGATTCTGTTGTCACATGCTGGTGACTGTGATGTCCGGCCGTCATGGCGCCGGGCGACTGGTTCCTTCGTGAGGCCCGCGATGAGGCCATCAGTGTCCTGCCGCCTGTGATCGTCGTCAAGATCGTGGCGGTCCGCCGGAACCCCTGCTCCGCGCTGCCCGAAGCAGTGACGGCGAGGATTGCTGGGTCCTAGACCGTTCGAGGCGAGCAGCGGTCCTCGAGCTCAGTCACCCATGAGGTTGTCGAACCGGCGGCACCGGTGCCGCTGCTGATCAAGGACGACCGAGTCCGACCGTCCGATGCCCGGCACAGTATGTGCCGGGCATCGTCCATGCCACGAGGTGCTGCCGGACCCTCAGTTCCGCTTGGCCGTGACCAGCAGGTACTCCCAGTCCACGGCGGTGCTGCCCGTGCCGGCGCTGAACCGGGTGACGAGCGCCGTCAGGTCGGCGTCGAGCGCTGCCGCCTTCTCCGCATCGTCGCCGATGAACTTGTAGACGCTGATCGTGGGCCCGTACTTGGACTTGAAGTAGTTCACGAACTCCTCCGGCGACCCGAACTGGTTCACCCGCACGACCCGCCGCTCGGCCCGCAGATCCTTCACCTGGCCCTCGAGGAGCGACCGGACGTGGTCCTCGTTGCCCCACAGCGGCGGAGGCTGCGCCCCGGGAGGCGGCGGCGGTGCGTAGGGCTTCATCGTGGCGAACATCTGCCCGATGAATCCCTCCGGCGTCCAGTTGATCAGGCCGATGCTGCCGCCCGACCGGCAGACCCGTGCCAGCTCATTGGCCGTGAGCTGGTGATGGGGTGCGAACATGACGCCCACACACGACATCACGGTGTCGAAGGACCCCGAGTCGAAGGGGAGGGCCTCGGCGTCGGCAACGCGCCAGTCGAGGGTCACACCGCGCTGCTGCGCAATCTGTTGCCCGATGTCGAGGAGTTCGGGCGTCAGGTCCGACGCCGTGACGGTCGCCCCGCGCTCCGCCGCGGGGATGGCTGCGTTGCCCGTCCCGGCCGCGACGTCGAGGACGTGCTGCCCGCGGGTGATGCCGAGCGCGCCGACGAGGTCCACGCCGAGGCTCGGGATGATGTCGGACGCAACGGAGGCGTAGTCGCCCTGCGCCCACATGGCGCGGTGTTTGGCCTTCAGCGCCCGGTCCGCGTCGGTGGTGGTGGTCGTATCGGTCATGGTGGTTCCTGTTCCTGTGCTGGGTCCGGGCGGTGTGTCCGCCCGGTGTCTGACGGCACCAGTGTTCTCGCCGGCCGTGTGCACGGGCGTGTGACGGTATCGCCTCCGAGCGCGCCGTCTTCCTACAGGTGGTGCCGCGCCGCGAGGTCCTCCGTCAGCAGGGGATTGTCGATGCGCCGCGCCAGCAGCGTCATGGCCGGCAGCACGGCCTCGTCCCCGAGCGCCGCTCGGGCTGAGTAGGCGCGGACCGCGAGTTCGCGGTGCCCGTACCGGCTGGACCGCTCACCGAGCTCCCGCGCGAACACCAGCGCCTGCTGCGGGTGGGAGGCGAGCGCCGCCGTACTGGCGAGGTCGAGGTTCCGGCCGCGGAACCAGCGGTACCAGGGGTTGGGCTGTACGCCACGGCGGATCCAGGTGCTCGCCGCCCCGGTGTCCCCGCGGGCGAGCAGCACCTGTGCCTTCGCATGGGCCGCTGCGTCGAGGTAGCAGCGGTCGCCGAACGATGCCGCGAGGGCCATCGCGTGGTCCGCCATGTCCTCGGCCACGGAGTCGTCACCGGTGGCGAGGTGCACCTCGCTGCGGAGCGCCTCCACGAAGGGCGTGAACGCAGTCCAGTGTTCGCCGGCGACGAGCGCCAGAACCGTATCGAGCTCGACGGCGGCACGGTCACGGTGCCCGGTCAGGAGGTGGACCCGGCCGAGCATGGCCCGCGAGAAAGCCTCCTGCCGCGGGCGCCCGAGGCCCGCGCTGAGGCGCACCGATTCCTCGAGGGCAACGACCGCGCCGGGGTAGTCCGCGGTGTCGGTTGCAAGCATCCCGGTCACGCCGAGCGCCCGGGCCCGTTCGTCGGGGAACCCCTCGGCCGCCGCCGTCGCCCGGGCCAGCCAACGGGCTCCGCTGTCGGGGAAGCCGCGCTGCACGGCTAGGAAGCCGAGCTCGCGGAAGGCCGCCGACCGGATGGCCGGCGGCCCGTCGCCGGTCAGGGACAGGACGCGGTGCAGCAGGTCCGCGACCTCAGCACCCCGGCCGCCCGCTCCGTGGATGAGCGCTCCTGCAAGGCCGAGCAGGGCTTCCGCCTGCAGGGTCCGGTCCCCGAGGCGTTTCGCCAGGTTTTCGGCGACCCGGAGGTGTGTCAGGGCGGTCGCGGTCGCACCGGCGGATAGGCAGGCCTGCGCGGCCTCGAGGTAGGACGCGACGGCGGTAGGCGTCGCGGGAAGGCCGGCCGTGCTCGTGTCCGGGGCGGCGAGGGCGTGCTGCACCTCGGCAGGCATTCCCGCGCCGAGCTGTTCCTCGAAGACCTCCCCGCAGTGGGCGGCCGCGGTTCGTGCGGCAGTGCGGTCGCCGGCCGCCACGAGTGAGCGGACCAGCAGGGCGTGGAAGTCGGCGTTGAGCGGATCGAGCTCCACCGCACGGGCGCCCAGACGGATCGCCATCGCGGTGTCGCCGTCCGCGAGCGATGCCAGCCCGCCCTCGTACACGAGTGTCTCCACCGCCTGCCGCAGCCGGTGCCGCTCCATGGTCAGCCAGGCGTCGAAGGGTGGGTGGTCCGTGAAGTCGAGCCCGTCGAGCAGTTCCGCAGGGACCTCGGCCAAGGGTACTGCACCGAGGTCGGTGTCGAGCCGGAACCCTGGCGGCAACGTGAGGGTGACGGGGTTCCCGCCGAGGACGGCCTCGGGTCCGAGGACGCGCCGCAGATCGGCGAGGTGCCAGCGGAGGGCGCCGAGCGGATCATCAGCGCCGGCGAAGAGCAGGGCCGCGAGCTGGCTGCGGGCAGTCGGCGTCGCGTGCAGGAGCAGGTGGGCGAGCAGGCCCCAGGACTTCCGGCCGCGCGGCTGACGGCCCTCTCCATCGGGGGAGGTGATGGAGGGAGGCCCGAGAAGCTGGATGACGATCCCGGCCATGCCCCACTGTAGATCCGCGGTCTGCGGGGTGGAACGGCCCGTGGCCCTCATGACGCACACCTGGCGCCGGTGTGGCGCGTGACTCCGGGTGGACCCCCATTGGCGCCCGGGAGTGGCCGCCTTCCACCCTTCAGCGCGGTGAACTGTCAGCCGGTTGACAGTTCACCGGGCGACGGCGATGGGATAGAGGTCCGTGGCCGCCAGCATCACGGACTCGATCTTCGCCGCCAGCGGCCCGTCGGTCTCCGATGCCGACTTCGCGTCGATCCAGCGCTGGTCCGCGCCGAACGCCGTCCAGTTCGCTTTCGGATCACCGTCGTGTTCGAGGAGGTAGACGAGGACATCGGGGGAGTCGACGGGCGTCCAGTAGCCGAGGCTCTTCATGTTGTGCTCGATGAAGAGGTTGATCGTGGAGTCGCGGAACCGGTCCATCAGGGCGCCCATCTTGCCGGGCGATGCGGTGTAGGTGCGGAGTTCGTAGGTCATGGTGCTCCCTGTGGTGGCGGGCTGGTGATCAGACCCAGCCTAAGCCTCCCGATGAGTGCTCCTCAGATGCCATGATTCGAGGACGCCGAATAAGCGATTCGCGGGCTGTTGCGGCAGCAGTCAGTCCTCGATGAAGCACGATTCGGACCTGTTCGTTCGACCTGGCGTAGAAGCGGGTGGCGGAGATGTCAGGGTCGACTACTTCCATTCCGATGCCGATCTCGAGCAGATTCTTGTCGCTGGTGGTTGAGCCCTCGAACCCATCCTCTCCGATCTGTGCCGAGTATCAATTGGCTCCCTTTTTCCCGGGAACAAACGCGCAGGTGGCAGGGGATTCCTGATCTACACGAAGGCTGAATGTCAGTGGTGCGAGCGACTATGAAGTGAACGCCAGCCGCATGAAAGGAGCCCGTGATTCTGGGAACTTCCATTGCTGGGGACATGATCATCACCGAAACCGGGCTCGCGCCTTTCGATGCGGTGCCGGTCGAAGAAGCCCTTCTGGATCTGCTTCTGCACCCGGAAGCGGAGGAGGCGTTCGAGTGGATGGTCAGCGTAGATGGCGTCTGCACTGATTGGCGAGACCTCGAATCGCGGGATCAGGTGGTCCGTCTGGTGAGGCTGCTGACCAACTCCGGAGACTGGCTGGTCATTCAGTCGAAAAGCCTCGACCATGGTCCCTCGGGACGATATGCCCAGGTCATGAACACGGGGAGCGTTTATCTCGTGGAGGTGGCATATCGAGAGACCGGAGCAGTTTACAACTGGCGCATCGGACTGGGCGCAGAGGCGGACGACGCCGGGAACAGGCCCTATTCCGCCATCACACCGATACAGCAGCTCATGTTTGCAGCGGTCACCGAGGTGCTGGATTCCTGGCTGCGCGGCCATGGCATTCCCCTCGGCTACGGCGGTGCGCTGCACGTGTACAAGTGAGCTACCCGCCGGGCCGATTCCGGCGATGCTGTGGCATGCAGGAGCAGGTCAAGGGGCCGTGAGCACGTTCCGCCCGCTCACACGGCTCGTCCGACGGCGCCGACGGGCGCGAGGCGTGCTCTCGTGCCGCCGGGCTTCACGAAGAGGTCGCCGTGCCAGCGCCGAGCCCGATGAACGCGCCCAGCTCCTCGAGGCCCGACGGGCGGGTGGGCATGAAGTTGGTCAGCTCACGCGAGCGGATGACAACGGCACGCCACTGCCCCCGGGAGATGGCCACATTGATGCGGTTGCGGTTCAGCAGGAACTCCGCGCCGCGGGGTGCCTCGGCCACCGCTGAGCAAGCCATGCTCACGAGCACCACCGCGGCCTCCTGCCCCTGGAACTTGTCGACCGTCCCCACCCGGATGTCCTGCAGGTCCGCGGCGTCGAGTGCGGCACGGATCCGCTGCACCTGGGCGTTGTAGGCGGCGACCACCAAGACGTCGGTCTGCGCCAGCGGCCTCGGCGGCTCGGTCCCGCCGGGATGCCAGGTCAGGCCCAGATGCTTGCGCACCTGCACGACGACTTCCGTAGCCTCCTCGTTGGAGGCGACGACGTTGCCGGTGTGGTCGACCAGGACGACGTCGACCCCGGCCGGCAGGCCGTCGAGCCGACGTTCCGCCGCAGCCGGGGCGGCGTCGAGCTTTCCGTCGTAGCTCAGCCGGGACACGGCCTCACATTGGTCCGGGTGCATGCGCCACGAGTCGGCGAGGAAGTAGCCGAGCGTCGCGGGGAGCGTGGCATGTCCGGCAGACAGCCAGCCGAGGGCCGACTCGTCGACCGGCTCCGGGTGCGAACCCTGCGTGACCTGCGGCAGTTGCTGAGGGTCACCCAGCAGCATCAGGCGCGAGGACGCCCGGGACACGGCCAGCGTGTTGGCGAGCGAGAACTGCCCGGCCTCGTCGATCACGAGCAGGTCGAGCGACACGGGCGGGACGAGCTTGCCGGTCATGAACCACGACGTCCCGCCGATCAGGCACCCGCCGTCGCCACTGAGGAGTGAACTGATGGCGCCGTCGGAGGTGTGCGGCCAGGGGACAGGATGCTCCTGCTGCAGCTTCTTGCCGGCCCGCTCCGGGTCCACGCCCGCGGCGACGGCCGTCGTGAGGAAGTGCTCGACGACGGCGTGGGACTGCGCCACAACGCCGACCTTCCAGCCCTGCTCGACCAGCCGGGCGATGACGCGCGAGCCCACATAGGTCTTGCCGGTGCCGGGCGGGCCCTGCACCGCGAGATAGGAGGAGTCGAGGTCGAGCACGGCCTCCGCGACGGCGGTGACGTAGTCGGCTTGCCCGGAGCCGTCGTGCGCCACGAGGGGCAAGGCGTTCCTCGTCGCCAGGCGCGGCGTGGAGCGCTGCAGGATGTCGAGCCCTGGGTGCCGGGGGAGGTCCGGCAACGCTGCGCCGACCGTATTCGCCAGTTCGGCGAGGGACTTTTCCAGACTGGCCGTCGCTATCGGCTGATCGGGCGTCAGGGCGGCGGGCAGCTGCCGGTACGGCGGAACGTTCGCGGAGGACTTCTCCGTGACCGTGATCAGCGTCCTGCCGGGAGCGTCCGGGTCGGCCTCGACGCGTTCGACCACTGTTCCGAAGCACCCACCCCGGCCGAGCGTGCTGTCCGTGGAGACCTGCACGCCGTCGGGTACCGGGGCGTCGTACATGCGGAACCACGTCGACCCCGGACGGACGTCGGAGCCGTCCGCAAGGACGCCTCGCAGCTGGATCATCCGGGACTCCGTCCGTGCCCTGGGCGCCTTCGCCCAGTCCTCCAGCACCCTCGCGGACTCCACGACGAAGACGTCCCGCTGGTCGGACCAGCTGTCCCGATTGTTCTCGAGCCGGTCGAAGTGCTCCCACCAGAACTGCTTGCGCTCGCGGCGGTGATAGCCCGTGGCAGCGGCGACCATCGCGATGGCCTGGTCCTCCGCCGTCGGCCGGTCAACCGCCCGCTGGGCGAGGTAATCGCGCAACCGGATCTCGTCCGGGGTGGGCTCGTCCGCAGGCTTCGGCTTGGGCTTCGTCCGTGCGTCACGACCACCGTCGGAATGGTCGGCTCCCTCCGGCGCTTTGGGCCGGGGCAGCTGCAGCAGCCAGTCGCGCAGGCGCAACGTGGAGAGGCAGTCGTACTCGTTGTAATCGGTGATCGACGCGAGGATCGTTGCGGCACCCGCTTCGTCGCCGTCGTCCCGCGCCGCACAGTACTTCGCGTAGGCGACCACGGAAGCGCCGGCGTCGGCCACGTCACCGGTGCGCAGGTGGTCGCCCATGTAGAGGGGCTCGAGTTCCTTGATGGAGTAGGAGGCCGCAGACACCCGCAGCGAGTGCCGGACCGTCGCGTACAGGTCCACGAAGAGGCCGCTACGGAGCCAGTCGTCGACGATGTCCTCGCCGGCGCCGTGCCGCAGCGAGAGGGTGCGCAGCGCCGTCTTCTCGTAGGGCGCGTAGTGGTAGATGTGCAGGTCCGGGTGGGCGCTGCGGCGCTTCTCGACGTACTCGAGGAAGTCGAGGAACGCCCGCCGTTCGTCCCAGCGGGAATGCGCCCAGAAGGGCCGGAACGCAGGCTCGTCTCCCGCGTCGGCCGGTTCCATCACCCCGAAGAGGTACTCGAGGCCCCAGCTGCCGGTGGCCGGGTCCTGCCAGAGGGGGTCGCCCTCGAAGTCGAAGAAGATGTCGCCCTTGCTCGGTGCGGGCAGCGTCGACAGCGTGTGCTCGGCGAGCACCTTGTAGCCGATCGTCCGCTCGACGCCGTCCTTCACGTACGTGCGTGATCCATCCATGGCAGCGGTGCCCGTCTGCATGCGGGCCTGGTCCCGCAGCCGCACCAGGGGACCGCGGGTCTCGGCGTCGGGGAGCTCGGCAAGAGCATCGATGGTGGTGATGCCCTTGGCAATCAGTTTGTTCCGCTGGGACGACGTCATGCCGGCGACCATCAGCAGGTCCCGGTGCCGGGTGACCTGCTCGGCGCAGTAGTCACAGCGCCCGCAGTGGACGACGCCGCCCTGACCCCATTCGACCACTGCGTCCGCCGCGCGATGGGCACGGGTGAGGGCACGGAACCGGTCCCGGCGTTCGCGGTAGACGGGCAGCAGATCGGTGAGCGAGTGGACGCTGTGCTCGAGGTTGCCCAGCACGAGGGTGACCTGCGGGGCGGGCTCGAGGCCGAGCCGGAGCAGCTGGTCGCCGTAGGCCGCCAGCTGCAGTAGAGCTCCGACCTTCGCGTGCCGCGCGAGCTTGGTGTCCCACACCGCGTAGCGCCCGGCATGCTCCTCCTCGGCGGGCTGACGGACCAGGAAGTCCGCGTAGCCGAGGAACTCGCCGTCGAAGAACGTGGCCTGGAAGACGACGTCGGCACCGGCGGTGAGTACATCGGCGGTCTCCTGGTGCTTGGCGATCAGTGCGGCGCGGTCGAGGGTGTCGCCCCGATCCACCCGGTACACACCGGTGTACCGCTCCGCGTCCCAGGGCCCGTACTGCGCGGTCAGGTCGTCCAGCACCCTGAGCTCGTGGACATCGCCCAGGGCGCCGGCGAGCTGCTGCAGTTCGTCGACGGCGAACTTCGCTTTCGGAGCGTGTCCGAGTTTCTCGTCGAGGACGCGGAGGGTCCGGTATTCGCACTCGCTCGCCGCGACGAGGTCGGTCGCGGAGAAGACCAGGTCCGGTTGCAGGTCCGGCGCGATCGGGTCGAGCAAGAACATGGTGCTCCCGGCATCAGTAGTGCGCGGGAACGGATCCCGCGCTGCTCAGAATGTAGCAAGACCCTCGGACAACCAGAGGCCCGAGGGCGGCAGCGGCGTCTACCGATGCGGAAGGGTCAGCCGAACAGCTCCGGTCGCCGGCAAGTGAGGTAGGTGTTGATCTCCCGGGCGCGCTGCACCTCCGCGTGGTCGACGTCGGCGAAGATCAGCTCCTCGTCGTGCCCCGCCACTCCGAGGAACGTCCCGTAGGGGCCGGCGATGCAGCTCAGGCCCGTGAAGTCCGGTGCCGTGTGGTTGGCATAGGCGACGTAGACGCCGTTCTCGAGAGCACGAGCCGGCACGAGCAGCGTCGAGATGATCTCCGCGTTGTAGGTGTGCTCCGGCGCCCGACCGCCGACGTCGCCTGTTGTCGGCACGGCCGTGGGGATGAGGAGCACGTCGGCGCCGCGCTGTGCCGCGCTGCGGGCGAACTCCGGGAACTCGATGTCATAGCAGATGCCGAGCGCGACGGTCAGACCCAGCAGGGGGACCAGTTCCGGCAGCTCGTTGCCGGGTTGAAAGACGGACTGTTCCTCGGCCCCGAACAGGTGCGCTTTCCTGTAGCGCGTCAGCTCCGCACCCTGCCGGTCGAACAGCGAAGCACTGATGTGGCGACCATCAGGGGTGGCGTCGACCGTCGATCCGACGAGCGCGATGCCGTGTCGGCGGGCGATGTCGGCAAGCGAGGCCCGGATGCCGGGCCCGTCCGAGTCCGCCACGAGCGCGGGGGCGTAGCCCGTCGCGAAGAGTTCGGGCGTCACGAGGATCCCGGCGCCCTGTTCGGCGGCGCGGGCGGCGAACGCCTCGAGGCGCCGCAGGTTCTCCTCGACGGCGCCAGTGGCTCCGTCGGCCTGCAGTACAGCCAGTCCAGGCATGAGCCCTCCCTCTCGAACGGCGATCAACGCTCTTGGGCGGTACAGAATCCAGCACCGATCCATTGACAGCCCCCATGGTAGGCACAATTATTGACCCAAACCGAATGACATTCGATTAGTAAAGGTGACAATGATGGATTCTGCAGATGCGTCTATGGCAGCCGCTTTGCGTCGGCGGCTCGAGGAGATCTCCGCCCGGGAACAGGGCGACGCCTCACGGGCTGCGCTCACCGGCCGGGACCTCGGGATGTACACCCTGGTGACCCTCGGGATCACCCTGCTGGGCTTCCTGGTGCTGGCGCTGTGAGCGCGAACCACCAGGACTCCACCGACGTCGCCGGCGAGAGCAGCGGATCACTGGGATCGCTGCCGCTCCTCCGCAAGGAGCGCATCTGGAACGGCGCCGACTTCACGGGCGTCAACATCAGCCTCGCCATCGCCACGTGGGCCTTCCTCGTCGGAGGATCGACGGCGCTGCTCGTCGGCTTCCAGCAGGGCATCGCCGCCATGATCATCGGCAACGCGATCGGCCTCGGGTTCATGATCCTCGCCAGCGTCGTCGCCAGCCAGCGCTACGGCGTCGAGCAGTACACCATCCTCCGGCCGGTCTTCGGGATCGTCGGCGTGGGCGTCCTGGTCTTCACTGTCATCCTTATCACCGAGATGGGCTGGTCGTCACTGCTCGCGATCATGGTCGGCAGGGCGGTCACCCAGGTGTCCAACTCGGCGTTCAGTACCGACTTCGGTCCGGAGAGCCTCATGGTGACGGTCTTCGCCCTCGTCGCGATCGCCGTGTCCTGGTGGATCCTCTCCCGCGGTCCCGTGACCATCGGCCGGTTCAACAAGTTCATCGCCCCGGGTCTGATCGTCGTGACCGTCTTCCTCATGGTCTTCCTCGTCATCAACACCTCGTGGGACACGCTGTTCAGCGCCGCGCCGCTCGCCCCGTTCGAGGACGACCGCCTCAACTTCGCCCTCGCCGTCGAGTTCAACGTGGGCGTCGGCGTGTCCTGGTACCCGGTCATGGGATCCCTCGCACGGCTCACGAAAACACCGAAGGCCGCCCTCTGGCCCTCGTACGGCGGCCTGCTCGGAGCCACCCTGATCGCGCAGATCGTCGGCATGGCCGCGGCCCTGACGCTCGGCGACTCCGACCCGACCGTCTGGATGCTGCCCTTCGGCGGCCCGGTCCTCGGCGCCTTCATCCTGCTGTTCATCGCCTTTGCCAACATCACCAGCACGTCCTCCATCGTCTACTCCACCGTGCTGGCCATCCGGCAGGCAAGCGGCAACCTGCTGTCCCGGGTGAAGTGGGCCTGGCTCTGCGCGGCGTTCTTCGTCCTGCCGGCCATCCTCGCGTTCTTCCCGGGCTTCATGTACCTGCGGTTCATGACCTTCGTGACGCTCAGCGGCGCGTTCCTGGCCCCGATGTGCGGCGCGATCATCGCCGACTACTTCCTGCTGCGCCGCCAGCGCGTCGTCCTCGAGGACCTCTACCGCCACCGGGGAGAGAGCGCCTACCACTTCCACGGAGGCGTCAACTGGGCCGGCATGGTCGCCGTCGCCGTCGGCGCCATCTTCTACCTGGTCATCTACAACCCGGTTACCCTCACCGCGCAGCCGATCTTCGGCTACATCACGGCGTCCTTCCCGGCGGCGATCATCGGCGCGATCGTGTACTACGTGCTCGCCCGCGTGCTCTACGTCCGCCGCGGCGTCGGCGGTTACGCTCCTGCAGAGAAGGTCGAGGGGCGCGCATGAGCCGCACCTCCAGCGCCGCCGTGCACCGCATCGGCTCGCAGGACCTCGACCTGACGACCGTCGAGGTCGCCGACCCCACCCCGGGCACCGTCCTCGTCCGCATGGGCGCGTCGGGGGTGTGCGGATCGGACCGCCACGTGCTCGACGGCGACTGGACGCTGCCCTCGCCCACGGTGATGGGCCATGAGGGTGCCGGGACCGTCGAGGCGATCGGTGACGGCGTCACGGATGTCGCGGTGGGCGACCACGTGATCCTCTCCTGGTTCTACCCCTGCCGCCGCTGCACCGCGTGCCTGTCGGGGAAGTCCTACGTGTGCACGGGCAGCCGGTCCGAGGAGTGCCTCCTGCCCGACGGCAGCAGCCCGCTCACCCTCGATGGCGAGCGCGTGTTCCCGTACCTGACCGTCGGGTCCATGAGCGAGTACGCCGTCGTCCCCGAGGCCGGTGCCATCCGCATCCCCGACGAGGTCCCATTCGACGTCGCCAGCCTTATCGGCTGCTCCGTCGCCACGGGCTTCGGCGCGGTGGTGAACGACGCCGGCGTCGAGGCGGGGATGTCCGCCGTCGTCGTCGGGACCGGCGGTGTAGGACTCTCGATCATCATGGCGCTGCGGCTCGTCGGCGCGAACCCGATCATCGCCGTCGACCTCAGCGAGGACAAGCTCGCGGCGGCCAGGGACTTCGGCGCCACCCACACCCTCGTGCCGTCGGACGGGCTCGCGGAGGAGATCGCCGCCATCACCGGAGGAGGCGCCGCGTACGCGTTCGAGGCGATTGGGCGGGTGCAGACCATCGAGTCCCTCCCGTCGCTCATCGTCCCCGGCGGCAAGGCCGTCATCGTGGGCCTGCCGCCCGAGGGCAGCCCGGTGTCCATCGACGCGCTGATGCTCGCGGAAAGCGGGAAGTCGCTCATCGGCTCCAACTACGGTTCCACCGTGCCGGGGCGGGACTTCCCGCGGCTCGCCGCGCTGTACCTCGCGGGGCGCCTGCCGGTGGACCGGCTCATCTCGCACCGGATTAGTCTGGACGAGGTCAACGAGGCGTTCGATGCGATGCGCCGGGGAGAGCGGGCGCGCAGCGTGATCGTCTTCTAGGAACGACGACGGCGGGAGCCTCATCAGCGCAGGAACAGCATAGGGCGGCGTGGCCGCGACAAAAGGGGGAGCATGGGGCGGCCACGCCAGGCGATTCTGTCGCCGGAGAAGATCTACCGGGCAGCACTGGAGCTGGTGGACGAGTTCGGTGACTTCACGTTGCCGGGGCTGGCGAAGAAGCTGTCGGTCAGCCCGTCGTCCATCTACCACCACGTGCAGGGACGGCCGGAGATCATCAATGGAATCCGGTCCGTCATCGGCTCGGACGCCCTCGCAGCGGGGGACTTCTTCACGGCCGGCCCTGCCTGGCAGGACCGCGTCGCAGCGTGGGCCCGGAGCTACCGCCGCGCGCTGGGCCAGCACGCGAAGGCCATCCCGCTGCTCGTGGGGGAGGCCGTGACGGACACAGCGACGCTCGAGATCTACGAGCACCTCGCGGCGGTGTTCGTGGAGCAGGGTTTCGCGCCGAACGACGTGGTGGTGGCCGTGACGGTCCTCGACAGCTTTCTGCTCGGTTCCGCCCTCGATATGGCGTCGCCGGAGCTGGCCTGGCTCGCGAGTGCGGAGGCCCAGCCCGCGCTGCACGGCGCGTTCGCTAATGCCTCACTGGGCGGCAAGCGCTCCGACCTCGGCTTCGAGGTGGGCGTGGCGGCGATCATCGCCCACCTTCAGGTGCTGCTGCCGCAGGTCTGACGACGACGGTCCGCGGGCCCGCGGCGGCACCTCCCGCAGGGGACCGTGCGGTGCGCCCTCCTCGGCCCGGCGGTGTCCGGACGTATCAGCGGGGCTGCGAGAGCTGATCCGCCAGGTCCAGCAGTTCGGCCCCCAGTCTGCGTGCCCTCTCAGCGACAGGGTCGACCGGGTCACCGGACGAGGACGGTGCCGGATCGCGCGGCACAGCAGACATGGGGGCATCCTGCTGGATGTCGATGTCGAACACCACGTGGTCGGGGTGGTGCCACGTCGAGAAGACCTCCACGGGCCGCCCGTCCTGGTCGAAGCTCGTGCCCTCCAGCAGGAGGACGGGCGACGACGCCTCGAGCTGGAGCAACCGCATCAGGTCTCCGTCACCCGGGACTGCCCGGATCTGCCGCTTGCCGGAGGTGATCTGCACCCCGTACTTCTCGCCCAGCACTGCATGCAGGGACGCATCGTGCAGGGATTCTGCGGTCAGATCAGCGAACGTCGGCGCCGGCAGCCACGTGTGGATGACAGCGATCGGCACGCCATCCGCGGTCCGCAGCCGCTCGAGGAACAGGACCTGCGGCGTCCCGAGGATCGCCGTCGACGCATCGGCCTCCTGCAGGGAGAGCGACAGCACCTCCGTACCGACGCTCGCCCCGGTGCTCCCCAGCTGTGCCGAGAGCCCCGACGTGCGGTGCACGAGTCGGTGGTGCTCCCGCCGCGGCGCCACGGTGCTGCCCCGCCCACGTCCCCGCTCGATCAGCCCTTCATCGGTCAGTGCGCCGAGGGCCTGGCGCACCACGGACCGGGACACCCCGTACCGCACCTGCAGCTGTGCCTCGCTGGGCAGGGAGGTGCCGGGAGGCAGCGAGTGGTTCAGGATCTGCGCGCGCAGATGTCCGCGGAGCTGCAGGTGCAGCGGCTCGCTGCTCCCGGCATCCAGTGGACGCTCCTGTGTGTCGTCTTGCCCCGTCATGAGCTGCTCCGGTTCACGATGGTGGTCGAGGACTACGTGTCGGCGCCGGACGGCGCCGACACGTAGTCCTCGAGCACCGTGCCGTCGTGGACCCGCTTGAGCTCGATGCCCTCGAGGTAGCTCGGGACGGGTGGGTCGAGGTCTTCGTCGCTTGTCATAATTCCGATCCTAGGCGTGTGGGAGCAGCTACTTCTTCTGCGCGGTCCGCCAGACGTGGTCCCATCCCGGTGCCAGCGCAGCCGCACGGCGCATGGACAGCACCAGGCTGGCCTCCCGGGCGATGCCCTGGCCGGCGATGTCGAACGCCGTGCCGTGGTCCACCGAGACGCGGACTACGGGCAGGCCGACGGTGATGTTCACGCCGTCGTCGCCGTAGACCGCCTTGAAGGGTGCGTGGCCCTGGTCGTGGTAGCAGGCGATGACCATGTTCCACTTGCCCTTGACCGCGGCGGGGATGAGCGCGTCGGCGGGGATCGGCCCGTGCACGGTGATGCCCTTCTCGCGGGCTGCAGCGACGGCGGGGGCGAGGATGTCGGCGTCCTCGTCGCCGAACAGGCGGTTCTCGCCCGCGTGCGGGTTCAGCCCGGCGAGGCCGATCGGCTCGTCCGGGTTGCCGAGCGCCTTCGTGAAGGCGCTGACGAGCTCGATGACGTTGGTGGTGCGCTCGGGCGTGACGTCCTCGATGGCCTGCCGCAGGGAGACGTGGGTGGTGAGGTGGAAGAAGTAGAGGTCACCCGCGGACAGCACGAGGCTGAAGTTCTCCACGCCGAACTCGTGCGCGAGCAGCTCCGTGTGGCCGGGCCACTTGTGCCCGCCGGCGTGCATCGCGGCCTTGTTGAGCGGCGCGGTGACGATGCCCTGCACCTTCCCCTCGCGGGCCAGGCGGCAGGCCTCGACGACGAAGCGGTAGGACCCGTCACCAGCGGCCGGGCTGAGCTCGCCGAGCTTCACGTCCGCGAGCGACGGGCCGGTCTGCAGGAGCTCGATGATGCCGGGCTCGTTCGTCGCGTCCTCGATCGAGGACAGCACGCGGACCTTGTCCGGGTCGCCGCCCACGTTGGCGACGCCCTGGCGCATGGCGGCCTCGTCGCCGATGACGACGGGCCTGCACTCCTGCCGGACGTCGTCGTGCCCGAGGAGGGACTTCGCGGTGATCTCCGGTCCGATGCCGGCGACGTCGCCGAGGGTGACGGCGAGGGTGGGAATGGTCATGAGGATGCCTCCGTAGGTTGGGCGGGGGTGGTGGTCAGTGTCCGGGTGAGTTCGGTGACGGTGTCGAGCAGGGCGGTGACCGGGCCGAAGCCGCCGGCCTTCGTGACGACGATCTTTCCAGCCGCGGTGCCGCCTTCGACGACGCCGACCGGGATGCCTTCCTGGATAGCACCGGTGATGCGCAGTGCCTGGGCGCGGGTGGCGTCGAGGACGGCGCGGGCTCCGTCGCCGCCGACGAGTACGAGGGCGCCGACGGAGGTGCGGGCCAGGGTCTGCTGCACCACGGACGCGAGACTGCTCGCGATGGCGGTCCCGCTGAGGGTCTCGGAGCCGCCGACTGCCTCGGGGGAGATGATGACGACGACCCGCGGAAGCGACTCCGGGACGTCGAGCTCTCCGGCGGCCCACTGCGCGAGCCGGTTCGGCTGGTCGAGCAGGGACTCGTCGGGCTGCAGGATGCGGAGATCGGCGGAGTCCAGCCGGGAGCGCAGGTGGTCGGTCTGGGCGCGGGCGACGTCATGCAGCGAACTGACGACGACGACGATCCGCTGCCCCTGCGCTGCGGGTGCAGGCTCTGATGCGGCGTGTACTGCTCCGGCGTCTGCCCACGCTGCCGCCATCGCGGCGGCCAGGCCGGCCGACCCGGCGGGGATCGCCGTCGGACCGGCGACGACGAGCGCGGCCGCGAGGATGCGGAGGTCGTCGTCGGACGCCGCGTTGACGACCACGACGCCGTCACCCGCTGCGTCCCGCAGGGCCTGCGCATCCCGCCCCGCGGAGCCGCTGAGACTGATCGTCGTCGCGCCGGGCAGGAGCTGCGAGAACTCACTGGTCGGCACCGGCGTGACCGGGTCCCGGCCCGCGGGGGAGTCCTCGACCGGTTCACCGTGCACGCGCAGCAGCCCGTCCTGGATGGTCCTTCCCATCGCCGGGTAGGCCGGGCACACGACCGCGAAGCAGCCGCGGTGCCGCTCCTGCCACGCGTCGAGCGCTCCGGCCACCTGCGCCGGGACGCTGCCGCGCATGGTGGAGTCGATCTTCAGGTACAGACGGTCGGCCCCGGCGGTGACGAGGCTCCTGATGGCGCTCGCCGTGGCCTGACGGGCGGTGGCGGTGTCCAGGGCGCGCGCGTCGGTGTTGACGGCCAGGGCGCTGCCCGGCTCCACCGAGTCCGGGAGCAGTTCGCCCAGCAGCAGGCGGGAGGACCAGCCGGTGCGGGAGAACTGGACCACGGAGTCGGTGGCGCCGGTGACGTCGTCGGCCGCGATGCCGACGATGGGGGCAGGAGATGCCACGGTCAGCCGCTCTCCTCGGTCCGACGGGGTCGGTCCGTGGGAGCCGATGGACCCGCGGGGGGTAGCTCGGAGGCGGACGTGGGGAGGACCTGCGCTGCGTCGTCCGTGTCCAGGCCGCCCTGGCGCTTGAGCACCCAGGTGGCCAGGAGCGGCGCGAAGATCGCGGTGACCAGCACGGCCGAGGCGACCTGCGCGGTCGCGACCTCGACGAACGGGGCGAAGCTGGGGTCTGCCGCGGCGACGATCGCCGGGGTCGCGATCGAATTGCCGGCCGTGGTCGCCGAGGCGATGCCGATGCCGGACTTGGCGCCGCGGCGGAGGACGAAGCGGTAGCCGATGTAGACCAGGGCGCCGGTGATGAGGGTGGCGGCGATGCCGACGAAGATGCCGCCGATGCCGCCGGCGATGACGTTGCGGAGGTCGATGCCGGTGCCGAGGGCGAAGGCGAAGAACGGGATGACGATGTTCGGTACGGGCCGCATGACCTCGGTCCACTTGGCGTCGAGGTTGCCGACGATGAAGCCGAGGATCAGGGGGATGGCGGCGGCGAGGAGGGTGAGGAACGGGATGTTGCCGAGGCCCGACATGCCGAGGAAGAGCAGGGTGAAGAAGGGGCCGTCGTTGATGGCGGAGGCCATGTAGGCGCCGCGGTCGCGGTAGTCGCCGTAGCGGCCGGTGAAGGCCAGCCAGAGGCCGCCGTTGCTGTTGTCGAAGGATGCCAGCAGGGCGAGGATCGAGATGCCGAGGATGCCCTCGACGCCGACGACCAGGCCGAGGCCCGCGACGAGGGCGGCGGGGATGATCGTCTTGAAGAGCAGGACGACGCCCGTGGTCGCGAGCACGGGGCCGGAGGCCTTGGCGGTGATCTGCATGCCGGTGGCGAAGATCAGGACGGCGATCAGCGGCAGGGCCGAGTCGGCGAACAGGGCCGTGGTGAAGCTGCCGAGTTCGAGGAAGCCGGGGGTGAAGGTCCCGACGATCGAGCCGAGGATCAGGGGGATGAGCATGAGGCCGCCGGGGATGCGGTTCATGCTGTCGAACAGGGGGATGCGGGACTTGGGAAGCGATTCGGCTGCCATTGGCGAATCTTCTCTCTGTACGGGAGGTTTGTGTCGGACGGATACGTACAACTAGTACGGACACGATGTATCTACAGTAGGTCGCGTGGGGCACATCACACAAGAACGAGCCATCCGTTCGCCGGGTCTGGCAGAACTACTCCGTAGTCTTCGCTGCCGTGGCACACGCCCACCTGACCTGACGGGAACCGATCTTGATCATCACCGTGAACGGCGACCGCGCGGGCCGCGCCGCCCGCGCCGAGCAGTGACCCCCTCGACGACGGCCGCGTCGGCACTGGTGGTCATCCCCGCGTTCGGTTCGCCGGAGCTGACCGACGCGGTGGTGCGTGACCTGGTCCGCGACGGGAGCGACCTCGACCCGGCCCTGCGCATCGTGGTGGTCGACAACGCCGGCGACTACGTGCTGCCCGAGGGGACCATCGAGGTCCACCGCCCGGGGCGCAACCTGCGGTGGATCGGCGCCGCGAACTGGGCGCTGCAGACGGCGTCGCGCGAGGGACATGCGGTCTGCGTGGTGCTGAACAACGACATCCGGGTGTCGCCCGGGTTCCTCGACGGATTGCTCGCGCCCTTCTCGACCGCGGACGACATCGCGCTCGCGGCGGCCTGCTACGACGACTTCTGGATCCACCAGCGGGCCTCTGCGATCCCGGGTACCGCCGCGGAGTACGTCCCGCGCGACGTGCTGCGCGACGTCGACTTCTGTGACGGCACCGCCCTAGCGTTCGCCGTGCCCCCCGTCGTCGAGCTGGGGGGTCTGGACGAGGTCGCCTTCCCGCGGCACGGCTACGGCGCGGACATCGACCTGGCGATCCGCGTGCGGGCGGCCGGCCTGCGGTGCGTGGTCACGGAGGGCGCCTACGTCTCGCACCTGCGGCGGCAGACGATGAACCGGACCGGTCAGAGCTCCGAGGGCAACCGGGCGGAGATCCTCCACGGACTGGACGCCAAGTGGGGCGACGGGTGGCGGGCCGACGTCGGGCTCGGCCCGGACTCGTTCCCCGCCCACAACACCGGGAGCGGCGCGTCGTGGTACCTGACGGCTCCGGCATGGTGAGCAGTCCCGGACGGTCCCCGGGGCGGATCGTCTACGCGGGTTTCGCCACCCGCCACCACAGCGGCGGCGTGCACGTGATGACCCAGCACGTCCGGCTGCTGCGGAAGCGCGGCCACGAGGCCTGGTTGTGGCTGCCCGACGCGGACGACCGCACCGACTGGATCGCCGACGACGTGCCGATGCTGTTCGGCGCCACCACTCCGATCGGCGCAGACGACCTCCTGGTGCTGCCGGAGACACCGACCGTCCAGGGCCGCGATCCGGCACCCGGAGCGCGCAAGGTCATCTTCAACCAGAACCACTTCTACACCTTCGCCGCCGGCGCCCCCGGCGAGGACTTTCCGGGATGGTCGCCGGCGCCCGCGATCTGGGTGGTGTCCGCGGAGAGCCGCGACGTGCTGTCCGCCGCGCTGCCCGGCCTGCCGGTGAGCGTGGTGCCCAACCCGGTGGACGGCGAGCTGTTCGCCCCCGGCGCCGCCGGGCAGCTCCGGGTGAGCTGGTTCCCCAGGAAGCGGCCACGGGAGGCCTCACTGCTGAAGCGGGTCCTGGCCGACGAGCCGCGGCTCTCGGGGGTGGAGCTGGTGGAACTGGTCGAGGCCCCGCGGGCGGCGGTGGCCGCCACCCTGGCGGGCTCGGCGGTCTTCGTCGCCCTCGGGCACACCGAGAGCTTCGGTCTGCCGGTCGCCGAGGCGCTGGCGTCGGGCTGCCTCGTGGTCGGGTACGACGGCGGCGGTGGGCACGAGCTGTTCGAGGCGCCCGGCGCGTGGCGGGTCCCGGACCAGCGACCGCTGCTGATCCGCGACCAGGTGGCGGACCTGATCCAGGACCTCGACGCCCTGGCATCGGTCCGCGCGGCGAACCGCCGCTGGGTGCTCGACCGTTATCCGTTCGCCCGGACCGGAGCGGCGCTGGAGGAGGCGGTCGTGGCCGCGTGGGCCCGGCCCGGCGCAGACGCGGTGGCCGTGCATCCGGTCGCCTGGCTCGATACCCTCGGCCCGAACTTCACAGCGTATGCCTGAGGGTTCAGTGGGCGCCCTTCACGACGTTGACGAGGTCCTCGCCGGCCACGTAGCGGCGCACCTGCGCGTTGACCAGCGCGAAGGCTCGTGGGCCGGACTGCGCGATCGAGCCGGCGGCGTGCGGCGTGATGATCAGGTTCGGCGCGTTCCACAGCGGGTGGTCGGCAGGCAGGGGCTCCGGCTCCATCACGTCCAGGGCGGCGCGCAGCCGCCCGGACGTCAGTTCTGCGAGCAGTGCCGAGGTGTCCACGATCTTGCCGCGCGCCACGTTGACCAGCAGGGCGCCGTCGGGCATCAGGGACAGGAACTCCGTGTCCACGAGCCCGGTCGTATCGGCGGTGAGCGGAACGGTCAGCACCACCACGTCGGCCCCGGGCAGCAGGTCCGGCAGCTCCGACGTCGCGTGGATGCCGTCGCGTGCGGTGTGCGCCACGAGCACGGGAACGGCATCGAAGCTCCGCAGGCGGCGGGCGGTCTGCTCGCCGAGGTCGCCGGCACCGATGATCAGGACGCGCTTGTCGCGCAGGTCGTCGGCCTCCATCGGGTCCCACCGGCCCTGTCGCTGCGCGTCACCGAAGTGGGGCAGCCGGCGCAGCGTGGACAGGACGACGGCCATGACCAGTTCGGCGACGGCCGGGCCGTGTACGCCACGCGCGCTGCACAAGGTCACGGCGTCCGGGACGTGCTCGAGGATGTCCTCGACGCCGGCACTCGTCAGCTGGGTGACCTCGAGCTTCGGCATGGCGGCGAACTTCCCGGCGAGGTCGGTGGAGTCCTCGACCTGCGGCACCCAGAAGACGGTCTCCGCCAGGCGCTCGGGCTTGTCGCCCCCGCCGTCCCAGACGATCACCTCGACCTCGTCGGGAAGGGCTCCGAGGAGATCGCGGGCATTCGGATCGGGTACGCAGACGACAGTCATTTTGTCAGTGTAAACATCCCCTTGACGAGGCAGGGCTATGGTGAAAACAGGACTTCTACAGAACTGAGAAATTCATCCACGGTGGCCGGAAACACCCGTGCCCGATGGATCAGCCGCGCCCGTCGATGCGGCTTCGAAGGCAGAACCGAACTTCTACAGGAGACGCGTCATGTCCATCACACAGCTCACCTACCCCCACCAGGAGCCGGAGCTCACCGGCGAGGACGCCCGGCTCCGCAACTGGGCTCGAAACTCCCGGCTGGGTCTGCCCGGCTCGGTCGTCGCGCCGGCCACCGAGGCGGAACTGTGCTACTTCTTGTCCACCAGTGACGGCCGGGTCCGGATGATCGGGAGCCGGATGTCGCCCGGCAGGATGATCGAGGTCGCGGACGGGGCCGGCACGCTCCTGGACCTGAGCAGGCTGAGCGGCCTGATCTCCAGCACCGACGACACCGCGACCTTCGCCGGCTCGACCTCCCTGGCCGAGGTGTACGCGTTCCTCACCGCGCGGGGGCAGATGCTGGACGCCTCACCCGGGGTGATCGCCGAGCAGACGCTGGCCGGCGCCCTGTCCACCGGAACCCACGGTCAGGGCCTGCAGCAGAGCTCGATCGCCGGCGCCGCGCTGGCGATCCGGATGGTGCTGGCCGACGGCACGGTCGAGGAGTTCGACCATGACCACCCGGACTTTTCTGCCGTCCAACTCGGCCTCGGCTCACTGGGAGTGATCACCGCCGTGACGTTGCGCGCACGGGAGTCGATGATCTACACCTGCGTGAAGAAGGCCGTCGATGCGGGCACGCTCGAGACGGACCTGGAGACCTGGAACCGGGAGAACATCCTGGTCAAGGCGTGGTGGTTCCCGCAGGAGAACCAGGTCCAGGTGTGGACCGCCAATGAGGCGTCCGACGACGAGATCTCCCGGTACCGGGCCGGCGGCAGTCAGCTCGTGGAGTACGCGACGACCGATACGTCCATGAACAGCACGATCGAGTCGACGCTGCAGCACCTCCGCGACGACAGCAAGGGCGTCGCCGACGACGGCAAGTCGCTCCGCACGGTGTCGCGCTTCCGGGACTTCACCGACGTCACGGGTGACATCTACCAGGTGTTCTGCAAGGGGATCGCGACCCCCCAGATCAACGTGGAGATCGGCATCCCGCTCGCTCAGGCCGGAGCGGTGATCAGGAAGATCAAGGACTGGCATGCGGAGACCCGCCCCCGCATGCACTACCCGGTGATCCTCCGCTGCACCGGCGCGTCCGAGGGATGGCTGAGCCCGTCCAACGGCCAGGACACCTGCTACTTCGGCTTCGTGGTCTACTACGCGGCCGACGGTTCGCTGTCCGAGGAGGGAAGCAGCTTCCTTCGAGCAGTGGAGCGGGCCCTGGCCGAGGAGGGTGGCCGGCCGCACTGGGGCAAGTACTTCGACGAGTCCCTCTACGACTGGCCGGCGCTCTACCCCCAGTGGGAGGCCTTCCGCCGGGTGCGCGAGACGCTGGACCCGGAGCACAGATTCGCGAATGCCTTCACCGATGCGCTCCTCGACTGACCCGACCCGCCCACTAGGACAGGAACACCACCGATGAACGCCTGGGTGACCTTGCTGACTCAACCCGACTACCTGATCGGGGTCCGGACGCTGCGTGCCTCGCTGGCGGCTTCCGGCAGCACCACCCCCCTCGTGGTCATGGTGACCGAGGGGATCGACGAGCAGGCCCGGCGCCTCCTGCAGGACGACGGGTGCCTCCTGCGCGACGTGGCACCGCTGCGGCCGGCCGGGGGATCGGCGGGCAGCTACGCCAACGCCCGGTTCGCGGAGGTTTGGACCAAGCTGGCCGTCTGGGGCCTCACGGAGTTCGAACGCGTCGTCTTCCTGGACGCCGACATGCTGGTGACCCGGAACATGGACGAGCTGTTCTCGCTGGACCTGGCCGACGGCGCCATCGCCGCCTGCCACGCCTGCCGGTGCAACCCCAACCGGATCGCGAGCTACCCGCCGAGCTGGACACCCGAGACCTGCTTCTACACGCACTGCCGGGGCGGGGACCACGTCACCGAACCGGGCGCGACGGACAACTACCTGAACGGCGGCTTCCTCGTGCTGTCGCCCGACGAGGCCGTCTTCGCCGACATGGTGGCCCGGCTGGCGGCGGTCGAGCATCTCTCGGCCTACCCGTTCGCGGAGCAGGACTTCCTCAACGAGTACTACCGGGACCGCTGGCAGCCGCTGCCGTACGTCTACAACGCGCTGAAGACTTTGCCGCACCAGCACCCGTCGGTGTGGGATCCGGCGTCGGTGAAGAACATCCACTACATCATCGACAAGCCGTGGGCGAAGCCGCTCGACCCCACCGACCGGTACGTCGATGTGAACCGGCTCTGGTGGGACATGGCCGACACCCTGGGCGCATCTGTCTGCTCCTGACCCCAGGCGAAGGCGCTTGGTTTCGACCCCGCTACCATGTGGAGAGAAGTGCCAGTGTCTCTTTTGGGTCGGCCTCGCCGCCTTGCTGCGCGAAGCTGGGGCGGACGCCGTAATCACCGTCGGCGTCAGCACCGGCGACTGCGGCCGACGCGATCCAGCACAGCTTCTTGTCGATCGTGGTGCGCAACGCATAGGGGGACCGAGGCGACGCCGTCCAGCAGGCGACGCTGTACGACTTGCAGGCCAAGTACGTGGAGGTCGATACGTCAGGTGAACCTCCCCGAAGAGCGATGCGTCGCCCCTGCGTGCCTCTGGCTGGTCCGCCGTCCGTGACGGTGCCACGTCCTGCCCGTAAAGACAGCCCTGATTTCTGTTACGTTGACGGGATGTTCGAACCGTCCCTGAAAGCCGAAATCGCAGCCTTTGTCGCCGAACGGGATTGGGCGCAGTTCCACACGCCGGAGAATCTGGCCAAAAGCGTTGTCATTGAGGCCAGCGAACTACTCGAGTGCTTCCAGTGGAATGCCGATGCTGATGGAGAGCGGGTCAAAGAGGAGCTGGCTGATGTGCTCACGTATTGCCTTTTGCTGGCAGGCCGGCTGGGTGTCGACCCGGATCAGATAGTTCTGGAGAAGCTTGAAAAGACGCGGGAGAAGTATCCGGTGAACAGAGCGCGGGGGCGAAGCGCCAAGTATGACGCCCTTTGAGATCCAGCGGGTTGATTTCACTCCCGATGCCGTCGCCAATTGGGCGCCGCTGCACGACCGCCACACGAACTGGCCGATCGTCTACGTCCTGGACAACGCGACGGGCCACCCGTCTCGTTCCCGCGGAGCGGGTCTGAACGACGTCTATGTGGGCGAGTCGCGCAACGCTGCTGCGCGGATGCGTCAGCACTTCGCCTCGCCGGATAAGCAGCATCTCAGCACTATGCGCGTCGTCGTCGACAACACCTTCAACAAGTCCGTCTGCCTCGACCTCGAGTCCCATCTCATTCGGATGCTTGCTGGAGACGGCGCTTACCAGGTACTCAACCGCAACGACGGCATCATCGAGGCCGACTACTACAATCGCGACCTGTACCGAGAGACCTTCAGGGAAGTCTTCGAGCAACTTCGGCATGACGGTGTGTTCAGCCGAAGCATTCCTGAGATAGAGAACAGCGACCTCTTCAAGCTATCGCCCTTCAAAGAACTGACCCAGGATCAGGCGGTGGCCGTCGAGGGAATTCTTGAGGGCATGTTCGAGGACTTGAAGGCAGCCACGCGCAGCACGATCGTCATCCAGGGCGACCCAGGCACGGGCAAGACGGTTGTCGCGATCTACCTGCTCAAGTTGATCGTCGACATCAGAGGCGGTGTGCCCGTCGAGGAACTCGACAGCGACTCCATGTTCTCCGAGTTCTTCGTTCAGGGTTATGCCGATCTTCTCGTCGGGTTACGGATCGGGCTCGTGGTGCCCCAACAGTCGCTGCGCGAGTCGATCAAGAAGGTCTTCAAGAAGACGCCCGGCTTGCACCAAGCGATGGTGATGACAGCGTTCGATGTCGGCGTTGCTGATGAGCTGTTCGACCTACTGATCGTCGACGAGTCGCATCGGCTCAACCAGCGCGCGAATCAGGCATCAGGGGTACAGAACAAGAAGTTTCGCGAGATCAACGAGAAGCTGTTCGGGCAGGACGACACGACAAAGACGCAACTCGATTGGATCCGCGCAAAGAGTAAGAATCAAGTACTGCTCCTCGACGCTGCGCAAAGCGTTCGACCGGCGGACCTTCCTCCCCAGGTCCTCCACGACCTTGTTGCCGAGGCCAAGAGGGCGGATCGTCACTACCCACTCGTGTCGCAAATGCGTGTGCGGGCCGGATCGGATTACGTCGGATACGTCCGTAGGATTCTCCGCCCTTCCGAGGTCGACGAGGGGCCGATGCTGGCGGAGGATTTCGACGGATACGATTTCCGCCTGTTCGAGAGCATTGCCGACATGCGCACCGAAGTGCTGCGCCGAGATGAGGAAGCCGGGTTGTCGAGGTTGGTGGCCGGGTATGCCTGGCCATGGAAGACGAAGGCCGATAAGGCCGCGTACGACATCGAGATCGACGGCACTCAGTTCCGATGGAACAGCACCCAGACCGACTGGATCGCTTCCCCGAAGTCGCGCGAGGAGGTCGGGTCGATACACACCGTGCAGGGCTACGACTTGAACTACGCGGGGGTGATTATTGGACCCGACCTTTGCTACGACGCCGATGCAGAAAGGATCGTCGTCAACCGCGCGTCGTACTTCGACAAGAAGGGCAAGGAGAATAACCCGGTTTTGGGCAAGATCTACACGGACGACGATCTCCTGAGGTTCGTCCGGAATATCTATGCAGTGCTGCTCACGCGAGGCATAAAAGGAACCTACGTCTATGTGTGCGACCCGGGATTACGCGCGTACTTGCGAACGTTCATTCCCGCCAGCGGCGAGTAAGTGCTGAGGAGGTAGCCTTCTTCTAAGCTTACGACGTCAGTAAGGGTGGCTACAGGGTTAGTGCCCATTGCCGGAAATGTCGTCGGCGAAGCGCAGCAGTTCGGCTCCCAGCCGGCGGGCGCGGTCGGCCAGCGGATCGGGAGCGTCATCGGGCGACGGCGTTGGACCGCCCGGTGCCACCAGCGCGGACGGCGCCGGCGAGTCCTCTTGGACGTAGATGTCGAAGACGACGTGGTCGGGGTGGTGCCAGGTCGAGAAGACCTCCACGGGTCGGCCGTCCTGGTCGTAACTGGTTCCCTCGAGCAGGAGGACCGGTGCGCCGTCGTCGAGCTGCAGCAGCCGGAGCAGGTCCTGGTCGCCGGGGACGGCCCGGATCTGCCGCTTGCCGGAGATGATCTGCACCCCGTACTTCTTGCCCAGCACCGCGTGCAGGGACGCGTTGTGCAGATCCTCCGCCGTTCGGCCGTCCTGGTTGTAACTGGTTCCCTCGAGCAGGAGGACCGGTGCGCCGTCGTCGAGCTGCAGCAGCCGGAGCAGGTCCTGGTTGCCGGGGACGGCCCGGATCTGCCGCTTGCCGGAGATGATCTGCACCCCGTACTTCTTGCCCAGCACCGCGTGCAGGGACGCGTTGTGCAGATCCTCCGCCGTGAGACCGGCAAGCGGGGCAGGGAGCCAGGTGTGGATGACCGCGATGGGCACGCCGTCGGCCGTGCGCAGCCGCGCGAGCGCGAGTACCTGCGGCGTGCCGAGGATCTCTGTCGACGCATCGGCGTCTTGCAGGGCCAGGGACAGCACCTCCGTGCCGACACTCGTCCCGGTCCCGGCGATCTGCGCCGACAAACCTGAGGTCTGGTGCACCAGCCGGTGGTGCTCCCGCCGCGGAGCGACGGTGCTGCCGCGTCCCCGTCCCCGTTCGATCAACCCCTCGGCGGCCAGCGCGCCGAGGGCCTGCCGGACGGCGGACCGGGACACGCCGTACCGTACCTGCAGCTGCGCCTCACTTGGCAGTGAGGTGCCCGGCGGCAACGAGTGGTTCATGATCTGCGCCCGCAGGGGTGGGGGCGGAGAGTTCTTCGGGGCCAGCGCTTCAGATGATGCTCACGATGAAAGCAAGTCGTAGGCTTGTGCCGAAGATCAAACGGATCGGCTGGGGGAGAGATGACTGAAGAAAGCTTCAAACTTACGTCTAATGCTGGTGAGGAACAGTTGGGCGTTGTACTTGGGAACGCATCAATTTTCTCGATACCATTCTTCCAGCGTCCGTACCGTTGGGACAACGAAAAGATAAAAACGTTCAATGCCGACCTCCTGAGTGTCGTTGATCAAGCAACGGACGCCCATTTCCTTGGCGCGATCATCATCCACGGTTTATATAGTGACCCCGGTCGGCCGCGAGTCTACGAAGTAATCGATGGCCAGCAGCGCTTAACTACGCTCTACTTGTACGTAGCTGCAATTATCAAAACCCTGATTGAATGCGGTGAGCCCGACGAGGCCGCCCTGTTGTTTCGCTCATACATCGGGACCAGCGTCACAGTGCCCAATCTATCAAACCTGACCTTGCACCCTTGCAGGGAGGATCAGGGGGATATGAACGCGGTGATACGGGAGGTCCTGAGTACGAAGAAATTCGGCGAGAAACTGGACGGGTTCAAGTTCCAGCCTTTACCAGACACTACCGAGACAAAAGGCAGGATTTATGCCAATTTTCGGTCAGCAAAGCGTTTCCTGTCTGCACAGTATAAAACCGGCAAGAAAGAGCGTATTCAAGAGATCACTCGGGCACTCTTGAACAGATTCTCCGTTGTGTCTATTCAGGTGAAAGATCCCACGAATGGACCAAAAATCTTCAATAGCCTCAACTCGAAACAACAACCCATGACCATCGGTGATCTAGTTCGGAATGAGGTCTTTTCACGCAAGGCTGCCATTGATCCTGTTTCGGCCGCTCAGATTGACTTACATGAGTGGCAACCTTTCTATGAAAGATTCAAAGAGGGCACAAGGAATCACTTCGATTCGTATTTCTTCCCATTCGGGCTAGCTCACGACGCTAATCTACG
This sequence comes from Arthrobacter sorbitolis, assembly GCF_054510995.1. NCBI lineage: Bacteria > Bacillati > Actinomycetota > Actinomycetes > Micrococcales > Micrococcaceae > Arthrobacter > Arthrobacter sorbitolis. The sequence continues at coordinate 42,675 of NZ_JBTNDM010000005.1, forward strand.
AAAGTCGGAGGTGCATTCCTTTCTGAGTCGGAAATGGCGGAAACTGGAGCCCACCGCGATTATTGAACAACTTGTCGAGTACCAGGACGCTTTCCTGGACTTCATCCAAGGCACCAACCGCAAGAACCATGCCCCTGACGTTGCTCGGCGATTCCACCGGCTCACTGAGCTGGGCGCCCCGGGAGCATTGCTGCCCTTCGTCATGCGCCTCTCCAATGCGCTGAGTGAGGAAGAGTTGGATCAAAAGATCGGATGTCAGATTCTTGAAACGTTGGACTCATTTCTGACGAGACGTGCACTCTGCGGATATGAACCTACTGGCCTACATGCCGTGTTCAAGCGTCTGTGGCTCGACGCAGAAGAATCAGGAGCCGAGCTGTCAGCCGCCGGGGTGATGCTGGCCATAACCACTCATAAGACTGTGGCGTGGCCCTCAGACGAAGAGGTGAGGGCTAATATCCTCAGCCGGCCGATCTATAAGACGTCGATCGACGACTATCTAATTCTCGAGTATGACCGTTCACTCGGCGGCGACCATGCGGAGAACGTGCCTTGGATCGAGCATGTGCTTCCAACGACATACTCGTTTGATTGGGATGCGTTCTCAATACAGGAGCATGCGAAGATGAAGGATTTATTCGCCAACCTAATCCCACTGACTTCGGGCATGAATTCTGGTCTTGGAAACAACGCATACTCGGTGAAGCGCCCAATCTATCAAGGTGGGTCGGCCTTCGTCTCGGCTCGACGCTTCGCGGAGACTTACGAGGAGTGGACCCCGGCGACGCTTCAGGCAAGAGGGGAATTACTCGCGGATTGGTTCATGGAGCGCTGGCCCGCAGTACCTGAAGCATGAGACCCCGGTCATTCATCAAGAAGTGGACCTAGACACCGTCAACGTGCGTCCCCCGATGGCGGATGAGCGATAATCGCTCATATGACACGATCTGGCCGTGGGAGTGCAGTTAATTCTAGGGGACAATCGTGGTTTAAGGATGGCCCCAGGGTTGGTGTTACGCGTGTATTTGATTGGCGTTGCTGTGTTAGGCAGCAGGTCATGCTGTGATTCATCCCGGTACGACCCGCAGCTTTCCAGAGCTTACGGACCCTGTAGACGCGGTAGTTGTTCTGTGGCGCATGGGGTTCAGTCTCAGTGGGTACGCTTTCGACAGACTGCGCTCGAGCTCGAACGACCTGGCAGTGTTCTCGCCGGTGATTCAGCGGCAGGCCGATCAGGAGCCGGTGGCGTCGGGGACGAATAGCGGCCCCCGGCGCCACCGCGCTGCGCCGTCGTTCTTCAGTACACCGTCTCGGCCAGTGTGTCGGCCAGTTCACTGGGGGACCAGTCGGTGATGTGGTAGATCATCCACCCGTCTTCGATCAGCCATTCATCGCGCGCCTCATCGGTGTCCTCTAGGACGGCGACCTGCGCCGCCGGCCAAGCGAGGTCGATCGACCACTGCCCCTCCGGGCCGACCTCGTGACCCCATTCGGTGGCCTCGATATCGGCCTCGACCAGTTCCTCCACCAGCTCGCGCATGCGCGGACCCGACTCAACGAAGAGCGTGACCCACCCAGTACCGCGCATATTGTCCGGAACATCGTCATCCGCTACGACGGTGCCACTCTCGGTGGGCACTGGAGCGGACTGCAGCGGATGCGCGAGCGCCCACTCCTTGAAGCCGAGATCACTGTTCCCGTGCACCCCGAACAACGTCGCACGATCGAGGTTGCCGTTGAAGAGCTCGCAGCTGGTCTCGGGGACCAGCACGCAGCAGTGGCAGGCAGCCAAATTCCGCGCATCCGTCCCCGAACCCGTCGACTCGATGCACACCGGGTCCGCCGAACACCACGAGGTCCTCAGCAGGCCCTCGTCCAAGGACGCTCCGAGACGCTCCGGGCCCGCTTGCGCGGCGATCCCGCCCAGGCTCCCGGCCGAATCCGACGAGGCCGTGTACAGGAGCACGCCGACCTGGTCCCGTCCGACATACAAGCGCTCGCGGATGGAGGACGCCGGGTACCCGGCATCGAGGGAGAGCTGATCAATGATGATGTGGGAGAGGGTGTGGACGAGGGTCTGGACGATGTCGACCGGTATCGGGACCTGATCGCGTTGCTCGGCAGCACGTCTCGCGTTCTCGTCCAACATCCTTCTTCGCGCCGCCGCGAAGTCGGTCCTCGCCCATTCCTCGACCTGAGCGCGGTCTAGTGCGACGAACAAACCCTCACCCAACGTTTCGATGGCAGGTAACCAGTGCTGTGCGTTGTCCTCCGGGAACAACTTTGAAGGTTTCGGGTCCGAGGTGTCCTGGTTGCCCGGGTTCAGCCTGCTGAAGCCGTGCAGAGCACGAACTTCTCGCAGTCGGGTGACCTTCCGCGCGGCTTTAACCCAATGCGTATGAGCGGTAGGGACGGCAACCTTCTCGGCGACGAAGTCGGTATCAGGGCTGTCCCGGCGGCCCTGGAGCAACGCCATGAACTCCTGCTCACGTAACTGGTCCTCGGACAGGTCCGTGGTGTCACCACCATGGAACTGTCGTCTGATCTCCGCGCGGAGCTGCTCCAACGAGAATCGACCTTTGAGGTCCTCGAGAATCCCCTCCAGGACCCACGTCGAGGCCGGCTCCAATGCCTGCGGTTTCCCCAGCTGCGAGGCATGGAAGGTGACGACCTTCGCGAGGAACTCCGAGTACGGGGGGATGGAGATCGCCGAGCGGATCATGGGGAACCAGACATTCGAAGCACCACGCTGCACGGTCCTGGGTGCTTTCCCACACCCCTTCTCCTGATAGTCCCGCCCCAACCACGGCCGATGCCCCTGACACTTGAGCTCCCTGAGCGCGACCGGATTGAACGCATCGACCATGCTCCGCTGCTCCCCGCACGAACACCGCACCACCATGTCCGCCAGCGACGAGGTCCGGCCCTCGGAGGAAAGACTCAATTCGTGTTCGGCAGCATCTCCGCCCCGGGCGGAACCGTGGACCCAGAAACTGTACGGAAAATCATCGATGTGCCCGTCCTCGCACGCCGTGACGAAACGTGAGGGCGTCAACGGAGTCGGCGACTTGCACAACCCACATCGGGGATCGTCATAAGCAGCACGAAGCCCCGTCGTCGTACCGATACGTTGACAACTCGAACACACCAGCATCTGCGGGAAACGCACCACCGGCACACCGCCCCGGCCGGAGGGCGGCAGGAACAACTCGGACACGCGAAGGCTCCGGGCCAGACGAGGTTCGCTCACTGGCTTCAGGTACTTCCTGTCCCACTGATCGATGCTGGTGATCATGAAACTGTTATTCTCGGCCGGGAACAAGCTCCCCACACCGAAAGTGGAGATCAACTGACTACGCCGGGCTGCGTAGGTCTTCCTAACCATCCGAGGCATCCTTCCGGGGGAATTTGGGGCGAAGAGTCGTCTCGGCATCCACATCGCGCATACTGCGTGGTGTGGGCCAGGGGACCCTGCTGGTGCTGTAGCCGTAACTGTCGGGATCCTCCAGAGCCTTACTCGAATCGATGAGTAACGCCGTAGGACTGTTGGGCTTTTTTTGATACGACAGAGCAGGGTCGACACCGGCGACATCCCGCCACACGTTCAGGAGCCGCTCGAGCTCCTTCCGCGTCGCGGCAGCTTCCCCGGGCGCCACCGCGACAACCCGATCGACGATCGAGGACATGATTTGATCGACTACCTGCGCCTCGACCCGGACCTGGCCGGCGTTCTCCCGTAGTTCGGGGACGAGCATGCGCAATGCCGACACCAACACGGCATGAAGACCACGATCACGGGACCGCGCCGCGAACGGCGTGGCACTCGTGGCCTCCACTGCCCGGTACAAGGCCCCGTGGAAATCGTTGAACGACTCGTAGTGGGACCGATCCCGCGTCCGCGCGGCGTTGAAGATCGTCACCACCAGACCAGGATGCTTACGTCCCACCCGGCTCGTCGCCTGAATGTACTCGGCACTGGACTGCGGCTGACCCATCACAGCCATCAAACCCAATCGATCCACATCCAAACCGACCGAGATCATGTTCGTAGCCAGCACCACGTCCTCAGGTTTCGACCCACTCATCAGGCTCTTCTCCAGGGACTTCAACGCCTCCGGAATCAGGTTGTTCTCGACACGACTGGTCAACTCCCTGAGCTGGAGGGGCCGAGGATCATCGCGACCCTCGCGCCTGGCGAGGAGTTTCACACGGGTGTCGACGTCGTCGTAGACCTGGAGGTACGCCGAGCCGAGGACCCGAAGACTGTTGAAGTACCCCATGAGCGTCCAGTACGGGTCGCGGTCCGTCTCCTCCGGGGCGTCGACTACGGCACCCGAATGCAGGAGAGAGGCGTAGGTGCGCACCATCAACGTCGTATGGCTACTGCCCGATGCGAGCACACCGACGTACTGGCGGGTTCCGAGTTCGGTGGGCGGGGCCTTCGCGGCGAAGAACGAATCGTCCGGGTCGAGTCCAGGCGGGGGGAACAGCCGCGATTCCCGATTGAAGACCGAGCGGATTTGTTGATCGGCGCGACGGATGGTCGCCGTCGACGCGATGATCTTGGGTTGCCGCCACACGGACCCCGCCGGGCGGTGCAGACCTCCCGCTGCCAGGTCCACGGCCGTCTCGAAGAGCCCGACAGTGGAACCCAACGGGCCCGAGATCAGGTGCAGTTCGTCCTGGATGATCAGGTCCGGTCCCGGATCCGGGGTCCTACCGCGACCGAAGAGGGCGGTGACCTCCCCACGCCAGGCCATGGCCGCGAACTTGTCCACGGTCCCGATGATCAACTCCGGGCGTTCTCGGTAGACGTCGCTGTCGATGATGTGAACGGGCAGGCCCGCGGCGAACTGACAGCGCTCGTCGGCGCAGTTCACGATCATCCGCTCGCTGGGGAACTTTACGATGCGGTAGTTCTCGACCGTGAGCCTCGTCCCGCACCACGGGCATGCCTCGATCTGGCGTGGATTGCCCTCCACCACGTCCTCACCGCTCCGGAGCTTGGCGAGGTTCATCCGGGCGGTCCGGATGTCGTTCGGCGTGGCACCACTTCCGACCCAGAGCCCGATACCGAACGCCTCGACACCGAGCCGCTGCTCGTCCTTCCGCCGGAGGATCTCGAGAGAGCAGATCAGCATCGCGGCGCGCTCGAATTGTTGGATGGTCAACAGCCGCAACGTGTATCGCATGATCACCGCGACCCCTTCGACCGTGTCATCACGTAACCGACGCAGCGTCACGAGGTACGCGATCAGTCCCAGGTACGCTTCGGTCTTGCCACCGCCGGTGGGAAACCACAGCAGGTCCGCAATACCCCGGTCCTCATGGTGGTCATCGGTGACCGACGGCAGATTGATCAGGATGAACGCCAGTTGGAAGGGCCGCCATGCCTGTTCGCCGAGCGTGAACTCACTCCCGGCCCCGTCTCGGACCCAGTCCTGCCGGGCGCGCTGGAGGTGCATCGCCCGGTTTGCGAGCTGGAAGGCGTCGAAGGCGTCCTCGTCGTCCCGCAGCTTCTCGATACCACAAGCGATCCTCCGGTGTGCTTCGACGGCTTGGTGCATGTGCCTGTCGGCGACGCCGCGTAGACGTCCGGGAACGTAGGAGGGGCCGTCGACGGACATGGAGGTCCTCGTCGTCGTGATCCATGACGAGTAGTCCGCAGCCAGGACGGACAGTTCGGTGAGAACGTCCTCGCGGGTTCCTGAGCCCAACAGGTGCAGGGACAGGTTCGCATCGCTCTCGCCGGCTTTGGACCGGTGCACGTCCTGCCGGGGGATGAACGTCGTACTGACACCGCGGCAACGCCGGCCCTCGACATCGACGTCGGCGTCGTCTACCTCGACGGCGCACCCGTGACCGGCACCGAAAATCAGATGGTTGCGGTACAGCAGTTCGGAGGAGGCGAGGTCCTCGTCTTCCGGGAGCTCGAGTCGAAGCTTGGACCGGTCGACCAGGGCGGGCTCGTCGGTGCGGACGCTCAGTCCGACCTGGAACCAGCAGGCGAGGTCCTTGTCCTCGCCGGGGCCCGGTTTCTTCTGCATGTTGCGCAGGACGACGGTCACCGTCACGATGCCGTCCTCGGCCGCTCGAACCAGGGCGTACAGCTCGAGCCCATCAGCGATCGGCAGTTTCAGCGTTTCCGGTTGATCGAGCGGCACCTCGATGACTGCGAGTTCTACCGGGCGTCTCTGCCAGTCGTAGTCCGTGCCGCGTCTGCTCCCACTCTGGCGATCGGTGTGCACGGGCTCGTAGCGGGTCGCGGACGGGTATACCAGCAGTGACGAGGACAGCGTGGTGTCGACCGACACCGTCAGTCCCACGCTGCTGGGGTAGGACAACCGCGCGTTCGCCACCGGGCTGTCCACCGCGGCCTCGCCGGGCACGGCAGACACGGATACGGGGTCATCCGGTGCATGGACGACCGTTTCGTCCATCGCGGGCCACAGGACGCCGGTCACGTACCGGTCCAGGGGTCTTTCCGTGATCAGTTCGTCCGGCGTCTCGGGACCGTAGAGGTCGGTCTCGAGACGATCGACCATCTCCCGGCGGAAGGCGTACTTGGTGTCCAGCGTCGACATTCACTGCTCCTGATTCGTGGTCCGTGTGATCAATCCGGTCAGCCGGGGCACCAACCACATACCCGAGGCGCCCAGCCCCACCCGTTTCGTCTCCTCGGGACTACCGGTGGCGCACTCGATGGAGGTGACGCGGGCACCGGTGAAACCTGCTGGCCACTGCTCACCACGGGCCCTGCTGAACCCGAGATGCCGTCTCAGGTCGTGCGCGAAACCGGGCCCGGTCCGGCCGATCACCGTGCCCTCCTCCGTGCGCAGGACATACCGTGGCCCCTCACCCGGACGGGGTTCGTCATGCACGACCCCGGAGATCACCCGGCCTACGAGGTTCTCGAGGACCAGGGCGTCCTGGACTTCCGTCGCGTCTCCCCCGGTAGGGAAATAGGGTGTGAGGTCGTCGACGTCGGAGTTCAGGAACTCCATGCGCGTCGTGTACCGCGCCTTACCCCGGTAGGCCTTCTCCAACCAGCGTCCCGAGGACCACTCGGCAGGCTGAAGGAGGTCCTTGGGTAGTTTCGTGGAGATGACGTCGGATCGTGCGCGGGTCAGGGCGACGTACTTCTGCTTGAGCGTCGCCTCGTTCTCCTCCGCCGCCGGGGACCCCGTCCGCGGGTGCAGGTACAGGACGTTGGTGAATTCCAGGCCTTTGGCCCGATGGACGGTGGATACGACGAGGTCTGCGGTATCCGCCACCGTCAAGGTCAGCGGGACCGACCTGGTGCGCAGGCGCCGGCTCAACCGGGGGACATCCAGTGACCTGTAGGTCGTGGAGTTGCCCTCGGCCGCCTTCAGGGCCAGCCACAGGTCATCGGCTGAGTCCCCGAAGAGAGCACCCAGTCGGGACTTGATCTCCTCGGCGTCGTAGGTGCGGTCCTCGAGGTCCTTGAACACCTGGTGCACCCAAGGGGCGAGGTTCATGTCCTGGGCACTGCGTCGAACGAGGTGAGGGTAACCGTGCTGCCAGAGGAGTTCGCTCGTGATGAGGACCTCGTAGTTCGTCGAGCACAACACGGCGGTCCTCTCGCCCGGGACCGGGCTCAGCGCCCCTGATTCGTGGAGGACCGAACTGCTGGAGACCTCGCGACGGAACTCGTCGATCAGCCGGTGTGCGGTGCCGACATTCGCTCCGTCCAGGGGGCCGAGATCGCGGATCCGTTCGCCGACGGCGATGAGATCCCGGGTGCGATCGGTGAGAGCTCTGTAGTGCCCGGAGAGCACCAGGGGTTCAGCGCCGAAGTCGTTGATCAACTTCTCGATGAGTTCCCCGGAGGCCAGGGGGGATACCGATTCCTTGAGTTGGAAGTCGTAGATCCCTTGTAAGGGGTCACCGAGCACGGTGAATCCCAGCGCGTCCCCGAGTGCCCCGAGCAACGCCAGGACCAGCTCCGCCCGATCCCCGACGAGGTCCTGCGCTTCGTCGATGAGAATGTGCTTGAGATAGGAGACCCTGTCGGGGACCTCGTCGCCGGTGATGTGCTTCGTGGCTCTGCGGATCCTGGCCTCGAAATCCCCGCCGAGCTGCTGGTCATCCGTGTCCATGAGGAGTTGCGCGGCGAAGGAGTCGAACGTGCGGATCTGAAGCCCATCGAGGTCATGGACCCGGGCACGTCTCCTCACGGCTTCGACGGCAGCGCGCGAGAAGCTCAGCACCAGGATCTCGTCGGCGGGATTGAGCCCGTCCTCGACCAAGGTTCCTACCCGGGCCAGGAGGACCTCGGTCTTGCCCTGCCCGGCAGCAGCCGTGACGAACAACCTCGCGTCTGGCTCTGCTTCGACGACCGCCCGTTGACTCTCGTCAAGCGACACCTCAGCAGTCCTCGGTTCAAGGGGCATCGGCGGTCTCGTTCCTCCACAAGTAGTCGAGCTGTGTGAAGGCGAGTTCGTGACCGTACTGCTTCACGTTGTCGCGTACGTTCACGATGAGCACCCTCTCACTGCCTCCGTTCAGCGGTCCTCGGAGTCCGCGGCCGATCATTTGGATGTACTTGTTGGGGGAGAAGGTGGGCCGGCAGACGTACACGGCGCCGACCTTGGGTGCGTCGAACCCTTGGGTGAGGACATCGAAGTTCGTCAGAACACGGATCTTGCCCTTTCGGAAGTCCTCAATGATGGAACGCCTGTGGCCCGGATCGGTCTTCCCGGCGATCGCAGCCGAGGGTATGCCTTCGACGGACAGCACGGCGGCGAGGGCTTCTGCGTGTTCGACCGACGCGGCGAAGACGAGGGTCGGCCCGGTCGTCGAGGACCTGATGTGACTGAGAATGGTCGCGTTGCGTCGAGTGTCGTCCGCTACTTGCTGCAGGTCGATCCGAGCTTCCAGCATCTTGTTCTGCTCGTCCTCGTCGGTGGCCGACGGCATGTCCTTGAGCGTGAGTTCGATGCCTTCCAGCTCGTGATGATCGACCTGCGCCAGGACCTTGAGGTCTTGGAGGTACTCGTGGGCGTTCTCGGCGGTGAACTCGTCGGGTTCGATGAGGTTACGACCGAATCGTGCGACGAGTCGTTCGGTCTGCTTCTCGTTCGTGCCGCGGTAGGGGGTCGCCGAGAGACCGAGCAACGACTTGGACATGTCGTTGAAGGAACGACCGAACCAGGCCAGGACGGGCGTGTAGGAGGTGGTGATCGCTCCATGGGCCTCGTCGATGACGACGAGGTGGGGGTTCGACATCCATTCGTACACCTGCGGGCGGTTCTGGTGGATGCTGGCCAGGGTTTGAATGGTCGCGACGACGAGGTGGAGTTTGGTCTCCTCCCGGAGAGCCTTGTTCCCTCCCCAGAGTCTGCTCACGGCCATCCGATGTCCGGGTACTCCGGCGGCCTGCCACACATATGTCCAGGTCTCGATGGCCTGTTCGCACAGCTCCTCCGACTGCGCGATCCAGATGATCAGCCGGTGTTCGTCTTCGGGGGCCGTTTTGACGTCCCGGATGATCGATTCGACCGCCACCCGTGTCTTCCCGGCGCCGGTGGGAAGTTGGACGAGCCCACGGTTGTGTGGGGTGCGCCCGGCCAGGAGATCGACGATCTTCCTGCTGGTCGTCTCCTGGTACCGATGAAGCGGGTTCAATCCGACCGGTCCGACGACCTCCTCCCGTTCGGGCTTCTTCTTTACCGATTCGCCCGCCATCGCCGGTGAGAATCCGAGCTCCTTGACGAATGCCTGGGCGGACCGGCCACCACGGAAGTGATCGGGTGTCTCGATACCGGCGTCGGCCAACGCGGGCTTGAGGACTTTCAGCAGACTACTACCGTGGAGATTACTGACGATCTCGAACATTCGTTCGTCCGTCAGCTCGAGACCGCGTTCCTGCAGCATCTTCGTCACCGCGTCCGGGATCAATTCCTGCAGGGTGTCCCGGCCGACGAGCTCGGCGACCTTGCCCGCGTCCGTCGTCTGCTTGTTGACCCGCTTGATGCGCTCCTGTGCGTCGGCTTCCTTCTTGAGCTCGCGCATGGTCTGGAGCACCTGCGAGGCGGAGCGTCTGCTGCCGAAGGCGCCGAGGATGGTCGTCAGCAGCGCCTGGTCGCTCTGGGGTGCTCGGTAGTAGAGCTTCTTGTCCTGTAGGTGGAAGGCTTTCGACGTGGTGTCAGTCCGTGAGTCGTAGCTGTTCGTGCGTACGCCCTCTACCGAGGTGCACGGGATGCACAAGGTCTGGACGGCCACTTCTCCGGCGGCTCGTCTGAGGAAGGGGAATCTCGCGGCGATGGTCGTAGGAGTTTCGGTATCGAGCGGCTCGTGACGGAACGACGTATGGAAGTCCACGACGACCCTCTCCAGACCCCACCCCTGGGTGAGGGCTTCGTCCAGGTCCGCACGCCCGGTGTGAAGGACCGCGACTCCGGCCGAGTCCACGAGATAGTCGCGGGAGGGTACATCTGCTGCCACAACGGCATCCGTGGTCAGGTACCGGGAGTTCCGACCCCCACGAAGAGGGGTCAGTAGTTCCTTCGGGGCCCGCACCCCGAGGGCAGCCAGTGCGCCGTAGAGCTCGTGGAGTTGCGGCATGCTCAGGTGCTGCTCGGCCAGGGCCAGGGTGTAGTTCCACTGGATCCGACGCGGATCCGTCGGAAGGGACAACGCTTTTGCTTCCACATCACCCGGGAACGGCAAGTAATGCATCGGCAGGCCCTCGACGGTGCCGATGCAATGCTTGATGTCGGTCGTACCGAAGGGCGTTTGCAGGGCGCCGAAGTTCTTGACCCACCAGAGATCCGGTCCGTCGATCTTCTCCGCGGGACGGAACGTACTGGTGAACTCCACATTCGCCGCGTACTGCGGACGATCCAGAATCGTTCGTGTCACCTTCGCGCGGGTCGCCGGCGATGCATCGACCAGCAGGTCGAGGCCGCGCGTGGCCAACGCCTGTGGGAACCGCATCCCCGCTTCCGAAACACGTTCAGGTCCGTTCTTCGAGGACTCCGACAGTCTGCGCGCCTCGCGCGCCTTCCACAGCTCGTAGATACCCCCGGACCGGACCATCTGCGCGTCCTCGAGCGAAGATCCTGCACCGAGGTTCCGCAGGAGCGCGATGTCATGGGCATGGGACTGCTCATCGACCATGACGTGCTCGTCGCCGACACTGCCCCGGGGCATCAGGGGCCCGGAGAGCCAGACATCACCAAGCGGTCGCCACTTGTGGTCCCTGCACCTCATGAGAATCCGGGAAGGGTCCGTTCTGTCCTTGATGATCGCCAAGCTCTCCAACATGGGTAACGAGCGGGTGAGCCTCCACAGGGACTGGGCGGATCCACGATCGGTATAGTCGCGGGGGGGGCCCCCCGCTACCCGGATGACCGTTCCTCGGCCGTCCTGTGCCTGGAGACCAAGAGCACGAAGATGAGTACTCGCGTTCCCGTGATGCATCAAGTCGTAGGAGACGATGTTGTCGACGTCGTCGTCGGCATTCATGGGGAGGAAAATTTCTCTTGTAATCGGCGACTGAACACTGCCGTCGGACATCAGCACGATCCGACTTTGTCGCATCGCCTGCTGGTAGTCGGCGTATGACTTGTCGATCGTGGCTGCCAAGTTCAGGGCGTTCTCGTAGTCCTGGAGCTCGCCACCGGCGACCACTTCCTCGAGCCACTCCTGGACGGACGCGCGTCCCACGTTCGCTGCCTTCAGGATGCGTACTACTTGGGGCTCGCGCTTACCGAGAGCACTCGAATGCATCCACGGACGGTCATCAGGGATCCAGGAATCCCAGAGGGAGGTGAGTCTGGTCGCGTCCTCCAAGGGGGGTTGAACCTTGATCTCATTCGGAAGTCGTAGGCGACCGGACCTGTCCGGAAGACTCGGGACGAACGGCAGGATCGCATAGATCGGGTTGTTGATGACGCCGTCCGCCCATGATGACGATTCCTTGCTACGCGAGGGCAGGATGTCGAGGAACAATGCCGGGTCCTCGGATGTCATGAGATCCGGCAGGGCGCCGGCAACCATCTGTGGAACCGTCCGGGTGAGGATCTCCTGGTTGTATCTGGTTTCCAGGATGCTGTGTCGGTCCTCGTTCATCTTGAATGCAGCGTTGACGATGCCTCGTAATGAGGTTTCGTGCTGTGTCGGGAAGTAGTTCCAGAAGCGGCCGAGATTGCCGCGCTGGTACCCACTGACGGGAACCGCCCAGGTGACGTCGATGTACTGACGTGCCGCGATACTGCCGGCTTCGACTGCAGCTGTTTCGCTGACCTCGTGCTGCTTCTTGAAGATCCGCCACTCGTTCTTTGATGTGCCGTCGGTGAGGGTGACCCGGTTGCCTTCTCGGTCTGCTGTCCACGTGGTCGCGGAACCGTCGAAGCGATCGTCAAATTCCAGTGTTCCGATCTTGTCGGAGAAGAGCAGGAACTCCTTCGGGAACTCCTTGAGCTCAGTCGACAGCCAGGACACAGTGCGCCGTAGGGGCAGTTTCACAATCGTGCTGGCCCAGGGGAGGAGCTCGGCGAGGATGTCGTCCGTCGCGGCCTCTGTATCCGGGTCCACCGGGGTGGCCAGACGGAGTATGGGGTAGGACTCCAGGCCTGGATAGAGGTCCTGGAGTAGTTCGCGGCTGCGTGCCTGACTCCACGACACCGACGCGCTGCGGCTGAAGATCGTCGGCTCGTCGGCGATCTCGATGACGGATTTGAAGCCGAGACCGAAACGGCCGATCTCGTCATCGCGTTTCTCGGATGAATGGGACAGCATCAGGGTTCTGAAACCAGACTCCGAAAAGGGTTCGCCCTCGTTCGCGCAGTAGAGGGCGTCCTTGGTCAGGATCACCTTGATGCGGCCGCCCGGCTCCTTGATCGCGTCGGTCGCGTTCTGGATGAGCTCGTTGAGCTGTTTGCGTCCGTAGCCGCTCTGCGAGATGGCCGCCTCGATATTGGCGTGTTCCCGAATCAAGTCCGGTCGCGCCCGGTATGCGGCCAATGCGCTCTGCGTTTCGAGGCCGACGAACCGGCTGACAGGCGACGACACGTCTGCCCATGTTTCTTGAACCCTCATCGGTTCTCCCCATACGATCACTTGCGCCTCGGCGGCCGAAGACTGAGCCACCACGTCAATAAACGATCATCCTATGCTTCGTCATGGCAACAACCGCAGTAACGCACCGCCGAAACAGGTCCTTCGTCCGAATGACCTGCGGTCTATGACCAGTGGTCCGAGCAGTCGACAGGGGCTTCGAGAGAATTATCCGACTATGACGGCAGTGGGAGTCCACCATCGGATCTGATCTTCTTGTCCATCACGATCGCGGACGGCCGAACATTCCTCGAGGACGTCCGTGAACGCTGTCACCACGAGGCGAATGAAGGGTATCGAAACAGTCATGCACCAGCGCATGATCGGTCGGATCATGACGGGTCCTCTCCGAATTCCCGGCTCGATAGCACCCTCATGTAGGAAATGTTCATACGTGGCAGGTCGACCGTACCCGTCCTCGTCATTCTTCTCGTAGGAACCCATGACGACCACGGCCTTCGGTGACGTGGGATCATCGCTCCACGAGGAGGCGGAACAGCAACACGGACCATCGACGATGATCAGGCTCCTCCGCAACACCTCCACGCCGACCACCTCACGACACCCGGCACCACGGTCCCAGAACGAGCCGGAATCAAAGGTGTCCGCGACAGCTGGTACTCGTATGAACCTTGTCCATCACCACCAAGCGGCGCACCTCGGCGCACCGACCGAGATCCGACCACCGACCGAGAACCGACACACAGCAACAGCCAGCGGAACCAACAGGTCATCACTCCGGCCCCACCTCGCACCCCAACAGACGATCGCATCGGACGAGAACAAGATGAGCACACCAGTCACGGCCCAGGACGTCGTCTCCCGATTCCAACGCTCACCCCACGCACGTCACCTGCTCCACGCGTGGTCTACCTCGAGTGACAAACGGGAGGTCGCGACGGCCGTCATGAAACACACCGCTCGCACCGTCCAGGAACTCACGACACAGGACGTCCTCGAGGTCTGCACATCAACGACCCACGCTCTCGGTGAGGTCAAATGGGCCGACGTCGAAATGGTGTACTCCATCCGCGACTGGCATACCCCGTTCGCCACGATGCAGGTACTCCACTTCGTCACCGAACACCTCGGACACCTACCGACATGGGAACAGTTCCGAGCGACCGTGCAACTGTCCCCATTCCGCGGCATGACGTGGGAACCCGCACTGGAAGCAGTCGACGCAGCAGTCGGACGAGGGTTCTCCCGCGGCACCGCCCGGGGGGCGATGCGCTGGCGGATCGGGAACTTCTACTACTCGTTCCTCCGGGAACAGTACGTCCAGGCAGTCCTCCGAGACGCCGGTCTCCCGGTCCGGCAACACCCCCTGGCCGATGCGTTGTTCCGGGTCGACTGCTGGATCGACGACACGAACATAGACCTCTACATCGGCAATGCCGTCTACAGGAAGGACAAGGACGGACGGAAACCACGAGCCCCACAAATGTTTCAGGACGCAACACCCCCGTTTAGCAGTTGTGGGCTCGAACTCCCCACCCAACACGTCTTCGGGAAGGTGCACCTCCCCGACCCGGATAGCATCCGCCGGTCCGTGGAACAGAACCTCCACGAAAAACAGCCCTGACCACCCGCCCCACGGCACTGGATCCCCGACGAAGTATCGAAGCACCCGCCGGCATGGAGCCGCACGTCGATTACCGCTACCCGATCTTTCGTGAAAACCTCGATCCCATGCCTGCCCCCTTCACAGCCGACCTCTGCGGCTATCGGCGCAAGAACGAAAAGCTCACCACCAACCCGAACACCTCGGACGCCAACGACCCAGGATCGGTCGAACTCGGGCGGGCCCTGTTCAACGAACTCGGTGTACCCCACGACCAAGTGGTAGGGGACGACCCAGGGGCACGGATGGAAGAAGCGATCCAACAGCACCTGCAACAACTCCGACCGGACCTCGTCATACGACGCTCGCGATCCGCGTTGGAGTTCCAGCAGTATGCGCATCTGAGGGTCTTTCCGGAGTTTGTATCGGGTCACAAGGGCGCGGCGCCTGTCCTCGAGCGTTTGCGAGGTATCGCCGAACGACTGCCCGCATCTGCCGCGACGACACGTCTCAAGGGAGAGCTGGACAGGGCGGTCGTGGACTTCGCCGAACAGGACCGCATGAGCGCACGGTTGAAGCTCCATATGCCCAAGGAATCCCTTCTTAACCTCGACCTGACATTCGCTTCAGATCTACAGGGGAGGGAGTCACCTCTCTACCTGGGTCTGTCGTCCAAGTGGTCGCTTCGCACAGATCGGGCTCAGGATTGCGTGTCGCAGGGTTCCAAGCTCGCCTCCCAGCGCCGGGGACCCATGCCCCACTACGGGGTGATCACCATGGAGCCTCGACCTTCGATGCTCAAGATCGTCGCCGATCAATCCGGCTCGGTGGACTACGTTTATCACCTGGATCTACCGGCCCTGACCCGCGCCATGGAGAAGGTCAGAGCACGGAAGGGTGCCAGATGGAGTCCTGGTGTGACCTTCGACCGCCTGCTGAACCAAGGACGACTCCGCGACTACGACGACCTCGTGGACGCCGTGCACGCAATTCCGACTCGGCCCACCAGCACTGTTCCTCAAGGGGCCGTCGCAGACGCGGAGGAAACCGCTGTTGACGACGACGAGGGTGTCGACTCCGCCCTGTTCTGAACCCGGAGAACATGATGGGCCGTACCGGGTTCTCGGCTGTATTAGTAGGACACTTCAGGAACACCGGACGCGGAGTCTTTCCTCTAGGAGACGGCTGCGCTACTGGGCGGACGAGATCGGTCGGCGGCGTTCGGGGGCGGAGAGCTCCTGAGTCGTTCGTCCCACGGATCCCACCGCACCGGGTGATCTACCAGGGCGGCGTCCCACACGCCCGATCTGGACTTCAGCACCACCGATCGGAGAGCGAGTGCATTGGGCCGATCCGTCCGGTCGAGGTGGCCCGTCGGCCGTACCAACATCACGGAGCTGGCGTCACCACCTTTCATCGTCACCCCGGATGATGAAAGGTGCCGGAATGGAAGATCCCCGGACAGGAGTGCATCGGAGGGTCGTCCCGGGTGACCGATCAAGCCGTCGACGGACGGACTGCCTGTTCGACGACCGCTGCCGCCGACTCCATGTCCTCGTGTTCCCAGAAGCGTAGAACCACCCATCCACGTGAGCGGAGATGTTCATCGGTTCCACGGTCACGGGTCACATTCGCTTCGAGCTTCGCCACCCACCAGTCACGGTTGGACCGAGGCGTGGTCGCATGGAGTGGACAGGAGTGCCAGAAACAACCATCGACGAATACTGCCACCTGTCGACGGGGGAAGAGGACGTCCGCACGGCGGCGGAGCATCCCCGGTAACGGGGCGTCCACCCGATATCGCAGGCCGCGGGCGAACAGCGACTTCCGCAACCGCAGTTCCGGCGCCGTGTCCCTCCGGCGCTGCTGTGACATGCGTGAACGGGTAGCAGGATCAACTTCGTCGTTACCCAGCGGGACTGGCTCCGCCCCACTGGGCGCATCACTCCGAGACCGACCCATGGTGGTGTCCTTCCTCGTCCTCCGCATGGTCGGAGAGGTTCCCTTCGACTGCGTCGTGCGAGGGGATGCTGCCCGCTCGGCACGCCCGAACCACTCCCGTCGAGAGCTTCCACGGACGACGAGGACAGGACGGCACGCATCGTGTCAGTAGGACCAGGAACAACCTGTCACCGGTTCTTCTCGTGTCCCCTCGGCGGTCCGATGATCACAGGGACGCTTCACGACGCCGTGATCAGGTGTGACTGGGCCTCTGTCCATTCATGCCCGCGGTACCGCGAGCTCGCGGCCTTCATTACCCGTACTGGATGGATCTCCTGGTAGCGCCACGGACGCCGGCTCCAGCTCCGTCCAACGTATGGGCTTCTCACCAGTGTCGGTCCTCGTCCAGGGGGCGTTCATCATCCTGTCGAGGAATCCCGCGTCGAGCTCCTGACCGAGGGCTGATGCGAGGACGTGGGCCGCCAGGCGAGGCGGGATGGCATTGCCGATCTGCTGGGACACGTCCTTGCCCGACCACGGGTAATCCATCGGAAATGTCTGTAGCCGACCTGCTTCGGAGAGGTTGAAACGCTCGAGCTCCGCACCGTCGTGGGACACCACACGGTTACGTGAGACCTTGCCCGTGACGGTGAAGGCGGGTTCGTCGGAGGTGCGCCGACCACGGGCCTTCGGGTCGCCCCCGGTCCCGTAGTTGGAGACGACCACGAACGAGCCAGCTCGTTTAACAGCACCTCCGATGGTCTCGCAGGGAAGTAGGACGTGGTGATCCTCGGAGTTCATGGGTGTCTTCCTGAACCGATGGTGAGTCGGAGTGGGAAGTGCCGGGGTGCCGTTCCGACTGGCTATCAGGATGGCACGACGGCGGGTCTGGGGAACCCCGAACTCCTCCGCGTGGAGGATGCCTGACGCGGTCTCGTACCCGATCTTCTCGAGGACCTTCGCCATGGCTTCCCAGACGGGCAGGACGGCAGGCACCTGTTCCAACACGATGACCTCGTAGGGGTGCCCCGTGCGGTGGGCTTCCAGCGCCCAACGTAGTGGCTCCAGCACCAGTCCGGTGCGTTCGTCGTCAAGAGCCGCCAAATCGTCGGTCACGTCCTCATCTTCGGCCATGCGCCCGATGAAGGACAGGACCTGGTCCAGGGCCCGCCGCCCGGCACCACCGCCGGCGACCGTGTAGGTCTGGCAGGGCGGGCCTCCTGTGAGGATCGTCGCATGGGGGAAGTCCTCCGGCCCGTGCTGCCGCACGTCCGCCTGCACGGTTCCCAGCCCAGCACGCCGCCTGGTCGTACACGCGTTCTCGTCCCACTCGATACCGGTCACCGACACGCCCAGCCAGCGCGCAGCGACATCCATACCTCCGGGACCCGCGAAGAGATCCACCATGCGGGCGGAGGGGACGGGAGGATCGAATTGTGCAGGACTCATGAAACCCAATTTTATCGGGCCACGAGCCACGCTCGGACCAGCTGGTGGGGTCGATGTCCGAGCATCATGTGGGCCTACTTTCATGGTGGTGAATTCCTGGGGTTCGCGGCGGTGGAGGACGTCAGACCGTCCAGGGCACTGAGAGGTCATTGGTCCTCGGCCGGACGTGAGGCCGCCGTCATCGGGACGGTTGCCACGCGGGCGAGGGAGGTGAGCAGCAGATTTCCGGGATCCGGGTCCGCAGCTCGACCCTCCTATGATAAGACGAGCTTGTTATACAAGCAAGTATGATATGTCTTCGTGCTTTGATGGTTGGATGACTGTTCTGCTGGGTGCGATCACTCCACGGCCGGGGGTTCCGCTCCGGGTCGAGGTGTACGACCGGATCGCGGGTGCCGTCCGTACAGGTGCGCTGCCACCGGAGTCGTTGCTCCCCAGCGAGAGCGAGCTGGGTGAGGCCATGGACGTCAGTCGCACGGTCGTGCGGGAGGCGCTGCTGTTGCTCGAGGAGGACGGGCTCGTCAGGTCACGCCGGGGGATCGGCCGGGTCGTCTCCGCCGCCCGAGCGGCCGTGGGCTTCGAGCGTTTGCGTCCGATGGAGCAGATCCTCCTCGACCGCTTCCATGACCTCTCCGTCAGCCGTAACGAGGTGACGCAGCAGACGCGATCAGCATCCTTCATTAGCGCGGGCCTCGGTATCGCTTCGACGTCACCTAGTACGTTCATCGAGTCCGTGCTTTCCAGCAACGGCAGGCCGGTCGCGCTGGTCCAGGAGTACCTCCCGGCGGGGGAGGATCTTCAGGCATTCGGTACGCAGGTGCAGGACCTGGTCGAGAACGTCGATGAGGAGCGCACATGCCTCGGCTCTCTGATCTCCGAGCTCGGGCCGGCCCTCGGCACAGGGCGATCGGAACTGACAGCAGGCACGCCGGAAGTGCTCCAGGCGAAATCACTGAGGATACGACCCACTTCACCTGTCCTGAACGTGATGCAAACAGTTCACCTGGGCTCCCAACCGTTCTACCTGGCCAAGATCGTCCTCCCCCCCGAGACAGGTCCGCTGGAGATCAATCACCCCACAGGACGAGGACGGCCGTCGGCGTGATCTTCGATCTCCGAGTTCTCGGGTCGCGCCGAGGGATGATCTCGCCTCCACACGGGGGGAGGACGCGGCCCTGATACGAACCACAGCTCCCGACTCGTTATCGGTCCCTTCCGCGAGATGTAAGGGACCGTAGTGCGTCGCCCGATCGTCTTCCTGGCAGGATGACCCTCCACAACGGGCGCGGGATGCGACTTGGATAGCCGGAGAGGAATCATCATCCTGGGCCTCAGGCCTTCCTCGATGATCGCGCACACGCTGGGACTTCCCGTGCCGCTCAGGACTGGCCCTCAGTGCCTCCGACATCCGCCGATCCAAAGAGCAACCGCGCGAAACTCTTTCCTGGGGATATCCGGTGGGGATATTCCGAGGAGACCGACCCATTAGCCCGCTCTCGTCCCCGATCGGCACCTGCAGCCGCCCGCGGTGGTCGAGGAGGAGCCTGGCAGGATCGACTGTTACGACATCCACACCGCCTCGAGCCAGAACCGCAGAAAGATGTTCCGGTCGTGCGTAGCTTTCGCGTCGGATTGCTCGGTCAGAGTCGGGTTCGCGACCAAGCAATCCGATGATGCATCCCAGTGAGGTGATGAACAAGGCGGCGAGACCGAGCAGGCTGAGCAGAGCTGACCAAGGGTGTACGAGGTCCCCGACCGTGGGTCGACACGTTGCTACAGGAGCAGCTGCTCCTTAGAAGAAGGGCACGGTCGCCGCCACTCCGGCAGCACTGCCGTCATGAGCGCTTCCCGGTAGCGGGGCGCGCACTGGTTCGCTTAGCTACCAGCACCATAAAAAGCCCCGCCGGGCCGCCCCGGCGGCGCTTTTGATCGGCTGCAGCTAGGCTACGCCTCGTCTGCGATGTTAGTGATCGCCTTCGGCGTGTCCCGGGCCATGGGCCTGGCGTAGGGGCGGCGAAGTCGCGCACCTCGGCCAGACGCAGGTTGCGCAGCAGCTCCAAATCGCCTGAACCTGCTCGGGGAACGGGCCATCCTCCTCGATCAGGTACTTAGAGTTGACGTCGAAGCCGCCGGTGATGGTTCGCAGAATCTCCTGCGGGATGACTTGCTCCTTTCCGGACTTCAGCAAGGACCAGCGGGTGCGGGAGACGCAGTAGTTGAAATCTCTCATCGCGGCGTTTTTAATGGTCGGTACTCAAACGGCTTCCCGGGTTCGGACATGATCGGGTCCGGTTGCAGATCGATCATCGGAAACGAACCAGCAGAATTTGTTCCTGCGGCTCCGGCCCTCCGTGACCAAGGTACGAAGGCGCACTGGAGTAGCGCATAAAAATTTGCATCACTTGGAGTGAGATCATGAGTCTGTGGTCGCTGACAGCACAGACAGTTCTCCTCGAGTAATCCGATGTGAGCACTGGTATGAAGAGCTTGCTCGCTTCGGCGGGTGCCATTACCACGAAGGACCCAACGCATGCGACTGGGGGAACCACAATGACGAGTGTCCGTACTGGGCGAGCGTCGGTGGGCGACCAGACCTTTGATCTCATTCTGGCAGTGGTGGACCTTTTACGACCATCGGAATTCGGTGGGGTCCCGCTTCAACGTGTAGCGTGTGGCTGTTTACCCGAGTCAGCGCCCCGTGAGGTGGCCGCAGTCCGCCCAAAGTCCGCAGAACTTAGCAAAATTGAACGGAGTGCAGCGTTTGGAAGCGGCCGTAGCCATCGCAAAGCGGGTGTTTGGGATGCCACCCGGCGGGAGGGAGCACTGGTTTTGGGTTTGGGGCGCACTTGTCCTAGCGATCCTTCTTACGACGGCAGGCTCGAGTGTCATTGCCTTCGGATCACGGGAAGGAGGCGATCCTCACTTCATTGTCTGGGGTGCTCTATTAGTGCTTCTCGCGGCCACGCTGACCGTGACTAACCAGGTGCGCGCAAAACGGCAGGCGAGACGGGCCGAGGAAAAGCGCAGTGCCCACCTGACTCGTTTCAACGACAACTTGTCCTCCATGATTAGTGTCTTTGTGGAGCTACTGAAGTCAGACCACGACGCGAAAGCGAGTGATCAGTTCTTCTCAGCGGCAGTTCGCCAAGCACAAGCGTTGGTGTCCTACGAGGGTGTTCGGGTGTGCGTTTACGAGCTTGAACTGATTGAGACGCTAGGCCGCGTTGACGAATCTGACGACGATGGATCAGCTCGTGTGGAGGAACCCGAGCGTTACGCATTGAACATGAAGGCGTTCGCGGGTCGCGCCGACCATCCGAGAGCTTATTTCACGCAGGACAACGAGCACGGGAAGGCTGTCATTGGCATAGCTCTGGGCAACACAGCGGTGCCAATCTCGGATCCCAAGCTAGCGAGCATCACGGTCGATCGCGCTGACGATGCAGTTTGGTGCTCCACTCTTCTCATACCCCTGAGGGATGGGAAGAAGAGCAAGGGGATCATGATGATCGATACACGCGATCCCGTCGCCTTCACGTCAGAGGACAAGGCGATTGGCTGGACGATCGCGACGATCATCGCTCTAGGCATGGGGACGCTCGTCCAAGGCGGTAGAGAGACTGCCGCAGAGGTCACAGAAGCTCGTAAGCGACTGGTCGCTCTGGCGTTCGACGCGAATCTAGCCTCGGCAAACGGACGGCTAAAAAGTCCATCGAGACCACTAGACTCACAACAGGCGAAAGGAGTTGTCAATGGCGAACATTCATGATGTAGCGGCATACATCGTCGACTATTTCGACACGGGCATATCCACCATGAAGCTGCAGAAGCTAGCCTTCTTCAGTCAAGGCTGGAGCCTGACACTCCTTGAGGAACCTCTCTTCGACGAAGAGTTTGAGGCTTGGGCAAACGGGCCGGTTTCCTACGATCTGTTCGATCGCCACAGGGGAGATTTTTCAGTCCGATCATGGCCCTCGGGTCGGATCAGCGCCTTGTCTGGCCAGCAAAAGATCGTGATTGACGCGGTCCTGAAGAATTTTGGTGCTCTATCGGGTCGTGAGCTGAGTGAGCTAACCCACCAGCCAGGTACGCCCTGGGAAGTTACGCGACGGGCTGCCGGCGCATCAGCTCGTGCTCGATCGAACGCGGTCATCGACATCAACGTGATGCGGGAGTTTTTTGACCGCACCTTGACCTGAGCCAAGAGTCGCTTACGCCTCGGCCATCATCGAGCCGGCAGCAGTGCGTGTGCGGTCCTCCGCGGTAAGCCAAAGGTGTGAATATGTGTTCAACGTTGTCGTTGCTTTCGAGTGCCCGAGGGCCCGCTGCACGGTCACGACATCGCACCCGGACGCAATAAGTCCCGAGGCATAGAAGTGCCGTAGGTCGTGCAAGCGCATGCCTGAGTGTCGAGCGTTGGTAAGGGTCTTCCTCCACCAGTAGCCGATCGTATTCTGATGTGGCAGCAAGCCGTGATCGCCGAGGAACGGGTAGCCCCACAGACTGCTGCACTGATGCTGCGATGACTCTTTCAACTGGTGTGTGGCGTAGCATCGCCGCGGCCAAGACGACTGTCTCGGAGCTGAAGGCCTCGCGAGCACCTGCGCTGAGGCTCGCGATCTGACGCATGTCCACCAGGAGGGCGTAGGGGAGGTGCTCGATCAGGTTCGGCTCTGCTCGAGGACGTCTCTCTCATCACCCTGTCACCCACTCGCGGTCCTCCCGATGAGTGTCGGTCGATCGGGGGATCTCGGACCCCTGCCGCATAGCTTCCGAGTTGGCACGTACTGCTGCGCCCAGCTGCGCGTCTTCTGTATAGCCTTGGTGTATGGACCAGGAGACGATACGGCTGCTTGTGGCGGCCATCGGTGCCGTCATTGCCGGCTTGGGCGGCGCGTTCATAGCTGGGGACTTCAACCGCCGAAACACAAAGGCTTCCATCAAAGCGGCGGCGGAACAAGCTGAGGCTGCCCGCAGACATGATGAAGTTTTGGAACACGCTCAATGGTTGCGAGACCGCAAAGTGGCCGCCTACCAGAGCTTCATCAGCCAGGTAAGGGAAATAGACCAACTGGTCGGAGAGTTATACGCGGGTGTTAACATCAAGGGCACTTTTGATTTGGTTCTAGCGGCCCGCAAAGTGAACACGCTCGATATTCGACTTCTCGCGCCAGAGGACGTCTGGCGGGCTGCAATCGAAGCAATGAAGGCAACACAGCAGCTCGCTCAGGTTTTCATCGACAAGCAAGAATCCGATCAGAGTAGGGTTGATTTTGATGCTGCTTCTAATGTGGTTGCCGAAAAGCTCGAAGCGTTGGAGCGGCTTGTGAGTCATGACCTTCGAGTTCCTGGGGAATCTTGACGGTGGACTTCAACCCAGATACTTGGGGGACCGTCGCTGACTGGGTGGGCGGTCTGGGTACGACCGCCGCATTTTTTGCCGCGGTCTTAGTTATTGCCAGAGATGCCAAAGTCAGACGTATAGGTCAGGCTAGGAAGGTTGTTTACACGTCTGAGAAGTTGAACCTCATCCAACTCACGTTGAAGGGACACGAATCAGGCCCCGTAGAAAACCAAAGCTACATCCTTACAAATCTAAGCGATGAGCCCATTTATGATGTCTTCCTAATGGTGGGCGGTTACAACGGAGAGATTGCCGGTAGCAAAGAAGTACTACTTCCCAGCCAAAGCTATTCAGTTGCCCTACAATCTTCTAAGAAAGCACCGACAGCACTGTTCAAGGACAACTCGCAAGTTGCATGGATTCGCACTGTGAGCGGCAAGGTACACAGCTACAACCCACGCCGGTTTCGCGACAAGCCCGAATCATTCGACTAGCTGTACTAAGACAGGTCGTTGGCCACACGGTGAAAGGGTGAAGACTTTTTAGGTAGGTGGTTACCACATACGCCAATGACTAAGAGGTCCTCATGTCACACCTTAAGGCCTACCTGACCCCCACGGGTAGGCGGGTCCTTGTCGAACGGGTCCTTTCCAGTCGCCCTGTGGCTTACGCGGCTAAGGCGATGGGTGTTTCCCGGACCTGTGCGAATCGGTGAGTGAGCGACTTCCGTGACCAGGGGTGGGCGGGCTTGGAGGACTGCAGCTCCCGGCCGGTGTCCTGTCCGCACGCCACCAGCGCAGAGAACCGGCGAGGTCCGGAAAGTGCGGCTGGGGTGCCGCCCGGCCCCGCCCGATATTCTTCACCTAAGGTGCAGCGCTGGGGTTGCAGCCGGACCGCGCGGATAGCCCATCGACAGGAAACGTTTTGGTGAAGGAGAGTTTGGGCCGCTTGAGGAAATGGAAGCACTGGACTGTAATCCTTGGCAGCACTGCCATCCTCCTGGGTGTCGTTACAGTGGTCATTTTCGTGTCTGGGGTGCTGCAGGGACCGACGGCAACTGATCCACCAAACGCGGCAGAGTGGCTCAGTGCCATCTCGACGGTTTGGGGAGCTGTTGCAGCAGCGCTCGGTGCTTTACTGACAGGTGGAGCTCTCCTAATTGCAGCCTTGACGTACCAGCGGCAGGTACGTGATAGACACAGTGAATTGGAATCTAGGCGCCGAGCCCAGGCGGAAGCTGTGACGGTGCGAATTATTCCTTACAAGCCAGTTGCGCAGCTATCCATAAGCACTCCTGACCGCGTACAGATTGAAATCCGTAATGACGGAGCCCTGGCAATTTTTGGTGTGGCCGCCGTTGTAATCGACAGAACCCGCATAGAAGCCGGGCAGGAGTACTTTCACTCAATCCCGCCGCACGACTTTGGAAGCTTTCGCCACCCAGCGGATGGGGTCGATGGCGCTTATGCAATCTTTACGGACTCGGCGGGCACCCGCTGGAAGAGGTGGCACAACGGGGAGTTGAAAGAAGTTTCCCACTACCCTAAACCGGATGAATGATGTAAGCCTCGTAGATAAGCTTGGTACCTCCTTGGGTGCGCGGATCAGACACCAAGGGGGTGAGTACTTGGACGCTGACTTGGTCGGTTTGGTAGCTGCGGATTATCCGGCTCACCTGGTCGGCGAGGTTTCTGCCATTATCACTTTGTACGTACTCCATCTTTGCCATTGCTGCTCCCCTTAGAACGACCCTTTACCCCTGTAAGCGATTTGCTTGGCGGGCTCTTTCAGATACATATTTCCCTAGGCTTAGCTCAAGGCGGCCCTTATTGACTACTCTGGTTGGGCCCCTGTTAGCAGTTCAATGACTATGTGAACCGCTTTGGGTTTGATGGAGACTCGCATTATGTGAGAGTCCACTAAACCCAGGGCGATTCACCTGCCCCGATTTGCCCGTGCTTGTCATCGAAGTAGTCTATGGCTGAGATCTAATCTCGGTTCTGTTGCACCGAGTAGACCTCACACCACGGGTCAGTATCGGCTAGGGCCCTAAGCGTCACGCGCCAACGCCCTAATGGCCGTTGTGTGCGCGGGCTTGGGTCTGCTCGTAGCGGTCGAGGTCGGCCGCGGGGATCCGGTAGGCGGCTGTGTTGCGGCCGCTGCCGATCTTGTACGCGTTGGGGAAAGCGCCGACGGCGCAGAGGTAGCGGATTGCTTTCTCTGTCTGGTTGAGGGCTTCGGCTTTTTCCTTGACGATCAGTGGTGGTTCACGCCGCGGCATCGGTTACTCCCTGATTGTCTGTGTTTCGTCCCATTGAATGCACGCTATGACCCGTCGCTGACATTAGGATCGGCCCATGACCGATCAGCCCCGTTTCATGACCCTTCCCGATGCCGCGGCGGAATTGGCGGTGAGCAAGTCGCAGATGTACGCCCTGGTGAAGTTGGGGGACCTGCCGGCCATCCAGGTGGGCGGGCGTGGTCAGTGGCGTGTGGAGCGGGTGAAGCTCGAGGAGTACATCGCCCGCATGTACGAGCAGTCGGCGGCGGCACGAAAGTCGCTGACTGTCGACGACATCGCCGAGGAAGACTGAAGTGGATCCAGAGCTGCTCGAGCCATTGGTCGTCGGCACTGCGACGGTGGTGGCCGCGTTGCTGGGCCTGCCACGCTTTCTTCGCGATCAGCGCTCAAGTGTGCTCATTGACCTCCAGATCTACAACGCGCTTCCCGATGAGTCATCGCAAAAGAAGCGGGTATTGGACCGTATCGATGCTCAGCTCGAGTCGCTTGATGCTTCACGCGACGCCCGGCGTGACCCCACTGGAAGTGCATTGGCCCTATTCCTGATCGGATCGTCGGTCATTATGGGGCTGGGCGTGATCGGGACTGGTGGTTGGTGGCTGGCGCTCCTGCCAGTGATCGTGTTCCTCGCATTGATCGGCGTCGCCGGTGCGGCCCAATCGTTCCCTAAGCGCGTCAGGGATGCGAAGGGGCGCCCGTTGCAGCGGAGGAGACGGCAGGCACCAGAGAGTCCGCCCGAGTAGCGAATTGTGGACGTCAACGCGTGGGGGCCATGCGAGTCCCGCGACGAGTGGCTTCTCATGTACGAGCGCGGCTTGCCACCCGAGCGCATTGCGGGGCTGTGCAAAACGAACCTGCGGAACGTCCGGCACATCACGTCGAGCAAGGACCGGTGTGACCCGGCCTCCTTCGGCCGCCGACTAGTCCTCCACAATCAACCCGCGCTCCCGCGCAAACACCCGATCCTGACTTGGCAGCAGAAGTACGACAACCTGCGCTGGTTCGTCGAGACAATGGGCCGGTGCCCTCGGCAGGACGGGTCCACGTGGGAGCGGCAGTGCCATGGATTCCTGTATCTGCAACGCCACGAGCATCACGCCGGCCGGCTAACGCCAGACCAAGTGGCTTTGTTGGACCAGATTTTGGACTGGTATGCCCCGGCCCCGAGCAAGGGACCACTGGGAGCAGCGCCTTGACGCCTACCAAGCCTTCCTGAAGGGGGAGGGGCGTCGCCCCAGCTATGAAGCCGCGAAAGGCTCGGAGGAGCGATCGCTGGCAATCTGGATGATGTCCCAGCGCAAGAGGTGCACGGCAGCCACCTTGCGGACTGACCGGGCGACCGCGCTTGACGCGGCGGTCCCGGGTTGGCGACCGCTGCTTGAGGCGTAACTGCCAGGTGCAAGCGTGCTCACGCGCTCAAACTTCCCAGCAATGACGCGGGCAGAATGGGTGTCGGCTGATTCCCAATCAGCAAGCCTTAGAGCCTTAGTGGCTCGATGGGTCAGATGGCACGCGAGTGCTTTCCTCAGATTCAATCTCGAGGTGATCAACTGAGATTGGAACGCGAAGCATATGAGCGCCCAAGCGATGAGCGTGCTCGATAAGCGATGTTCTAGCGATCGGCCAAACGGCTGCTAGCAAAGGGTTTGCTTGGCTTACACCCTCAACAAACTGGAAGCCATCGTTAGGAACGATGTGAAGTGAAACTGAACCCGCATAAGTCAGGATACGCTCCCCATCGTCAGGAGTTTTTGAGCCGAACAACTCCACTTCGACTTCCACCTTGGCGCGGTTTTCGTCAGAGTCAATTCCAATATTCGAATTCATTAACAACTCAAGCTGTTTGGGTCGCCAGTGCCGCTTGAGGTCTCCGGCTAGGCCGCGAACTTGTACGTCCTCGAAGTCACTAAGGCTCACATTATGCTCGGACACGACGCACCTCCGAAGAGACGAGCTTCATACCGACCATAGATGGCTCTCGCTTGACTGGCCGAGGAAGATCCTCTGCCTCACCAGATTGGAGGTTACCTACGTATGTGTATTCCTCGTGCAAGCGAGCATCTGGGTGAGTGTCAGAGAATTCGACAACGTCACTCGTGTACAACTGGTCTCCGCTAAAGCAGGTCACGATTTTTCTTGCAACAAACGTAGGCCACTCTGATTTAGAGTCGTCTACGTCATCGACGTGCTTAGCCTTGAGATCCAACTCATAGCCGGCCGCTTTGAGGAACCGGGCGAGGGTGGCAATGCGGACATTTCCGTCACCGTTCAGGACTTGCGAGACTCGTCCCTCGGTAACTCCAAGTGCCTTTGCTAGGGCCGACTGGAGCAGTCCCGAATCATCAACGACCTTGTTGATGAGTGCGACACTATCAACCGCTGCTTTTGCTGCAGCAGCATCAAGAGGCATTTCGAAGTCGAGCGCATCGGCCAGCGAGGTACGGCAGGCTCTAGGTTCGGTCATGCTCAAGGTCTTCCTCTCTTACTTCCTGGGCCAGAACAATGTGTCGCTCCTGGCTGGCCTTACCGAATGCGGTAGTTAGTCGAAGGTATTCGTCAAACCCCTCCGGCCAAGGCCTGCTGGCGAAGGTTCCCGTGTACGAGTCGCGGTCGATGAAGGGCTCATAGGTTCCCGTGCCGTCAGTATCGTAAAAGGAGATACGAAGTTTGTAGTGCTTGAGTTCCCAAATGCCGTTCTGCAACTGGTTAAACGACTGTCGATGGATGGGCTGGCCTGTCTCGGCGAGCTTTTTGCATGCTTTCAAGAACCAGGAGTAACAGTTGATTTGCTCGTCCGCCTCGAGTTCATCATCTTCGTCATCCGGAACCCATGAACCTGCTCTCATCTCATCCAAGAACACTTCAACGGGCGAGCTCAAGTCGCCGCGCACGGCACACTCGATGTCAAAATGGGCACCATCTGCCACTAGCAGTCGATCCACTTTAGTCAACTGTAAACCCCCGTTGGCGATGCTGCTAGCCATCAGCAGCACTTAAGACTTGTGGCGGTCATCATATGTGAACCGTAGCCCTACGCTACACAACCTTTTACCGGGTAGCAGCGGGAAAGCTCGCGACTAGCGCCGGCGTGAGCACCACGTGAGCACACACTCCAGGTGAGCGCCGGACATGAAGGGTGACCCACTCGCGCTGGCACCCCTCCTGATCCCCGGGATGACGGGCTGGAGGCGCCTATCAGTGAAGCACGGTCACCACAGCAACATCACTGTAAATCAGCTGCCCTTCACGCCACCGGCTGCTTGTCCATGGTCCTTTCACTACACAGCCCGATAGCAGCGCGCCTGCACCCAGAGGCTCTCAAGCATGCACGCTGCACTTGCAGAGCCCGGAGTACCAAGGTATTGACTCGGCGCTCGGAACCTCAGGGGAGAGCAACCACGCGACGACGGGAGGAACGTGTCGCACATCAGGACACAGGATGACGTTGGCGCCCCATCCCATATGCCTTGAGTGCATCACCGATAAACTGGCTTATGACAGCGAGTCAGATCAGGCCGTGGCACCATTTGCTCGAGCGGGCTGGACGCGCCATCGACCTGGCACACGACCGGCGTCCGCGAGCGTTGCCTTATCGGCTCGAGCAGCGGCGACGGCGAGTGGACCGAAGTCGTCAACGGGGTCTTGAGCAGCAGCCGGGACGAGGCCGTGTCCGCGGTGTTGGACGCTGGCAACGCGAACGACCACAGTCGCGTGACCGGACGCAAACAGTTGGCCGAAGCGATCTTCTAGGACCCAGATGCGGCGCGCCGAGCAGCTGCGGCTCAGTATCCACTACGCTGGCGGCCTTTGATGCTGACAAAGCTGAGCAACGTGCTTTTGCCACGCCGCTCTTGAAGAGAGGCCCCTATGAGGCTGAAGCGTGTAGTTGACGGCTGAGCGATGGGCGCCCAAGGAGTGTTCTACCAAATCTTTGCCAATGAGCCAGTCTTTGGCAAAGCACAAGCCCCGGTTCCCTCTGCTTCCAGGGGGACCGGGGCCTCGCTACATGGCGGTGACGGTGGGATTTGAACTCTTATCTCGGCCAGGGATGGCGCGGGCAACCCTGTTATTCCAAGGATTTACATAACCCGAGATAGCTGCTTTTCACTGACTCTGTGCCCAAAATGTGCCCAAGGTGTGCCCGGATCCAGCACTACTGACTCCACGCCTAGGGCGGCCCTACCAAAAGTTTTTGGTCACTCCATCTCCAGCCTCTGACGTCACCCCTTGGTCGTCCCTTCCTGCATGCTCGCCAGCCCTTCAGCTTTGCCCGCCATATCCATCGCCGAGTATGTACTTGGAGTTTTTTGATCCAAAGAGTGCGCCAGCCAGAGGCCGGTGTGGCCGTGTGGAGCTGTAAAAATGACCTCCTGGTCGGAGGCAGCGTTGGGCCTGTCGGCGTGCATGTCGTAAAGGGTCGAGTAGGTGTAGCCGTCCTTGTAGATGGCCTCGACCGGGACGTCCCAAAGAGAAGCCATCACGTGCGCGAAGTCCTCGACGACGAAGCTCCCGGCGAATTCACCCGGTGGACCGGCGAGAACGGTGACTACATCTTTGCCTCAGACAACGGGATGCACCTTGTCATTCCAAGAGGCCTTAGTCATGTAGCTGAGACGTCCGTACGTCTCCCTGAACGGGGTGGGATGAAGCTTCATCCCTCGCGCAGCGATGAGGTGTGGCTACTAGACTCCTTCTCAGCGCCCCCAGTCTTGAAGCACGCAAACCACACCGATTGTTCCCATACGAAGACCGAGCATCGGAACCAAGAGGTCGTCCATGTAATCGAATCGACGTAAAGGATTTTCGTGATCAAGGCACTCGAAGATGGGGAAGCTGGCGGGCCCTGGGATCGCAGGCTCCCATCTGACGAGACCCACTGCAGACTGGAGGAGGAAGTGGTGGAACGCGATACTCCGAAGGTGCTCCTCCGGCACGAGGCGTTCCCCACTCTGCTCGCGCACGGATTTCGGTTGGAAACTCTCGCGGTACATGAGTCCGTAGTAGATCTTTCCCAGCCAGATAAAAAGATCGCGTCGGTCGAGCTGCTTGAAGGCGTCAAAGCGCTCATCAAACGCGGCCTTAACCCGTTTCTCAACGGGGCTGAGATCCGTGCCATTGCAGGTAAAGCAACATGGGATTGTAAGTTTTCGGTAAGTAAGGCGGCGTCCGTCGAGCTGGTTCACGGAGCCATCCCAAAGGTCGAGCTCCCTCAGCAGCCACTTCGGAAAGACGTGTTCGACCGTTCGTTGGCCGGATCCTTCGGGGATGTGGTTTCCGCATAGGAAGCACAAGTCCGGACCGACCCCTTGACTGCGCGATCCCCAGAATTGACCGTGAATATTCGCGCTCATCATCCCTCCAGAAATTACCCGCGGGGATTCTGCAGAGGCCATCATGGTGCGACGGCCACAACTTTCGGCAAGGTATCGTCACGTCCCGCAACTGCCACAGATCTGCTGCATTGCACAGCGACGGCAAGAGGGCCAAAGAGCGAGAACACTTCGCCGACGAAATCGAAGTAAGGCTTAATGTCACCCTCATCGTTTCTGATATCACCGGTACGGAGGTCGTGACGAGCGGAGGCGTGACCTATTGCGTTGCGAGTCCGCGAGTTCAAGTACGCCATGCTAGCCCCCACCTTAGGGAAGTCAGCAACGATTGAAACCTTATATGAATTTGCAAGTTTATTGAATTGGGAGAGTGTGTTTATGGTGTAGTTTTTTGGATTATTGGGCTTTGTGTAGCTAATTCCGGTGAAATCATCTGGCGATCCGTTTTCTACAGTG
The DNA here is from genome assembly GCF_054510995.1 of Arthrobacter sorbitolis. NCBI lineage: Bacteria > Bacillati > Actinomycetota > Actinomycetes > Micrococcales > Micrococcaceae > Arthrobacter > Arthrobacter sorbitolis. The sequence continues at coordinate 74,144 of NZ_JBTNDM010000005.1, forward strand.
TTGCGCATGAGGACTATGATCCAAAGCGAGGAGCAGCAGGCTTCAAAGACATTTTGGTATACGTCGCGCAGCCGGTCGAACTCATCCTGAAGTAGGTCCAGTGGACCCAGCCTTGCCTCGTCAGCGACACGATTTCGTAGATATCCGACGCTCCAAGCGGGCGCAGCACTCATGAGAGACCTAGTTGCGCTGATTACCCTCCTAGTGAGGACTTGGCTCGTGCCAGTCGTAACGGAAGTCTCCAGGGCAGAGCAGTATGCGGCGTTGGCAAGACTTTGGTGATGCCAGTCGGCTACCTCTCCCATGGCCTCTGCAACGGCGACGGTGTCGGGCAGGCCACCGACAAAGCTCGAAGTCCAGTTCATCCAAATGTGGTGAAGGACACCGTGGATCGTACCAGGCTTCATCTCGCTCGGTTTCGTCTGACTTGTTTGGCTTTCGAAAAATGAACAAAAAGCAGTCTCGTTCTCATGTTCGTAATATTCGAGGAGGCGACGTACCTCTGGAATTACTTCGATGCTTTCATTGACTCCACGGGCTATCGCCATGAGGCGAAGTGTTTTCTCACCTCCACCGGCAAGTTGATCGAACAAAATATTTTGACTACCGCTAGGGCTGTCCAACACAGTGGCATGCCTGTTGATTGGGAACTGTGGGTTGACGCTCACAATAGGGAAGTCCCCTTCCTCTTGACGGAACCCGCTTTCTATGTGTAGGCGGAAGTCTGGAAGGCTACAGCCCTAAATTGATCCCCGTATAGGTGTGGAGCACGAGGGGCATGGGGCATAGAAACGAACCAGGTCAGTCGGTGCTACGGCGACCCTAACCGTGATTGTTCCCATACATCCTGGGCACGTAGTCTGCTGCCGAACAATCGTGTTTTCCCCTTGTCTGCTAGGCGAGGCACAACCCGCCAGACCTCGTATCTCATGGACTGATCTTACGAGCCGTGCAGGGGTAAATCGGTCAAGCAAGTTTTTCAGCCCTCCCAAGCACCCCTAGGGAAAGAAATCTCGGGATCACCGAGCCTCGGACCCCGGACGTGGCCCAGTTCCAGTCAGCGCTGCCAGGGATCGGGGACAGATAATTCCAACTTGTGAACACGGAAAGAAGTTTCCGGTGTCCAACGGCATGAGCTTTTCGCGAATGAACGGGTAATGGACGTGACTACTACAACCTGCACCCTCGAAAGCTTCCTTGAGCTCTCGAGCATCAAGGTCCAAAAAGTGTCGCGGAACCGCCCATCGCGTCAACCGTCACCGTGAGCAAGTGATCGACGAGGCGATGCGCCGCTTTCTGACGATGGAGCGGGTTGCTGAGGAACGCAAAGTCGGGCTGCCCCTCGTCCGCGCGCTGCTGAAAACTGGCCGGCTACGTGGTATCCAGATAGGGAGTCGCGGGCTCTGACGTCAGGGTGATGTACGGAGCCACGACCGAGGTGATTGCGTCAGGCTAAATGCCTAACGAAGATCTTGAGCCCTCGCCCTGGCCGTTGTCTGGGCGAGCATGCTGCCGCACCCTGCCACTGAAGTCGAAGCACCGAACCCTAAACGATCCCCCCGAAGTAAGGACCAATTCGCCGCCGTAGCGCGACCATAACGGAGTCTAAGGCGTCGACATCTCCGATTGCGTTGTTCGGCGCGACGTCGAGAGCTAATGAGCTCAACGTTGGAGCGTCAGTGGCTACCACGAGTTGTACCTCCACTGGAGTAGTCGAACCGTCGGTCGGCGGTTCATCTGCTATGTCGAAGACGTAAATCCAGTTTGGGGCCTCGGGGCGGACAACATCATGGCCGTTGGCTGCCGTTCCAGTTGGTGCAAGAGCATGAGTTCCGTCACCCAAGTCAACCAGGTCGGGAGCGCCTAGGAACGGCTGCCATGAGTCCCAAACTGGGCGGGGAAGAGCAAGTATGCAGCCTGCAGAGGATGCCCTCCTTGTAATCTGAAACTTGAACATGACTTGGTAAAAAGTTCGCTTGAAGACATTCGAGATGTTTGGACCTTCAACTTTACGGCCCGGCCAATCCGGGTGGGCAGCGACCTGCTCGGCAAAGTCCTCAATATGAAGGTCAAGTGCACCGCGCAGCGCGTCAACAGCGTGCCGGTATGACCCATGGGTGTCTGTGGTCTGCAATTCGATCACGCCGTACCGACCAAGGCGCACTTCGCCTTCCGCTCCCGGCATGACTTCCACGACTGTTACGTCGAAAGACAGTTCTGGGCTGGCTAGTGACCTCGCGAGGCTGATCTCGCCGCCGAAGTACTGCTGAAAGGTAATGAATTGAGGTGGTGAATCACGGTCATGAACGTCCGCAATCAAGCGGTGGCGGACGGCGTCGTCCTTGAGGTTGGTGACAGGCAAGACGTGAACTTGTTGGGTACTGCCTAGCCCGAACAGCCGTCGGACCATTGCGTGCAGAAGGTCGTCGTCGAGCGCGCGATGAGGACATACAAGCCAATCTTGGCGGGGGCCGTTGCTTCCCGCGCTGATCGTGCAAACTCCTCGGCTGTTGTCTGACTTTATGCAGCCAGTGTCTTTCTCAGCGACCTGGCTGAGGAACGGGCAGCGTTGATTTTTTTGATCTTCCAACGACTTCTCGTGGCTGGCGACGGAGGGAAAGACACGATGCCCGAACCACTCCGAAATGTGCGGTCGGAGACCCCCGCGCTCGGCAGCAGTAAGTTTGGGGCGTACGGGAATCATTTGGAACCGCCTGCGGTGACTAGTTCGCCGTGGCGACCTAGGAACGACAATGATTGACGTCTGAAAGGGTCTTGCACCCGTGGGGAGGCAGGAACTCCGAGGAGGCATGTACGAACTTCGGCAGCAATCGCCTGGGCCAACGGAACCGGAACGGCATTCCCAACCTGCATGTACTTGCTGGTGTTGGGTCCCGAGAAGGCAAACCAGTCCGGAAAGCCTTGGATTCGGGCCGCCTCTCGAATTGTAATTGTCCTGTCCTGTGAGGGATGCGTGTATTCTCCAGACTTCGGATCTCGAAACCGCGTAATTATCGCTCTGGGTGTTCCGTCCCAGGTCATACGACGGTAGCGACGGGTGTGGTCCTTGCGCAGGGCGCGTTGCATGCTAGCCGGAAGCAGTTCAACAGGAAGGTCTCGCCAGTCTTGGCCGGGGCGGAGCGCCCTAATTCTCTCAAGCGTCTGGGGGGCAAGAGCTGGCGCATAATGGTCGAAAAGCACTGACGAACTTATTCGCTTCCCGGTTACGTCGGTACGGGAGGTGGTCTGATATGGCAAAGCAGGGCTGCCAAGGTAACGATCAACACTCCCGCCAGCTTCGACCCCGGGTAAGTCGCCGATGGCATCTCGTGTGGTCAAAAAGCCGTCATATTGGTGCAAAGGTATGGATACGTTGGGAAGCAAGTCTCCAATTTCCGCCGTGCCGTGGGTCGGCGAAGGGAAGCCGTACCCCGCTTCAATGTCGAGATCATCTCGCCACGCGATGATGATGAGCCGCCACCTCATCTGAGGAGCCCCGAACTGGGCAGCGAGCATTAGTCCGCATGAAGCTTGATACCCGTGAGAACGAAGTCCATCGAGAATTTCGGCTAGGTAACGGCCTCCAGCAAGGGTTGTTAGGCCGGGAACATTCTCAATGACCACCGCACGAGGGCGCAGGGCGTCAACAGCCCGCAGTACTTCCAAGTAGAGGTTGTTGCGCTGATCCCAAACCACACGGGGCCCGATCATGGAGAACCCCTGGCACGGAGGACCCGCGAACAATAAGTCGAGTTCCCCCGGTTCTAGATGGGAGGCGGCAAGTAAGGTATCGCCAGTGACGTGCCGAAGGTCCGCTTCCAGGACAGCTCCCGGGAGGTTCAGTTCGTGAGTCGCGGCGTAGAAGGGGTCGATCTCTGCTGAGAGCCTCAAATCGTAACCGGCTCGTGTAAGGCCAAGGCTAGCCCCGCCGGCTCCGGCGAAGAGGTCAACAGCGGTCATCCGAGCTGGCACGCTCTCCGGACTCTGCAGAGGCACCAACGACTGCGAGGCTGCTGCCGGCACGCCCTGCCCCAGATCCAAGGTGCTTGAAGTCACGTTCCGCGTTTCATTCATTCAAAGGTTCCTTCCGATGCATTCGTGGAGGTGTCACGCACGATTGCGGTGATAGCTGGGGCGCAGGGCCAGCCGCGATTCACTATACGGCTCGGCACCGACAAGGCCGGGGCGCGTTCCCCTAGGCGGGCTGAGGAAGCGAGAGGCGGAAGTCCGTCCCCTCAGCCGGTGTTATGGGCACCAAGCGCAACAACAGGGCACTTCAGAGCAATAGGACCGTGAAGGACGACCACGTTGCGGGCAATTACTCGGCAGCTTCGGTTTGTCCGAGAGCATGTCGGGGGTCGCACCAAGAAACGGCTCAGGCCACAGACTTAATGCCAAGCCCGCCCTGAATCCGACAGAGCCATTAAGGGTGACCCCAACAGGCTGCGCCTATAACTTGGGCTCAAGTCGCTGCTAGAACAGTAATGGCAAACTCGCGCAGGGCATCATCTCCAGCCGCGCGTACCTACAGTTGGGACGGGCGGTCCTCGTCGTGGTCAGGCGGGCGACCAGGTAAGAGTTCCTCCAAAAGACTGCTGACTTACGAGGACCAACTGCAATTGATCAGGAGTCAGTTCATCTCCGAGGTCTATACAGTTTTCGTTGCTCACATCCATGACGACACAAGCTTCCGCCGGCGATGCAGCAGAAGGATATCGGATGCCTGCGACTCCCTTGTGACCCCATTGGACGCGCAAGAGGTATTCAGTCATGACTTGAGTGGGTACGTAGTCGATCTGATCCCTGCCGGGCTCTATCGGTGTTGAAATCTCTTTCGTGAAACGGTGCAGGAATTGGATCTCAGAACGATTGTGGCGAAGTTTCGCATCGAAAATGCTCGGGACCCTCGGCAACTTTGTCAAATCGACAACTCGGGATGGGCGCGAGGTCAAGAAGCGCCCGGCACTGGCCTTCCTATCTTCCGTGCGCACACTAACCTCTGCCATGGTTACGTCTAGGGACTCAGCACCGTAGAACATCGGGATACCTGCTGGGCTCATCCGGTTCCCTTGTTTGGAACGGTCACGAGGCGGTGTGCCGAGATCACCAGCTCCCCAAGGGCTGGCAGGTGGATTGCTATAAGTACGCGCTCGAAAGAGCTCTGTTCCTTCTTCAAAGGTTGAAAGTAATCCTAGCTCCTCGATGATTTTTCCGATGTGATAGAGGACTCGGGTTGGTCCGACTTCGCCATAGTTCTCTTCTTCGGCGAGGTCGTCAGCGATGGCCGACGTGAGCCAAAAAACATAGCGGGTTTCATGCTTAATTGCGTGGCAAAAGCGCGCCCAAGCATCTATGAGGACAACATGGATTTCTCGGCGAGGTTCCCCACGCCGTACCCAGGTTTTATCATCGATACACTCGTAGAGGTGATCGGAAATATCAGAGTTGTCGAATACGTCGGAAAGCTCCCAATGTAGGAGATCCCAAGTGTCTACCGACGAACCGCCGACATAGCCTCCCTCCGAGCTCACGTAGGAGAGGACGTTTAGTGCATCCTCGTAAGCAAAGCGGATGCCATCAACAAAGGGATCAAGCAGTGCGTCGAAGGACGCCGATTGGGTGGACTCGCAGAAGCTGCAGTTCCCTTGGCCTTCCTCTTCCTCTGCTGCCACTGCGGCTTTGAGCGCATAGTCCTCAACACAGCCACTGCAAATCCGCTCGTCGCTTGCCGACCATCCGCGTGCTTCCTGCTCTTCCATTGCCCTCTTTGCTCCACCCATGCGACCAAGCATAGTGACTCGACGATGGCGTTTGCCGGTCGTTGTGGTTGGCCGACGCCCCAATCGCAAAGCCGACCTCGATTGCGCTCTGTTCGCCGCTATGTCTTCGCCGCAGCCGGTCGCTCTGGTCCAACCTAGGAGGAGCGTGCAGGCAGAGGTGTGTCGTTACTGGTCATGACCCAATGCTTGCCGTGACAATAAGCCCAGCAAGCTGCCCAACCTCGTCGCGAAGATCTTCGAGTTTCTTGAGCACCGCCCCGCAACTCTCGGAGCCGCAGTCCGTCCCTCTGCCGTTATCTTCCTTCACGCTCCGCCACCTTTCTGAGCGCACGACCACCTCGTGCCACCACAGGTACCGGACCACTGCGGACACGCAGTTGCGACAACTTACCGCCGACTCGATCCTTCTCGGGTACTGCCAGAGCCCGCCCTAAGTCCTTGAGGGCCGACAAGTATGCGGCGATCAACCGGGTTGACGGCCCGCCGTCTGTAGCGGCATCATCCATCTGCCCGGCCAGTTCACGGCATAACGCCAACAATGCCTCGTGTTTGTCCGTCAGAAAGTCGGCCCCCGCCGCGATCGTCCGCTCCAATGCTTTCCGCTGACTGTCCATATCTTATAAATTCCTTACTGCTAGAGATATGAAACTTTCGCACCTGATGCGGAAGGGCGCGCAGTCGTTAAAGACGTGCAGTCTGACGTCCGGGCAAAGAGACATGGCGACAGCGGCCTCACTGAGCGGGGTAACCCTGTCCGACCGGCCCCAGCCCAACGTCAGCGTGCCCTTGTACTGAGTGAAAATGGTCGGACCGTGCTCCGGTTTTAAGAGCATGAGGAGCCGACAAAAATCGTGGCCAAGAAAGCTGATCAGGTTTGGGCGGCCCAGGTCAGTCGTCGGGACCAGCGAGAGCGCATGCGGTACCGCCGCCTGCGATCGTATTAAGGGCTCAGAAGACGACGACTGGCCGCGCGCGGGCCACCTACTTAAAACTCTGATTCCTCAATGAAATCGACAGACGTCAGGACACCCGGACGCCGGGGGGGGCTAGAGGTGGCTGACCGATCAGTTGAAGCTTGTGCTCGTCCCGCTATCCTGAAGGCCCGTGCGCAGCGCCGCGCCCGGTCGCAGGAGACAGGTGCCGTTCATGCAGCAGCTTCCCACGCCCAGCATCACCCAGAACCAGCACAACCAAACGCCGCCCTCACAACTCGACCGCATCACCGAACTGGCAGGCGACCTCGCCGGGCAGTTCGAGCTGGTCCCGCTCCTCGAACGCGTCCTCGGGCACGCCGCCGCCCTCCTCGAGTGTGAGAGCGGCTCCATCTCGATCGTCCACGAAGCCGAGGGCTACTACCGCAAGGAAGTTGACCAAGGCGTCGGCTGCCGCGAGGGCCAGACCTTCCCGCTGACCGAGGGCCTCACCGGGCAGATCGTCAAGACCCGCGGCACCGTTATCCTCGACCGCTACGCATCCGTGCCGATGGGCCACATCGACCAGGCGGACCCTCGGTGGGGGAGCGCCGTCATCGGCGTCCCCATCACCTGGGCCGGCACCATCATCGGCACGTTCGCAATCTTCAGTGACGGTCCCGGCCGGGTCTTCAGCCCGGGTGACGCGTCCCTCGTGGAGCTCTTCGCCAACCACGCAGCCATCGCCATCATGAACTCCCGGCTCCACCAAGCCGCTGCAGCGAAGGAACGCGAGGCTGCCGTGGCAGGTGAACGCGAGCGTGCCGTGCAGGAGGTCCACGAAACGATCGGCCGGTCCCTGGGCTCGCTCCTGCTGCACCTCGACCGCGCGGACAAGGCGACGCCGGGCGGCTCGCCCTCCACCCAGCACATTGACTCCGCTCGGGTGCTCGCCCACGAGGCGCTCTTCGAGACCCGCCGCACCGTGCTGGGGCTCGGACCTTCCAGCCTGGCCGACCGCTCGTTGGAGGAGGCGGTCCGCCAGGAACTCGACCGGGTGAGCGCGAGCGATCCGATGGACGTGACGCTGCTTGTGACCGGCAATCCTCACGAACTGGCGCCCGTCGTCGCCCACCAGCTCTTCATGATCATCCAGGAGGCCGTGGCCAACGCGGTGGCGCATGCCTCTGCGACCGCATGCCGGGTGGGCATCTTCTACGACACCGCAGGCATCACGGCCGTCGTCGAGGACAACGGCCGTGGGTTCGAGGGCCAGGAAACCACGGACCTGAAGGGCAGCAGGCTCGGTCTGCACGGCATGGCCGCTCGGGCCCATTACCTCCGGGGAGAACTCCACGTGGAGTCGACGCTGGGCTGGGGGACGAGCGTCCGAGCGCAGGTGCCGTACTCCTCGAACGGCGACGCCTCCCGCGAACGGTGGAAGGTCCTCGTCGCCTGCACCCAGCCCCTGCTCCGGGCCGGGCTCGTCCGTCTGCTCGAGACGTCCGAGCCGTCGGTGCAGGTCCTCGGCGAGTTCGGGACGCTCGAGGACCTCACGGAGTCGGTGTCCCTGCTGCAGCCGGACATGATCGTCCTCGACGAGCACCTGCTGTCCCGGTTTGCGGAAGCTCGGGTGATGGAGGCGGACACCGTCGAGCGGCCGGTGGTCGCCGTCGTCGACCATTTCGCGGACGAACTGCTGGCGGCCGCCGCATCAGCGGGTGTGCGAGGCTTCCTCTCGTTGTCCTCGACCCCCGTGGAGGTGGCACGCGTCGTCGTCGCCGCCGCCCGCGGCGACGCCCTGCTGGACGGGGCGATGTTCACGCGACTCACGGAGACCCGTGCGGCGGACGCCGGCGAGGCGATCCAGCTGACCGCCCGCGAACTCGAGGTCCGCGACCTCCTGGCCGAGGGTCTGGCGGACAAGCAGATTGCCACGCGGCTCGCCATCTCGGTCAAGACCGTCGAGAAGCACGTGAGCGCGATGCTCCGGAAGACCGGGACCCGCAACCGCACCATGCTGGTCGGCCTGCAGCGCCAGGGTCAGGCGATCGCGAACTCCAGGTAGGCAGCAGCACCGCCGACACGGTTGCCAGGTGTGCGGCTCAGAGGACCGTTACGACGACCCAGCAGCGGTGGCGTCGAGGATGAACCGGGCGGTTTCCTGCGGTTGGTCCCAGTGCGGGAAGTGCCCGCAGTCCTCGAAGACGTGCAGGGTGGCGTCCGGATAGAGGGACATGGCGACGGCGGCCTCACTGAGCGGGGTGACCCTGTCCGACCGGCCCCAGCCTAACGCCAGCGTGCCCTTGATCGTCCCCTGGGGCGCGCCGGCCTGGCGCGGTCCGTGCGCGAGGGACTTACGCGCTTCGTCGAGACTGGGCGAGGTGGCGAATCCGCGCAGCTCGGTCAGGACGAGGTTCGGGTCGAGCTTCCAGGGTGCCGCGGAGAACTGGGCGAGCAGCGCCGTCCGGCCCGCAGCCTGCTGGACGAGTGACGGCAGGACGGGCTGGAGGCGCCGTACCAGCGCAATGGACGCGGTGATGCTGCCATTGAAGATGCGCACCTGGGTGTCGTTCCAGAATCCTCCGGGATCGAGGGCGACGACGTTGCCGGCGTGACCGCGCCGCGCCATCTCGACCACGATCCGCGCACCCATCGAGCTTCCGACGATATCCGCGTCGCGCAGGTTCTCCTGCTCGAGGAACTGCTCGACGGCGTCCGTGAGGGTCGCGATGGTCACCTCGCCCGCGAGCGGCTCGCTGCTGCCGAACCCGGGGAGATCGACGGCGATGACCTCGCGCTGTTCCTTCAGCAGGGGGAGGATCGGGTCCCAGGTGCGGACGCTCGAGCCGAGCCCGTGCACGAGGACGAGGGGCCTTCCGGTGCCGGTTCGTTCGATGTTCAGCATGAGGGACCTTTCGTAGGCGGCGCGAGGTCTCAGTCTATGCAGAGCGCTACAGCCGTTCCCCGCAGTGGCGGCACGACCGCGCAGGAGAACCGCTCTGTGAGAATGGGCCCATGAGCCAGCCAGAGATCCGCCACCACCAGGAGTCCATCACCATCCAGGCGTCATCCGAGGCCGTCTACGAGCTCGTCTCCGACATCACCCGCACCGGCGAGTGGAGTCCCGTCTGCACCCGGTGCTGGTGGGAGGACGACGCCGCTGCAGGCCAGGTGAGTTCCTGGTTCACCGGGCGCAACGAACTGCCGCACCGGACCTGGGATACCCGATCGCAGGTCGTAGCTGCCGAGCACGGCCACGAGTTCGCCTGGGTGGTCGGCGGCGACCGGGTTCGCTGGGGCTACACACTGGCGCCGGCCGGCACCGGAACCACTCTGACGGAATCCTGGGATTTCCTGCCGGGCGGCATCGCCTTCTTCGACGAGAAGTTCGGGGAGGACGCTCCCGCACAGATCGCCGACCGGACCCAGCAGGCGCTCGACGGCATCCCGACGACGCTCGCCGCCATCAAGCGGATCGCCGAGTCCGGCGCGTCCGGTCAGGGCCGGCCGTAGGACCGTGACCCGGCGCCGGAGTCAGGCGATCGCGAACTCCAGGTAGGCGGCGGCGCCAGCGGAGGCGACCTCCTGGTCCTGTTCGATGGTGCCGGTGGAGACACCGATGGCACCGACGATGCTGCCGTCACGGACCAGCGGGATGCCGCCGGGGAACACCACGAGGCGCCCGCCGTGGGCATCGTTCAGCCCGTAGATGGGGCCGTGCGGCCTGGTAAGTTCCTGCAGGTCGCCGGTCTCGCACTGGAACGCGATGGCCGTGTAGGCCTTGTTGATCGCGATGGTGATGCTGCCGATGTTCGCGCCGTCCATCCGCATATGCGCCTTCAGGTTCCCGCCGGCGTCGACCACGGCGATGTCCATCGGCTGGCCGATCTCCTCGGCCTTGGCCGCCGCGGCATCGATGACGACGCGGGCTTCTTTGGACGTGATGGTTTCGAGAACTGATCCGGGAGTCATGGGTTTTCCTTCGTCGTCGAAGTGAGAGGCCGAGCGGCCGCGGCCCACTCAACCACGCGCATCCAGCGTTGACGAGGTGGTGGTTTCCCCCAGGGGGGAGGGCGGGAGAACCCCCATACCCAACGCCGGGACGCCGCCCTAGCGTGGGGAACAGCCTGACCAGGAGGAATCACCATGGCCGTCGTACCACTGAAGGACATTCTCGATCCCGCATTCGAGGCACGCTACGGGGTGCCCGCCATCAACATCTTCAACGACCTCACCATGGAGGGCGTGCTCGCTGGCGCCGTGGAGGCCAACTCCCCGGTGATCCTGCAGACCTCGGTGAAGACCGTACGCAGCATCGGCTCCCGCGTGCTCTTCGACATGTGGCGATCCATGACGCGCGGCATCGAGGTGCCCGTCACGCTGCACCTGGACCACTGCCCTGACCGCGAGGTCATCACCGACTGCCTGCGCGTCGGCTGGAACTCCGTCCTCTTCGATGCGTCCGAGCTGCCGGTCGAGGAGAACCAGCGCCAGACCATCGAGGTCGTCGCCGAGGCCCGTCGCCACAACGCGCAGGTGGAGGGCGAGATCGAGGCGATCACCGGCGTCGAGGACGACCACGGATCCGACGAGGTGTCCCGGCAGCAGACCCTCGAGGTGGCGCTCGCCTTCATCGACGCCACCGGGGTCGACGTCTTCGCCCCCTCGATCGGCAACGCGCACGGCAGCTACAAGGCCGCTCCCGTGCTCGACGCCGACCGCGTCACCCAGCTCGTCGAGGCCCGCAGCATCCCGATCGCCCTGCACGGCGGTAGCGGCCTGAGCCCCGAGCAGTTCGCCGACCTCATCGCCCGCGGCTGCGCGAAGGTCAACATCTCCACGGCCCTCAAGGAGACCTACATGCAGTCCAGCCTGGCCTTCCTCAAGCAGGCCGAGGAGAAGAACAAGTGGGATCCGCCGTCGCTGTTCAAGCACACCCGTACCGACGTCGTCGCCCTCGTGACGGACCTCTGCAAGCAGTTCGGCAGCGCCGGCAAGGGCGGCCGCTGACCATGCCGGCCCTCATCTTCGACTGCGACGGCGTGCTCGCCGACACCGAGCAGTACGGCCACCTGCCCGCGTTCAACCGGACCTTCTCCGAGTTCGGGGTACCCGTGCAGTGGAGCGTCGACGAGTACGCCGAGAAGGTGAAGATCGGCGGCGGCAAGGAGCGCATGCGCAGCATCCTCACCCCCGCACTGGTGGCCGAGCTCAGCCTGAACGACGACTCCTCCACGGATGCCGCGATCCTCGCCTGGCACAAGCGGAAGACCGAGATCTACAAGGGGCTCGTGGAGAGCGGCGTCATGCCCGCGCGGCCGGGCATCGCCCGCATCGTGCAGGAAGCGCACGACGCTGGATGGACGCTCGCCGTCGCCTCCACCTCCGCGGAGCCTGCGGTCCGCGCCGTCCTCACGCACGCCGTCGGGGAGGATCTCGCCTCGCGCTTCGCCGTATTCGCCGGCGACGTCGTGCCCGCCAAGAAACCCGCGCCGGACATCTACCTGCTGGCCCTTTCGGAGTTGGGGGTGCCGGCCGACGACGCGATCGTCGTCGAGGACAGCGGCAACGGGCTGCGTGCCGCCGTCGGGGCCGGCCTGGCCACCGTGGTGACGGTCAGCGGCTTCACGCGCGACGAGAACTTCACGGGTGCGGCGCTGGTCGTCAGCTCCCTCGGCGACCCGAACGGCGAGCGGGCCGAGGTCCTCGAGGACCCGCACGGCGTCGGGGTCCGCGGCGTCGTCACCCTCGCCACCCTGCAGGCCCTGCTCGACGCCGACGCAGCGCCGTCGACTTCCCACGCATCGTCGACCGGAACGGAGACACCATGAGCACCACCAAACTCGCCGACGTCGAATACGTCGTCCACTCCCTGGCGCAGACCGCTGTCGAGAAGGAGAAAGAATTCGGCGACCTCGATGCCGTGGTGGGCGACGGCGACCTCGGCTACTCTCTGGCTCGCGGCTTCGAGAAGGTGCTCGCGGACTGGGACTCGTTCAAGCGCGACGACGTCGCCACGTTCCTGCAGCAGATCGCGCTCGCCATCTCCAGCAGGATCGGGGGCACCTCCGGGCCACTCTGGGGGACCGCGTTCCTGCGGGCGTCCGCCGCCGCGAAGACCACGGAGACCATCGACGGGGCCGCTGTCGTCGCCATGCTCCGCGGTGCCACCGACGGCATCAAGAAGCGCGGCAACGCCGATCTCGGCGACAAGACGCTGCTCGACGCCCTCATCCCCGCCACCGACGAGCTCGAACGCCAGCTCGCTGCGGGTGCCTCGCCGGAGGAATGCCGAGCGGCGTTCGCCGCGAAGGTCCGCGAGTGTGCCGATGCGACGTCGACCATGGAGGCTCGACGCGGTCGCGCCAGCTATAGCGGCACCCGCAGCATCGGGTCGCCCGACGCCGGCGCGGTGGCCGTGGCCATCATCATCGAACGCATCGTGGCCGATTGGCCCTGATCTTTCCTCCCCCGTCCCGACTCACAACGAAGTGGAGCCCCCATGAAGAAGTTCGTCAACGATCCGCAGCAGTTCGTCCCGGAGATGCTCGAGGGCCTGGCGCTCGCCAACCCGGACACCCTGAAGTACGTGCCCGAGTACAACCTGATCATGCGCGCCGACGGCCCGGACGAGAGCAAGGTGTCCATCGTGCAGGGGTCCGGTTCCGGGCACGAACCGGCCCACGTGATGATCGTGGGCAAGGGCATGCTCGACGCCGCCTGTCCGGGTGACGTGTTCGCGGCACCGCCGTTCGACTACGTGTACGAGACGACCAAGCTCATGGCGTCGCCCAAGGGCGTGCTGTTGCTGGTGAACAACTACACGGGCGACAAGATGGTGTTCGAGATGGCCGAGGAGATGTCCTCGGCGGACGGTATCGAGGTGAAGACGCTGTTCATCAACGACGACGTCTCCGTGGAGGACTCCACCTACACGATCGGGCGCCGCGGGGTGGCGGGTAACTTCTTTGTCATCAAGGCCGTGGCTGCCGCGTCCGAGCGGGGTGCGGACCTGAACGAGGTCATCCGTATCGGCGAGAAGGTGAACTCGGTGACCCGGACCATGGGTGTGGCGCTGACCGCGTGTACGCCGCCGGCCAAGGGCAGCCCGCTGTTCGAACTCGGCGAGGACGAGATCGAGATCGGCGTGGGCATCCACGGCGAGCCCGGCCGCCGTCGGGGGAAGATGATGCCGGCCAACGAGATCGTCGAGGAGATGCTCGCCCCGATCGTGAAGGACCTGCCGTTCAAGGAGGGCGACCGCGTGGCGCTCATGATCAACGGCCTTGGCGGTACCCCGATCAGCGAGCTGTACCTGCTGTACGGGCAGGCGCACAAGCGCCTGGCCGAGCAGGGCATCAGTGTGGGCCGCAGCTATGTGGGGGAGTACTGCACGTCCCTGGACATGGCCGGCGCGTCCATCACGCTGGTCCGGCTCGATGACGAGATCGAGTCGCTGCTTATGGACCCGGCGGAGATCCCGATCCGCGTGTTCTAGTTCCACCGCACAACAGAACGGCGGGCCGGTCACCTTTCGGTGACCGGCCCGCTGTCATCACAGCCGTCGGGATCGTCTGCAGAAACCCGCCTAGCTGCTTGTTCAATCCAGAAAAGTTGCTTCGATTCCGAGCGAGCCGAACATGCCTGTCAGCATCGCCTCGGTATTCTCAGCGGCCTGGTTCCGAAGCTGCGATTCTTCCGCAGCGGCCGCTATCTTTGCTTCGGCGTCCTGGTAGTACTGCGACTGCTCGGGCAAATCGACGGCGTCAGCTATTCGATCCAGGGCTCCGCGGTCTTGGTCGATTACGTAGGTCAGCTCCGGATCAAGGTTGGGCTTGTCGAGCTGCGGCTCTGGCAGACGCACTTTCACCGATTTGCCGTCCGGAGACAGGACTAGGTCGTCCTCGGCGAGCTCCGCCAGATCAACATAGGCGTTGACGGTGCCCACCGCGATGAACGTCGTCTGCCGGCCGGCCAGGAGGTCGGGAACCCAAGGGACGTCGTCCTCGACTTGGAGTACCTGCTGAAAGGTGCCCACTGACGCGTGGTACTGGCTTATGTCCTTGACTGATGTCAGCAGAGCAGGCTGGCTACGATCCATCTGATTGACCTGAAACAAGTTAAACCCGTTTAAGTTCATTACTCCAAGTCCGACGACGGCTACGATTAGGCCAGACACCATGAAAAAGAAGTTTTTGAGAAGCTTCGCGATCGTCGGCTCCGTTTCAGCCCTTGGAAGGCCCGGAGGCCGATCTTTAGTTCTCCTGTCCAGCATTTGTGCCGGACAGGTAATCTCAGCCTCATTGTAGCGCGTGAGTGCGACTACGCCGGCCAACGTAGCTCGTGCTTGCTTTAAGGATTGCCGATATTCGGACGGGGTTGCTCCCAGTCACGAGCGAATTCTTCCCTTACGAGGGGCCAGACCAAGTCAAACCCTTGTTGCACTGAAGTGACCCTGCTCGGCAGCGGCAGGAACAGTACGAATTCATGCGGAATCACTCTGCCAGCTGCGTCACGACGTTCCTCGGGATCAGGGAAGCGAAACGCGACTGTGTCGGGGTTCATTTGGAAAGCTTCCGCAGCGTCTTCAGTCCCGGAAAACGCGGACTCGTAAACTCTAAGCGGGCTCTGCTGATTCCCTGTGCGCAAGAATCTAAAGCCCCAGTTTTTACCGCGCGTTGCCCATAGGAAGAGCATCTCGTGTTCATGGGGACTACAAGCAGCCGTCACTCACGGCTCCGCAGTAGGATCTTTTCGGCATCACCGCGGTCGAGCTCAAGTTGGAATCCCGTCAATGTTTCGGTGAGGAAGTCGTGCTTCCTCCGCGCCTCAGCATGCATGTCCTGTACTTTGCCCCCTGCGAGGTCGAGCACTGTCTGCATGAGGCTGGGGCCCACTAAGCGAGCAACGGGACCAATCGAGCCAGCCGCTCGGGCTAGGAAGCTCGGCGACTTTACGTGGCCAAGCAAGCTGGCCAGCGGTGTGGCTACCCGGAGCAAGTGCTCTGCCGCTTCCCCACCTCTTCGCATCGCGAGGGCCCACCCCACATAGCGAGAGAAGGGAAGGATTGCTGCAATCGGCAAGATCAGATCAAGCCCCACTCGCTTTGTTACCTCAATTTTCCCTGGCTCGAACTGCGCCGAGGAGAGCAGCACAAAGTCGTCTCCCACTGACAACGCCTCCGGGGCCTCGACGAAGGTTGCGATAACCTCTTGCAGCTTGTTCAGCTCTCTTCCGGCTTTTTCTACGAGTAGGTTCCTGAAATCGACCACGTCCATTTCAGGCAGCAGGTCGGCCTTCGAAAGAGCGATCAGCCAGATCCGCGGGAAAGTCACGAGCGGTTTGCCATCCTGCAGGAGGCCGTCGCGAAGCTTGAGAAGTTGAGTGCTGAGGTTGCTGAGTAGCGCTTTGAGGTAGCGCTCCTCCTCCCCAACATTGTCGATAAGGCGCTGACCATCCACCAACACGAGCGCGACATCGGAACCTAGCAGAGCGCGGAACGTGTCGATTCGGCGCTCTGCTTCTTCCGCTTCGCCTGGCTCCTGTTCAAACCACTCACCAGGGTAGTCGTGCCATACCAAGCGCAGTTCTTCGGGAACCTTCTTGTTAACTTTCGGGGCGGTTCCAGGCTTTCGTTTAATTGCAAATGCATACGACGTCGCAGAGAACCGATTCGCCATCGGCAGCTCCGCCGAGTTCTTCATGCCGAGGTAGTTCTGATGCAAACGCCGACCTTGCGCGTTGTCGGCAGCGAGAACGTTGAACTGTTCCGTGCCGGAGAGTAGGTCCTCAACCGCTAGCCCATAGAAGGAGGACAAAAGCACGGTCTTGCCGCTTCCGCTCTCGCCGAATACGGCAATCTGCTGCTCACGGGCGACCTTATTTAGCTCCATAGGACGAACTTACGGCATGGCCGAGTGAAGGACGGGTAGCTAACACCCACATGTCGATATGTGCGTCGAGATGGGTCTCACACATCTCGAATCGTTTGAACAGAAGAGCAGACCCGTCCGCTATGTGGCCAGCCCGCTCGTCTGTCGTCCATGAATGCGGCTGGATAGCTCCGTTAAGCGTAAATCTTGCTCGACTGACGTTCCGCTCAGCAGGGGCGGTAGGTCTTCCCGCCGGGCGCGTAGCAACGAGGACCGGTGTAGCCGGGATAGGGATCCGCAGCTGCAGGGGGAGCGGGAGGGACATTTGGCGCGGCGGGCGGGATGTAGGGCTGAGGCACCGGCGGAAGGTTTCGGATCCGCTCCTGCTCTGCGGCGGCTGCCGCTTCGGCCGCCAACCGGTCGGCTTCAGCACGAGCGTTGGCTTCCGCCTGAACACGTTCGGCTTCGAGGCGAGCGGCTTCCGCGGCCTCTGCCTGGACGCGTTCGGCCTCGATCCGCGCGGCTTCCGCAGCTTCTGCCTGGACGCGTTCGGCCTCGATCCGCGCGGCTTTCGCCGCCATTGCAGCCTTTGCTTCCGCGGCTGCGGCCTGCGCTGCCTTCTCTGTTTCCTTGAGAGCCGTGGCTTTGGCATTGGCGGCAGCCATCGAGCGCTCACCCTTCTCGATTTGCGCGTCGAGATCGCGGGCCAACGTCGCAGTACGGTCAGCTCCGACAGCTAGTACGCGAATCGTATCTTTGCCTGCCTCAAGTGTCTCCCGGACAGCCTTCGCTACCGTCAGGGCTGCGAGGACACCGGCAGCCGTCGCGGCGACAGCTGTTGCCGTCTCGCCAACCGGAGCATCAGTCGCCGCAGCAAGACTATCCACGGCATCGGTCACCTCGGCCGGAAGGGTGCACCCCTCAGCGACGTCCAGCAAGCCGACGCCCTGTGCGGTCGCCTCGTTGTATGCCGCTTGCACTTCGTCGTAGTACTTTTTGTTCGGCTCTATCAGCATTGGGACACCAAGACCCACCCGGGCAAGCTCCGCATTTACCAGAGTTTGATCCTCGATGAACACCGCGGCCAGGACACGGTCGTACTTGTCCGTTCGCTCGATATCGAAGCCCAGACCAACCTTTGTTCCAGGAGGGGTCAGCGATTCGAGTTTCTCGGTGGCCTGCGGGCCGAGGCACTCGACAGGCTTGTTAGGGTCCTTTGTCTCAGGGGTGTCCACGTTGAGGAGGCGAACGGTCTGGTCTGCGTCGTCGAAGTTGATGACGAGGGTGTCACCATCTACCACCCGCACCACGGTGCCCGCTGTGTAGTCCGCGGTCGTCTCACCGGACGGGGTGGAACCGGTGCAGGCAGTCAGGGTCGAGGCAAGAACCGCCACGGTCAGGAGGGTCGCCGGTGCGAGGCGACGGACACGAGCATGATTCATCGTTCTTCTTCTGCAGGTATGAGTAGGGGTGCGGTTGCCGTTGGGCGGAGCTGAAATCCACCAGTGGATACCGATAGGTCGGCGTCTGGCAATTGGCCCGAGTACGCTTCCCTTAGACATTGAATTTACCCTAGGGGCTTTCCATCGATTTACCATTGCGTCCGCCGGCCCAAAAGACGTCGTCTAAAAAGCCAAGGGTGCGAATCTCCCCGGTGATCGCCGCCGGGGTTGCCCTGTTCCTAGCCGGATGCGCCACTGCGCCGGCGTCGAACACGCCCCCGACGGCCGTCGCCGAAGCAACCGAACAAGCCCAACCGACAGCAAGCGCGACGGCGTCGGCGAAACCGGAGCCGTCTCCAACCGCAAGCGCGACGCCGTCGGACATTGCGCCGCTCGACTCCGAAGCTGTTCCGGACGTGACCGGCACGCCCAAGGCTCCCTCCACCCAGCCGGCCGCGAACACAACCGCCCTGGCCCTGCTGGAGACGCTTTCGATCAAGGGCCGCGCACCGAAGACCGGATACGACCGCGAGCAGTTCGGGCAGGCGTGGGCCGACGTCGACCGCAACGGGTGCGACACCCGCAACGACATGCTGAACCGCGACCTAACGGATATCGTCCATACCAACTCCGTGCCCTGCAAGGTGCAGTCAGGTTTGCTGGACGATCCGTACACCGGGACCGAGATCCCCTTCCTTCGGGGTCAGGACACGAGCAGCGACGTGCAGATCGACCACGTCGTCGCCCTGTCCGACGCGTGGCAGAAGGGCGCCCAGCAGTTGACCTCCGACCAGCGCCTCGCCTTCGCCAACGATCCGCTGAACCTCCAGTCCACCGACGGCCCCACCAACCAGCAGAAGAGCGACGGCGACGCCGCCACCTGGCTGCCGCCCAACAACGGTTACCGCTGCGAGTACGTGGCGCGTCAGGTCTCCGTCAAGGCGACGTACACCCTGTGGGTCACGCAGGCCGAACATGACGCGATGGTCCGAATCCTGTCCGACTGCACCGGCACCCTCGCGCCGACCAACCAGGTAGCGCCGCCGGTCGTCGCGCCGGTCCAGCCGGTCGAGACGCCCGCGCCCGTCGTCGAGCCTGTTGCTCCTGCCCCGGCGCCCGTCGTACCGGAGCCGGTCGCGCCGCCCGTCGTCGTTCCTGCTCCGGTTGCGCCCGCTCCCGTAGCACCCGCACCGGTTGCGCCCGCACCGGTACCGGCGCCCGTCGCTCCCGCCCCAGGTGCCAGCTACGCGAACTGCTCTGCGGTACGCGCCGCCGGAGCAGCACCTATCTACGCGGGTACGCCCGGCTTCGAAGCCAAGTTCGACGGTGACGGCGACGGGGTGGGCTGCGAAAGCTGACCGATCGCACGAGAAGAAACGGCGGGGCAGTCACCCAGGTGACTGCCCCGCTGTCGTTCCTGTCGACCTACCGGCCCACGAGCTCGAAGGGCGAGGACGCCGCCCCGGTCCAGCGGAACAGGTCGAGCACCGCGGTCTGCTTGGTGACGCCGTCCTCGACGACGCGGCCCTGCGTGGCGATGTAGAAGTAGCCGTTGCCGAGCGACTCCAGGCCGACGTCGGCGGTGAAGTTCCAGCCGCGGATGCCCGTCGGCTCGTGGCGCAGCCCCTGCTGGAGCAGGGGGAGCAGCAGGCCTTCCTCGCGCCTGCGCTGGCCCTCGATGATGCCGCGCGTGGGGCGTGAGGAGCCGTCGATGGCGAAGAGCGAGTAGTTGGGGAACTGCGTCTTCACGCCCTTGTAGACGCCGAGGAACCAGGTGTGGGTGAAGGCGTCGTAGTCCAGATTCTGCACGCCGTACGTGGTGTTGCCCGTGCGGACGAAGTACTTGCCGTCGGTGGTCGCCGGCCCGCTCGCGTGCGGGGCGGTCTGCGTCAGGGGCCGCTCGTACTTCCTCCAGCGCGTGACGTCGTACTGCAGGAGCACCTGGTGGTCGTTGTCCGTGCGCTCCGTGTTCGAGTAGATGCCGTAGGCGACGGTGAGGAGCTGCTTGCCGTTCTTGCGCCCGAACGCGGGGCCGAAGGTGACGCCGTCGATCCCGCTGCTGCCGTACCGGTGATCCGGGGTGTCGGCGATATTGCCGTCGAAGACGCCGTCGCCGTCCATGTCCGCTGTGAAGTCCTGCACCACCTCGTCGAGGTAAACGGCGGTGACGATGCCGTCCGTCTCGGCGTCCATGTCCACCCCGGTGATCCGGTCCACGTCGAAGATGGCGATGTAGAAGGACTCGGCCTCCTTGTACTCCAGCGACCCGTAGACGCGGCCGTCCTTCTCGTTGAAGTCGAGGTCCCCGAGGTGCCCGGTGAAGCCGGTGACGGTGCCGAGTACGGTCCCGTCGAGGTCGGTCTTCACGAGCATCGAGGTGAAGGAGTAGTAGACCACCTCGTTCTCGGTGTCGACGGCGATGCCCTGAACGTGCCCGGCGGGCCAGGCGCCGCCGTCGATCGTGGCGGGGAAGTCCTCGACGGCGGGCTTCGCGGCACCGGTGACGAGGACTGCGGACAGGAGAAGGGTGATGGCGCGGACGATTGCTTTCATGGGGCTCCTCGTCGGGCGGTGGTGCTGTCACCTCCACGCTGCCGAGGGGGAGCCACGGGCCGGTGGCCTCCACGGAGCCCGCGGGTGAACACCCCGCGAAGGGTTTGTCTCGCGTTCCGTCCTCCGCACCTGATGTACTCGGGACAACGCCCGCCGTTCCCGGAAGGACACCATGACCATCGACACCGCCGTCTTCGAGCTCTCCGACACCTCCACCACCGCCATGCACGAGCTGTACCGGCACCTCCACGCGCACCCCGAGCTGTCCATGCAGGAGACGCACACGGCTGCCTTCATCCTCGAGAAGCTGGGCCACCTCGGGCTCGACACGTTCATGTGCGGCGGAACCGGCGTCGTCGGCATCCTGCGCAACGGCGACGGACCAGTGGTCGCCTATCGCGCCGACACGGATGGCCTTCCCATCCAGGAGGACACCGGGCTGGACTATGCGAGCACGACGACGGGCGCGCTCGCCGACGGCACAGAGGTGCCGGTGATGCACGGTTGCGGACATGACACCCACGTGACCGTGGCGCTCACCGCCGCGCAGTTGCTGACGGAGAACCGCGACGCGTGGTCCGGCACCGTGGTGTTCGTCTTCCAGCCCGGCGAGGAAACCGGAGAGGGCGCCGAAGCGATGGTGGAGGACGGGCTGTGGGACAAGGCGCCCAAGCCGGAGATCGTATACGGTCAGCACGTGTGGCCTGGCCTCGCCGGAACGGTAAACATCACCAAGGGCACCGCCATGGCGATGGCCGACTCATGGAAGGTCACGGTGCACGGCAAGCAGGCGCACGGGTCGCAGCCCGAGCAGTCGATCGACCCGATCGTCCTCGGGGCCCACATGGTCGTCCGCATCCAGACGATCGTGTCCCGCGAGGTGCATCCGATGAAGTCTGCCGTCGTCACGATCGGCACCTTCCACGGCGGCCTGAAGGAGAACATCATCCCGGCGACCGCGGAGTTCACCCTTAACGTGAGGACGTTCGACGTCGACGTGCGGGAGCGCGTGCTCGCCTCCCTGCGCCGCATCATCAGCGCCGAGGCCGCCGCGTCCGGAGCGCCGGAGCCCGTCATCGAGGAGATGTCGAGCTTCCCGCAGTGCTACAACGACCCCTCGTCCACGGAGGACCTCATGGCCGTGCTCGGCGAGGTGCTGGGGGAGGACGCCGTCGTCGAGTCACCGCCCGTGATGGGCAGCGAGGACTTCGGCCTCCTGGCCGAGGCCATCGGCGTGCCGAGCGTCTACTGGTTCTTCGGCGGGCACCCGCAGGAGGTGCTCGACGGCGACGGCCCGATCGCGGGCAACCACTCGCCGTACTTCGCGCCGGTGATCGAGCCGACGCTGACCACCGGCGTCAGGGCGGCGATGACCGCCCTTCTGTCGAAGGGAGGGACCGGGGCATAAACCCGATTAATCCTCGACGGAAACTGAGCGAAACAAGAACGACCAGTACCCATACTTAGCGTGACGCAATCACCACCACGAATATGGGGATAACCATGGCTACATCCGTCCTGTCCAAAACCAGGCTCTGCTCGGTGCTCCTGGGAGTAGGTCTGCTGGCACTGACCGGCTGCGGCGGAGGGTCGAACGCATCGCTCATCGAGGTGGCGGAGACCATCGCTACGCCATCCAGCTCCGCTACCGCGAGTTCTGCGCCGAGCGCGACCTCGGCTCCCAAGCCGACGGCTACGCCGACGCCGACCCCAACGCCGACGTCGACCCCGGAGCCGGTCGTGACCGTCAGCGAGGAGTGGGTGGAGGAGCCTGTTGCCTTCACCTCGCGGCGTCAGGACGATCCGAACCTCGATCGCGGTGTCGAGGCGCTCGCGATCGCCGGAGTCGCGGGCGTCAAGGCAACCCGCTTCCTGGTAACCCTGACGGACGGCATCGAGACCGGGCGCGTGGCTGCCGGCGAGGAGATGCGCGCAGTTCCGGTGGAGGAAGTCATCGCCGTGGGCACGAAAGCACCGGTTGTCGTCGCGCCTCCCACCCCGGTGCAGGCCGCCGTACCCGCCGCCGGCGGATGTGATCCGAACTACGACGGCGACTGCGTGCCGATCGACAGCGACGTCGACTGCGCCAGCGGGAGCGGCAACGGTCCTTCCTATGTGCAGGGGCCCGTACGCATCGTGGGCTCCGACATCTACGGCCTCGACCGCAACGGAGACGGCTTCGGTTGTGAGTAGTCGGCCCTGCACATGCCGGTAGGGGTCGCTAGGGTCAAGAAATGCGCAGCAGCACTGACGACCCGCCCCTTTTCCAGCTATCCGCCGTCGAGCTGACCGGTGCCATCCGCCGTCGCCAGGTGTCCGCCCGTGAAGCACTCGACGCGCACTTCGACCGGATCGACGCCGTCAACGGCTCGCTCAACGCCGTCGTCACGGAGGACCGTGAGCGGGCCGCCGCGCTCGCGGCCGCCGCCGACGAACTGACGGCGTCGGGCGCGGATCTCCCGCCGCTGCACGGGCTGCCCATGACGCACAAGGACACGCACAACACGAAGGGCCTGCGGACGACGCAGGGGTCGACCGTCTTCAAAGACTTCGTGCCGACCTTCGACGATCTGATCATCACCCGGTTGAAGGACGCGGGCGTGGTGACGACCGGCAAGACGAACGTGCCCGAGTTCGCCGCCGGGGCGCACACCTTCAACGAGGTGTTCGGGACGACGCTCAATCCGTACGACACGAGCCGGAGCGCCGGCGGCAGCAGCGGGGGAGTGGCGGCCGCCATCGCGGCGCGGATCCAGCCACTGGGCGACGGCAGCGACATGGGCGGCTCGCTCCGCAACCCGGCGTCGTTCTGCAACATCGCCGGATACCGTCCGTCGATCGGCGTCGTCCCCTCCGTGCCAACCCGCAACGCCTGGGCGTGGTTGAACCGCGCCGGGCTCATGGCGCGCAACGTCGAGGACATCGCCCTGGGCATGGCGGCGATCGCCGGCCCTGACCCCGCCCTGCCGTACGCCTACCCCGTCTCGGGTTCGTTCTCTGCGCCGCTGGAGCGCGACCTGACGGGCGTGCGGATCGGCTGGTCGCCGGACTTCGGACTCGGCGTCCCCGTGGACCGGGAGGTGCTGCGGGTCCTCGAGGGGCAGCTGCAGGTGTTCGCCGATCTCGGCGCCACCGTCGAGGAGGCGGCGCCCGATCTCCGTGAGGCCGATCGGGTGTTCCGGACGACGCGGGCCTTCGACTTCGTGCTCGGACTCGGCGATTTGGTCGTGAAGCACGGCGAGGCAATCAAGCAGGAGATCCGTTGGAACGTGGAGCAGGGGCTGCAGCTGGGTGCGCAGGACATGGTCGACGCCGCCATCGCCCGCACGCGGCTCGATACCAGCGTGCGCCGCTATTTCGGGACGTACGACGTGTTCGCGAGTCCGACGGCTCAGGTGCTGCCGTTCGATGCGACCGAGCGGTATCCGACCTCGGTCAACGGTGTCGAGTTCGAGACCTATGTCGACTGGATGCGTTCGGCCACCCTGATCTCGGCGACGGGCCTGCCAGCCGTCTCGGTGCCGGCAGGCTTCAGCGAAGGTGGGCTACCGGTCGGACTGCAGTTGGCGATGCCGCACGGCAGCGACCTGGAGCTGCTGCAGGTGGCCTATGCGTTCGAGCAGGCGACCGGTTGGGCGAAGCGGGCGCCGGAGCTGTAGTAGGGAGCAGAGGACCGGATGCTTAGCGTGCTTTTACTGACTAGGCCAGCAGGACTTCAGCTACTCGTTAGGCCGGCAGCTAACGCTGCTCCGAAAGCTGGAAGATAACGCCGGATGTACCAGGAACTAGCTTGTTGCCGCCACTTTGCGCAGTCGGATAGATCGAATCGGCGAGGAGGGCCAGCCGGTCCCGGTTGAGTGGAGCGTTCGACCCCGCCACAATGCGGAACATGGCTTAACCTGAATCGCAGCTTCAATCGAATCTTGCATGTGTAGGGTCGGCACCCTACGGCAGCCGACCCTACAGTCTTGCTCAAGCAATTTTAAAACGTGTACTCGAAGCCCCTCCCGTTGTTACCCAGCATTACAAGAGTCCCAGTCGGCGCGGGAACGTCAAGAAGGAGCTTGGCAGTTACTTTCTCATTCGGGCCCATGCCTGCGGACGGGAATATAAGGGAGTCATCAATGCACCCATAGGTCGCGGCTGTACTCAAGTTGCCGTTGAATGTGGTTCCATTCTCAGCAATGTACTTGAAATCGTAACCGCTGAGTCGGAAGTTCGGATTCGTGCTCTGCGCCAATTCGGGCGATGTCTCCACGACGAGGTCGAGCGCGATCATAGTGCCGTTCTCAGGAGGGTAGTAGGCTGCATTTTCCCCTGTGCACTCAATGGGCGCGATGGAATTGACAGAGAATTTTGCTTGAAGATCGCCTGGGTAAGCATCGCTGATGGTGCCGAAAGCTCCTGATGGCATGATCAAGTGCCCACGGGAGCTTAAGTTCTCATCTTCAGTCTTCTTCGGTGATGGTGTTGTCTTTACCGGAGCCGCAGACGGTGCCGAAATTGGAGTGCTGCTCACCTCGCTGCTCGGCTCTGCAGAGCTGACTGCATCGTTGCTGCTGCCGCAAGCGGTGAGTGCCAGGGTGGCAGAGAAAGTCAGGGCGGCGAGAATCTTCTTCATCTTGTTCCTTGTTCTTCAATCGTGGAGCAACCGTTGCCCCGAGTGCTCCGTCTTGGTCATGAACCAGCGCCGCCCGAAGCGGTAGCAAAGCGATAGTGCGCGAACTCGTGATCGATGGACGATTTTTATCGTCACCCAATCATTTCACTATTATCCCTTTACCCTTACGATGGCTGGATCAGCGACATCCTTCACAGCTGATATTCCTGCTGCGGCCGCCTGCGCCAGACACCACTTCCCAAGGGTGCCCAGGGCCAGGCTCCCAGGTTCCTGTCCCTTTCTAAACGCTGGCCGACCAGTGAGCAAAACTGTCCGACGTGTAACCCCCTTTTTCGTAACTGCCTGTCCTGTAGTGCAGCGAGGAAGGCTGCACGCACATGCTCTGGGGCAGCGGACGAGGGCGGGACGTGCTTGACGACGTGTCGCTGAAGATGCCCGTTCGCTGACGAGGTCTTATTACCCGGTGGGGCAAGGGGCGGTGGTATTTTCTGAGTAATTGCAGGCGTAGTAGGTGGAAGTACCGCCCTGAGCTTGGTTGCCACGTCTGGCGCTGCGGACGGCGCTTTTGCGGCACCGACGGTGAAAGCCGCCGGCTCAGCCACAGGCGTTGGCGCTTGTGAAGGTGCCAGGTCGACAAGCGCGGCAAGTTCGATATGGAGGGCTGCCAGTTCGCGATGAATCGCTGCCATGAGGATCGCAGGATCGGGCCGTGCGGGTGCAGGTGGGTCGAGCTCCCGGCGCACCGCCGAGCCGATGGAGCAGCGGAAGAGGGCAGCCAACGCTTCCGCCAGCTCAAGCTGAGCGCTGCCTGTCGAGACGACCAGGGGAGCAGTGACGGCCCTGCGCTCCACCATCAGCGCAACCTCATTGAGTGACCCGTAGACCGTGCCGTAGCGCAACCGCTCGCGCCGGGTGGCGTCACTGACCTCTGGCGAATAGACGCTCGGATACAGATTGATCGAGTGCTGGTCGACGGACTGGAAGTGCTCCTTGCAGATGTGCTGCCGCAGCACTTGGCGGACAGCCTGGAGCTGCCTGCCGACCTGCTCCACGGGGTTCGGGACTCTTGACCCGTTCGCGAGGAGCCACGGCTTTCCCTCATCCATCACCTGCAGGACCGCAGCCGGGTACCGCTTCCACTCGCTGAGGATGAAGGTCCCCTCAGCGTGTTGTAGAAGAGCCAGTCGACCTCGGCGACGGGAAGCCCAGGCGCGTCGACGCGACAGTTGCTGAAGGCCCAGACATGGTCGCCCAGCAGCTGGTGCAGGCGCGTCACGTCGGTCGGAGCCGCCCGGTGGGCGGCGCTGTTCGTCGAGGGGAAGTGCAGCAAGAAAGGGCTCTCGGTCGGGGAAGGGACGGAAGGGGACGGAAGGGTCAGAACGGCGGCAGGGCGCCGGCCACCGACGCGAGGACAACCGCGGGCGCGGCGAGAAGCCAGCCGATCCGCCGTCGTCGTGCCTGTTCCACCAGCCGGTGCAGCGCCTCGAAGGACCCACCGACGTCGGCGGGGTTGTTCAGTGCCGAGGGCGCTCGCCGCCACGTCGACGGCTGCGCGGCCGCGGCGGAGAGGAGGGAGACCTGCTCGGGCGAGAGGACGGTCGGGCGCCGGGTGATCCACCGCAGCAGCTGGGTCTGGGTGAGCACGGAGACCGTCCGGTGCTTCTCCTTCACCGTCACCTGACGCGCACCGACGACGACGATCCCCGCCGTCGCGACGACCTCGTGGCGCACGGCCGCGGAGAGCAGCTTCCCGGCCCGCACGGATTCGTGCTCCGAGTTGCGGACGTACGGATACCGTGTACCGGCCACCATGAAGGTGCCTTTCGCCGTCCAGACGTTCTGGCCGGCGTGCCGTTTCGCGTTGATCGTGAAGACGCCGGTCGGGCCGATCACCACGTGGTCGATGTCTGAGGACTTCTCGCCCACGGGGACGGCATGCAGGACGGTCCACTCCGGTCCCAGCGACGCGAGGGTGCGGCCGACGGCACGCTCGCCGAGAGCACCCCAGTACCAGGGACGGCCCTCGGGGCCGAGCGGGTGGACCCCGAACGTCCGCGCTATCAGCCCGCGTGGGGACCTCGTGCCGTGGACGTCGAGCAGCTGCTCCATCACGGACTGCCCCGGGATGCGGTTCCTGAGCAGCCCCAGTGTCGCCGGTTCGATGTGCGCGGCGTCGTCGAGCGGCGCGACGGCGTTCACGGCCTGTGTCCGTAGTGCATGCGGATCCCCCTGAGCGGCCCGGCCGAGCTGAGCCTCACCGGGTACGACGAATCTATCGCCCGGTCCTCAGCAATGAGCCGGTCTGCTACGCCGGTTGGCGGCAGGATTCCGTCAGCATTTCCGCACCTCGCAGCGGAAGGGCTGCCGGACCGCCCCGAGCCGGGCGGCTACGCTGGTCGAGGCCGCAGAACGAGCGGGCACGGCTACAGGGAGAACAGTGCACGGTCTCAACTTCACGGCGATCGACTTCGAGACCGCGAACAGCAAGCGCGGCTCGGTGTGTGCCGTGGGCCTGGCGAGGGTGATGAACGGCGTCGTCGTCGAATCCGCGTCCTGGCTGATCCGGCCCCCGCGTTCCGTCAGTGAGTTCTCCCCGATCAACGTCGCCGTCCACGGCATCCGCCCCGCCGACGTCCGCACGGCCCCGGGATGGCCGGAGAGCCTCCGGCGCATCATGGATTTCACGGGGGACGACCCGTTCGTCGCCCACAACGCGCCCTTCGACCGCTCGGTGCTGCGCGGGGCATGCGCGGAGTCGGGGCTCGCGGTGCCCGAGAACCCGTTCCACTGTTCGGTCGCTCTCGCCCGGCGCCTCCTCGGCCTCGAGGTGAACAAGCTCCCGCACATCGCGAAAGCACTCGGCCTGGGCACCTTCCGCCACCACGACGCAGGAAGCGACGCGGAAATCTGTGCCGCCGCCGTCGTCGCTATCGCACGGCAGCACGCGCTGCACTCGCTGGACATGCTGTGGCCCGCGGCGCAGCCAGCGCGGTCGCGCTGACTGCCGGGGGAGTCTAAGGCGTGAGGACCAGGGCCCTGCGCCGCCGCCATCGCGCGAACGCGATGGGCGCCCACCGGCACAGCGCCCAGTAGCCCACGCCGACCGGTAGGGATCCGACGACGGCGAGGACCGGGTGGAGGGGGAGCAGCACGGGATAGACGAGCCAGTGCGTGAGGTAGATGTACAGGGACGCGGCGGCGAGCCAGCCCGTCACGCGCCGCAGGATCGACGGCACGGGCAGTGCCGGCACCCACGTGATGAGCAGCAGGCCGACCACGATGGTCGCCTCGCGGAGCGGGTGGTCGAAGAAGCCCGGCACGGTCAGCACCGCGAGGGCGGACACCAGCAGGCGACGGCGGGTGTCCCCGGCCCGCGCCACGGCCCAGCCCAGCGCGAAGAGCCAGAACACGGGGAGGGGCTTGGGCAGGCCGGGATCGACGATGTCGTACCGGCTGAGCAGCGTGACCGCCAGGAGACCCAGGGCGAACGCGAACGGCGCGCGGCGCTCGAGCCGGTCCACCCAGGGCACGGCGAGCAGGGCCGTGACGGCGACGAGCACGTAGACGAGCATCTCGACGAACCAGAAGTGCCACTCGCTGGTGACCTCCTGCGGCCCCACCATGCCGTTGAGCAGGAAGATGTTGGCGACGCTGTAGTCGTCGGTGAGGACGTACGCCACCGCGATGAACGCGACCGACGGGACCACGATCCTCGCGAGGCTCCTGGCATGGCGCCTCAGCCGCGCGGGCCGGTCCCCGGTCAGCTGGAACCGTGCGAAGTTGAAGCCGGCGACGACGAACAGCAGATGGGCGGTGTGGAACGTGAACAGCTCGACGTGGGCGGCCACGATGCAGATGATCGCGACGGCCCGCAGCACGATCGACGGTTCCAGGAAGGAGACGAGCCGTCGGCGGCGTGGCCTACCACGGCCGGACAGTTCGCCCACGGTCAGGAGATGCCAGTCGGTGGGCAGCGGACCGAGGGCCGCCTCCAGCCGGACGGAGAGGGCGACGTAGGAGAGCGAGTCGCCGTCGAGCGTGACGAAGGTGTCGGAGGCCCGCACGTCGGCGCGGTCGAGGCACTCCGCGAAGATCCGCGGCACATCGTCGGGACCCTCCTGGTGCGGTCGTTCGTCGGCGGTAGCTCCGGCCTCCGCTGCCGCCAGGCGCCGGACCGCGGGGTAGTCGATCTTGCCCGTGGTCAGCCGGGGCAGGCGCTCCACCGGGTGCAGCCCGACCGCGGCCCGGGGCAGCCCCAGGTCGGTGGCGAGGATTCTCGCCAGGAGATCCGTGTCGTGTCCGCCCTCGACCGCGATCACCAGGCCGTCGTCGGAGCCGGCAACGGCGGTGACGGCGCCCAGGTCGCCGAGGATCCGCTCGACCTGCCCGAGGTCCACCCGCAGACCGGCGATCTTCACGAACCGGCTGCGACGGCCCACCACCTCGTAGAGGCCATTCGGGTGCCGGCGGGCGAGGTCCCCGGTCCGGAGTTCGTGCAGTTCGCGCCCGCGCGCGAGGTCGCCGGGATGCTCGGCGTAACCCAGCATCACGTTCGGGCCGGTGTAGACCAGCTCCCCGTCGGGCAGGCCGTCCACGGGATCGATGCGGAAGGAGCCGCCGGGGACCGGCACCCCGATGGTCTCCGGGTGCTCCGCCGCCAGGTCCGGGGGCAGGTAGGCCATCCGCGCGGTGGCCTCCGTCGCCCCGTACATGACGTACAGGTCCCAGCCCCGCCGCTGGCCCGTCTCGGCCCAGGACCGGACCTTCTCCGGCGCCAGCCGCCCGCCCGCCTGGGTGACGTAGCGCAGGCTCGGCAGGTCCATGTCCGCGAAGCCCACCCGGTCGAGCAGGTCGAAGCTGTACGGCACGGCGGCGAAGGAGGTGGCGCCGCGCTCGCGGAAGACGTCCCAGAAGCAGGGGTCGACGACGGACAGGTCCGTGAGCACGAGACCGGCCCCGCGGGCCAGGTGGCTGTTGACCACGGATAGGCCGTAGCAGTAGGAGAACGGCAGGGTGGTGGCGGCCCGGTCGTCGGGGCCGATGCCCAGGTACTCGGCGATGGACCTCGCGTTCTCCTCGAGATTCGCCCGGGACAGCCGCACCAGTTTCGGCGAGCCCGTGGACCCCGAGGTGCTGAGCAGCAGTGCGAGATCGGGATGGAGCTCGTGCCGGGTGCCGGGCCACCGCTCGTCGACGTCGAGCGAGCCGTTCCCGGTCCGGAGCACCACGTCCGGCTCGTAGCCGGCGACGAGGGACTCGAGCGCCGCGGGCTTGTCCGCCGGCACCACGAGCAGCGGGTGGCCGGCCGTGATCGCCGCGAGATAGGCCACGAGGGTCTCCACGTCATTGCGTGCCGCGAGGAGGACGAGCCGCCGCTCCGTGCCGAGGCGTGCCGCGACGTCGTCGACACAGGCCGCGAGCTCGCGGTACGAGAGCACGCCGTCGGCGGTGAGGAGCGCGGGCCGGTCGCCGTGGCGGGCGAGGTCGGTGAACGTGGCCTCGGAGAGGTCCGGGTCGAGGCTCATAGGGCCGCCGGGGGTCGGGGGGCGTTGCGGGGCGGCGTGGTGACCGCCCGGTCACCGACGAGGAGCGTGGGGGAGGTGCCGGGGGCCACCGTCACGACGACCGCCGTGCCGACGGGGTGGCGCACGTCGTGGGGCTGCCAGGACCGCAGGGTCCGCCCCGACGCGAGCGTGACATGGTGCAGCACGAACGCGCCGTGGTACTCCACGGCCGAGACGTGGGCGGTGGCGTCCGCGGCCGGGCGCAGGGCCACCTCGTGGGGCCGGAGGACGACGTCGACGTCCACGTCGCTGTCCGCCCACCCCGGCACCGTGGAGACCACGCCGATCTCGCAGGTCAGCAGGGCGCGGTGCACGTGGGCGGGCAGGAAGTCCGCGTCGCCCATGAACGAGGCGACGAAGCGCGTGGCGGGCTGCTCGAAGACCTTCTCGGGGATATCGGTCTGCTCGATCACGCCGTCGTGCATGACGACCACGCGGGTCCCCACTGACAATGCCTCCGTCTGGTCATGGGTGACGAGCACGCCCGTGGTGCCGGTCTCCCGCAGCGCCGCCACGGTGTCCCGGCGCACCTGCGCGCGCAGCGACTCGTCGAGGCCGGAGAACGGTTCGTCGAGGAGGACGACGGCGGGGCGCGGCGCCAGCGCACGGGCGAGGGCCACGCGCTGCTGCTCGCCGCCGGAGAGCTCGTGCGGGTACCGGTCCGCGAGGTGGGCCAGCTGGACGAGGTCCAGGAGGTCGCCGACACGCTTCCGCCGCTCGCCCCGCGGCAGCCGGTCGAGGCCGAACTGCACGTTGCGGGCCACGGTCAGGTGCGGGAAGAGCGCATGGTCCTGGAACACGAGCCCCACACGGCGGTTCTCCGGGTTCACGAACCGGGTCCCGTCCGCGACGACGTCGCCGGCCACGGTGATCCGCCCGGCGTCGGGCCTCTCCAGGCCTGCCACGAGCCGCAGCGTCGTCGACTTGCCGCACCCCGAGGGGCCGATCAGGGTCACGAGTTCACCCGCGGGGATGGCGAGATCGAGTGCCTCCACGCCGCGGGCGGACCCGTAGCGCTTGGCCACCCCTTCGAGGGTGAGCGCCGGCGGGGCACCCGCCGGGCCCGTAGCGGCCGGCGGAGCGCTCTGCATCTGTGCCGTCACTGTCCTTCCCTTCCGGAAGCGGTCCCGTGTACTTCGCGCCGTCGGGTCTGGCGGACGAGGACGAAGACGGGGATGATGGCCGCCGCCACGATGACGAGGGCCGGGAGGGAGGCCTTCTCCCAGAAGTTCTCCCGTGCGAGCTCGTACACCCACACGGAGGCCGTGGTGAAACCGAACGGCCGCAGGAGCAGCACGATGGGCAGTTCCTTGATGGCGTCGATCACCACCAGCATCAGGGCGACGGCGACGCCGGGGCGGGCGAGGGGCAGGTGCACCCGCCCGAGGATCCGGCGCGGACCCGCCCCGAGGCTCAGCGCGGACGACGTGACGGTCGGGGCGATCTTCTCGAGGCTCGCGCTGACGGACTGGTAGGCCGGGGCGAGGAACCGGATCACGTAGGCGTAGAGGATGCCGGCCACCGACCCGGTGACGATCAGCCCGGTGCCCCCGGGGATCCCGGCGCGCTCCAGAGCGGTGTCCAGGGCGGCGAAGGACAGCAGGACCCCGATCCCGATGACGGCGCCGGGCACCGCGTACCCGAACGTGGTCAGCTGCGCCGCGAAGGAGACGAGGCGGCCCCCACCCATGCGGATCGCGTGGCCGACACCCAGGGAGACGGCGACGCACGCGAGGGCGGTGATCGCCGCGACCAGGAGGCTGTTGGCCAGATAGTCGGCGAAGCGCGGGTCCGCGAGGAAGAAAGCATCGGAGGCGGCCTGACCGAAAGCCCAGACCAGCAGTTGCCCCACGGGGATGAGGAACCCGGCGGACAGGGCCGCCACGCAGGCGGCCGTCGCGGCCCAGGCGGGTGCGCCCCGCAGGCGTTCCGGCTGGAAGCCCTGCCGGCGTCCGCCCTGCTGGTGGTAGCGTGCCCGGCCGCGCAGCGCCCGTTCGGCGGCCAGGACGGCCACCGCGAACAGCAGGACCAGGACGGCGAGCTGCGTCGCGGCGTGGAAGTCGAACGTGCCCTTCCAGACGAGGTAGACGCCCACCGAGACGGTCTGCACGTTGAAGTACTGCACGGTGGCGAAGTCCGTCAGCGTCTCCATCATCACCAGGGCCAGTCCCGCGGCCAGGGACGGCCGGGCGAGCGGCAGCACCACGCGTCGCAGGGCCTGCCCGCGATTGGCCCCCAGGGTGCGGGCGGCGTCGTAGGTCCCGGAGGACTGTTCGATCAGCGCCGAGCGCGCCATCAGGTAGACGTAGGGGTAGAGGGACAGCGTCATCACGAGGATCGCGGCCGGCAGCGAGCGGACCTCGGGCACCCAGACGTCCGTCCCGAACACGGCCCGCAGGAGGGACTGCACGGGGCCGGCGACGTCGAAGACGGACAGGAAGATGAACCCGAGGACGTAGGCCGGCACGGCCAGGGGCAGGACGAGCAGCCACACCAGCAAGTCACGCAGCGGGAACCGGTAGGCGGTCACGAGCCACGCCAGGCCTCCGCCCACCAGCAGCGCCCCCGCGCCGACGCCCAGCATCAGGGCGAGGGTGGTGAGGATCATCGGGACGAGGTCCCGCGGCGGGGCGGTGCCGCCGAGACTGCCGAGGCCGTCGAGAACGACGGCCAGAACGGGGGTGGCGACGACGACGGCGACGGTCACGACCAGCGTCGACCAGGCGGGCCGGCCGACGCCGTACGTCCGGTAGCGACGGCGGGGCGGCCGCGGCTCGGCGAGCGCCGCCGTGTCGGTCACTTGTATCCGGCCTCGGCGAGCAGGTCGACGGCGTCGGCGTTGAGCGTCCCGTAGGCCTCGGCGTTGAGCGGCATCCGCGTGAACTCGCCGAACCCGGCGATGACCGGCTCGGGCTCGACGGCCGGGTTGACGGGGAACTCGTGGTTGGCGTCGACGAAGGCGTTCTGCCCGTCGGTGGCTAGCCACTCGAGGAGCTGCTGCGCATCCTCCGCGTTGTCGGAGCCCTCGACCACGCCGGCGCCGGAGATGTTCACGTGCGTCCCGGCGCCCGCCTGGCTCGCCCAGTACAGGTCCACGTTCAGGTCGGGGTTCTCCTCGAGGGTGCGGGCGAGGTAGTAGTGGTTGTTGATGCCGACGTCGCACGTCCCGGCGTCGATGGCCTCGAGGAGGAGGACGTCGTTGCTCAGGATCTCGACGTCGTTGGCGACCCAGCCCTGGACGATCTCGAGGGCCCGCTCCCGGCCGTGGAGGTCGATCAGGCCGGCGACGAGGGACTGGGTGTAGGCGGAGGTGGCGTCCCGCATGCACAGCCGGCCCTTCCACGTGGGGTCCGCGAGGCCCGCGTAGGTCTCGGTCGCATCGAAGTCGGCGGGGTCCACGGCGTCGGGGTTGTACGTGACCGTGCGCGCGCGCAGGGCGAGTCCGTACCAGCGGCCCTCGTCGTCGCGCAGGTCCTCGGGGACGGCCTCGTCGAGCACCGGGGAATCGGTGGCGGCGAGTTCGCCCTGGCGTGCACCGTTCCAGAGGTTGCCGGCGTCGACGGTCAGGAAGACGTCGGCCGGGGTGTCGTCGCCCTCGGCCTTGAGGCGCTCGAGGAGCTCGGCATCGTCACCGGTGATGAATTCGACGGTGATGCCCGTCTCGTCGGTGAACTGTCCGAAGGCACCCTCGAGGTCGTAGTGCCGGGCCGAGTAGATCTGGAGGTCGGCCGAGTCGCCACCGATGGCACTGCAGCCCGTGAGGATCGAGGTCAGGGCTGTCAGTCCGACGAGGGTGGCCGTCAGGGGGCGCGGATGCATCAGGTCTCTTCTCAGGCAGTGGGGGATGTCCGTCGAACGCGAGGCTCTCAACGAGCAAGGGTAGCCTAAGTTAAGTAGGCAGGGCTATTCGGGATCAGCTCAGGATGTCCTTGGTGCTGAACCGCCCGTAGGCCAGCGCGCCGAACACGGCGATGTAGCCGAGCTGCAGCAGCGCGTTGTCCGCGAAGGAGTTCCAGACGATCGGCTGCCGCAGGAGGTCCGCGAAGCCGAGCCAGTAGTGGGTGAACAGCCATGGGTGCAGCCATTCGAGCTGGGGCAGGGCGCCCAGGATCTGCGACACCGCGGCCAGCGCGGCCGTCGCGGCCATGGCGCCGACCGGGATGGTCGTCAGCGTCGAGATGAACAGCCCGATGGCGCTGAGGCCCAGCAGCGACACCGTCACGTACAACGCGAGCAGCAGCAGCCGCCCGAAGTAGCCGGGAATGCCCACGGTGTCCCCGGACAGCAGCGTCACGGGCCCCACGGGGAACAGCAGCGCCCCGATGATCGCGCCGGTGATCACGACGGTCAGGGTCGCCACGAAGCAGAACAGCGCCGCCCCCGCGTACTTCACGAGCAGCAGCCGTATGCGACCCGCCGGCGCCACGAGCAGGTAGCGCAGCGTCCCGAGGTTGGCCTCGCCCGCGATCGTGTCGCCCGCGACGACCCCGATGGTGAGCGGCAGGAACAGCGGGATGGCGACGGTGAGCGCCGTCAGCGAGACGAACAGCCCGTTCTGCGTGATGCTGTCGAGGAACGCCGGACCGCGGCCGCTGCCCGACCCGTCGGAGGAGACACGCACGACGACGGCGATGAGGATCGGGATCAGCGCGAGTGCGCCGATCATCGCCCAGGTGCGGAGCCTGCGGAACAGGACGGTGATCTCGGAGACCACCAGGGTCAGTCCGAGCGAGACGTCAGCCGGCAACGTCGAACCCCTCTCCCGTGAGGGCGACGAACCGGTCCTCGAGGGACGCGCCGCTCGCCTCGAAGCCCCGCACGCGCACGTCGGCGCGGACGAGGGCCGCGTTCACGGTCTCGGGCTGGAGCCCGGGCACCGAGAGCTCGGCGGTGACGACGTCGTCGCGCCCGTGGAGCTCGGGGACGAGCCCCAGCCCGGTGAGGACGTGGTGGGCGTCGGCGTGGTCGGGCGTGGTGATGCGGACCCGCGCCGTGCCCGCGGACCGGAGTTCGTCGAGGGTGCCCTGCGCAACCAGCCGGCCCGCGCTCATGACCGCGATCATCGTGCACATCTGCTCCACCTCGGCGAGGAGGTGGCTGGAGACGAAGATGGTGGTGCCGTCGTCGGACAGGGATCTGATGAGGTTGCGGACCTCGCGCGTGCCCTGCGGGTCGAGCCCGTTGGTGGGTTCGTCGAGGATCAGCAGGTCGCGCGGCGCGAGCAGCGCATTGGCGATGCCCAGGCGCTGCTTCATGCCGAGCGAATAGGCGTGGGCCCGCTTCTTCGCGGCATGGCCGAGGCCCACGCGGTCGAGGGCGGCGTCCACGCGGGCGTTCCGAGTGGCGGGGGACGTGTGGCGGTCGGCGGCGTCGAACCGCTGCAGGTTCGCGCGCCCCGAGAGGAACGGATAGATGGCCGGCCCCTCGACGAGCGCACCCACGCGCGGCAGGACGGCGCGGGCGTCCTTCGGCATGGCGCCGCCGAGCAGCCGGATCTCCCCACTGGTCGCCGCGGCGAGGCCGAGGAGCATGCGGATGGTGGTGGTCTTGCCCGATCCATTGGGTCCGAGGAACCCGAACACGGTGCCGCGGGGGACGGCGAGGTCGACGCCGTCGACGGCCCGCTGCCTGCCGAAGGCCTTGGTCAGACCGCGCGTCTCGATCGCGAATCCGCCGGCGCTCGCGGACGGAGTCCGCACGGCCTGTGCGGACTCCGCGGGTACTCCTGCGATCACTGCCGGGAGGCAGCGACGAGCTGGTCGACGCCGACGGCGCCTGCGAGGATCCGGCCGTCGTCGGTGACCAGCACCGAGACGAGCGAGGTCTGGAGTGCCTTCCCGCCTTCGACGTCGGTGAGGGCCTGCTCCAGGAGGGCCTGGGCGCCTGCGACCTCCTCGGGATCCATGCCCGGCTTGATCTCCATGATGTCGCCCATGCCGGCGGCGTCCCCGGCAGCGGACCCGAGCCCCAGCTTCGCTGCGGTGCCGGCGGGCAGTTCGACGATGGTGCTCCAGCCCTCACCGATCACCGTGGGCTGCTGGGGTGCCTCGGCGGGAGCCTGGGCGAGGTCCTTCCCGGCCTCGACCTCCGCCTTCAGCTCGTCGGCGGTCGGGGCCTCCGTGACGGTGGCGCCTGCCGGCGGGGTGAACGCGAAGACGTCGGCGTCGGGGGTGCTGAAGTCCACCGCGCTGAAGCCGGCGGAGAACGCGGCCTCCTCCTGGCCCTTCGCGAGGACCGTGACGTTCAGGGGGACACCGGTCTCGGAGTCGACGCTGACGGAGATGGTACCGATCAGGGTGGCGTCGTCCTCGGGTGTGAGGACGAGTTCGTAGGCACTGCGGCCTGCGACGCGGCTCGTCCCCTCGACCGTCACCTCGGTGCTGGGGTCGATCCGTGCGAGGAACACCTCGGCGACCTCGGCGGGCGTCCGGGGGAGGTCCAGGAGCTCGGGGTGCTCGGCGGCCTTCTCCTGCAGCTTCGCCTCGAGGTCCGCCTTCACGGCGTCCTTGTCGGGAAGGGCGGCGTGCGTGGCCTCGTTGGACTCGGAGTCGTAGTACCAGGCGTCGTTCCCGTTGATGACGACGTCGCGCTGCGCCAGCTGGTCGAGCACCTGGACGCGTGCCTTCTCCGTCCCGTCGACGTACACCTGTGCGGTGTGGTCGGCGGTCAGGAGCTCGAGGGCCGTGGAGGTGGGGTCGGAGCTGGAGGTGCGGCCCGGGGGAGTGGCCATGCCGATGTCGGGGAGGCCGAGGTCCGACGACTGCTCGACGGTGCCCGAGTAGGCGTCGTCGGTGCTGGTCGCCACGAACTCGAGCAGCTCCTGCGCGGTCTTCGCGGGCAGTTGCGGTTGGGCTTCGGCGACGGCGGAGCCGCTCACGGCAGCAGTGACGATGACGACCGGTACGATGCCGGCCGGGAGCCAGCGCCAGTTCTTGTTCATGATTGAGCCTTCCGAACGGATCTGTGCCCCATCTGGCGCCAAGGCTACACCTGCAAGCTGGACGTTGGGCACGTGTACTTCGGAGAACGAGTGGGACGTGCGAGGCGTGCCGCCGACACGCGGAGAAGGGACGGCCGGAGCCGTCCCTTCCCATGGATCCGGATGAGCTAGCGCGTGACGCGGCGACGGCCGGCGACCGTCTCGGCGACGCCGATCAGCAGCACGGCCACGATGACGGACACGATGAAGCCGAAGACGTTCAGCTCGAAGATGTTCCCCGTCCCGAGGAGGCTCGCGATCGAGCCGCCGATGACGGAGCCGACGAGCCCGAGCAGGAGGGTGGCGACGAGCCCGAGGTTCTGCCTGCCGGGCTTGATGAGCCGCGCGAGGGCGCCGATGACGAGTCCCGCGATGATGAAACCGATCATGATGAATCTCCTTGGAAGAGGCCGCGCTGCGCGCGGGAAGCCTGTGGTCCTGGTGGCAAGCGACCCGCCTCTGTGCTTCGGGCGTTGCCAATACCGTCGATCGGTTCAACGATAGAGGAATGCCAAGCCCACTGAGGAATTGTTGATGGAGCGAGCCGGCAGGCCCGGGCGCTCCCGCGGTGCCCGATCCGCCGGACGCAGCCGCCCGCACGGCGCCAGCCGGATTCTCGGGCTGGTGGTCGGCTGGCTGCTCGTGCTCGTCGGACTGGCCGCCCTCGTGCTCCCCGGCCCGGGCCTGCTGGCGCTCGTGGCCGGCCTCGCCGTCCTGGCCCAGCAGTACGAGTGGGCGAGGCGCTGGCTGAAGCCCGTCAAGGAGAAGGCCTTCGCCGCCGCTGCACAGGGCGTGAGGACCAAGCGCGCCATCGTGCTCAGCTTCGCGGGTGCGCTCGTGCTGCTCCTGCTCGGCGTGCTCTGGGGCGTGAACCCGCCGAGCCCCGCCTGGTGGCCGCTCGACGAGCGCTGGTGGCTCACCGGCGGCTGGAGCGTCGGATCGAGTCTCATCCTCTCCGCGGTGCTGGCCGCAGCGTTCATCGTCTACAGCATCCGCCGCTTCCGGCCGTGAGGGAGCCAGGCCTGTACCTGCCCGAGAGGAGATCGACGTGACGTTCCAGGAGGTCATGGAGGGCGCAGGCAAGGCCGTCGATGCCGCCGGCGTGGCGGCGATCGTCATCGGTGCCGTCGTCGCCACCCTCATCGCGGGCGCCGCGATCCTGCGGCACCGACGGGACGTCGGCATCTACGACCGGTACCGCCAGCGGCTCGGCAGGTCGATCCTCCTCGGGCTGGAACTCCTCGTCGCGGCCGACATCATCCGCACCGTGGCCGTGACGCCGACCTTCGAGTCCGTCGGGGTGCTGGCCGTGATCGTCCTGATCCGGACCTTCCTGAGCTGGTCCCTCGAACTCGAGATCAGCGGCCGGTGGCCCTGGCAGAAGCAAGCCCCGGGCCCTCCCGACGGGTCGGCCGGAGCCTCCTGACCGGCGACGACGCGCCCCGCGCGGGACGCGTCGTCGGGTGCTAGTGCCCGCCGTGGTCCGAGGTGTAGTCCAGGCCCGTCCGGACGAGCGTTCCGCCTGCCTCCTCCGACAGCGCGTTCCTGGTCGAGTACAGGTACTCGTCGTCGACCTCGACGTCCGCCGGCTGAGTGGCTTCGGCGAAGAGTTCCGCCTCGTCGGTCCCCGCCGGGATGATCGAGATCCTGTTGGCGAACAGTTCGGCGACGAAGAGGTTGCCATGCCGGTCGAACGCCAGCCCGGTGGGCGACGTGAGGCCGGAGACGACGACGTCGACATCACCCGAGTCCGGGTCGAAGCTGCGCACCGAGCCGAGCGTCGGATCCTCCGGGATACCGGGCAGCGACGTCAGGTACAGCAGCCCGTCCGGACCGAACTCGATGTCCGTGGGCACGGGCTCGGAGTTGAACGTGTAGCCGAGGACGCACTCGGGCAGGGTGATGCCCTGGGCCGTGAGGGAGGCGAGGAGCTCTTCCGTGGCCAGGGTGGGCACGGGGTCGAGGACCGTCGCTTCGATGTCGCCGCGCCGGGTGTCCACCGTCCAGATGACGTTGGCCCCTGCGTCGGCCACGTACACGTAGCGGCCCCGGTCTGACACCGCCGTCGCGAACGGGTGCGAGTAGACCTCGCCGCCGTGGGGCAGCAGGAACTCGCGGAGATCGGCGGGGAGTTCGGCCGCGCAGGCCTCGGGCAGGTCCTGGAACCCGTACTCGTTGTCACCGTCGTAGTTGTTCTCGGTCTCGAGCGCCGCGAAGTCGGCGATCACGCGGGTCTCGCCGTCCTCGAGGACGCTGACGTTGGCGACGAACGGGTCGGTGCTGCCGGGTCCGCCCGCGCTCTCGGTGTAGTAGACGTCGCCGTACCGGGTGGAGACCCCACCGATCTCGATGCCGGGGCGTTCGACCAGCGTGGCGGTCTTGCCGTCACGGTCCACGCTGGTGAGCAGGCCGGCGAAGTTCTGCGAGACGTAGGCGGTGTCGTCGCGGCCGACGGCCACCCGGAGCGGGGACACGAGGCCGGTCGCGAGATCGACCGAGTCTCCGGCGGTGACCTCCCGGTCGCCGTATCCCGAGCCGGCGACGGAGGGTAGCGCGGTTGCGACGGCGGAGGAGGTGAGGGCGACGGCGAGAGCCGCAGCCGCGATGGACGTGCGTGAACCCTTCATGGTTGCTGTCCTTGGGTGCGAGGGATCGTTGAGACGCTCAGACCGGCCCAGCACCGAGGGGCGGCAGCGCCGCCGTACCACCCGCGCCGGCCTCGAAGTCCCCCGGGGCCCGCGCGCGGTTCAAGCGTAGGACCGGCCCTCGGACGTGTCCACGGCGGCGGCGCGAAATTGCCGTCGTCCGGGGCGAAGGGAACCTAGGGCGCCCCTCGGCCCGTCAGGGCCCGCAGCTGCTCCGTCAGCTCACGGGCCTTCTCCTCCGCGCCGGCGTCCAGGTGGAGGCGTGCGGCTTCGGCGAGGTGGCGGGCGGCCAGCTTGGGGACGCCGGCCGCGGCGTGGTACTGGCCGAGGCAGTCCTCGAGCTCGGTGATCGATTCGAAGTCGAGCAGGGCACGCTGCCCGTCGACGGCGTCGAGCAGGACCTTCGCTTCCCCCAGGTCCTCGGTCAGCAGCGCGAAGCGGGCCTGCACGAGCGCGAGCTCGGAGCGGTGGCTCGGGCTGCCGACGAGCCGCAGCCCCAGGTCGGCCTTGCCGAGGTATTCACGGACGGACTCGTCCACGATGCCGGCCTGCAGCTTGAGGCTGGCACTCGCGCGGTGGAACTCGGCCCACGTGACGAGATCCGACTGCGGCAGCAGCAGTTTCGCGGCAAGGGCGTGCTGCTCCTGCCCCACCTCCACCTCGCCGCGGCGGAAGGCCACATTGCCGATGGCCCACGCTCCGCGCGCGATCAGGAGGGACGGCACGAACGGGGCGCCCTCGACGACGTCGAGACCCGTCGCCACCTCCCAGGCCTCGTCGAGGTCCCCCTTGACGGACAGTGCCGCGATGAGGATGAACGTGGCCTGGAGACGGGCCGGTGACAGCTCCGGGAGCTCGGCGGCGGACTCGACGGAGCGGCGCGCGAGCTCGAGGGCATCGAGGAGGCGTCCCGAGGAGCGCGCGATGGTGGAGAGACGCCCCTGGACGATGGACCGCAGCTCGGCGGACACGACCATCAGCGAGGGCTTCTCCATCTGCAGCAGGACCGCCTCGGCCTCGTCGAGCCGCCGCAGGGTGATCAGCGACTGCGCCTGGAGCATCGACATGTCCCACCAAGCGGGCCCGTTCCGCTGCTCGAGGGCGATGTTGGCCGCGTACTCGGCCTCCGATGCCGCCAGGGCGTCGTCGTGCATGTCGCGGGCGTAGTTGGCGGCGAACATCGCGGTGGTGAGGGCGGGCTGGTCCTCGGGGCTCGGCGGCTCGACCCACCAGTTCAGGGTCTGCACGGCCATGCCCAGCTGCGTGGCGAAGTGCTGCACCATGTCCGGTGTCGGCTGGCGCAGTCCCCGCTCCAGCAGCGAGATGAAATGGTCGGAGTACACCCCGGCGCCCAGTTCGGCCTGGGTGAGTCCCTTGGCACTGCGCGCCTGGCGCAGCATGTCCCCGAATCGCATGCTTTCACGTCCCCCATAGATGCGGCCACGACGATCCGCTCTGCCGGGGTCGCTGCGTGACCTCTCCTGTCTAGCAGATGCCGCGGACATTGGGGAAAGCGGCGCTCAGCCGAGGTGCCGGACGGGGACCCGCTTCGGGAGCACGGGCGAGGCGAGCAGGGTCAGGATGCCGGCGAGCGGCACCACGATGAGCCCGACCCGCAGCGAGGAGGCGTCGGCGACGGCACCGACGATCGGCGGGGAGAGCAGGAACCCGAGGCGCAGCAGCCAGCTGATCACGGTGAGGCCCGTGCCGGCACGGAGCCCGGGCAGTTCGTCCGCGGAGTGCATGGCCGCGGGTACGAGCGTGGCCACGCCGAGCCCCGCCAGCCCGAAGCCGAGGATGGTCAGGGGGATCGACGGGAACAGCAGGGCCACGCCCATGCCGATCGCCGCCAGGGCGCCGCCGGCCTGTGCCACGGCTCGCTGCCCGAACCGGTCCACGAGGCGGTCCCCGAACAGGCGCCCCACGAACTGGAAGCCGACGAGGGCGACGAAGCCGAGGCCCGCGATCGTGGGCGTCGCGTCGAGGGAGCCGGTGAGGTACACGGCCGCCCAGGTGCTTCCGGCGTCCTCGACGAGCGCTCCGGCGATGCCGATCACCACGAGGGCCGCGAGGATGCCGACAGTGCCGAACAGCCTCGGCCGTGCCGTCCTGCGCGGCGCGGCGTCGGCCGGGTGTTCCGTCGCCGGGGA
Source organism: Arthrobacter sorbitolis (assembly GCF_054510995.1). Lineage (NCBI taxonomy): Bacteria > Bacillati > Actinomycetota > Actinomycetes > Micrococcales > Micrococcaceae > Arthrobacter > Arthrobacter sorbitolis. The sequence goes on from NZ_JBTNDM010000005.1 coordinate 116,664, forward strand.
GTCGGGGGCCTCGGTCGGCTCGGGGCCGGGCAGGAGGAAGCGGTAGCACACGAGGGTGAGGGCGCTGAAGAGGACGAACGACACCGACAGGTGCAGTCCGCGCGGGATGGCGAGGCCCGCCGCCGTCGCGCCCATCAGGCCGCCCAGCACCGCGCCGATGCTCCACACGGCGTGAAACGAGTTGAGGATGGACCGCTTGTACAGCTTCTGGACGCGCAGGCCGTGGGAGTTCTGCGCCACGTCCGTGATGGCGTCCATGGCTCCTGCGAGGAACAGGGTGGCCGTCAGGACGGCCCACGACGGCGCGATGCCCGCCAGGAGGATCGACAGGCCGATGAGCCACGTGCCCACCGTCGCGACGCGGGAGGACCGGAAGCGGTGGACGAGGAACCCCGACGCCAGCCCGGCCGTGATCGCGCCGAGGGGGAACGCGGCGACCGAGACGCCGAACGCGGCGTTGCTCAGGTCCAGCCCGTCCTTGATGGCCGGGTAGTGGGGGAGGATGTTCGCGAACATCGCCCCGTTGGTCAGGAACAGCGCGCCGACCGCGAAGCGTGCCCGTCCCAGCCGTTTTGCGGTGTACTCCGTGGGCTGCGCGGGCGCAGGACGACTTCCGATCGGACGTTCCTTTCGACGACCGCCGTGGCGGTACCGGCGGACGCAGGAGAAGAGCCCGATGGGTAGAGCCTACGGCGGAGCTCAGGCCTCGGGTGGCAGCGCCTCGTGGTGCTCCTTGCCCTTGGTGCGGCGGTCCTCCTTCATCTCCGCTTCGAAGAGGTGCCGCTTGCCCTCGACGAGCGTGTCGCGGGCCTCCTTCTCGAAGGACTTGAACTCGGAGTAGTAGTGGTCGTCGTAGTCCTCGACGATCTGGAAGGTCCACCGCCCCTCGATCACGTTGCGGCCGATGATCTCGCTCGCGAGCCGGTCGGCGATCTCGGTGTGCCCGCCCTTGCGGAACAGCTCCTCCGCCTCGGAGAGGTTCAGGTCGGCGGTGCCGGTGAGGCGGTGGAAGCCGTAGAGGTGGCCGCGGGCGTGCTCCAGGACCTCGAGGGCCTCGGAGAGCTTGCCGAGGGCCTCGACCGTGATGTCGGTGACCCCTGGGGGGCGCTGGTGGGTTGTGTCGGGACCGGGGGTGTCAGGTGTAGCCATACTTCGTACCGTACCCAGACCGCCCCGCCCTCGGACAGCAGTTTTTTGCTTCCTGGAGCCGTGCCTAGCCCAGTTCGGGCTTCGTGATGACGGCGATGTCGTCGTCACCGGATCCCGCGCGCTGCGCGTCGGTGAGGGACTGCAGGACGGCGGTCACCGCCGGCAGGGGATCGGGGGTGGAGCGGAGCATGAGGCGCGCGTCCTTGGCGAGGAGGTCGGCGGAGAACTGCGTGTCCCCGAACGTCCCGCCGGTGATGACGGGGCCCTTCATGCCGGCGATGACGCCGAGACCCGTCCCCTTCAGCAGGTCCAGCACGGCTGCGGCGTCGAGGCCGTTGGCACGGCCGAGGCGCAGCGCCTCCACGAGGCCCTGCAGCGTGACGCCGAGTGCGAGGTTGGCGAGCAGCTTGCCGGTCGCCGCGTCCGAGGGCGTGGCGACGCGGCGGAGGCGCTCGGGATCGGCCCACAGGGCGGCGAGCGGTTCGACGACGTCGACGTCCTCCGGCGCACCGCCCAGCAGAACGCCCAACCGGCCCGCCCGCGCCGGGGCGAGGCTGCCGATGACGGGTCCGTGCACGTAGCGGACGCCTGCTGCGGCGGCGTAGTCGGCGAACTCGCGGGTGTCCTCGGGGGAGACCGTCGTGACGTCCAGCCAGACGGCTTCGGCGGGGATCTCCAGCCCGGAGAGCACCACGGCCCGCACGGTATCGGGCCCGAAGAGGACCGTCATCACCACGTCGGCGTCCCGCACGGCGTCCTCGGGGGAATCGGCCTGCGTGGCGCCCGCGTCGCGGAGCGGCCCCACGGCAGCGGCCGTCCGGTTCCAGGCCGTCAGGTCGTGGCCGGCAGCCAGGAGGTGTACTCCGAGTTCGTGTCCCATGCGTCCGACGCCGAGCAGTGCGATCTTCATGAATCCTCCGGTTGCTGGTTGATGGCCCCGATCATTATCCCGGGACGACGCCCGAATTGCTCCTGCGCCCCTGACAGCTGGGAGGGCGGCCGTCCGGTCGTCAGTCGGCGCTGACCTGGTGGCGGAAGGTGTCCCGCCTGGCGTGGAGGCCCCAGAGGATGTCGGCGAGGATGTTCGGGTCCTTCTCCGGGTCGCCCTCGATGATCCGGCCGCCGATGATGAGCTGCGACACCTGGATGCCCTCCTCGCCCAGGACCTCATGGAGGAGCTGCGCGTACGCGGCCTGGCCGGCGAAAGCCACCGACGTGCCGGTGACGGAGCGTCCGGGCTTCACCGCCGAGCCGCCGTTGACGAAGAGGATGGTGCCGCGGTTCTCGCCGAGGAACCGCATGCCGGGCAGCACCTGGTGGACGGCGGCTACCGGCCCGTAGATGGAGAACTCGATGGGGCCCCGGAGGTCGGCGGGTGTCGTCTCGAGGACGGGCCGCATGAAGTCCTTCTGGGGGAGGGGGCTGTACTGCAGCACCTCGATGGGGCCGAGGGTCTCGGTCGCCGCCTCCAGGGCGGCGGCGATGGACTCGGGGTCGCGGACATCGGCCGTGAAGCCGCGTGCGTGGATGCCTTCCTTGCCGAGGTCCTCCGCGAGGGCGTCGAGCTTGCCCTGGTTGCGGGAGATGAGCGCGACGGAGAATCCTTCGGCTCCGAAACGCCGTGCCACTGCGGCTCCGAGGCCGCGTCCTGCTCCGATGATTGCGAGAGTTGTCATGTCCGGTTCAAGAGCATCCGGGCCGTAATCATTCCGTGACCCGGAAAGGGCCCCCTCCTAGTGCAGCGTCCCGAGGATGGTGCGCTGGATGACGACGGCGGCAGCACCCCGCGCCCACTGGGCGAAGTCCGTGGGCCGGCGGCTCAGTCGGAGTGGCGACGCCTCGGGATCGCGATGGTAGGCGATCGCCTCCTGGAGGGCGGTCGCCGCCACGTCCGCGAGGTCCATGCCCTCGCCCGAGAGGATGATGAGGTCCACCATCGTCAGGTTCGCCACCGCCGAGACCAGCAGGCCGAGGGACCGGCCTGCCGATTCGACGACGGCACCCGCGACCGGGTGGCCCTCCGCCGCGAGGTCGAGGACCGCCGCGTAGGACAGCTGGTCCCCGGTGGAGGCCGCGAACTGGGAGCAGATCGCGGGGATGGTGAGGACCGCCGACGAACAGCCGCGATGCCCTTCGAGGCATCGTGGCCCGGAGGGATCGAGGGGATAGTGGCCCACGAGGCCGAGGCCGGCGTCGGGGGGTGCGATGACGGCGTCGTTGATGACGAGTCCGTAGCCCACGCCCGCACCCACGGTCAGGACGGCGAAGTCCTTCTCCCCACGCCCCGCGCCGAACCACTGCTCCGCGACGGTGAGGGCGACGACGTCGTTCTCGACGGCGACGGGCAGGCCGGTCCGCTGCTGCAGGAGGTCGGCGAGGGGCACGTCGCGCCACCCGAGGAACGGGGCGCGCAGTACCCTGCCGTCCGGTCCCACCTTGCCGCCGATGCTGACGCCGATGCCGCTGAAGCCGTCGAGAGGACCGAGGTCCGCGACGGCGTCCACGATGGTCCCGAGCACGTCCTGGACGTCGTGGCTCGGCAGGGCCCGCTCGCTCGCACCGACGACGTCCGACTTCAGGTTCGTGGCGACCGCCGCAGCGGTGTCCCCGGTGAGCTTCACGCCCACGAAGCGGTGCGCGTCCGGGCTGATCTCCAGCGGGCGGATGGGGCGGCCGATCGAGGCGACGGTGGTTCCCGCGGCTCCGACCGCTTCGCGGAGCACGCCGGCGTCGAGGAGCGGCTTGCTGAGGCGCGTGAGGCTGGCGACCGAGAGCCCGAGGCGGGCCGCGAGTTCGCCGCGCGAGATGGGGCCCCGGATGAGGACTTCGCGCGCGAGGGCCCTGGCCGGGCTGGAGGGGGCGAGCGAGGTGACCGAGTCCATGGCGTTCCGTTCGCAGAAGGGGACTTATTTTCAGAGTAGCGGTAATGAACGACCTTTCAGGGGCTGACGACGTCGGATCTACGCGTCCCTGCGGCAAATGTGACGCTTGACACCACCCTTAATTCTGCCGTAAAAATAAAGCCTGCCGGTGAGTACCACCGATCGCCGCCGGGACACCATCACACCGCACGAAGGAGAGCCTGTTGTGAAGCTTCCCCCTGGACCCGCGAGGCGGGGCCTCCGATGCGCGGCAGGAGGTGCGGCGCTCGCTCTGGTCCTCACGGGATGCACGGCCTCCGACGACGTCGTGACACTCGACTTCTTCCAGTTCAAGCCCGAGGCGGTGGCGAACTTCGGCGCCATCATCGACGAGTTCGAGGCCGCCAACCCCGGCATCCGCGTGGTGCAGAACCACGTCCCCGACGCCGATACCGCCATCCGCACGCTCCTCGTGAAGGACAAGACGCCGGACGTCCTGACACTCAACGCCAACGGGCGCTACGGCGAACTCGCCGAGGCCTGCGTCTTCGCGGACCTCTCGGACCTCCCCGTCGTCGGGCAGGTCCGGCCCGCCGTCGGCGAGATCATCAGCGACCTCGGCTCGTGCAGCGACGGCGAGGTCAACGCCGTCCCGTTCTCGAGCAACGCGAGCGGCATCCTCTACAACAAGGACGTCTTCGCGGAGCACGGCGTCGAGGTGCCCACCACGTGGGACGAACTGCTCGCGGCGGCGCAGGAGTTCGAGGCGGCCGGTGTGACCCCCTTCTACACGACCATCAAGGACGCCTGGACGATGGGCCCGGCATTCGTGAACCTCGGAGGAGCGCTCCAGCCCGAGGACTTCTTCGACCGCCTCCGCGCCGAGGGCTCCGACGTGGCCTCCGGTGAGGTGTCCTTCTCGAAGGACTACCCGGAAGCCATCGAGAAGCTGACCACGCTGTACGCGTTCGGCCAGGACGACGCCGCCGGTCGGGACTACAACGCGGGGAACGCCGCCTTCGCGGCGGGGGAATCCGCCATGTACATGCAGGGCAGCTACGCCATCCCCGCGATCCGCGCCGTGAACCCCGAGGTGAACATCGGATCCTTCCCCTATCCGGCCACCAATTCGCCGGAGAAGACCGTCGTCGTGTCCGGCGTCGACGTCGGGGTCTCCATCGGGCGCGACACGGAGCATCCGGAGGAGGCGAGGAGATTCGTCGAATTCCTCATGTCCCCCGAGGTCGTGGAGCGCTACGCCCAGGAGCAGAGCGCATTCTCACCGCTCACGACGGGGACGAGGACGACGGACCCCGCCCTGGCCGGCCTCGCGCCGTACTTCGACGACAACCGGATCATCGGCTTCATCGACCACCAGCTTCCCGCGAGCCTCCCGCTGCCCCAGTACCTGCAGGAACTCGTGCTCGGAGGGCGTACCGAGGACTTCCTGGCCACCATGGACCGCGAGTGGAGCAAGATCGCCGCGCGGACCATCCCGAACGAGAAGGACTGACATGAGCACCCACCTGAGCGAACCGACGCAGGTGCTGCGCCCGGAGCGGCGCGTGCCGCGCGTCTTCTACCTGATGGTGCTCCCGGCCCTCGCGCTGTTCGCCGTCTTCCACACGGTGCCGCTGCTGACCGGGATGTTCTTCAGCCTGACCAACTACGCCGGATACGGCGAGTGGTCCTTCGTGGGCCTGCGGAACTACGTCAACCTCTTCGGGGACGACCGCATCTACGGCGCCTACGGGTTCACGTTTCTCTTCGCGATCGTGTCCACCGTGGCGGTGAACCTCATCGCGCTCTCCATCGCGATCGCCCTGAACGGACGCATCCGGTTCAAGACGGGATTCCGGGGGATCTTCTTCATCCCGAACATCCTGTCGATCCTCATCGTCGGCTACGTCTTCAACTACCTGTTCTCCAACTCGGTCCCGGCGATCGCCGACGCCCTCGGCATCACGTCCCTGACCACGAGCATCCTGGCCAGTCCCGACACGGCGTGGATCGGCGTCGTCATCCTGTCCGTATGGCAGGCGGCGGCCTTCAACATCATCATCTACCTCGCCGGGCTGCAGACCATCCCGACGGAGCTCTACGAGGCGGCGGCGCTGGACGGGGCCTCGCCCTGGAAGCAGTTCACGTCCATCACGTTCCCGATGATCGGTGCGTTCTTCACCATCAACATGGTGCTCAGCCTCAAGAACTTCCTGCAGGTGTTCGACCAGATCGTCTCGCTGACCGCCGGCGGGCCCGGCACGTCGACCGAGTCGATCTCGCTGCTCATCTACCGCGGAGGTTTCCAGGGCGGGGAGTACGGCTACCAGACGGCGAACGCCGTCATCTACCTCTTCGTGATCATCGCCATCTCATTCATCCAGCTGCGCGTCCTGCAGCGCAGGGAGGCCTCGTTCTGATGACCGCTACATCGCAATCCGCCGCCCGCGGCGTCCTCGCGGACCCGCCCGTGATCGACGGCGTCGAGCGCGCGTTCCGACCCGACCGCCGGCGCGTGAACTGGTGGCTGACGGCGCTGGTCGCCATGTGCGCACTGACCGTGCTGATCCCGCTCTACCTCACCGTCGTGACCGCGCTGAAGACCCCGGACCAGCTCGGCGGTACGGGCTTCGGCCTGCCTACGTCCGCCCGCTGGGAGAATTTCGCCGAGGCGTGGACGCTCACGAGCTTCCCGCGGGCACTGCTCAACACCGGCCTCGTCACCGTGGGCACGGTGCTGCTGACCCTGCTCACCAACTCGATGGTCGCGTACGCGATCGCGCGGAACCTGCATCGCAGGTTCTTCAAGGGGCTGTACTTCTACTTCATCGCCGCCCTGTTCGTGCCGTTCCCGATCATCATGCTGCCGGTGGTGAAGCAGACCGCCATCCTCGGCCTCGACAACCAGCTCGGCCTGATCCTGCTGTACACGGTGTACGGGCTCTCGTTCAACATCTTCGTGTACGTGGCCTTCATCAGGTCGATACCGCTGGAACTCGAGGAGGCCGCGCTGACCGACGGCGCCTCCACCTGGACGGTCTTCTGGCGGATCATCTTCCCGCTGCTGGGCCCCATGAACGCGACCGTGGGCATCCTCACCTGCCTCTGGGCGTGGAACGACTTCATGCTGCCGCTGGTGATCCTCTCGGATCCCTCGGCCCAGACGCTCCCGCTGGCACAGTTCATCTTCCAGGGGCAATTCAACACCAACTACCCGGTGGCATTCGCGTCCTACCTCATGGCGATGGCACCGTTGTTGATCGTGTACCTGTTCGCACAGCGCTGGGTGATCTCGGGCGTGATGCGCGGATCCTCCAAATAACCCCCGAACCCCACCGAAAGGCATCACCTTCGTGACTTCCATCGTCAACCCCGACGTCGACTCAGCGGTCCACCCCGCGGAGCTCTCCGCCGACGCCCTCGCCGAGCGCATGCAGGACCCGAACTGGTGGCGGCAGGCCGCCGTCTACCAGATCTACCCGCGGAGCTTCGCCGACTCCAACGGGGACGGCATCGGTGACCTGAAGGGCATCACGTCGCGGATTCCGTACCTGAAGTCCCTCGGCGTGGACGCCGTCTGGCTCAGCCCGTTCTACCCGTCGGCGCTCGCCGACGGTGGGTACGACGTCGACCACTACCGCGAGGTGGACCCCAAGCTCGGCACGCTCGAGGACTTCGACGAGATGATCGCCGCCCTGCATGCGGCCGGCATCAAGCTCGTCGCGGACATCGTGCCCAACCACACCTCGAACCTGCACGAGTGGTTCCAGGAGGCGCTGGCCGCGCCCAGGGGGTCGGCCGCCCGCAACCGCTACATCTTCCGCGACGGTCTCGGCCCCGACGGGGCCGAGCCGCCCTCCGACTGGGAATCGGTGTTCGGCGGCCCGGCCTGGGAGCGTACCGAGGACGGCCAGTGGTACATGCACATCTTCGCCCGCGAGCAGCCCGACCTGAACTGGGACAACCGCGAGGTCCGCGACGACTTCCTGACGACCCTCCGCTTCTGGTCGGACCGCGGCGTGGACGGGTTCCGCGTGGACGTGGCGCACGCCCTCACCAAGGACATGTCCGAGCCGCTGCCGTCCAGGGCGGAGCTCGGCCCCGAGGGCGGCAACAACCGCGGGAAGCACCCGTTCTGGGACCGCGACGAGGTCCACGAGGTCTTCGCCGAGTGGCGCAAGGTGTTCGACGAGTACAGCCCGCCGCGCACCGCCGTCGCCGAGGCATGGGTCCACGCCGAACGCCGGGCACGCTACGCCAGCCCCGACGGACTCGGCCAGGCCTTCAACTTCGACCTCCTCAAGGCCGACTGGAACCCCGGCCAGTTCCGCGAGATCATCACGAAGAACCTCGTCGAGGCGACGTCCTCCGGCGCGTCGTCGACCTGGGTGTTCTCCAACCACGACGTCGTCCGGCACGCCACGCGCTACGGGCTGCCCCCTGCGGCCCCCGACAGCGAGGACGGCCAGGACGGCGGGGCCTGGCTCATGAGCGGCGGCACCGAACCCGAGCTCGACCGCGCACTGGGCGAACGCCGGGCGCGTGCCGTGTCGCAGCTCATGCTCGCCCTGCCCGGCTCCGCCTACCTGTACCAGGGTGAGGAGCTCGGCCTGCACGAGGTCGCCGACATCGCCGACGAGGATCGCCAGGACCCTACGTTCTTCCGCAACAAGGGCGTCGACGTGGGCCGCGACGGCTGCCGCGTGCCGCTGCCGTGGACGCGCGACGGCGAGTCCTTCGGTTTCGGCTTCGGCGGCGCGCACCTGCCGCAGCCCGCATGGTTCGGTGAGTACGCCGTCGAGGTGCAGGAGGCCGACGCCTCCTCGAACCTCAGCTTCTACCGTCGCGCGCTGGAGCTGCGGCGCGAGCTGCAGGGGGAGGAGGACTTCGAGTGGGTCGACGAGCCCTCCTCCGACGTCCTGCACTTCACCCGCCCGAGCGGGTGGCACAGCATCACCAACTTCGGTCCCACCCCGGTCGACCTGCCGGAGGGGACGGTGCTGCTGAGCAGCTCCCCGCTCAAGGACGGCAGGCTGCCGGGCGACACGACGGCCTGGCTCGTCTAACAGTTCGGTGTCCGGCGGCGGGCCACTCCCTTCTGGGGTGGCCCGCCGTCGTCGTCCGGGATCTCTTCCCGCGGCGTGCGCCGCTGGTAGGGCCGCCGCGCCGGGTGCCCAGACCCGTGGCGAATGTGCACCGGGTCTGGGCAGCCGCGCCGGGTGCGGGCCAGGGCTGTGCGCCGGCACTGTCCGATGGCACTGTCCGCCGGCACTGCCCGACGGTGCCGGCCGGCGCTGTTCGTCTGCAGGAGAATCGGTTGCGGGCCCCGCCGGGACCTCGGAATACTGGGAGCACCGGCAGGAACGGGCGGAGGGTAGCGGCATCAGCGGGTCCCAGGAGAACCAGGAGAGGCTGCGCAAGGCGGCCCAGTACCGTGCTGCCCGGGGAGGCGCGGGAGATGCGGCCGACGCCCTGGCCGAGGTCGACCGGCAGAACGACGACGCGGCGAACGGCGAGATGGCGCCCCTGCGCCAGGGTGAGGACGAGACCAAGCGGGCACGCCTCATCGTGGACCGTGCGGTGGCTCGGGGCGACTTCGACAACCTGAGCCTCGCGGGCAAGCCGATCCCGGGGCTGGGCGACAGCCACGATCCCGACTGGTGGGTCAAGGGCCTGATCCAGCGGGAGAACATCACGGGCCTCGGCCCCCGGGCGATCCTGCTGCGGTCGGAGGACGCCGAACTCGACGACCGGCTCGACCGCCAGTACACGGAGAAGCAGGTCCGGGAGGTCCTCGACGACTTCAACTACCGCGTCGTCGACGCGAGGCGCCAGCTCCAGGGCGGCCCGCCCGTCATCACGAAGCTCCGCGACGTCGACGCCGAGGTGGAGCGCTGGCGCGAACGCCGGGCGGCATCCCGCCTCGCGGCCGAAGCGGCAGAGCCGCCCGGGCGGCCGAGGCCCTCCTTCTGGCGACGTATCTGGCGCGGCAGGAGCTGACCGCGGCAGGACCTGTTCCCGGCCCGACCTAGTTCGGGATCACCGAGAACAGGAACCTCTTCTTCACCATGACCCAGATGAGCAGGGTCACCGCCGCGTGGATGACGAGCCCCTGCCACACGCTGGCGGGATCCAGCCGGGGGATGTTGGCGACCACGAGCACGAAGAACACGTGGACGATGAACACGTACAGGCTCGCCCGCCCGAGCGGGATGTACAGCCAGCCCGTGAGTCTGCTGATCGGTCGCCAGAACGAGGTCAGGACCACGTGGGCGGCGAGGATGAAGAACGCCAGGTCGATGAGCCTCCCGGGCTGGAGGAACACCCGAACGTACGCCGAGTCGTAGAGGGTCCCGTAGAAGCCGGAAGGGATGAACGGGAGTCCGAGCCCCAGGGCCTGGTCGAGCCACAGGGTCCCGAGCGCGAGCGCGTACAGCCCGGCGGCGGCGCCCGCGAGGACCTTCCCCCGAGGCGTGCTGAGGGCATCGATGACGGCCCGGCGGTGGTAGCCGAGGACGACACCGTGGACGAAGATCACCTGCCAGGTCAGCAGCGGGAAGACGTCCTGGAACTGGGAGGGTAGGACCCGCAGCGAGAAGAGGGCGTCGACGGCGTAGAGCGTCCAGCTGATGATGAGCAGGAGCCACCACAGTCGCTTCCGGAGCATCAGGACCAGCAGCGGGACCGTCAGCGTCAGCACCACGTACAGCCCCATGATGTTGAACGCCCACGGGCCCATCGCGAGGAGCAGGAGGTCCCGGAGGGCGTACCCCGCCGGCGGGTAGTCGAAGAGGCGTTCGACGTTCGGGTAGAGGTCGTAGACACGGCCCGCGGCGCCGGACCCGTCGCCGCCCGTCCCGCGGTCCGTGAAGGTGGTCAGCACGGACGCGTCGATGAACGGTACGAGGGACAGCAGGTACACCGTGAGGACGACGACGAGGGCCGTGACGTAGAGCTTGACCGCCCTCCGGGTGGTCCCCTTCGCGGCCTCCACGGCTCCGCGTCGCTTGACCGCCATGGGGTGCACCATCCCCAGTACGACGCCGGACAGCAGGACGAACAGCTCGGCGCCGGTGATCGTCCCGATGAGGGTGCGTGAGATGAAGGACCAGGGCCCGGCGACCTCGATGTGGGTGACGATCACCGAGGTGATGATCCAGCCACGCAGCAGGTCGATCCGGGCATCCCGCGGCGCGTGCTCGTCCGGATAGCGCCAGTGCGGCACCACGCGCCTGGCCAGTCCTGCCAGGAGGACCAGCGCGAAGAGCCCGACGACGCACAGGACCAGCCAGCCCATCACCGTGCCGGCCGGTGCGCCGGACTGCCACACCTGCCGCGTCGATCCGTTCGCGTCCTCCGCGTCGACGACCTCCGTGACCGGCCCGAGCCGCACCGTAGGGGACGCAGCGAGCGCGTCCCGGAGGGTCGCCGTCGTCGCCTCGTCCGCGCTCAGGCCCCAGTCGACCGTGTGGCCCTGGGCCTCGGGCTCCGGGCGCGACGCCTCGAGCCAGGCGATCATCCCGATCTCCGGGTACCGTTCGGCGACGGCCGGGTCGAACAGCTGGTCCAGCCACGCGCGTTTGATCTCGGCTCCCGGGACGCTCTCGGCGTCCTCGGGATCATGGAGGGCGGCCGTCTGGACGAAGAGCCTCTTGCCCTTCGCCGCGGCGTAGTCCTTCGCGAAGTCGATCCGCGGGGCCCCGGGGGCCGCGCCGTAGGTCCCGGCGAGCTGGTCGGCGAACTTGTCCCGCTCGGGCACCACGGACGTGGTGATCGCGCCCGAGTACTCGCGGGTGCCGTCCGCGCTCCTGGTCCCGCCCTGCTCGTAGCTGCCGAAGTGGTAGAGGCTCAGGCCCACCCAGTCCACGGCGTCGTCGCCGGGGTAGTAGGGCGCGTAGGGGTCGTCGCCCCCGTCGATCAGGCCGTTGCCATTGGTGTCGAGCGCCGTGACGGCGCCCGACGCGAGGCCCTCGACGGCCCCGTAGGCCTCGGTGAAGGGGTAGCCGGCGGCGTACGACGGCGCCCAGACCATCGCGGCGTCCGGCACCTTCCGGTGCACGGCGTCGGCGACCGTGCGGAAGGCGTCGGTATAGGCGGCGGGCTGCTGGCCCCACCCGAACCAGGTGCCGTTCATCTCGGGCGCGAAGCGGACGAAGAACGCGGTGTCGAACTCGTCGGTGACGGCGCGCAGCGTGTCGCCGAGGCGGGCGGCGTCGTCGGCCGTGAGCTCGCCGAGCGGCACCGACGGTTCGAGGGTCACGACGGCGAGGGCCCCGAGCGGTGCCTCCTGGCGGGCGAGGTCGTCGAGGCTCCGCTCCGCCGCGGCGTCGAGCGGGTAGGTGACGGGCCGGCTGAAGAACGACGGCGTGACACCCGTGCGGTCCGCGTAGGCGCGGGCGCTGTCGGACGCCCAGTCGAGTTCGGGGCCGAAGTACCGGCCCTCGGCAAGCGCCGTCGGATCCTCGACCGGGAGGCTGCGGGGGGCCGCCTGGGCCGGCGCAGCACCGGCCAGGAGTCCCAGCAGCAGCGCCGTCAGGATCAGGCAGCCCGTCCACCAGTGCGTCCGCCTCGGGTGGACGGGAGTCATCCCTTCGCTTCCTGCCGAGCCTTCGCCTTCGCGATATCGGCCTGGTAGTGCTCGTAGCCCCGGTAGCGGACGGCCTCGATGATCACGCTGAAGATCACGAGGTCGAAGATGACCCAGACGATGTTGACGGAGGTGCCGAGGATGTCCGCCTGGCCGGTGAGCATACGGATGAGGCCGACGATCACGGCACCGACCAGCAGGCCCATGGCCCAGAGCTGCGGCTTCACGAGGTCCCACCGCAGCTGGGCGTCCTGCTGCAGCGTCTTGGGCGTCACCGCGAAGTCGAGGCTCCGGCCGAGGTACACGTTGCCGAACGCCGAGGTGATGGAGCGGATCCAGACGGGGAACAGGGCGAGCGAGTACTGCTGTCCGCGCCACGTCTTCACGCCCTTGCCCACGACGGCGAACAGGAGCTGGTTGACGAGCAGGAACGGGATCAGGCGCAGGAAGAACTCGGTGCTGATCGAATCGACCGGCAGGATGCCGAAGATCAGGTAGATGATCGGGGCCGCGATGTAGACGACGGCCGCGAATCCCGAGAGGTAGCTCCACATGGTCGCCCCGTACATGAGCTTCTGCGCGATCGTCAGGCCCTTCTGCGCGAAGGGGTTCTCCCGGAACATCACCTGGATGGTCCCCTGGGCCCACCGGAGCCGCTGGGTGAGCATCGAGTTCAGGTCCTCGGGCGCGAGGCCGTCCGCCAGCTTCTCGTGGTGGTACGCCGATTCCCAGCCGAGGGAGTGCAGCCGCATGCAGGTGGCCATGTCCTCGGTGACCGAGATCGTGGCCATCGGCATGACCGCCTGCGCCTCACCGCCGCGGTCCGCGTTGACGGATTCGATGAGGACGCGGACGGTGTCGATCGCGGCGAGGGGGGACCAGGACCGCTGTGCCAGCTGGTCGAGGGCTCCGTCGTCGACGACGGCGAGGCTGGGGGCGCCGTCCGACGCTCCCTCGAGGTCGGCGTCGAGGCCTGCGATCCCGAGGTCCGCCAGGGAGGCGAGGTCCTCGCGGAAGGCGGCGATGTCCGCGGCGACCAGCGTGCGGGTGACCGCCGTGACGCGCTGCTGGAACTCGTAGGTGACCTCGGAGATCCCGTCCCCCTTCTGCAGCCGGCGGCGTACCCGGCGCAGGTCCTTGGCGACGAGGTCGAGCGCGGCGTCCACCCGCTCGTTGTCCGGGGGGAGATTCTTCTTGGCCTTCGCGATCACCTTGCCCGACGTCCTCAGGGCCTTGTGCAGGGCGAGCTCGAGCTCGCTCACGTAGCGGGTGACGCCGAGCTGCATCAGCGCCTCCCGGCGGATGATGGCGTTCGAGCCGCAGAAGAAGGCGGCGTTCCACCCGTCCTTCCCCTGCTGGATGGGCCCGTAGAAGAGGGGCGCCTGGCTTCCCAGGGGGTCGGAGTCGGGCACGTTGATGAAGACCTGCGGGGTCTGGACGAGTGCCATCTTCTCGTTCGTGAAGTACCCGAGCGTCCTGTGCAGGAGGAGCGGGTCGGGGATCTGGTCGGCGTCCAGGATGACCAGGAACTCGCCGTCCGTGGTCATCAGGGCGTTGTTGAGGTTCCCCGCCTTCGCGTGCCGGGGCATGTCCTTCCAGTCCGCGGACCGCGTGATCCACCCGATGCCCTCGGCCTCCGCGGCCTCGCGGACCTCGGCCCTGTTGCCGTCGTCGAGGATCCACGTCTTGTGGGGGTAGCGGATGGCCTTCGCCGCCCGCGCCGTGGTGAGGACCAGGTCGAGGGGCTCGTTGTAGGTGGTGATGAAGACGTCGACGGTGAGTCCGGCCGGGGCTTCCGGGGGTTCACGCCTCCTCAGCCTCCAGACCGTGAAACCGAAGAGGAGGGAGTCGACGAGCGAGTAGGTCTCGGCCAGGACGAGGGGGATCGCGATCCACCACGCATCCCAGTTGATGGAGTAGAGCCAGCGCCACACGATGTAGTTGAGGCCGAGGACGGCGGTGACCAGCACGATCGCGCGGATCAGCAGGGTACGTCCTGTGGACTGCGCATCGCGCGGGTGTCGCTGCTCCGCGACGGCGTCGTTCTGTGTTCCGGTCCCCACGCTCCAGCACTCTCCACTTCCTGCCCGCGCGCGAGAGCGCGGCTCCGGTGACCTGCGCGCCGGGCGGCGGCACTGAGACTCTCACCGGGTCCCCGGGGGACCAGCATGGATCCAACGTACCCGAGCACACGGCGAGGGTCCGCGCGCCGCTCGGAGGCGGGTCTATTCTGCGCGGCCTCCGCGTCAGGAGGACCCGGCCGCGGCGCCCGTCATTCCGTCCACACGTAGAACTTCTCGGGGCGTCCGGCCGAGCCGTACTGCGGGACGATCCGCGCCTGTCCCCGCGAGACGAGGAACTCGAGGTACCGCCGGGCGCTCACGCGTGCCATGCCGAGCCGCTCGGCGACGTCGGACGCGGACGTCCCGCGGCCCTGGCTGCGCAGGTCCAGCATGACGGCGTCGAGCGTCGGCGCCGAGAGGCCCTTCGGCGTCGTGATGGTGGCGGTGGCCGCGGGGGAGCTGCCCGCGGCGGTTCCCGTCGTCGTCCGCAGCAGCTGGTCGATGCGCCGCTGGTCGAGCGCCGCGGAGCCGTCCTCGGCCTGGGCGTCGAGGTCGCGGCGGTACGCCACGTAGTGGTCGAGGCGCTGGTTCAGCACCGCGGCGCCGAACGGCTTCACGAGGTAGTGCAGCACCCCGCCGGCGACGGCCGCGCGCACGGTGTCGAGCTCGCGGGCCGCCGTGATCGCGATGACGTCGAGCGGCTCGCCGGGCCGGTTCCGCAGCGCGCGCAGCACGTCGATGCCGGTCATGTCGGGCAGGTGGATGTCCAGCAGCACCAGGCGCGGCCGCAGTGCGTCGGCGAGCTCCAGTGCACGTGTGCCGGTGTGCGCGGCGCCGACGACGTCGAACGCGCCGTGCGCGAGCAGGAACCCGGTGTGGATCCCCGCCACCTCGTGGTCGTCGTCCACCACCAGCGTGGGGATCAGGGCGGGCGCGACGGCGGTCATGGCACCTGCAGGGGAGGGCGGGGGACGGGAACGAGCGACGGCGCGAGCCAGACGGTGAACTCGGCGCCGCCGAGCTCCGACTCGTCGACGACGACCTGCCCGGAACGACGGCGTGCGATCCGGTCCACGAGTGCGAGGCCGAACCCGCGCGTGCCGGTGTGCCCGCCGTCCTTAGTGGAGTAGCCGGACGAGAAGATGCCGTCGACGTCGTCCGCCGCGACGCCGGGGCCGTTGTCGGAGACGGTGATCCGGACCGAGTCCTCGGCGGCGAGGTGCACGGTGACCTGCCCGTCGTGCCGGCCGCTGGCGGTCACGGCCTCCATCGCGTTGTCGATGAGGATGCCGAGCACGGTGACGACGTCTGTGGTCCCGTCGGCCTCGAGCACCGAGGTGTCATCGATGGTCAGGGTGATGCCCTTCTCCGCGGCGATGGTGCTCTTGGTCATCAGCAGGCTCGCGGCGTCCGGATCCTGGATGCCGGGGGCGATGCTCCCGGACACGAGCGAGCCGCCGTGCCCCGAGCGGGAGATGAAGTCGACGGCCTGCTCCGTGCGGCCGAGCTCGAGCAGCCCGGAGATCGTGTGCATCCGGTTGGCGAACTCGTGCGCCTGGGCCCGCAGCGCCTGCGTCGCGTCGCGTTCGCCGTCGAGGTCGGTCAGCAGCTGGTACAGCTCGGTGCGGTCGCGGAGGATCATGACGCGGCCCACGCGCTTGCCGTCGACGAGGGCGTCGGAGGTGCGCGCGAGCAGCACCCGCTCGCCGGACAGGACCGTCTGGTCGGTGTCGGCGGGGTCGGTGAGGAGCTGCGCGAGGGACGGTTCCATGACCTCCGCCGCCGGTCGGCCGGTGGCGCCGTCGTCGAGCCCCAGCAGCCTCTTCGCCTCGTCGTTGAGGAGGGCGATCCGGTGGTCCTCGTCGACGGCGACCATGCCCTCGCTGATGCCGTGGATCATGGCGTCGCGGGTCTCGAGGAGGGAGGCGATCTGCTCCGGCTCGAGGCGGTAGATGCGCCGCCACACGAGTCGGGAGATCCAGATGGCGCCCGCCGATCCGACGAGTGCGGCCACGATCAGCCAGGCCAGGAGGCGGGGGAGGTCCTCGTAGAGGTCGGCGTCGAGCTCGGATTCCAGCGTGCCGACCGACGCAGTGCCGATGATCTCGCCGTCGCCGCCGAAGATGGGCACCTTCACGCGCCACGACTTTCCGAGTGTGCCGGTCTGGGTGCCCACGAACGTCTTCCCGGAGAGGGGCACGGACGGATCGGTGGAGACGACCTCGCCGATGAGCTCCGGGTTCGGGTGGGAGTAGCGGACGCCGAGCTCGTCGGTGACGACGACGTAGGTCACGCCGGTGGACTGGCGGATGAGGTCGGCGATGGGCTGGATCGTCGCGCTCGGATCCGCCTCGCCGAAGGCGTCGACCACGGAGGGCAGCTGCGCCACCGACTGCGCGACGCCGACCATGCGGTCCTCGTACTGCTCCCGGATCTGCAGGCGCTGCATGGCGACGGCGGTGGAGCCTGCGACGGCGACGATCACGAGCACGATGGCCAGCTGCAGGAAGAACAGCTGTGATCGAAGCGACATCGACCTGATCATCCCCCTAGTGTGACACGCCCGGGCGCGTCACACCGGGCCGCCGTCCGCTCCCGGTCGGCCCGGGCCGGCCCGGGGCTGGTCCGGGGCTGGTCCGCCGGCTCCCGTGACCACAAAGACCAATACGAGCACTACGACCGCATGCTTTACCGCCGATCGAAAGCGTTCCTAGCCTGAGAACAGCAGTGGTGACCCGCATCACATCTCAAGGAAGAGAACCCCATGACGATCGATCGCACGACGACGCGCCGCTCGACCCTCGTATCCCTCGCCCTCGTCTCGGCGCTCGCCCTCTCGGCCTGCAGCTCGATGACGGAGAGCACCACCGCGGGAGACGCGGAAGGGACCATCGAGAAGCTCAACATCGTGGTCCCCGCCGATCCGGGCGGAGGCTGGGACCAGACCGGCCGGGCCATGGAATCGGACCTCAAGGAGAACGACCTCGTGGGCAACGCCTCGGTGGTCAACGTCGGCGGGGCGGGCGGCACCAACGGCCTGGCCCAGCTCGCCACCGAGACGGACCCCAACACGCTCATGGTCATGGGCTACGTCATGGTCGGCGCCGTCGAGACGAACAACGCCGCCACCCGCATCGAGGACACGACGCCGATCGCCCGGCTCACCGAGGAACCCCTCGTGGTCGTGGTCCCCGCCGACTCACCGTACGAGACCATCCAGGACCTGCTCGACGACATCGAGGCCAAGGGCAAGGGCATCTCCATCACCGGCGGTTCGGCAGGAGGCGCCGACCACATCCTGGCCGGCTCCATGCTGAAGGAGGCCGGCATCGCCCCGGACAGCCTCAACTACATCCCCTACTCGGGCGGCGGCGAATCACTCGCCGCGCTGCTCGGCAACAAGGTGAACGCCGGCATCTCCGGCGTCGGCGAGTACGCGGAGCAGGTCGAGGCCGGCAAGCTCCGTGCGCTCGCGGTGTCCGGCGAGGAAGCAGCCCCGCAGCTGCCCGAGACCCCGACCCTCACCGAGGAGGGCGTGGAGCTCGTGCTCACCAACTGGCGCGGCGTCGTCGCCCCCGGGAACATCGACGACGCGCAGGCGGAGAAGCTCACGCAGCTCGTCACCGACCTGCACGCGACCGACACGTGGAAGGCCACGCTCGAGGAGAACAACTGGTCGGACGCGTTCCTGACCGGCGAGGAGTTCCAGACGTTCCTGGACGAGGACATCACCAGCGTCAAGACGACCCTCACCGACATCGGACTGCTGTAGCCCATGAGCACCTCCATCCAGAACAGCCCCGGGAGCGGCACGACCGCCGCTCCCGGCAGGCCGATCGGGGAGCTGATCTTCGCACTCCTCATCGTCAGCATCGGGATTGTCGGGTTCGTCGCGGGGGCCGGGATCCAGACCCCGTCCTCGGCGAGTGACATCGGGCCCCGCGCCTTCCCCTTCGCCGTCTCCGCCCTGCTCGTCGCCGTCGGGACGGGCCTCGTCATCCAGGTGCTCCGCGGCCACCGCGGTTCCGCCGACGAGGGCGAGGACGTGGACCTCGAGGCGAAGACCGACTGGCTGACCGTCGGGAAGCTCGCCGGGTTCGTCCTGCTGCACGCGTTCCTGATCGTGCCGCTCGGCTGGCCCGTCGCCGCGGCGATCCTGTTCTTCGGCGCGGCCTGGTCCCTCGGAGCGCGCCCCTGGTGGCGCAACCTGGTGACCGCGGTCATCCTCGCCCTGGTGCTGCAGTTCGTGTTCGGCGGCCTGCTCGGCGTCTCGCTGCCTCCGGGCTTCCTCGAAGGGCTGGGTGTCTTCGGTGGATAGTTTCTTCCTGCTGATGGAGGGCTTCGCCACGGCGATGCAGCCCATCTACCTGCTCTTCGCGCTCGGCGGGGTGCTCGTCGGCACCGCTGTCGGCGTGCTGCCCGGCATCGGCCCGGCCATGACGGTCGCGCTGCTCATGCCCATCACCTACAGCCTCGAACCGACGGCGGCGATCATCGTCTTCGCCGGTATCTACTACGGCGGCATGTACGGCGGGTCCACCACGTCGATCCTCCTGAACACGCCCGGCGAGTCGTCGTCGATCGTCACGGCGCTCGAGGGCAACAAGATGGCGAAGGCCGGCAGGGGAGCGGCCGCGCTGGCCACGGCGGCCGTCGGCTCGTTCGTCGCCGGCACCATCGCGACGGTCCTGCTGAGCTTCCTCGCACCGTTCGTCGCCGCCTTCGCGGTGCAGATCGGCCCCGTGGAGTACGTGGCGCTCATGGTGGTGGCCTTCCTGACGGTCGGCGCGCTCCTCGGTTCGTCGGTGCTGCGCGGCCTCGCGTCCCTCGGTCTCGGCCTGTTCATCGCACTCGTCGGATTCGACTCCCTGACCGCCCAGCAGCGGTACACCTTCGGCAGCCCCTTCCTGGCGGACGGGATCGACGTCGTCCTCGTGGCCGTGGCGCTCTTCGCCGTCGGCGAGGCACTGTACGTGGCATCCCGGCTCCGGCACGGACCCATCAAGGTCATCCCGGTGACGGGCGGCTGGACGAGCTGGCTCCGCAAGGAGGACCTCCGCAGGTCCTGGAAGCCCTGGCTCCGCGGGACGTTCATCGGCTTCCCCGTCGGCACCATCCCGGCAGGCGGCGCGGACGTCGCGACGTTCCTGTCCTACGCCACGGAACGCAAGCTCGCCAAGGGCGAGAACAAGAAGCAGTTCGGCAAGGGCGCCATCGAGGGTGTGGCCGGTCCGGAGGCCGCGAACAACGCGGCCGCCGCCGGCGTCCTCGTGCCCCTGCTGACGCTCGGCATCCCGACGACGGCGACGGCGGCGATGATGCTCGTGGCCTTCCAGCGGTACCAGATCCCCGTGGGCCCGCAGCTCTTCGAGTCCAACAGCGCTCTCGTCTGGGCGCTCATCGCGAGCCTCTACGTCGGCAACCTGATGCTGCTCGTGCTGAACCTGCCGCTCGTGGGGATCTGGGTCAAGATCCTGCAGATCCCGCGCCCGTACCTGTACGCGGGCATCCTGGTGTTCGCCGTCCTGGGCGCGTTCTCGGTGAACTTCACGCCGATCGACGTGATCATCCTCCTGGTGGTCGGCATCCTCGGGTTCTTCATGCGGCGCTTCGGCTACCCGATCGCGCCGATGGTGGTGGGCCTGATCCTGGGACCGATCTTCGAGAGCCAGCTCCGCCGGTCGCTCGCGATCTCCCAGGGCGATCCGATGGCGCTCGTCCAGTCGCCGGTCGCCGCGACCATCTACGTGGTCCTGATCGTCATCTTCGCGCTGTCGTTCCTGCTCAAGCGCCGCCAGCGCCAGTTCGAGGCGATGGTCGCCGCCAACGCCGACGCGTCCGACGTCGTCCGTGGCTCCGTGGCCCCGGCCGACTCGACGACCACGGCTACGACGTCGGCTCCGACGACGTCGTCGCCCACCACCGACCGGAAGGACACCGACCGATGAGCGCCATCGTCGTGGGCTACGTGCCCAACGCCCTGGGGGAGGCCGCCGTCACCGAGGCGGTGGAGGAGGCACGACGGCGGGGCGCCCAGCTGGTGGTCATCAACACCACGCGGGCGGACCGCCTCGTCAACCCGGCGTATGCCGATTCCGAGGACGTCTCGAAACTGGAGGGCATGCTCAGCGCCACCGGCGTGCCCTATTCGATCCGCCACAGCATCTCCGAGGCGACGGCGGCCGAGGAAGTCGTCGACACCGCGGAGGAGCTGGATGCGGAGCTGATCGTGATCGGACTGCGTCACCGGACGCCCGTGGGCAAGCTCATCATGGGCTCGACCGCGCAGACGATCCTGCTCTCGGCGCCCTGCAACGTCCTGGCGGTCAAACTGCCCTGACTGTGTGATCGCCGTGATCGCCCGGTGTTGGCGCGGAAACCCGGCAGTCGTGCCGACTGCCGGGTTTCTGCCTGCCCCACGGGGTGAATCAGGCTGCGGCGGGATGAAGGACGAAGTCGATCACCGAGTGCGCCAGCCGTCGCGTCCTGTCGGGCAACGGGCCGTCGGGTGAAGGGTTGCCGGGTGAAGGGTTGCCGGGTGAAGCTCCGTCGTGAGGAGGGCTGCCGGGTGGGGCCGCCCCGGGCTGCTGCCGGGACCAGGGCGGGTCGGGCACGCGTGCGCCGGGTAGTGGCGGCGCCGCCGAGACGTACGTATGTCCCGTGGGGGTGCGCCGCTCGATCGCATGTCCCGATCCCGGCAGGGGTCTGGACACCCAGCCGTCCGCTTCCTTGACGTAGTTGCACTTCTCGCACAGCCCCTGCCCGCCGTCCGCGTCCGTCGTACCGGTGATCCGCCAGGGGACGATGTGGTCCGCGTGCCGGATCGGCGCGTCACAGTACGGGGTGCGGCAGGTCGCGTCCCTGGCGGCGATCAGGCGGCGCAGTCCGGGCGGGAAGAGCCGGGCGCGTGAATCCATCGCCACCAGCCGGCCGGTGTCGGGGGCGGTGTAGAGCCGGCGCAGCCAGAACCGCGCGGCGGCATCGTCGGTCGCAGCGGGACCGCCGCCGGCGAGCAGGTTGCCGTCCGGTCCGCCGTGATTCCGGGTACGGGGACGGGCCCGGAGGAGGTCACGGGCCGTCTGGGCCGGGACGGAACCGTAGCCGGGAAGGAAGGCCGGCTCACTGTCACCCCGGAGGAGCGTCCGGTCCGTCATGATCAGTTGCACCTCGGCCCGGACCGTTCCGGGAGCCGTGCCGGTGAGGCGCTCGACGAGGGCGTCGGCCATCAACTGGCCACGCCCGCGCCCGTGGCCGTCCCCGGTGCTGATCTGCGTGTCGGCCTGGCGGGAGAGCGCGGAATAGGCGCTGATGGCTTCGCCCGCGGGGAGCAGTGCAGTGAGGTAGGCCATGGTGTCGGGGGCGGGCCGACAGCTCACGTAGCGTTCCCCGACGGCCCTGCGCGCCCTTGCGACGGCGGCCCCCGGTTCGAGCCGATAGGCGATCTTTCGCGCCCGGTTCTTCAGTCCCTGTGTGCCGACGCCCTCGAGGGCGCCGGTATCGGCTGCCAGTCCGGCGTCGACGGCCTGACGGTTCTCGGCGCTCAGGCAGATGGTCTCGCGCGCGATCAGGGTGGCACGCCACTCGTTGAGCGCACCGGACTCCAGGGCTCCGAGGGTGTGAGGCATGTCCGTCGTGAGCAGCCGGGCCAGGCCCAGCAGCCGCGAGCCCTGATGGGGCGACTCCCGCCGCGCCAGGGCGACCTCGGCTCCGACGCCCCGCCCGCGTTGCCCGGCCGGGACACCTGCGGCCGCCTCCGCTCGTCGTCGAGCCGTATCCAGGGCCATGGCGGCGCGGGCCTGGGCCGCCGTCGCAGCGCACTTCAGATCCTCGAGCACCCGCATCGTCGACACCAACGCCTCTTCGAGGCCCTCAGGAGGCGCACCGGGCGAACCCGGCGCACCGGGTGAACCCGGTGCGCCGGGTGAAGCGGAAGGACGACCCGTCGACGTCCGAGGGGCAAGGTGCGTGATCCAGCTGCGGATCACGGAGGCATCCACGCCCGGCCCGAGCGGATGCCCTTCCGGAGTTCCGATGCCGTCGTCGAACATGTGTCCTATTCTACTACTTGTGAAATAGAACACAAGGGCGAATTCCGCGGTTCCCCCGCCGACCCGCCCGATGCCGCCCAGGCGGAGTGCGCCCGTCGGAACATGGCGTGCAGGGGAAACTTCGCTGAAGCTTTCGTCTTGTCCCGCCGTTCCTGCCCGGCGACTTGAGCCAGGACTGGCATCATGGAGACATCCGTTGCCCCGGCGAACGGATGGTCTCCCACCACGACTCGAGCGGACTCCTTCCCTGCCTACCCCATCCTCCTTCGCCGCAGCTGCCCCGTCCGACCTGCAGGGGTCGCCCGCAGCCCGCGAAGCCGAGCGTCAGCGGCTGCGATCCCTCGATCGGCTGGGTCTTCTGGACTCCGGAGACGAGGAGCGGTTCGACCGCCTGACGCGCCGGGCACAGGCCCACTTCGGGGTGACGACGGCGGTCATCTCCCTCATCGGCGCGGACCGGCAGTACCTCAAGTCCTTCGTGGGGTCGTTCCCGCGGACCATCCAGCGGGACACCGCCTTCTGCAACGTCACCCTCCAGGGCGAGGACCCGCTGGTGGTGTCCGACCTCCGGGCCGACGAGCGCTTCCAGCGCAACCCGCTCGTGGTGGGGGCCCCCTTCATCCGCTTCTACGCCGGCGTCCCGCTGCGCGGTCCCGGTGGCTGGTTCGTCGGCAGCCTGTGCATCCTGGACACGCGGCCGCGGGACCTCGACGGCCCGGGTCTCCTGCAACTCCGCCGGCTGGCGGACGAAGCCGAGCTCGAGGTGAACGACACCGCCCTCGGCCCGGCGCCGCCGGAAGCCGGGTCCTACGCCTTCGGCGCGAAGAGCTCGAGCGCGATGTTGTCCGGGTCGCGGAACTCCAGGATGTAGCCCGCGCCGATGTCCTTCACCCCGGGGTGCGGGATGCCGCGGGCGTCGAGCTGCTTCGCGGCGTCGTCGAGCACCTCGCGATCCTCGACGGTGAAGGAGAGGTGGTCGAGGCCCACCCGGTTCTCGCTGAAGACGTCGTCGGCCACGGGCCGCAGTCCCAGCAGGCCGTCCCCGAGCTGGTAGATGACACCGCCGAACAGGAAGCCGAGCTGTTCGCGCGTCGCTTCGTCGGCACCCTCGGGCACCTCGAAGGCGACGGGCAGCCCGAAGACGGCATCGTAGAACGCGCGGGAGGCCTCGATGTCGGTGACCGTGAGGCGGACGTGGGCATAGGACTTGATGGGGATCGTCATGGCCGCAGTCTTGCATGCCTGTCCGCTCCGCAGGGTGATGCAGAGGATCCGCACCAGGACTGGCGCTGACCGGACCGAAGTGATGAGGGCGCTCGGGGACGTATCCTCCCGCCGGGAATGGGGATACGCTCCCGGACGCTGCACCGGACATGAAGAAGATCGGATTCCTGTCCTTCGGCCATTACCAGGACGTGCGCGGCTCGCTCGTCCCCACGGCCCGCGAGGCCCTCGTCCAGGCCGCGGAGCTCGCCGTCGCCGCCGAGGAGCTCGGCGTCGACGGCGCGTACGCGCGCGTCCACCACTTCGCGCCGCAGTACTCGGCGCCC
This sequence comes from Arthrobacter sorbitolis, assembly GCF_054510995.1. NCBI lineage: Bacteria > Bacillati > Actinomycetota > Actinomycetes > Micrococcales > Micrococcaceae > Arthrobacter > Arthrobacter sorbitolis. Next base: position 140,922 of record NZ_JBTNDM010000005.1, read on the forward strand.
TTCCCGCTGCTGGCCGCCATGGCCGCGCGGACGAGGACCATCGAGCTCGGCACCGGCGTGATCGACATGCGCTACGAGAACCCGCTCTACATGGCCGAGGAAGCTGCCGTGACAGACCTCATCAGCAACGGGCGGCTGCAGCTCGGCATCAGCCGCGGATCACCCGAGACGGCCCTCGACGGCTACCGCAGCTTCGGCTATCCGCCGGCCGAGGGCTCCAGCGACGCCGACATGGCGCGCGCGAAGACGGACCTGTTCCGCAGGGCGATCGCCGGACACGGCATCGCGGAAGCCAATCCGCGGATGACGGGGAGTACGGGGACCCTGCCCGTCGACCCGCTCTCGCCCGGGTTGTCCGAGCGCATCTGGTGGGGGTCCGGTACGAGGGCGACGGCGCGCTGGGCGGGGGAGCAGGGCATGAACCTCATGAGTTCTACGCTGCTGACCGAGGACACCGGCGTGCCGTTCGACGAGCTGCAGGCCGAGCAGATCGACATCTTCCGCAAGGCATGGGCCCAGGCGGGGCACGAGGGGGCCGCGAGGGTCTCGGTCAGCCGCAGCATCCTGCCGATCGTCAGCAGGACGGACGAGTACTACTTCGGTGTCCGCGCGCAGCGGGAGTCGACCGATCAGGTGGGGATCCTCGACGGCGCACGGTCCCGCTTCGGCCGCAGCTACATCGGCCCGCCAGACGTCATCGCCGAGCAGCTCGCGGCCGACGCCGCCGTGCAGGCCGCCGACACGCTGCTGGTGACGATCCCCAACCAGCTCGGCGTCGAGTTCAATGCCGCGCTGCTCGGGAACATCGTGAACCTCGTGGGCCCCGCGGCCGGCCTGCGCTGACCGCGCAGGGGACCTAGGCCTTGGCGGAGCCCGCTCCGCCGGTCAGTTCCAGGGCGACGTCGGCCACCGTGCGCCGACCGTCCTGTGCCCGGGCGACGAGCACGCGGAAGGCCTCGCGGTCGTCGATCCCGCGCTGCGCCATCAGGATCCCCTTGGCCATCCCGATGCGGTCGCGCATCTGCAGGGCGGTGGAGAGTTCGGTCTGGATGCGCCTCGGCGTCTCCGTGGTCTGCACGTGGCCGAGCAGGGCTGCCGCGGAGGCCGCGAAGCGCGTCAGGGCGCGCTCCGTCGTCTCGTCGAAGGCACCAGCCTCCGTCGAGTAGACCTTCATGGCACCGATCGTGGTCTGCCCCTGGATCAGGGGCACGCTCTGGCAGGAACGGACCGACATCTCGGCGGCGGCCGCGGCCCAGCGAGGCCAGCGCTGTCCGGGGGCGGCGGTGTCGTCGGTCCGTGTGGGGGTACTCGTGGCCCAGGCGTCGAGGCAGGGCCCTTCGGACAGCTCGTACTGGAGTTCATCGGCCCGCAGGACCGATCGGTCGGTCGCGCCGCTGCTCGTGCGTCGTCCGTGCTCGATGAGGGAGACGCCTGCTCCGGTTGCGCCGGGAATAAGGTCCCTCGCCGCTTCGGCGAGGAGGTTCACCGCGTGCTGCACGGTCTCCTCGGTGAGAAGGAACCCGCGTACGCGGCCGAAAGCCGTGGCGAGGTCGTTGAGAGTGGGCTCGGAGTTCACGTTCTGCCTTCAAGATCCAGGAGTCGGCACAGCCGACAGTAGTATCCGCCCACTACTGGACCCGTTCCACGCTAGCGGCCCTCCTCACGGGGGGCAAATTGTTTTTCGTGGAGCGCCGGAAGCGCCTGGGCAGGACGGGACGCCCCCGGAGCTCCTGCGTCAGGACTGCCGGTTGGCGGACGCCACCACGCGTTCCGCCACGAGCCTCAGCTTCACGTTCCGGCTGCTGGACGCCCGCTGCAGGATCGCGAGGGCCTCCGCCTGCGAGCACGTGTTCTGGAACATGATGATGCCGACGGCCGTGTTGATGACCCGCCTGGACGCCAGGGCGGCCTCCAGGTCCTTCTGCTGGTCGTCCATGGCCGCCGCCAGCACCGCGAGCCTCAGGGAGGAGGATGCGGTCCCGGCGAGCGCCTCGGCCGCCTCGATGCCTGCCGGGGTGAAGGCGTCGGGCCGGGCGGAGTACAGGTTCAGTGCTGCCTGCCCGCCGCCTTCGAGTGCGATGGGGACACCGAGGATCGACCGGACCCGCCCGGTGTCGAGACGCCGCAGGTAGGTCGGCCAGCGCGGGTCCCCCGCCGTGTCGGGGCAGTAGACCGATGTGCCCGTCGCGGCGGCGTCCAGGCACGGGCCGTCGCCGAAGCGGTTCTGGAACTCGTCGGCGGTGCGGGCGACCTCGTCGCTGGCAGCCAGCGTGCCCGCCTTCCGGTGACGTACGAGGGTGATGGCACATGAGACGTCGATCGTCGTCGACAGCCTGCGCGCGGCCATGACGGCGAAGTCGTCGAGGAATTTCTGGATGTCGTCCGTCTCGGTCAGCAGGGCGAACAGCTCGTCGCTGACACTGCTCAGTTCCTGGTGCTCGTTCACATCTCGTCCCTCGACCTGCCCGGCATGGCGCTCCGCAGTCTACGCCGGGCCTACGTGCCCCCGTTCAGTTCCCGAGGGTTGCGAGGTCCGCCGCGGCGTGCTCCAGGGCGTCCCGCGCTGCAGCGAGGGAGTCGTACGCCTCTCCCGCGGCCCGCTCGAGGTCCGCCGTCTCCGCGTCGAGGTCCGACTGCTCCCGGCGCAGCGCGGCGAGCCGTTCCTCGAGATCCTCGATGGAGGCGGCGACCCCCTCGCGCCGCACCGCGAGGCGCTGTGATCTCCGCTGCAGGGCGGTGGCCGCGTCCTCGGCGGCCGCGTGTGCCTCGCGTGCCGCGGCGAGTCGCGACTCGGCGTCCCTGCGTTCCCGTGCCGACGGTTTCCGAGCCCGTCGGTCCCCGGCGGCGTCGTCGTCCCGGTCGGTCCCGCCACCCGACGCGGGGGAGGTGAAGGGGCCGCCGACGGCGCCCTCGAGATCCACCGGATCCCAGCCGGACGCCTCGAGGGTCCTGACCAGCCGCCCGGTCAGCACGGCGGCCGCGGCTGCCGGGTCGGCGAGGGCGGCGCGGAGGGTCTGTTCGACGCCGGGCAGGGCAGCGGGGCCGACGTCGTAGCCCGCCTCCGCGGCAGCCTCGAGGGACTGCCGGGCGACGGCGGCGAGGAGCCGCTGGCGCTGCTGGCCGAGCGCATGGAGCTGCGCCCGGTCGAGACCGTCCTGCGCCTCCCTGAGTGAGGCGCCGAGTTCCAGGACCTGCCGCACCTCGTCCCGGCGACGCGTGACCAGGAGATCGACGAGCCAGGCCGCCGCGGCCGGCTTCGGCAGTTTGCGCAGCGCGGCGGCGAGGTCCTTGTCGCCCGCCTGCGAGGCCTCCTTCGCGGCGGCGTTCCGCGCGTCGGTGAACCGGTCGAGCGGCAGCGCGTACAGGGTCTCGGCCCGTTCCACCAGATCCATGGGTGCTGTGTCCTTCCGTGATGCCGCGCCACGGTCCGTCACCGGGGAGCGAGGTCCTCCAACCGTCCCACGGGCAGCGCGATCCAGCCCTCCCGGCGCGCCTGGTCCCGGTACTGCGGCGGGACGGGGTGGGTGCCGCCGAGCGCGTGGGCGCGGGCGGCGAGGGCGGCGACCACGGCGTCGAACGCGTCGTCGGAGTCCGTGAGGAGCCGTCGATCCGCTGCGCCGACTCCCAGCCAGGGCGCACGGTCGAGGAGACGGGACAGGAGGGCACCGCGCACCGAGGCGTCGTTCTTGTACCCGCGGGTGTCGAAGCCCCAGCCGCGCAGGGCCGCGGCGGGATAGACCTCGACGACGGTCCCGCCCCCCGAGCGGTCCACCGGGGCGCCCAGTGCATCCCCGACCGCGTCCAGCAGGACGGCGCAGTGCATCGCCGTCACTCCCAGCCGGTCGGTCGCGACGCTCAGCGGCCACCGCCCCGTGAGCTCCCGCGTGACGCGGTCGGTCGCCCGATAGGACAGGCGGCGCCGCCACGCCATGCCCCGGTCGTCGCCCGCCTCCACGCGCCCGCCCGACGCGTGCCGGGTGAGGAAGGAGACGAAGTCGTCGGGCCAGCCGAAGGCGCAGTCGATGCCCAGGCGGGCGACCACCGGCGCGACGGCGGCGATGTCGGCGTCGGCCACTGCCGTGCCGACGTCCATCCGCACGGAGGGACCGGTCCAGTCGAGTACCGCGAGGGCCGTGCCCTTCGATTCCGCTGCGAGATCCACTCCGGCTGTGAGCACGCCCGATTATAGGCATCCGGGGCGGGACGTACCAGCGGAAGTCCCGCCGTCGGAGGACGGCGGCGCGCCGGTAGAGATGGAAGGGCCCCTCCGTCGTCCCGCGCCAGTCCAGGAGATCCCGTGTACACCTCGGTTGCAGACCAGACCACCGACCAGCTCGGCGGACCGCTGAGCGTCCTCGTCCGGCAGAAGCGGGACCACGTTCGGCTCTCCGGGCTGATGGAGTGCCTGGAGGGGTCCTCCGGCGAGGACCAGGCAGCCGTCCTGCTCGACATCTACCGGCTCGTGTTCCCGCACGCGTTCGCCGAGGAGTCAGTGCTGTGGCCCGTGATGCGCCGGGTCCTGCCGGACGGCGAGGAACTGACCCTCGAGGTGGAGCGCGAGCACCAGGAGGTCAACGAGCTCGTGACGAAGCTCGAGGGCCTCGACGACGGGTCCCCCGAGCGGGCCGAGCTGCTCGCACGCCTCACCGAGGTGCTCGACGACGACGTCCGCGACGAGGAGGACGCGCTGTTCCCGCGGCTCCAGGCCCGCGTCACGCGCCGCCAGCTGCAGGTGCTCGGCGTCCTCTGGGAGCTCGTGCGCCGCATCGCCCCCACGCGGGCCCACCCGGTGGTCGCGCGCCGGCCGCCCGGCAACGTCGTTGCTGCCCTGCCGCTCTCCGTCCTCGACCGGTGCCGCGACGCCGTGGACCGTGGCCTCCTCGGTGCTCCCGCCGGCGCGGTGCCCGCCCTGCACCGGGTCGGCTCGGCGCTCGCAGCGGCCTCGCACGCCGTCGAACTGCTGCCCGTCATGCGGTCCGGCGAGGACCCCTCCACGCGGGTCGCCGGCAAGCCGTCCGTCCCGTGGGGGACCGTGATCGTGTGTTCAGCGGCGGCCGGACTCGTCGTCGTCGGGGTGCGACGGAGGGCCCGCCTTGCGGACTAGCGCCAGGCGGACTAGTGCCCGCGGCCGCGTCGGGGCCGGAACGCGGCCCGCCGGCGAGTCCAGTGCCGAAGGCCGGCGGCGGCGGGTGGTCGGCCGTCCCGGAGCGGTGTGTACTGGAGGGAGCGGGATCCAGCACCCGCACCGCGAGGAGATCCCTGAGGAGAGGAAGTACGGAATGGACACCGGATGCCCCAGCTGCGGGTCGGCCCTGATCGAAGTGACCGAGGACCAGTGGCCGGCCGAGGGGCCCGTCCCCGCCGGCACGATCGCCGTCTTCCAGTGCGAGCAGAACCACCGGGTCACCGTCGGCCAGACGCAGGTCTCGGCCTAGCGCACCCGGGGCTCACGCGTCGGAGCTGCCGGCGTCCTCGATGATGCGGGACAGCTCGTCGCGCAGCGCTTGCGCCTCGTCGACCGTGATCTCGAGGTGCTGGTCCTGTTCCACCCAGCCGATGCTGACCATGGCGCGTCCCTGCCCGTCCTCGGTGTGGGACAGCCCGACGGCGAGGGCCCGGCCCCCGGTCCTCGTCACGTCGCCGACGATCAGCTCGCCGCCGTCATCCTCTGCAATGGCCATGGCTCCTCCTCGGTCCTCCTGCGTCTCCCATGCTAGGCGCCGTCCCCGGCCGGGCGCAGTGCGAGATTGGGGTGCAGCAGTTCGAAACGCTCCCCGGCCAGCGAGTCCCTGTCGAACGCGTCCGGCAGCAGCACCACGGTGGCCCTGCTGTCGCGCATCGTCGCGCCGGTCCTCCCGGGTTCGAGGGGCGCGCACTCCAGCCCCACCCCGATGCCCTCCTCGGCGAGGAGGCACACGGTGCCCTCGGCGCCCGTCCCGTCCACCGGTGTCGCGGCGAAGTACTCGACGCCGTCGCGCTCGGCCAGGAAACGCGTGCTGGCGAGGTCGATGCCGTCGAGGTCGGACCGGATGGTCAGGACGTCCTGCTCCGCCTGCTCCGTGTCCAGCACGACGAGCACGGGACCGGCGCACCCCGTGAGTGCGAGCGCTGCCGTGCCGCACCAGGCGGCCGACACGAGACGGGACGGCAGGCGGCGCATGGAGCTCCTCGCGGGCGGTGACGGTGGGGATCCCAGCCTAGCGAAGCCCGGCATCCTAGGGTGGGGCCATGGACTCCACCTCCCTCGCGGGCCGCACGTTCGTGGTCACCGGCGTCAGCCGGCGCAGGGGCATCGGTTACGCCGTCGCCGCCCGCCTCGCCGGCCTCGGCGCCAACCTCTTCCTGCACCACTACGCTCCGCACGACGCCGGGCAGCCCTGGGGTGCGGACCGGGTGGACGACGTCGTCGCCTCCCTCCGGGAGCGGCTGCGCGAGGGCGCCACGCTCGCCGACGCGGAGATCGACCTCGCACGGCCCGACGGCGGCGAGCAGCTCATCTCCCAGGCCCGCTCCGCGCTCGGCCACCTCGACGGACTCGTCTGCAACCACGCGAGGAGCGGGGGTGACGGGCGGCTCGACGAGATCTCCTGGGAGGACCTCGACGCGCACTGGCAGGTGAACACGCGCTCCACGATCCTCGCCACGCAGCACTTCGCCGCGCAGCACGACGGCAGGGAAGGCGGGCGCGTGATCTGGATGACGTCCGGGCAGGTGGCCGGCCCGATGACGGGCGAGATCGCGTATGCGGCGTCGAAGGCGGCCCTCGCCGGGCTGACGGCCTCCGTCGCCGACCACCTCGTGGACCGGCGCATCCTCCTCAACACCGTCAACCCGGGCCCCGTCAACACGGGCTACCTCGACGACGCCACGGCGGACCGGCCGCTCGACACCCTGCAGGACGTCCTCGCGCACTGCCCGTCGGGGCGCTTCGGGGAACCCGACGACCCCGCACGCCTCATCGCCTGGCTGCTGGGTGACGAGGGCCGCTGGATGGTGGGCCAGGTGCTGAGCACCGAGGGCGGCTTCCGGCGCTGGGGCTAGCGCCGTGGCCGGGGACCTAGCGGATGCCGCTGCGGGCGAGGCCCTGCACGAAGTACTTCTGGAACGCGAGGAACATGATGACGATCGGCGTGATCGAGAGCAGGGCCAGCGCCATGATGGCACCGTAGTCGGCCCCGTACTGGCCCTGCAGGTAGAGCAGTCCGATGGGCAGGGTGAACAGCTGGGCGTCCTTCAGGGCGATCAGCGGCCACGCGAAGTCGTTCCACTGGTACATCACCGTGAGCAGGACCAGCACCGCGATGAGCGGTTTGCAGAGGGGCAGGATGATCTGCAGGAAGATGCGGAGGGTCCCCGCGCCGTCCATCTTGGCCGCCTCCATCAGTTCGTCCGGGATGGCGATGATGAACTGGCGGGCGAGGAAGATCCCGAAGGCCGACGCCGCCGACGGGAAGATGACGGCCCAGAAGGTGCCGTAGATCCCGAGTTGGGTGACGAGGCGGAACTGCGCCACCATCAGCACCTGGACGGGCACCATCATGGTGCTCAGCACCAGCAGGAAGACGAAGCCCTTGCCGCGGAAGTCCAGCTTCGCGAAGGCGTAACCGGCGAGCAGGTTCACCGAGACCGTGAGGACCGTGACGATCGCCGTGATGACGACGGAGTTGCCGAACCAGGTGACGGTGGGGAAGTTGCCGAAGATGGTCCGGAAGTTGTCGAGGGTCCACTCCGACGGCCAGACATGCAGCTCACGGCTGACGACGTCTGAGCTCGGCGAGAAGGCGATGGTGATCATCCAGTACAGCGGGAACATCATGACGAGGCCCACGACGACGGCGGTCACCAGTCGGGCGATGGCGGAGGTGCGCTCCGCCGGCGAGACCTTCTTCACGCGCGGCACGAGTCCCGGATCGGTGGTACCGCCGCCGGCACGGGATGCCGCGCCGTCCCGGGTTGTCAGGGGGTGAGCCATGGGAGTCCTTCTCTGCCGGTCGGGGAGTGCCGAGGGTGGTGCCGGTGCGCCTATCCGGCGGTGTCGCGGGAACGGTTGCCGCGCCACTGGACGGCCGTGAAGACGAGGGTGACCACGAAGATCACGATGCCGATGGCCGCCGCGTAGCTCTGGTCGCGGGTGACGAAGCCGTTCTCGTACGCGTACGTCACCAGCACCGAGGTGGACCGGCCCGGTCCTCCACCGGTCATCACGAAGATGGTGTCGAAGACCTGGAACGAGTAGATGACGTCCATGATCAGGAGGAAGAACGTGGACGGGCCGACGAGCGGCACCGTGAGGTAGCGGAACTGCTGCCACGAACTCGCCCCCTCCAGCCGCGCCGCCTCGTACAGTTCGGGGGAGATGCCCTGCAGCCCGGCGAGGTAGATCACCATGTTGAACCCGACGCGGATCCACAGGGTCACCAGGATGATCGAGGCGAAGGCCGCCGAGCCCTGCGACTGCCACGGGACGGTACCGAGCCCGCCCTCCCGCAGCAGCTTGTTGACGATGCCCGTCGCCTCGTCGAACAGCAGGACGCCCATGAGGGCGGTCGCGATGCCCGAGATGACCATGGGCAGGTAGATCAGGGTGCGGAACAGCTTCCGGCCGGGCAGCACGGAGTTCATGAGCACCGCGAGGCCGAGCCCGAGGGCGAGGCTCAGCGGCACGGTGACCAGCGTGAACACGGCCGTGTTGAGCGCCGACTGCCAGAACGTCGGGTCCGTGGCGAGGCGCCGGTAGTTGTCGAGGCCGACCCACCCGCTGGCTCCGAAGCCGTTGGACTCCTGGAAGCTGATGAGGAACGCCCAGCCCAGCGGGAGGAACAGGAAGATGCCGAGCAGGATCAGGTTGGGACCGAGGAACCCAGCGGCGGCGCCGGTGGAGCGCTGCTGCCGCGAGGCCCTCCCGGCGGTGTAGGTCGAGGCCGGCAGAGCCGGCGGATCGGTACTGTCGGTCGACTCCTCGCGGGCCGAGGTGTCGGCGGACATCAGCCGACTGCCTCGTCGACGGCAGCGGCGATGTTCGCGAGCGTCTGCTCGACCGGCTGGCCCTGCGTGAAGGCGAGCTCGAGCTCGTCCCGGAGCTTCGGATTGATGGTGGCCATGGCCGGTGCGGTGAGCTGCTCGACGTCGCTCGGCTCCAGTGTGGTGGCCTGCTCCACGAAGATGCCGGCGATGTCGGGCCGCGTCTGGTAGTCCAGCTCGGTGCCGACGAGGATGTTCAGCGTGGGCAGCTCCATGGCCCGGGCACAGAAGTCGGACATCTGGTCGGGCTGGGTCATGAACTTCAGGAACTCGGCCGCGAGCTCGGGGTTCCGCGCGTTCTTGGTGGCGACGAGGGCGTTGCCGCCGAGGTCGCATGCACCGCGCTCGTCCCGCGGGAGATAGGTGGCGCTCCACTCGAAGTCCTTGATGTTCTCCTCGAGGCCGGGCAGCACGAAGTTGCCGACGAAGGCCATCGCCGTCGTGCCCGCGGAGAAGGCGTCGTCGGCGTAGGTCGAGGACTTCACGGAGCTGCTCGGTGGCACGAGGTTGTCGGTGAAGAAGCCCTGCGTGAACTCGAGCGCCTTCCGCCCGGCGTCCGATTCGATGCCGGACCCCGTGAGGTCGTCGTTGAAGAGGCGTCCGCCCGCCTGGAACAGCCAGCTCAGCCACCGGGTGGAGCCGCCGAGCTGCCAGTTGTACACGAAGGGGTAGAGGTCGTCGGGGATGGAGCCGCGCAGCTGCTCGGCCACCTGCCGGAACTCGTCCCAGGTCCAGGCGGAGTCGAGGCTGTCCGGCACGCTGGTGATGCCGGCCTGCTCGAACAGGTCGGTGCGGTACACCAGCGCCGAGGTGTCCGTCTGGTGCGGGACGCCGAAGGGCTTCCCGTCGAACTGGACCGCCTGCCACATCGCCGGGAGGAACTCCTCGGCGGCCGCGGTGTCGAAATAGCTGCTGAGGTCGAGGAGCTGGTCCTGGCTGCTGTAGGCGCCGAGGGTCCCGTAGTCCACCCGGAAGAGGTCGGGTGCGGTCCCGGCCTGCAGCTGCGCGTCGATGTTGGTGAAGATCTGCTCGTACGGGACGAGGTTGAGCTCCACCTTCGTGCCGGAGTTCGCGGCCTCGAAGGCGGCGATGCCGCTCCGGAAGCCCTCCTCCTCGGCCGCGCTGCCCCACGTGGTGAAGGTGAGGGTGTTCTCGTCCCCGCCGCCGCCACCGCCGTCGCTGCTGTTGCCGCCGCCCGAGAATCCGGCGCAGCCGTTGAGGGCTGCCGCCGCTGCGAGGAAACCTGCGCCGCCGAGAATCTGCCGTCTGGAAATGGTCATCGTTGTGCCTTCCGGGTCAGGGTGCTCACAACGTACAGCACACCACCGACAGTGCCTACGCCCTTGCTCCCCGGCGGCCGGGGCGCTAGGGCGGGACCCCGGCGTCAGAAACCGACGACGGCGTGCGGCACGTAGTGCTCCTCCAGGGCGGCGACCTCGTCCCCGGTCAGTTCGAGCTCCAGCGAGGCGAGGGCGTCCTCGAGGTGGTGCGGCCTGCCGACGCCGACGATCGGCGCGGACACCACGGGATTGCGGGACACCCAGGCGAGGGCCACCTGTGCCCGGGCCACGCCGCGGGCTCCGGCCACCTCGCCGACGGCGTCGGAGACGCGGCGGTCCGCATCGACCGTGCCGTACAGGGTCTTCCCGAACCGGTCGGACTCGGAGCGCGACGTCGTCTCGTCCCACGGCCGGGTGAGCTTGCCTCGCGCGAGGGGGCTCCACGGCAGCACTCCGATGCCCTGGTCGGCACACAGGCCGTACATCTCGCGCTCCTCCTCGCGATTGATGAGGTTGTAGTGGTCCTGCATGGTGACGAACCTCGCCCACCCGTTCATGCGCTGGAGGTGGAGCGCCTTCGAGAACTGCCACGCATACATGGAGGACGCGCCGAGATAGCGGACCTTGCCCGCCTTCACGACGTCGTGCAGCGCCTCGAGCGTCTCCTCCAGGGGAGTCGCGGGGTCGAAGCGGTGGATCTGGTACAGGTCCACGTAGTCCGTGCCGAGCCGCCGGAGGCTGGCGTCCAGTTCGGCGAGGATCGCCTTGCGGGAGAGGCCGGCGCCGTTGGGGCCCTCGTGCATGCGCCCGTGGACCTTCGTGGCGATCACGGTGTCCTCGCGTCGCGTGAAGTCGGCCAGGGCGCGCCCCACGATCTCCTCGCTCGAGCCGTCCGAGTAGACGTTGGCGGTGTCGAAGAAGTTGATCCCGGCGTCGACGGCGGCCCTGATCAGGGGCCGGCTCTCCTCCTCGGGGAGCGTCCATGCGTGGTTCCCCCGGTCCGGGGTGCCGTAGCTCATGCAGCCGAGGGCGAGGGGGGAGATGTCGAGGCCTGTGGAGCCGAGTTTCACGTAGCGCATGGGTCCCACTCTAGGAGTGCCCGCGCCGAAGGGCCTTCTGTGAGGACATCGGGGAGGGGGAGCGGGCGCCCAGCGAAGCCGTTCGCTGCCGTGGGCGCCCGCGGGCGGGATCCTCGCGGATCGGGCAGGGGGTTCCCCCACGGAGCCCCTACCATGCCAGGAGCAACAGTAGTCGCGCTCCGGGAAAAAACAAACCGTTCGACCGGTTTAGGGCGTGCCGTGGAGGAAGAGGTCCACGAGGAACGGCGCGCGCTCCTGCCGGTCGGTGGCCACGACGCCTGGCAGCAGCATCCGCCACAGGTCGGCGAGGCGCTCGAGCACGTCCTCCCGGCCCGTCAGGATGTTGGACACCATCTGCACGCCCGTGTAGGAGCCCACGACCAGGAGGGCGAACGCCTCCGGGTCGACCTCCGGGCGCAGGTCACCGGCGTCCCGGGCGGAACGCGCGAGGTCCGCGAACCGCGCGGCCCAGTCGAGGTAGGGCTGCCGGACGTCGTGCCCGAAGGCCGATGCCTCGAAGGTCAGCCGGATGCCGGCCCGCATGACCGAGTGCCGGACGAGCTGCACCGCGAACCCGCGGCAGACGAGGATCATCGTCTCGAGGGCCGGCCGTCCCAGGGCCTGCACGCGCGCGCCGTCCGCGGAGGCGATCGCATGCTGCTCCTCGATGACGGCGACGGCGAGGTCCTCCTTCGACGGGAAGTGGAAGTACAGCGCACCCTTGGTGACCCCGGCCCGCGTCGCGACGGCCGCGAGGGCGGTCCCGCCGTACCCGTGCTCCTCGAAGACGCACGCGGCGGCGCCGATGATCGCGGCGCGCGTGGACCGCGCGCGCTCCTGCTGCACCATCAGGTTCCGCCGGATCGGAATGCTTGCGTCATGCCCTGAAGACTAGGGCAGGATGGCTACGTGACACGCGCAGGAGCCGGAAGCCCGGACGACCAGACAGCAGCCCCGCGCCGACCCGGGAGACGGCCCGCCCGGACGGCCCCGGCCGCGGAACCCCACGGCTCCTCGGTGGCACGGCGGTTCCGCCCGCACGCCTTCGCCGACGGGCTGCGGGTGAGCGCGGCCTGGACGGCCCGGAGCATCATCGTCCTCGCAGGCCTCGTCATCCTCTGGTACATCACCCGGGCGCTGTGGTCGATCGTCCTGCCCGCCCTGTTCGCCCTGCTCCTCGCCTCGGTCCTCTGGCCCGTCAACAGGTTCCTGCGGAAGGGCCTCCCCAAGGTCCTCGCCGCCCTCGTGACCCTGCTCGGCTTCATCGGCGTCGTCGTCGGCATCGGCGCGATGACCGTCCCCGCCATCGCCGGCGGGATCGCGGACCTCTCCGGCCTGGCCCGCGACAACGTCGCCGACCTCGCCGCCTTCGTCGCGCGGGAGCCGTTCAACCTCGACGCGGCGAACCTCGACGGCATCGTGGACACCGCCCTGGCCCAGGTGCAGTCGAACGTCGGCAACATCGTCTCGGGCATCACCGCGGGGCTGGGCGAGGTGACCTCGGGCACCGTCGTCGTGCTGCTGGCGCTGGTCTTCACGTTCTTCTGCCTCAAGGACGGCGACCGCTTCATGCCGTGGACGTCCCGCTGGACCAACTCCGCGGCCTACGGGCACGCCTCGATGATCGCCGGCGGGACCTGGAAGGCGCTCTCCTCCTACATCCTCGCGCAGGCCACCGTCGCGCTGGTCGACTCCGTGTTCATCGGGCTGGGGCTCGTCCTGCTGGACATCCCGCTCGCCATCCCGCTGGCCGTCCTCGTGTTCTTCTCCGCCTTCGTCCCCGTGATCGGCGCGATCGTGTCCGGGCTCGTGGCGACGCTCGTCGCGTTCCTCGCGTACGGCTGGGTGACGGCGCTGATCGTGCTCGGGCTCGTGGTCCTCGTCCAGCAGCTCGAGAGCAACTTCATCCAGCCCCTGCTCGTGGGCCGCACCCTCGAGATCCACCCCGCCGTCGTCCTGGCGTCCGTCACGGCGGGCGGCACGCTCTTCGGCATCATCGGCGCCTTCCTCGCCGTCCCCACCACGGCCGTGGCGATCGTGGTCCTCCGCTACCTGCGCGACCTCTCGATCGAGAACCGCCCGGAGACGGGGGTGGCCTCGGGGAACCCCGACGCCGTGCCGGCCGGCATCGCGCACGGCACGGGAGCCGACGGGACCGGGGCCGACACGCCCCCCGGGACCGGACCCGTCGGGCACCGCGCGGAGCAGCCCGGTGACTAGGCGCCCCGTCATCGCCGTGCTCGAGGGCGACCGGCCCGTCCGGGGGCTCGAGCGCGTCGCCGGGCTGGCCGACGTGCGCGTCACCCGGGCGGCAGGCCTCGACCGTGCGCTCGCCGGCGCCGACGTGCTGTACCTGTGGGACTACTTCTCCGGCGCCCTGCCCGCCGCATGGCATGCCGCGGGCTCCCTGCGCTGGCTGCACGTGGCGGCGGCCGGCGTCGACAAGCTGCTGTTCCAGGACCTCGTGGCCTCCGACGTCGTCGTGACCAACGCGCACGGCATCTTCGACCAGCCCATGGCGGAGTACGTGCTGGGTGCCATGCTGCACGCGGCGAAGGGCTTCGGCCCGTCGCGCGACGCCCAGCGGGAGGCGCGCTGGGCGTGGCGCGAGGGCCGCAACATCGGCGGCAGCAGGGCGCTCGTCGTGGGGACGGGCAGCATCGGCCGCCGGACGGCGCGGCTCCTGCGCGCGGTCGGGGTGCGCGTCGAGGGTGCGGGACGGACCGCCCGGGAGCACGACGACGACTTCGGGCGCGTGCATGCCGCGGAGGACCTCGCGGCCGTGGTCGGCGCGTTCGACTACGTGATCCTCCTGGCGCCGCTGACGCCCGCCACGGAGGACCTCGTCAGCGCGGCGGTCGTCGCCGCGCTGAAGCCCTCCGCTGTCCTGATCAACGCCGGGCGGGGCAGGCTCGTCGACGAGGACGCCCTCGTCGCCCGGCTGCGGGCGGGGACGCTCGCCGGGGCGGTGCTCGACACGTTCGCCGTCGAGCCCCTGCCGCCGGAGCATCCGCTGTGGTCGCTGCCGTCGGTGCTCGTCACCCCGCACATGGCGAGCAACGCCGACAGCTGGCTCGACGACCTGGCGGCGCAGTTCGAGCGGAACCTCCTGCTGTGGCTGGACGGACGGCCGCTGCCCGGCGTCGTCGACAAGGCGCTCGGCTACGTGCCCTCGACCGCGTAGTCCGGCTGTGCCCGCGTCCGCCGCCGGCACAGGGCCGCACCGGTGGACGCCACGCGCGGACCGATGGACGCCGCGCGCGCCACGGTGGAGCATGGAACCGTGGCCGGCGAACGCATGTACCCGATCCTGACGGTCCCGGACCTCGACGAGGCCGTCGCCTTCTACGAGGACCTCGGCTTCCGGCGCACCTACCGGCAGGTGCGCCCGAACCCGCACGCCGTCGTCGAGCTCGAGGACATGGGCATCCACCTCTCCGCGGTACCCGGGTTCGACCCGGCGGCCTCGCTGGGCAGCGTCATCATCACGGTCCCTGACGCCGATGCCCTGTACCGGACGTTCGCGGACGGGCTCCGCCGGACGCGCGGCCGCATCCCGTCCGCCGGCATCCCGCGCCTGCTGCGGCCCCGCCGGAAGCAGGGGACCACCAGCGGATTCAGCGTGGTGGACGTCGGCGGCAACTGGCTGCGCATCTCGCGGGCCGGGGACACCGAGGAGGACGGGCCCGACCGCGCCACGGGCCTGGCCCGCGTGCTGGAGGTCGCCGCACGCCAGGGGGACGCGCGCGGGGACCACGCCGTCGCCCTGGACGTCCTCGACCGCGGCCTCGCCCGCCATCCCGACGCCCCCGCCGGAGACAGGGCGCGGGCCGAGCTGTACCGCGTGGAGCTGCTGATCCGGCTGGGGGATCCCGAGCCCGCCCGTGCCGCCCTCGCGCGGGCGCAGTCCCTCGTCGGTGCGGCCGAGGGGGACGCGCTCGCGGAGGATCTCGCCCACGCCCGCGAGGTCGTCGGGGATTGGCGCGGGCCACACGGCGGGTGAGACGATGGCGGCTGCCGCCACCCCAGCCGACCAGGAGCCCTCCTTGCGCATCCGCCTCCCCCGACCGGAGACCCGCAACAGCGCCCGCTCGGTCTGGCTGTTCTTCGCCCTCATCCACCTCGGCTTCCTCGCCCGGCTGCTGCCCTTCATCCTCGGCGGGGGAGTGCTCAGCGACATCCGCTTCTACCGCGAGTGGGCCTACCTCGCCCTGGACGACGGGACGTGGCAGGGCATCGACACGGCGTGGGTGTATCCCGTCGGGGCCCTGGCACCCATGGTGGCCGCCACGGTGTTCGGCCCCTACCTCTACCAGTTGACCTGGTTCCTGCTCTTCGCCGGACTCAACGCCCTCGGCACGGCGGCGCTCCTCCGGCACGGAGCGGCGTCGTCGACCGCCGCCTACTGGTGGCTGACGGCGACGGCGCTGCTCGGCCCGGTCGCCGTCGGCAGGATCGACGGCCTGACGGCGCCCCTGGTCATCACCGCGCTGCTCCTGGTCGCCGCGCGGCCGTTCGTCGCGGCCCTCGTGCTCAGTGCCGCCACATGGATGAAGGTGTGGCCGGCCGCCGTCGTCCTTGCGGCCCTCGTCGTCGTGCGCACGGGCAGGCTGCGCATCCTCGGTGCCGGCATCGCCCTCACCGCCGGCATCGCCGCCGTCGTCGCCGTGGCCGGGGACGTCCGCAACCTCACCGGCTTCCTCACGGCGCAGGGCGCCCGCGGCATGCAGCTCGAGGCGCCGCTCAGCACGCCCGGGGTGTGGCAGGCGATCACGGGGACCTCGGGCGCGTACTTCTTCGAGGACGAGGTCATCAACACCATGGAGGTCCGGGGGGCGCTGAGCGGCCTCGTCGGGGACCTCATGACACCGCTGCTCGTCCTGACGGTCGTCCTGGTCGCGGCGTTCCTCGCGATCGCGCTGCATCGCGGCGCCGGGACGGGGCCGCTGCTCGCCGCGGGGTCGCTGGCGCTCGTGAGCACCCTCGTGGTGTTCAACAAGGTGGGCTCCCCGCAGTTCATGCTCTGGATCGCGGCCGTCGTCGCCGCCGGGCTCGTGCTCGACCGGGCGGCCGAATGGCGTTACCCGGCCCTCGCGATGCTGGCGACGGCGGGCCTCACCACGCTCGTGTACCCCGTGTTCTACGACGCCCTGCGCTACGAGCTCAACCCCGCCGTCGCCGTCCTGCTCACGCTCAGGAACCTGCTGGTGGTCAGCATCTTCGTGTGGTCGCTCGTGCGGCTCGGACGCCTGGCGGCTCGCGCCCGCGTCCCCGCGGCTACGGGTGCCTGACGCCCCGCCCTGCGAGGACGGCCCGATAGCCCTCGCGGTACGTCGGATAGGTGAAGGAGAACCCGGTGGACCGGAGCAGGCCGCTGTCCACCCGGCGCGCGCCGCCGCGGGTCGCGGCCACCTCGCCGCGGGGCGGTTCCGGCAGGCCGAGCTCGGCGGCCAGGAACTGGAGCACCTCCCCGAGGTCCACGGGCAGCTCGTCGCTGCCCAGGTAGATCGGGGCGGGATCCGCGACCGCCGTGACCAGGTGCACGATCGCCGCCGCGGCGTCGTCGCGGTGGATCCGGTTGGTCCACTGCGGTGCCGCCGGCAGGACGGCCGCCCCGCCCCTCACCTGGTCGATGAGGCGTGTGCGGCCCGGCCCGTAGATCCCGGAGAGCCGGAGGACGGTCCCGCGGTCCGACCGCCCGAGCAGCACCTGCTCGGCCTCGCGCACCAGCCGCGCCGTCGGAGCGGTGGCCTCCGCCGGTGACTCCTCGGTGACCCGGCCGCCGTCGGCATCCCCGTACACCGCGGTGGAGGACACGAAGACGATGCGCCGGGGGGCGACGCCGTCGCGTTCGAGGGCGTCCAGCACGTTGCCCGTGGCGTCCACGTAGGCGCTGCGGTAGGCGGCATGGCTGCGCTCGCCGGCGGCCGT
Organism: Arthrobacter sorbitolis; assembly: GCF_054510995.1. NCBI lineage: Bacteria > Bacillati > Actinomycetota > Actinomycetes > Micrococcales > Micrococcaceae > Arthrobacter > Arthrobacter sorbitolis. The sequence goes on from NZ_JBTNDM010000005.1 coordinate 158,233, forward strand.
GGCGATGACGACGACGTCGGTGTCCTGCGGGACCGGCGGCAGGTGCCGGGTCAGGTCCGCGGCCACGCCCTCGATGCCCGCGGGGAGTCGGTCGGGGGACCGGCGCCAGCCGACCACCCGCTCGCCGCGGGCGGTGAGCCGCAGGCCCACCTCGGTCCCGAGGTCCCCGCAGCCCGCTATCAGCACCGTCATGGCGGGTTCTTCCTCCCGGTCGTCGTCGAAAGGACAGAAACTACCACCGATCGGCGGTTCGGGCGGGCATCGCTGCCCTCTCGACGGCGTCCGCCCAGGTCCCGGACGTAGACTGGCCCGCGGTGCGCCCGGCAGCCCGGGCGCCGGACCGACAGCGAGGGGGACGCATGGGACGGGTCATCTCGGTCTCGGACAGCACGGTGGTCGCCCGGCCGGGAGTTCGCCTTCCGCGTGCACGCCATCGGCGGCGCGAAGCGACGGGTCCCCGCCCGCATCGCGTCCTGGCGGTACACCTTCGAGGAGCTCGACGGCGGGACCCTCGTCACCGAGACGTGGACCGACGACCGTCCCTGGCACGACGCCGCCGCGCAGGCGTTCGACTTCGTCGCGACCGGCGGGACCACCTTCGCGGCGTTCCAGCGCGGGAACATCCGGCGCACGCTGCGCAACCTCAAGGCGGCGGCCGAGGCCGGACCGTCCGGGCGGGACCGCTAGTCCCGGATCCGCACGGCCGTCTCCCGCAGGTACAGGTCCACCCGCGTGTAGGCGTCCCGCGTCAGGGCCTTCCAGAGTTCGACGGCGAGCCGCGGGTCCTCCTTCTCCACGGTCCTGATGGCCTGGGCGGTGAGCACCTTGACGTGCACGTCCTCCAGCGCCTTGACCGTCGTCTCCTGGCGGTCGTCGCTGCCCAGGGCGAGCTCGCCGAACGTCATCCCGGCGCTCAGGGTGGTCAGCTTGAGGCGCCCGCCGGTGGGTCCCGGGACCGACGTGGCGATCTTGCCCGAGAGGATGAAGAACACGCCGCCGAACGTCTGGCCGACGCGCCGCACCACGTGGCCCTTCTCGTAGGTGCGGTCCTCCATATGCGCGGTGAGGGCCTCGACGTCCTCGTCGGAGAGCGGGTTGAGCGCTGGGCACTGGGCCACGTCCACCTCCGAGGGGAGCAGGAGGTCCCCGCCGTACCGGGTGATGAGCTCGTTCTCGCACCATTCGACGGCGGCGGTGCGGGTGTCGAAGGTGGGGACGGGCCGGTCGACGTCCCGGAACGTCTCGGCGAGGGTGCCCTCGCCGTCGATCAGCACGAGGTCGCAATCCACCTTCGTGAGGTTCTCCCGCACCTCGCCGAGCAGGCGGAGGGAGACGTCGGCGACCTCGTCCACGCGGCGCAGGTCTAGGATCACGAAGTCGACGTCGTCGTCGAGTCCGCTCAGCTCACGCACCATGGACTCGGTGCCCGCGAACAGGAGGTCGCCGTTGAGCTCGATCACCATGGCCTGGTTCCCGTGCTCGCGCAGCACGTCCATCGCCTCGTCCGTGCGCCGGATGCCCGACGGCGCGGCGAGGATGTCGTAGGTGGCGCGGATGGCGGACCGGCCGGCCCGCGCCGCGCGGACGAAGTGCAGCTCCATGTCACGGGACATGCGCTGGCTCGTGGCCATGCCGCGCACGCTGCTGCCGTGCTCGTCGAGCGGGGGCGAGTAGACCGCGAGTCCCACCTGTCCGGGCAGGACGGCGATGGTGCCGCCGCCCACACCGCTCTTGGCCGGCATGCCCACGGTGCTGATCCACGATCCGGCGTCGTCGTACATCCCGCACGTGGTCATCACGGACAGGACCCGCTCGACGGCCAGGAGGTCCATGGCCTCGACCCCGGTCAGCGGGTTGCGTCCCGAGTTCGCGAGCGTGGCCGCCATGACGGAGAGGTCCATGCAGTTGACCATCACGGAGCACTGCCGGAAGTAGTCCTCGATGACGGGCGTGGGATCGTCCTCGATGATGCCGAACGACCGCAGCAGGTGGGCCAGCGCGCGGTTGCGGTGGCCGTGGTCCAGCTCGGACCTGAAGATCTCCTCGTCGACGCCGAGCTGGCGTCCGGCGAAGTGCGAGTAGGTGCTGAGGATGCGCTTGAAGCGCCGGTTCCCGCCGCGCGACTGGACGAGGGAGGTGGCCGTCAGCGCGCCGGCGTTGATCATCGCGTTCGAGGGGCGGCCGGTACCCGGTGCGAGGGAGATCTCGTTGAACGAGTCACCCGACGGTTCCACGTCCACCTTGGCGTCGACGGCGTCCATGCCGAGGTCCGAGAGCGCCAGGCCGTAGGTGAACGGCTTGGAGATGGACTGGATGGTGAACTCCTCGCGCGTGTCGCCCACCTCGTACATGTACCCGTCCACGGTGGTCAGGCAGATGCCGAAGTTGTCCGGGTCCACGTTCGCCATAGCGGGGATGGTGCTGTACGGCTTGCCGTCGCGCAGATCCGAGATCTCCCGGTGGATGGTCCGCAGGTAGCTCTCGATCGGTGATTCCATGCTCTCCACCCTACGGGGCAGGGAGCGCCCGTCCGACGGCCGAGGGCGCGTGGTCGGCGCGTGGTCGGCGCGCGGTCGGGGGTCGGGGGTCGGTGCGCGGTCGGGTGTCAGCGCGTCGCGAGCGTGTGCCGGACGGACAGCACGAAGAGCTGGGCGACGGCGGTCGCGACGCCGGTCAGCAGGAGCACGGGCGCCACCACCGCCGTGTGGTTGTACCAGGGGTTGATGTAGCCCGCGCCCGGCTGCGACGAGGTCATGGCCTCCAGGTACTGCTGCTCGTAGAGCATCGGCGCCGCCAGGAAGAACACCCCGAACGCCACGAGGGCTCCCGCGAGGATCCACAGCCACCGGTCGTACGGGTTGCGGGGCGCCGCTTCGTCCTGCCGGGGAGGGGCCCCGGGTGCCACCTCGCGGATCGCCGACGATTCGACGGACGGCTCCGGCTCGGGCGGCAGGGCAGGGGCCGGCGGTGCGGGGGACTCCATGCGGGGGACCGCCTCGGTGGCGCCGCCGCGCTGGTAGATCCCCTCGTAGCGCGGGTCGTAGGTGGACTGCATGCGCTCGCTGCTCATCGGTTTCCTCCCCCTGGACGGACGAATGCTCCCTAGTAAAGCACGGTGCCGCCTCCGGACAGCATGATGCAATGGAGGTCCGGCCGCAGGGCACCACGGCACGAACGACGATCGGACGCAGCGATGCCACGCACACCCACGCGCACCGGGACGAGCGCCCCACGCCTGTCCCTCCGGGCCCCGCGCGGCGCCCGGGTAGAGGCGCCGCACCTGCTCGACGGCGACCACCGCGAGGGCGAGCACTACGAGCGGCTGGACCTCGACGGCGCGGAGCTCGCCGGCATCACGCTGCAGGAGTGCCTGTTCGAGGGGGTCTCGCTCGACGGCACCGACCTGCGCGGCGCACGCGTCATCGAGTGCGCCTTCGAGGGCCTCTTCGCCCCGGTGTTCCGCGCCCCGCGCAGCAGCTGGCGGGAGACGTCGCTGCGCAGCACGCGGTGGGGATCGGCGGAGCTCTACGACAGCCGGCTCGACGGCGTCCACCTGGACGGCGGGAAGCTCGACTACGTGAACCTCCGCAGCGCGCGGCTGACGGACGTCCTCGTCAGCGGCTGCATCATCGGTGAGCTGGACCTCACGGGGGCCAGGGCGACACGGCTCGCCCTGGCGGACTGCACCATCGGGACGCTCACGCTCGACGGCGCGCAGCTCCGCGACACGGACCTCCGCACCAGCAGCTTCCGCGGCCTGCAGGGGCTCGACGGGCTGCGCGGCGCCACCATCGACGAGTACCAGCTGCAGCTGCTGGCGCCCTTCCTCGCCGACAGCATGGGCCTGCGCGTCGAGGGCTGACCCCGGTCGGGAGCGGCCCGTCAGGGCTCGCGCGGCGTCCCGGCCCCCGGATAGCCCGGCCCCGCGGGATGCGGCACGCCCGGGGGATGGCCGGGACCATCGGGGTGGGCTGGACCGGCGGGGTGGCGGTCGCCGCTGTAGTCCCGATCGGCAGCAGGGGAGGCAGCAGTGGGAGCGGCGGTGGACGCGGCGGCAGGACCGCCGGGAGCCACGGGGCCCGCCGGCTGCCGACCGGGACCTGCGGCGGGAGGAGTCGCGGGAGGGCGGAGAGGCTGGACGGGCTGGTCCTGCACCGGCTCGGACTTCCGCGTGCGCGTCCGCGTCCACGGCGGCACGGCGGGGTCCGTCGGAGGGAGTGCGGAGTGGGCGCCGCGAGGGCGGTAGGCGTACCCGTCGGCGGAGGGCTGCCCGGGGAACGCGGCGGCCGGCAGGAAGACCGGCGGGGGAGGCACGGTGCGCGTGCGCGCGATGCCCCGACGGTCCGCGAGGCGCACGATGACGACGGCGGTGACCGCCATGGTGAGGGCCGAGACCACCAGCCCGCTCACCGATCCCTCGGTGGAGTTGACGTCCACCAGCCCGAAGGCGCCGAGGACGAAGATGGTCATGTTGTTGATCGCGTGGACCGCGATCGCGGCCTCCAGCCCGCCCGTGCGCCAGGTGATCCAGCCGGCGAAGACGGCGAAGAGCGCGACGTCGGCCTGGCCGAGCGGGTCGTAGCCGTGGCCGAGCACGAACAGGGGCACGGGGAGGAGGATCGCGAAGGCCGGGTGCTTCAGCCAGCTGCCGATGGCCTGCATGAGGAAGCCCCGGAAGACGTACTCCTCGGCCGCGGCCTGGAACGGGACGGCGAGGAGGGACAGGGCCAGCATGATGACGAGGATCGAGGTGTCCTGCTGCGCGGGCGCGGCGACGGCGTCCTCGGGGAAGAAGAACCCGATGCCCGTCGAGACCGCGAGGCTCACGAGGAAGACGCCCAGGGCGGCGGCCGTGCAGACCGCGAGCCAGGTCCAGCGGATCCGGCCGGCCACGGAGGAGAGCAGGCCGAGGGGCCTCGGCCCCGTGATCAGCGCCGCGAGGGCGAGCGCGGGGATCATCAGGATCAGCGACACCAGCGTGAAGGCGAACATCACCGGGTTGCTCAGGTCCAGTACCGTCAGGGCGTCCAGGTACGGGTCGACGCCGGTGGGCGAGAGGGTGGCGAGGCCCAGGCCACCCACGACCACCACGAGGATGAAGACGACGTAGAACACGAAACCGAGCAGCGCCGTGAGGAGCGGTTTCCACCAGCGGTGCCGTGGCCAGGAGAGGGCCAGCCGATGGAACTCGTACTGTGGGTCGACCTGTTGCATGGGTCTACCGTAGTGCGGATTCCTTGGTACTCTCTGCGACGCTTCCGGCGCGGTCCTGGCGGTGGCGCAGGTGCCCGAGGAGGGTGACGACGGCGGAGAGCAGCGCGGAGACCGCCACGCCGAGCCAGAGGCCCACGGAGAGGGCCAGGGCCCCCACCACGGCGCCGGCCAGGATCAGGACGATCGCCGAGGCGCGGCGTGCCCAGAACGGGCTCTTGCCGCCGGCGAGGCGGGAGTCGGAGGCGAGCCCGGTGATCGTCGAGGTCACGACGACGGTCGTGATCTCCGCGACCTTGAGGCGCTTCGCCGTCGCGGCCTGGACGCCCATCACCGTCGCGAGCACCGACGTCGTGATGCTGCCGAGGACCTCCTCGGCACGGACGTCGACCAGCGCGACGTACACCGCGAGCGCCGTCAGGCCGACGGTCACCGCGAGGAGGGTGCTCGAGGTGCGGCCGGACCATCCCTCGGGTCCCTTCCGCAGCACCCGGCCCGCGAGGGCCGCACCCACCATGAAGAAGACGAGGGCGAGGGCCGGCCGGAGGATGGGTAGTTCGGCGCCGCCGGCGAAGGCCATGCCGAGGAGGACCACGTTGCCGGTCATGTTGCCCGTGAAGACGCGGTCGAGGCCGAGATAGCCCACGGCGTCGATCACGCCCGTGGAGAACGTGAGGACGAGCATGAGCCACAGATGGAGGCGGTCCGTGGCCACCCGATTCTTCTTCACCATGTTTTCCTTCGGTAACAACCTTGAAACGAATGTATACGAAGCTTATCGTCGTATCGGTGATTGTATTCAATGCCGGATCGAATGCAGACCGCGATGCAGAAGCAGTTCCGTCCCGTTCGTGAGGAACCCCATGCAGCACCACCCGCAGCACTCCGCGCAGCATCCCCAGCAGAGGTCCGTGCACCGCCGCCGGCACGGCAGGGCGGGCCTGCTCGCCGCCGCCGTCGCCCTGACGGCCCTGACCGCATGCCAGCCCGTCCAGCCGCTGCCGGCCGCGCCGGTCCGCGACGACGTGACGAGCGTGCCCCTGACGGGCGCGGCCGTCCGGGACGGAGGGGACCTCGTCATGGCGCTCTCCGCCGAGCCGGACCGCCTCGACCCGACGACGTCGTCGTCCCTCTACACGCGCTACGTCATGCAGACCATGTGCCAGAAGCTCTACGACATCGACGCCGAGGGCGGGCTCGTCCCGCAGCTGGCCACGGCCCTGCCGGAGATCTCGGAGGACGGCCTGACCGTCACCATCCCCGTGCGCACCGACGCGGTGTTCGCGGACGGCGAGCCCTTCGACGCGGAGGCGGTCCGCGCGACCCTCGAGCGCCACCTCACCCTCGAGGGCTCCACCCGCAAGAGCGAGCTCGGGCCCATCAGCGACATCCGCGCGGTGGGTGCCGACCGGGTGCAGATCAGCTACGAGAAGCCGTTCGCGCCCCTCGCCGCGGCCCTCGCCGACCGCGCCGGCATGATGCTCTCGCCCAGGGCCATCGCGGAGCAGGGTGCCGACTTCGGCAGCAGCCCGGTGTGCGTGGGGCCGTTCAAGTTCGTGGACCGCGTACCGCAGACGTCCATCACGGTCGAGCGCGACCCGCTCTACTACGACGCCGACGACGTGCACCTCGACACCATCACCTACCGGATCATCACGGACGCGAACATCCGGGCCGCGAACCTCCGCTCCGGGGACGTGCAGGTGGCCGACACCATCTCGCCGCAGGACATCGACGCCCTGCTCCAGGAGGACGGCGTCGGTGTGCTGCAGGTCGGCTCGCTCGGCTACCAGGGGCTCACCGTGAACGTGGGCAACACCGCCGGCGTCGGGGAGCCGCCGGGCACCATCGACACGCCGCTCGCGCAGGAGAGGGCGATCCGCATGGCCCTGTCCATGTCCATCGACCGCGAGGCCCTCGTGAACACCGTGTTCAACAGCTGGTTCGAACCCGCGTGCTCGCCCATCCCACCCGACAGCCCGTACTCCTCCGCCCTGAGCGAGGCCTGCCCGCCGTACGACCCGGAGGGGGCGAAGAAGCTGCTCGCCGACGCCGGCGTCGAGACGCCGTACCCCGTCCGGATGCAGGTCACCAACACCCCGGACACCCTCCGCTACGGGCAGGCGCTGCAGGCGGCCGTCGCCGACGGCGGCTTCGACCTCACCGTGGTGCCGGTCGAGTACTCGACCCTCCTCGACGTCCAGTCCCAGGGCGACTTCGAGGCACTCCAGCTCGGCTGGTCCGGGCGGATCGACCCGCACGGCAACATGTTCAACTTCCTCTCGACCGGCGGCGGCAACAACTACTCCGGCTACAGCAACCCCGCGGTGGACGAGCTGCTGACCGGCGCCGCGCAGATCAATGACGTCGGCGAACGCGCGGCCCTGTACGGCCGGGCCGTGGAGCTCGTGCAGCAGGACAACCCGCTCATCTACCTGTACCGGCAGCGGAGCCTCACCGCCTACAGCACGGACATCGCCGGCGTGGAGACCTTCGCCGACGGTGTCGTGCACCTCAGCAACGCCGCCTTCATCGAGCCGTCCTCCGAGAGCGAGAACTGACATGGGCCGCTATCTCCTCACCAAGCTCTGGCAGTCGGCCGTCACGCTGATCCTCGCGTCCGTCGTGGTCTTCGTCGGGGTGCGCCAGCTGCCCGGCGACCCCGCGCTCGCCATGGCGGGGGAGGAGGCGACCCCCGAACAGCTCGCCGCCGTGCGTGCCGAGATGGGCCTCGACCAGCCTCTCGTGGCCCAGTACTTCGCCTTCGTGCGCAACATGTTCCGCGGCGACTTCGGCGAGTCCACCCGGACGGGCACCCCGGTCACGGAACTGATCGCGACCACCCTGCCGGTCACGCTCTGGCTCTCCGCGTACGCGATCGTGGTGGCGATCGTCGTCGGGATCCTGTTCGGCGTGATCGCCGAACGTTTCCGGGGACGCTGGCCCGAGTGGGTCGCGAACGCCTTCGCCCTCATCGGTCTCTCGGTGCCCAACTTCTGGCTCGGCATCCTCGCGATCCTGTACCTGGCCGTCAGCCTCGGGTGGTTCCCCGCCTCCGGGTACGTCGACGTGCTCTCCGATCCGCTCCGGGGCCTCTACTACCTCACGCTGCCGGCCCTGATCCTCGGCACCGGGCTCGCCGCCGTCATCATGCGCCAGACCCGGGCGTCGATGATCGAGACCATGAGCACCGACTACGTCCGGACGGCCCGCGCGAAGGGCCTCGGCCGCGGCCGCGTGCTGATGCGGTACGGGCTGCGGAACTCGCTGATCGTCGTCGTGACCATCGTGGGCCTGCAGCTCGGCGGGCTCATCTCGGGAGCCGTGGTGACGGAGCGCATCTTCGCGCTGCCGGGGTTCGGGAAGCTCACCCTCGACGCCGTCTTCACGCGTGACTACCCCGTCATCCAGGCGGTGGTGCTGATCATCACCGTCAGCTACATCCTCATCAACCTCGCCGTGGACGTCCTGTACTCGGTGGTCAATCCCAAGATCCGCGTCGGAGGAGCCAACTGATGGCCGTCGAAACACTGACCCCGGGAGCGGGCGGGTCGGGCCTCGGCTCCGGCCGCGGGCGCATCCTGTCCTCCCTGCGCTCGAACCCGCTCGGCATCACCGGCGGCATCATGCTCGTCGTCGTCGTGCTGGCGGCTCTCCTCGCGCCGGTCCTCGCACCCTATCCGCCCACGGAGGTGCACTTCGACACCCCGTTCCAGCGGCCCCTCACGGAGGGCTTCCCGCTCGGCACCGACGACCTCGGGCGGGACATCCTCTCGCGCCTGCTGTTCGGCATCCAGACCTCGCTGCAGGTCGGCGTGCTCTCCGTGCTGCTCGCCGTCGTCATCGGGACGCCGCTCGGCCTGCTTGCGGGCTACTCCCGCGGGTTCGACGCCGTCATCTCCCGCCTCACCGACGTCACGCTCGCGTTCCCGTTCCTGATCATCGCCGTCGGCCTCGCCGCGATCAGCGGCCCGAGCCTCGGCAATGCGGCGATCGCGCTCGGCATCGCGCAGATCCCCACCATGATCCGGGTGGTGCGCGGTGAGACGCTGCGCATCAAGGAGAGCGACTTCGTGCTCGGCGCCCGCACCATGGACGCCTCGCCGACGTGGATCATGCTGCGGCACGTCCTGCCGAACGCCACGTCGGCCATCATCGTGCAGGCTACGGTGATCATGCCCGTCGCGGTGATCGGCGAGGCGCTGCTGTCCTTCCTCGGGCTCGGCATCCAGCCACCCACGCCGAGCCTCGGCATCATGCTCTCCGACGCCCAGCAGTACCTCTTCCGCGCACCCAGCGCGGCCATCTTCCCGGGCATCGCGATCGCCCTGATCTGCCTCGCCTTCAACCTGTTCGGGGACGCCCTGCGCGACGCCTTCGACCCGACGAACACCAGCCGGAAGTGACCACGATGACGTACACACCCCCTCCCTCCTTCACCACGCGCCCCACCCTCCAGGGCACCTTCGGCATGAGCGCCTCGACGCACTGGCTGGCCACCGCCTCCGCGCAGGCCGTCCTGGAGCGCGGCGGCAACGCCTTCGACGCCGCCGTCGCCGGGGCGTTCGTCCTGCACGTCGTCGAACCGCACCTCAACGGGCCAGGCGGCGACATGACCGGCGTCTTCGCCACGGCGGAGGAGCCGGGCCGGCCGGTGGTGCTCATGGGACAGGGCCCCGCCCCGGCCGCCGCGACGCGGGAGCACTACCTCGCCGAGGGCCTCGAGCTCGTCCCGGGCGCGGGTGCTCTCGCTGCGGCCGTCCCCGCCGCCGTCGACGCCTGGCTGCTCCTGCTGCGCGACCACGGCACCTGGGAGCTCGAGGACGTCCTGGCGTTCGCGATCGGGTACGCGCGGGACGGGCACCCGATCGTCGGGCGCGTGGGGGCGACCATCGCGGCCGTCGCTGACCTGTTCACCGAGCACTGGCCCACGTCCGCGGCCCTCTGGATGCCCGAGGGCAGGCCGCCACGCGAGGGCGAGGTGATCCGGAACGAGGCCTACGCGCGCGTCCTCGGCGCCCTGGTCGGCGCTGCCGGCGACGGCGGGACCCGCGCCGAGCGGATCGACGCCGCACGGCTCGAGTGGCGCACGGGGCTCGTCGCGCAGGCCTCCGCCGCGTTCGCGGCGACGCCGCACCGGCATTCCTCCGGCCTGGACCACGCCGGCGTGATCACCGTCGAGGACTTCGCCGGGTTCCAGGCCGGCTACGAGGAGGCCGCCACCCTCGAGTTCCGCGGCCACACCATCGCCAAGACCGGACCGTGGGGGCAGGGCCCCGCCCTGCTGCAGACCCTCGCCATCCTCGACGGGTTCGACGACGACCGGCTCGACCCGTCCACCGCCCTCGGCGCGCACACCATCCTCGAGGCGCAGAAGCTCGCCATCGCCGACCGGGAGGCCTACTACGGCGACGCCGACGTACCCCTGGAGTACCTGCTCTCCGCGGAGTACGCCGCGGAGCGCCGCGCCCTGATCACCGCCGACGCGTCACGCGAGTTCCGGCCCGGGACGGTCCCCGGCGTGGAACCCTTCATCCCGCCGCTGCGCACCGACTACACGCCGCCCGCCCTGGTCGGCTCCGGCGGCTTCGCCGGGGTGGGAGAACCCACGGTGTCCCGCAGCGGCGAGACGCGCGGCGACACGTGCCACATCGACGTCGTCGACGCGGCCGGCAACATGGTCTCCGCGACGCCGAGCGGGGGCTGGCTGCAGTCCTCGCCGACCATCCCCGAACTGGGCTTCTGCCTCGGCTCCCGGCTCCAGATGACGTGGCTGGAGGAGGGCGCGCCGTCCACGCTGCAGCCCGGCAAGCGGCCCCGCACCACCCTCACCCCCACGCTGATCCTCCGGGACGGGAAGCCCGTCGTCGCCCTCGGCTCGCCCGGCGGCGACCAGCAGGACCAGTGGCAGCTGCTCTACATCCTCCGCACGATCGTCGGCGGGTACACGCCGCAGCAGGCGATCGACGCGCCGTCCCTGCACACCACGTCCATCCCCGGATCCTTCTGGCCGCGCACCTGGGAACCGGGCGGCGCCGTCGTCGAGGACCGGCTGGGCGAGGACGTCATCACGGACCTCGAACGCCGGGGCCACTCCGTGACGCGGGCGGGGGACTGGTCCCTCGGGCGCCTCTCGTCCGTCTCCAAGGACCACGAGACCGGCGTGCTGTCGGCCGCCGCCAACCCGCGAGGAGCACAGGGCTATGCTGCAGGACGCTGAGAACATCCTGGAGGTCACCGACCTGGAGGTGACGTTCGGGGGGACGCCCGTCCTGCACCGGATCGGTTTCTCGATGCGGCGCGGCGAGCGGGTGGCCATCGTGGGGCAGTCGGGCTCCGGCAAGTCGACGGCGATCGGGGCGATCCTGCGCCTGCTGCCCGGCAGCGGACGCATCGCGCACGGGTCCATCGTGCTCGGCGCCGGGCGGACGCGGGGCGACGTCGAGGACCTCGCCACGGCGTCCGAGCCCGTGCTGCGGACCATCCGCGGGCAGCGCGTGGCGCTGGTCCCGCAGGACCCGATGTCCAACCTGAACCCGGCCATGAAGATCGGCCCGCAGGTCGCCGACGCGATCCTGGCGAGCCTGCGCACCGTCGTCGGTGGAGCGAAGCCCGACCGCGCCGAGGTGCGCCGGCGGGCCGTCGCCCTCCTGTCCGAGGCGGGCATCCCCGACGCCGACCGCCGCTACGGGCAGTACCCCCACGAGTTCTCGGGCGGCATGCGGCAGCGCGTCCTCATCGCCATCGCCCTCGCGGGGGAGCCCGAGCTGCTCATCGCGGACGAGCCGACCTCCGCGCTGGACGTCACCGTCCAGCGGCAGATCCTCAACCACCTGCAGTCGCTCGTGGACGCCCGCGGCACCTCGCTGCTGTTCATCACGCACGATCTCGGGCTCGCCGCCGACCGGACGGACCGCATCATCGTGATGTCGGAGGGCCGCATCGTCGAGGTCGGGACACCCCGGCAGATCCTGCTCGACCCGCAGGAGGAGTACACCCGGCGGCTCGTCGCCGCCGCCCCGTCCGTGGCGGCGGTGCTCGACACGCAACCGCCGGCGGGCCCGGGCGACGGGGAGGTGCCCGCGCCGGCGATCCTCGTGGTCGAGAACCTCGTCAAGGAGTTCGCGCTCCGCGGCCAGCGCGGCAGCACGGTGCGCGCGGTGAACGACGTCTCCTTCGCGGTGGCACGGGGCACGACGACGGCGGTCGTGGGGGAGTCCGGCTCCGGCAAGACGACGGTGGCGCGCATCATCCTCGGGCTGGAGACGGCGTCGTCGGGGCAGGCCCTGATCGACGGCGAGTCCCTCACGACCACGCGCGGCGCCCAGCGCCGGGCGCTCCGCCGCAAGGTGCAGCCCGTGTTCCAGGACCCCTACGGCTCCCTGGACCCGACCTACAGCATCGAGCGCCTGATCGACGAACCGCTGCGCATCTTCGGCGTCGGGGACCGCCGGAGCCGCCAGCAGAGGGTCGGCGAGCTCCTGGACCAGGTGGCCCTGCCCCGTTCCGTCGCGCAGCGCCGGCCGAACGAGCTCTCGGGCGGGCAGCGGCAGCGCGTGGCCATCGCCCGTGCGCTCGCGCTCGAGCCGGAGCTGCTGATCTGCGACGAGGCGGTGTCCGCGCTGGACGTGCTCGTGCAGGACCAGATCCTGGGACTGCTCGCCGACCTGCAGGATAGGCTCGGCCTCACCTACCTCTTCATCACGCACGACCTCTCGGTGGTGCGGCAGATCGCGTCCACCGTCGTCGTGATGAAGTCGGGCGACGTCGTCGAGAGCGGTTCGGTGGACGACGTCTTCAACCGCCCACGGGCCGAGTACACGAAGGAACTTCTTGGAGCGATCCCCGGTGCGGCCTTCGCGGCCTGAGACGGACGCGGCGGCCCCGAGGTGTTCCCTTGACGTGTTGCGGCGCGACATCATCCTCGGCGCGCTGCGCCCGGGGGCCCGCGTGACGGAGGCGGCACTCGCCGCCACGTACGGCGTCTCCCGCATCCCGGTGCGGGAGGCGCTGCGTGCCCTCGAGGCGGAGGGGTTCGTCGAGTCGAAGCCCTACGCGGGCTCCACGGTCGCGAAGATCCCGCTCGACGACGCCGAGGACCTGTTCGCCGTCCGCGGGGTCATCGAGGCCACCATCGCACGCCGCGCGGCCCGGCGGGCGGCGGAGCACTTCACCGGCGAGGCGCCCAGCACCGAGTGGTGGGCGGCGCGCCGGGCACTGGCGGTCATCCTCGACGACGGCGACCGCGCGGTGGCCGCCGACGCCCTCGCGGACCTGCCCGAACTGAACATCCGGTTCCACCTGGGCGTCGCCGAACTCAGCGGCAGCGCGTCGCTGGCCGCCCTCCTCCGGCAGATCTCGGGCAAGATCGAGTGGCTCTACGCGGCCGACGTGGACAACCGCGGCAAGCAGTCGTGGGGCGAGCACCGCCTGATCATCGCGGCGATCGACGCCGGCAACGCGGACGAGGCGGACCGCCTGATGGCGGGCCACGTGAGTTCCTCGCAGCGCGGGTACATGGAGCGCTTCGCGGCCCCCGGGGGGAGCGGGACGGGTGCGGCCGGCGCTACAGGAACGGACGCAGCGGCGCGAGGATGATCTCGCTGGCCCGGGCCACGAGGTGGCGGCCCTCCCACTCCTCCCGGGTCAGGACACGGCTGTTGGAGGAATCGACGGAGAAGATCGTCTCCATCGTGGCCGCGAGGTCCCGGTCGAAGATCTCGAGGTTGATCTCGTAGTTGCCCGTGAGGCTGAGGCGGTCGATGTTCGCGGTGCCGACCGTGCTCCACTCGCCGTCGATCGTCGCCGTCTTCGCGTGGATCATCGAGTTCTGGTACAGCAGGATCTGCACGCCGGCGTTGATCAGCGACGAGTAGAACCCGCGGGACAGCCAGTCCGAGACCACGTGGTTGGAGTCCTCGGGGAGGATCACGCGGACGTCCACGCCGCGGCGGCTCGCCCGCAGGAGGGCGTCGAGGATCTGCCGGTCGGGGATGAAGTACGCGGTCGTGATGAAGATGTGGTCCTTCGCCCGGTTGATGGCGTCGAGGTAGACGCCCCGGATGGGGAACACGAGGTAGGCCGGGATGTTGTTGACGGCGCGGATGCGCGGTTCCCAGAACGACGCGCTGCGATCCGGCAGTTCGGGCCGGAGCGGCCGGGCACGGAGGTTCCAGAAGTTGGCGAAGGCCTCGCGGAGCTCCCAGACGGACGGCCCGCGGAGCTCGAGGTGGGTGTCCCGCCATTTCGTCGCGTAGAGCGAGCCGATGTTGTACCCGCCCACGAAGCCGACCTCGTCGTCGACCACGAGCACCTTGCGGTGGTCGAAGCCGCTCCCGCGGATGTTCGTGAACACGATCGACGGGCGCAGGACGGGGAAGCGGTAGGCGTTGACGAGCGGGTGGAACCTGTAGAAGAACGGGTTGACCACGAGGTTCGCGAAGCCGTCGTAGATCACGTAGACCTCGACGCCCCGCTCGGCCGCCCGGTTCACGGCGTCGCGGAACCGTGCGCCGACGGCGTCGCCCTTCCAGATGTACGTCTCGAGCAGCACCTGGTGCTGGGCCCCGTCGATGGCCGCGATCATGGCGTCGAAGAGGTCCTCGCCGAACGTGTAGACCGTGGTGTCCGTGTCGGCGATCTTCGTGCGGAACGTCCCGGGTTGGGGGAAGCCGGGGCGACGCGTGCGGCGGCGCTTCTGGTAGGTGTCCACGCCCACGAGCCCGCCGATGACCACCGCCTGCGCGGAGAACAGGGTGACCACGGCGCGCTTCATCGTGACACGGGCGAACCCCAGAACGGTCCGGCGTTTGATCCAGCTCATGGGCCCAGCGTATCGCCCCCGCCCGGGCGGACCCCGCTGCGGCACAGCTCCTAGTGGCCGCCCACCTCGACGGCCTGAGCCACCGCCGAATCGACGCCGGCCAGCCACGGGAAGCCGTGGCCCGGAAGGACGACGCCGGCGGAGGTGGCCCTCAGCGCCTCGAGCGAGCGCAGAGCCGTCGCGAAGTCCGCGGTGGCGGCCCGTGCCACGACCTGCGGGCCCGGACGGCCCGTGTAGGGGTCGCGCGTGACGAGGGCGTCGCCGCTGATCACGGCGTCGCGGTCCGGGAAGTGCAGGCCGCAGTGGCCCCTGGTGTGGCCGGGCGTGGGGATGAGCAGGGGCGCGCCGGGCAGCGCTGCGGCGGCCTCGGGGGTCAGCGGCAGGGTGCCCTCCAGTCCCTTCACGGTGGCCGCGCCCGCCGCGGCCATGGAGAGCAGGCCCGGGATGGCACGCGGGTACCGCAGCGGGTAGAGGAAGGGCGAGCGTTCCCGCTCGTAGCGGTAGGGGTGCGCGGCGATGAAGGCGTCGTCGGGGTGGCAGTACACGGGGATGCCGTACGCCGAGCGCAGGTGCTCGGCGGTGCCCACGTGGTCGAAGTGGCCGTGCGTCAGGACGACGGCGCGGATGTCCTCGACGGACCGGCCGATCCGGCTGAGCGCCTCGAGCAGCAGGGCCCTGGAGCGGGGGAGGCCCGTGTCCACCAGGAGCACGGCGTCGTCGTCCTCCACGAGGTAGACGTTCGTCCGGGCGTGCTCGAGGAAGTGGATCCCCGGGGCGATGTCCGTCCTGATCATGCGTCTCCTTCGCTCGTCACCTGCCCCCGACCCTAGGCACCCCCGGTGTCCTGGGACAAGGGTTCGATCAGGTCCGGGCCGTCGTTGCGCACCGAGCCCACGCGGTCCCCGACGAGCCGCGGGACCAGCTCCGGGTCGGGGATGGCGTCGAGGAGCTCCTGGACGGCCGGCCGCGAGTCGTTCCGCGGATCGAGCCAGTCGCCGCGCAGGCCCGGCGGCACGATCACCGGGGTGCGGTCGTGGATCTCGCCGAGGGCATCGCTCGCCGGACGCGTGATGATGGTGCAGCTGACCACCCACGATCCCCTCGGGTCCTCGGCGGAGGCCGTCGCGGGATCGCGCCAGAACTCGTACAGGCCGGCGAAGCCGAGGTGCGCGCCGTCGGGGCCGTGCAGGTAGATCGGCGTCTTCGACCCGTCGGGGTTCTTCCGCCACTCGTAGTACCCGTCGGCGGGCACGATCGCGCGTCGCTTGAGCGCCGCGGCCCGGAAGGACGGCTTCTCCAGGAGGGTCTCGCTGCGGGCGTTGATCATGCGGGCGCCCACGGAGGAGGACTTGGCCCAGGACGGGATCAGCCCCCAGCGCGCCCGCTCCAGCCGCCGGGTCAGCTCCCCGGTCTCCGGATCGAGCCGTTCGACGACGAGCTGCACGGTGTCGGTCGGCGCCACGTTCCACGAGGGCCGCACCTCGTCCTCGAACGACTCGTCCACCTCGAACGCGTCGACGAGGTCGGCCTTGTTGCCCGCGATGACGAACCGCCCGCACATCCGCCCGGTCCTCCCGCTGCGCCGCCGGCGCTACTTCTTCCTGCGGTCGAGGAGCAGGGACAGGGCGATGCCCACCATCCAGCTGTCCTTCGCCAGGGCCACGCCGTCCTGCGTGGGACGGATGCCGTCCTCCATCGTCAGCTCCGGCGTGCGCAGGTACATGGTCATCATGCCCGCGGAGAAGGCCAGGAGACCGAGGCCTGCCACCCTGCTCGGGACGAAGGGGGCGAGGAGCGCCGAGCCCAGGGCGATCTCGCAGGCCGCGAGGGCCTTGCCGAACTGCTGGGCCTCGAGCTGGCCGACCTGCGGGAAGGCCCGGGACGCCATGGCCTGCAGGTAACCTGCCGAGCCCTCGTCCAGGCCGGTCTTGCCGAGCCCGGAGTTGAGGATGAACGCCCCGGTCGCGAGCCGGAGGGGGATGTGGCTGAGTCGGAAGCCCATGGTGGTGCCTTTCGCTGAACGGAAACGAGGTCGCCTGTGCAGCGTACGACGCCGGGAACCACCCCGCCAGCCCTTGCGCACCGTGCATGTTTCCTCAATGTTCCGCGACCTGCCGTGGCACGTTCATGAAGCCCGCAGGTGCTCCTGCTTGGATGGGACCACGCCAGTGAAGTCCCGCAGCTATCGTCAGAAGGTTCCATGGTCCCCCGGACGGCAGAACACCCTCGGCCCCAGCACTTCCTCCTGCACATGAGCGACACCCACCTGATCGACGGCGACGGCCCCCTGTACGGGGCGGTGGACAGCGAGGAACGGCTCCGGGAGGTGTTCGACGACCTCGAGGCCTCGGGTGCACGGCCGCAGGCCATCGTCTTCACCGGGGACCTCGCCGACAAGGGTGAGCCCGGCGCCTACGCGAAGCTGCGGGCCATCGTGGATCCGGCCGCCGCGCGGCTGGGCGCCCGGGTCATCTGGGCCATGGGCAACCACGACGACCGCGCCGCCTTCAGGGCGGGCCTGCTCGACGACCCGGCGCCTGCCCGTCCCGACGCCCCCGTGGACGCCGTCCACTTCGTCGACGGGCTGAGGATCATCACGCTGGACTCCACGGTCCCGGGTCACCACCACGGCGAGTTCACCTCAGGGCAGCTCCGGTGGCTCGCGGACGAGCTCGTGGTCCCGGCACCCCACGGGACCATCCTCGCCCTGCACCACCCGCCCGTGCCCAGCGTGCAGGACCTCGCCGTCCTGGTGGAGCTGCGCGACCAGCGTGCCCTCGCCGACGTCGTCCGCGGCAGCGACGTCCGCGCCATCCTCGCCGGGCACCTGCACTACTCGACGACGGCGGTGTTCGCCGGTGTGCCGGTCTCGGTGGCGAGCGCCACCTGCTACACGCAGGACCTCCTGTTCGACGGCGGCGGCAGCCGCGGACGCGACGGCGCGCAGTCCTACAACCTCGTGCACGTCTACGAGGAGACGATCGTCCACTCCGTGGTGCCGGCCGGACGCCACACCTCCGTCGGCGAGGTCGTCCCGCGCGAGGACGCCCGCCGCCGGCTCGAGGCCGCCGGGGTGTCCATCCCCGACGGGCGCCGGGCCCGGCAGCTCACCTCGGCCTGACGCCTTCCTCCGCGCCCGCCTCGAGGGCGCCGGGCAGCCGCACGCCGAAGAGCGTCCGCGGGTCCTGCAGCAGGGCCGGCGGATCGAAGTCCGAGCGGCGCAGCCAGCCGCGCAGGCGTGCGGGTCGCAGCAGTCCGTCCTCGTGCATGAGCACCGGACCCACGCGGCCGGTCCGGAAGTGCTCACCGTCGGGATCGGCGATGGCCACGGCGTCGCCGTCCTCCACCGACTCCTCGAACACGTGCAGCTGCCGCTCCCACTTCGGCGCGGCCCGCCCACCGGGCGGCTCGGGTGGCATGAGCAGGATCGCGTCGCCCTCGGGAGGATGGGACGCGGCCCGCCAGACCCACAGGCGCCGGCCCTCCGGTTCCGTGGGGATGCGCTCCTCCTCGGGCCGGGGCCAGGAGTAGGGCAGGTCCTCGGGGATGCCGGGGAAGCGGCTCCGGTAGATCTCCGGCGCCTTCTGGATCAGGTTCGACTGGTGGCTCACGTGGAACGCCGGCTCGCCCAGCCAGGGCGGCATCGGCACGTCCGGGTCGTCGAGGACGTGCGGGGCGAACTCCAGGATCTGCCGGTGCGTCGAGTCGGCGTGGCCGCGCGAGACCCACTCGGACACCATGGCCAGGCCGTAGACGGTCAGCGCGGGGACATGGCCCATCCACATGCGGATGGCCGGGTGCTGCCGCCAGCCGTAATCGGGGATCACGAGGGCGCGCAGGGCCTGCAGGGTCTCGACGCGCTGCTTGCCGAGCCTCGCCTGGTCCAGCACCCGGGCGCTCGCCGCGAAATCGGGATAGGGCAGGAAGGTCTGCATCGCGCCAGTCTCGCACGCGGCCCCGCCACCCGGCGCGCGGCCTAGATCTCCCAGGGAGCCTTGACCGGGAAGTACTTCTCGAGGAAGTCGGTCACCAGGTGCGCCCGCTCGTCGGCCGGGACCTCGGGGAAGCTGCCGTCGTTGAGGCAGAAGAAGTCCTGGCTGCGCTTGTCCAGCATCTTGTTGAGGCTCTTCAGCCCCGAGCGCATCGTCGTGTCCACGTACTTCACGCGGGCCATCTCCTGCGTGACGGCCCGGCCGGTCAGCAGGGCGTAGTAGTGGTACAGCGAGTTGGTGACCGAGATGTTGTCCTTGGCGCGGAAGCGTGACGCCGCCGTCGCCTCGAACTCGGCGGCGAACTCCTCCTCCATCTCGAGCAGGACGCTCTTCCGCAGGGGAGCGGCGGTGTGCTCGAGGTGCCGTGTCGTGATCCGCCCGAACCGCTCGTGCAGCAGCCGCCGGTTGACGCGTGCCGCGTTCTCGAAGCCGCTGCGCTCGGCGTCGTTCTCGCCGAGCCCGATGCGCGTGTCCGCCTCGATGAACTTGGTGATCCCGCCGGGGGAGAAGAACATGTCCGGCGCCACGGGGTGCCCGAAGAACATGTCGTCGTTGGAGTAGAGGAAGTACTCGGACAGTCCCGGGATGTGCTGCAGCTGCGCCTCGACGGCCTGCGAGTTGTGGGTCGGGAGGACGGACGGGTCCTTGAAGTGCTCCTCCGAGCGCACGAGCGTCACGGACGGGTGCTCGGCGAGCCAGGCGGGCCGGTCGGAGTCCGTGGCGATGAAGATGCGCCGGACCCAGGGCGCGAACATGTAGACCGAGCGGAGCGCGTACTTCAGCTCGTCGATCTGGCGGAAGCGGGCCTCGTGGTCGTCCCCCTCGCCCACCACGACGCCCTTCATGCGGGCCGCGCGTGCCGCCTGGAACGCGGGGCTGCTGCCGTCCACCCAGGAGAAGACGAGGTCGATGTCGAAGTCGATGTCGGTGGCGTGGTCGGCGAACATGTTGTCGATGGTGGGCCAGGTGAGACCGTGCCGGTCCACCTCGCCGCGCACCACTTCGGCGGCGGGCAGGGTGCGGCGGGTCAGCGAGTTCTCGACGGGCAGCTCGATGGCCGTCTCCCCGAGCGCCCAGAGCTCGATCTGCACGCCCGCGGAGGGACCGAAGGCGAGGCCGCCGAGCGGTTCGATGCGCGGGCGGAACAGGCGGAAGATCCGGGCTTTCCGGGTCTTGGAGAGTTCGCCGTCGCTCACCAGGAGCGTGGTGCGTCGCTTCGTGTCCACGGTGCGGGAGTAGAAGGGTTCGTCACGGCAGGCGTCGACCAGCGCGGCGCGGAGCCGGTCGCGGTCCACGAGGTCCACGGCGATGACGGGCCGCTGGTCGTTGCCGCGGACCAGCAGGAACTCGATCCCCGCGCGGTCCAGGGCCGCACGGATGAAGAGCAGGTCCTCGACCATGGCCTGGTGGGGGGTGCGGTCCTGGTTGATGAGGGTGAAGCGCCGTTTGACGGTGGTGATGTCCGAGCGGCCCTCGAACCGGGCCACCGCTGCGCGAGACGCCGACTCGAGGATCTCGGCCTCGTTCTCCGGCTCCGGAGCGCCGAAGTAGATGTCGTGTTGCGCAGCTGTGTCTGTAATCGGAACCTCCGGAGGTGGGTGTGTTTGTTCCCCATGATAGGGCCTGGCGGGATGCCGCCGATGCGAGTGGGCACAATACCGCCTCGGGGCGGCACGGTCCAGCCCTCCCGGTCCGGGAGTCAGGATTGCTGGGGGGAGCGGCGCACCCGCGCGGCGACCTCGGCACGCCTCGCCTGGACGGCGATGGCCTTCTCGTAGTACGTGACGAGCTGCTCGCACAGGACGGGCCACGTGCGGCCCTGCACCGAGGCATGCGCCGCCCGGCCGAACGCACGGCGCTTCGCGTCGTCGCCGGTGAGGTCGGCGACGGCCGCGCGGAGCCCCTGCAGGTCGCCGGGCTCGTAGATCCACCCCGTGCGGGAGGAGTCCACGAGATCCAGCGGCCCGCCCCTGCCCACCGCGACGACGGGGACCCCGGACGCCATGGCCTCCTGGATGGTCTGGCAGAACGTCTCGGACTCGCCGGGATGCGCGAAGACGTCGAACGTCGCGACCATGCGGGCGAGGTCCAGGCCGGTCCGGAAGCCGGCGAAGTGCGCGCGCGGCAGCCGGGCGCGGAGGCTCTCCTTCTGCGGTCCCGAACCGACGATCACGAGCCGGGTCCCCGGCATCGCGTCGAGCACCGCGAGGTCCGCGACCTGCTTCTCCGCCGCGAGGCGCCCGACGTAGCCGATGATGCGCTCCCCGGGCGCGGCGACGGTGGCCCGCCAGCCGGCGTCGTACCGCGTGGGGGAGAACCGCTCGGTGTCGACGCCCCGCCGCCACAGATTGAGCCGCTGCACGCCGTGGGACCGCAGCTGCTCCAGCGCGAACGTGGACGGCACGAGGGTGAGGGTCGAGGCGTCGTGGATGTTCTCGACGCGCTGCCACAGGAAGGATTCGAGCCACGGGAACCCGTAGTGCGCGGCGTACGCGGGGACCTCGGTCTGGTAGACGGACACCGTCGGGATGCCGAGCTGGGCGCACGCCTGGACGGCGCGCCAGCCGAGCACGAACGGCGAGGCGACGTGGACGACGTCGGGCCCGAACTCGGCGAGGATGCGGCGCACGCGGGTCACGGTCCCGGCGGCCAGCCGCACGTTGGCGTAGCCCGAGAGGGGAACGGACGGGAGGGAGTGGACGGGATACCCCTCCACGGAGGCGGGCGCCTCGTCGTCGAGCCAGGACGACGACGGCGCGATCACCAGCACCTCGTCCCCGCGGCTGCGCAGGTGGGCGAGCACCTTCAGCAGCGAGTGGGTGACCCCGTTCATGTGGGGCAGGAATGATTCTGCGACAACGGCGATCCTCACGGTCCAACCCTCGGCCGCCGAGGCGGAGGAGGGGCCACCGCGGGGTGGAGGAGGGGTGAACGTTCGACGAACTCGGCCCCGACGTCCCGGCCGGGCTACTCCCGGCCGGAGCGCTCGCCCTGTCCGCTGTGGGAGCCGTGGGCGAGCTGCCGCGTGAGGGTGTCGATCTGCAGGCTGACGGTCCTCAGCTGGTCCTGCACCCGGGCGTCCGACTCCGCCCCCTGCGCCTCGGCCGCCTCGTCGCCGGCCGCGCGCGCCGTCGCCACGTTCTCCACGAGCCACGAGGCGAAGGCCGCCGTGACCGCGCTGAGCACGCCGATGCCGCCGAGCATCAGGCCCGCCGCCACGAGCCGCCCGGCCCCGGTCACGGGGTAGTAGTCGCCGTAGCCGACGGACGTGACGGTGGTCAGCGCCCACCAGAGGGCGTCGGGCAGGGTGAGGATGTTGGCGCCCGGGACGTCCTGCTCGACGTCGAGCACGGCGAGCGCCCCCGCGTACCCGAGCACCGCCATGGCCGAGATGACGTAGAGGACGATGTGCCCGCGCAGCGCGTCGCCGCCGGTCCGGTTGAGGACGCGCAGCAGGGGGATCAGGCGGAGCAGGCGGAGCGGGCGCAGCATGGGCAGCAGCAGGATCACGAGTTCGTGCAGGTGCCGGACGAACCACCGGCCCCGCGACGGCGCGAGCAGGAGGCTCACGAGGTAGTCGGCGAGGAAGAGGGCCCACACGCACCAGATGACGCCCTCGAGGAGCCGGGCCGTGGCCGGATCCGGGTCGCCGGTGACCTGGATCGAGTACGCCGCGAGGTAGAGCACGGCGGCGAGGATGAGGGGGATCTCGGAGCGGCGGCGCCACTGCGTCTGCTTCATCTGCTGCGTCTGCACGTGCGCACTCCTCGCTGGGCTCCCTGGGCCCGGCTCGCACCGGGATTCCCAAGCCTACGTACCGTTCGGCGTCGCCGCAGACCCGATGTCTCCGGCTCAGTACGCGCGGTAGAGCTCGCCGACGGGGACGTCGGCGGAGAGCCGGTTGCCGGGACCGGGCAGGGGACACGCCCACTGCTCGTCGTAGGCGCAGGACGGGTTGTACGCGAAGTTGAGGTCCACCACGAGGCTGCCGGGGGCGCGGCCCTCACCGAGGTGCGCGCCCTTGATGGTGTCGAGGACGTAGCGTCCGCCCCCGTAGGTCCCGCCCGGTGTGCCCGCCGTGGCGTCGCGGAGGGGCAGGAACAACCCGCCGCCGTAGGAGGCGAGCTTCCACAGGGCCAGGCTCCCGAGCCCCGGCAGCAGGAGGGTGCCGAGGCGCCGGAACGGCACGACGCCGTCGGTCCCCGTCGCGACGTCCATCTCCTCGCCCGCGCCGCCGTCGTCGAGGAGGGCCTCGAAGCGGAACGCCGGATCGTAGGGGGCGACGGCGAGCCCGGGGAAGGACGCCTTCGCGGCGTCGGCGAGGGCGGAGGCCGGGTGGGTGCGGAACAGGTCGTCGCGGCCCCGCCGCCACAGGCCGTGCGCGGCTTCGGGCGACTCCGAGGCGGCGAGCCCGCGGACGTCGTCGTAGAGGCCGAAGACGCGGCGGCGCCAGTCGGCCGTGGCCAGGGCGGTGGTGAGGGCCGTCATGGTGTCAGGCTACCGCCGGGCGGCGCCGTCCGCCCCTCCGGGCAGGGGCGACTGGTTGCCCCGGCGTACTGTAGCGGGGTGACCCTCGGCATCTTCTGCATCGTGCTGGCCTCCATCCTCGTGGGGGCCGTCGCGCAGCGCATCGCCGGCCTCGGCTTCGCCCTGCTGATCGCCCCGTTCCTCGTGATCATCCTCGGACCCCACGCCGGCGTGCTCCTCGTCAACCTCTGCGGCGTGGTGTCCTCGGCCATCATCGTGGGCCGCGTGTGGAAGGACATCGACTGGAGCATGTTCCGCTGGCTCGTGCTGCCCTCGCTCCTCGGGTCCGTCCCCGGGTCCTTCCTCGCCGTCGCCGTCCCGTCGGCGCCGCTGTCGGTCACGGTCGGCGCCGTCGTCCTCGTGGCCCTGAGCATCTCCCTCGTGCTCCAGCGCTCCGACGTCGTGGTGCGCGGCAACGTGCCGAAGGTCGTCGCGGGCTTCACCGCCGGCCTCACCAACTCGATGGCGGGGGTCGGCGGCCCGGCCGTGAGCGCCTACGCCGTCCTCTCGCGCTGGCCGCAGCGCCCCTTCGCGGCGACCCTGCAGCCCTTCTTCGTGTGCATCGGCACGGTGACGCTGACCGTCAAGCTGCTCCTCGACCCGTCCCAGGCGCCGGTCCTCGCGACGTGGATGTGGATCGCGATCGGGCTGGCCATCGTGGCCGGGATCTACGCGGGCGAGAAGCTCGGGCGGTTCGTCCGCGACGACCAGGCGCGGCTGTTCGTCATCGTGATCGCGTTCATCGGTGCGGCCCTCGCCGTCGTCAAGGGCGTGCTCGACCTCTCCGCGTGACCGGCACCACCGCACGCGGGGAGGGTCCGGCTCCGCGTCGCTCGGCGCCCGGGGCTCCTGCCGGTGGCACCATGGAGGGGATGAAACTCCCCACCGAACCCCGTGCCCTTCCCATGCCCCTGTGGCTGCAGGGGGTGTTCGAACTCGGCCAGGCAGCCGTGCTCTCGGCGCTGCTCGTGCTCCTGCCGGTCGCCGCCGTCTGGCTCACGGGCGGGTTCGCGGACGGCTCGCCGGAGTCGGCCGCGAGGCTGGCCGGCCAGGGGTGGCTCGTCCTGCACGGCGTGCCCCTCGTGCTGGACTCGGGGCTCCTCCACGCGGTACCGCTCGGGCTGGTCCTCGTGCCGTTGCTGCTCGCGTGGCGTGCGGGCCGCCGCCTCGCCCGCGCGTCGTACACGGACCAGCTGTGGCAGGCCCTCCTCGGAGCGCTGCTGACCTACGCCGTCATCGGCGCGGCCGTGGCGTACGTGTCCGCCACACCCGGCGCCTCGGCACCCCTCGTGGCGGGGGCGCTGATCCCCCCGGTGTCCGCCGGGATCGGCCTGGTCACCGGCGCCTACCGCGAGGCGGGAGCCTGGAGCCGACTCGTCGGCGTCGACTTCGCCGCCTGGGTGAGCCGCACCAGCCAGCACTCGCGGTGGGCGGGGTCCTACGCATGGTCCGTCCTCCGCTCGGGCTTCCTCGCCGTGCTGGTGGCCCTGTGCCTCTCGGCCGTGCTGCTCGCCGTGGCGATCGGGCTGAACTGGGCGGGCATCGCGGCGATCTACGAGCGGATCGACGGCGGGATCGCCGGCGCATCCGTGGTGACCCTGCTCCAGCTCGGGTTCCTGCCCAACCTCGCGGCCTGGACGATGGCGTGGTCCACGGGCGCGGGCTTCGCGCTCGGTACCGGCAGCTCCCTCACGCCGCTCGCCAGCATCGTGGGCCCCCTGCCCGCCCTGCCCATCCTCGGCGCCCTGCCCGCCGGCACGCTCGAGTACGGCTACGCCGCACTGGCCATCCCCGTCCTCGCGGGACTCCTTGCGGGCTGGTGGTTCTTCCGCGAGGGCGAGAACCACCTCGACGAGTGGCTCGTCCTGCACAGCCCCCGACGCTGGCTGACGGCGACCGCGTCCACCCTGGCGCTCGCCCTGCTCATCGGCATCACCGCCGGGCTGGGCGGGGCGGCAGTCGCCCTGCTCTCGCGGGCCTCGCTCGGTCTCGGGCGCTTCACCGACCTCGGGCCGGACCCGCTCACGGTGGGCCTGTGGCTCGCGGTGGAGGTCGCGGTCGGAGCCGTCCTCGGCCACGCCGTCGGGCCCGTGCTCGAGCGCGAGCCGCGTCGACGCTGAGCGCCGGCCCGTCCGGGGTCAGCCGCCGAAGCCGTCGAGCTTCCGCAGACCGTCCTCGCACTGGCCTTGCGCCTGCAGGGTGAGCGCACGCGACATGCAGTCCTCGTAGGTCTCCGTCACGCGCCAGAGCAGCACCGAGGCACCCGTCCCCAGGAGGAGGAACACGGTGGCCGCGAGCGCGAGCGACGTCGCCACCAGGACGAGGCGGGGCAGCTTCGCGCCGATCGCCTTCACGAGCGCGACGACGCCGGACCCGAGCGCGAACAACGACAGCACGAGCGCGAGCACTTTCCAGGGCAGCATCAGGTTGCTCGTCAGCACCGCGCCGAGCAGGGCGAGCAGGAACAGGCGCAGCCACAGGCGCGCCGAGGCCGTGTCGCCGTCGGGCCGGCTCCGCCCTGCCCGGGCCTGTCCCGGCCCGCCCTGTCCCGTACCCTGCTGCGTCATCGTTCCTCCATCGGCATGGTTCAACCCTAGGTGAGGGGAGACCTTAAGGTTGAGCCATGCGCATCGTAGTCCTCGTCTCCGGAACCGGATCGAACCTCCAGGCCGTGATCGACGCCGTCGCCGACGGCTCCCTGCCCCTGACCATCGCCGCCGTGGGGGCGGACCGCCCCGGCACCCGGGGCGTGCAGCGGGCGGCCGAGGCGGGCATCCCGACGTTCGAGGTCGACTTCCGGCAGTACCCGGACCGGGCCGCGTGGAACCGGGCGCTCACGGACGCCGTCGCCGCCTCTGAACCGGACTACGTGGTGTCCTCGGGCTTCATGCGGATCCTCGACCAGCAGTTCCTGGACCGCTTCCCCGACCGCTACCTCAACACCCACCCTGCCCTGCTGCCGAGCTTCCCGGGCGCGCACGGCGTGCGCGACGCGCTGGCCCACGGCGTGAAGGTCACGGGCTGCACCGTCATGATCGCCGACGCCGGCGTGGACACCGGGCCCATCCTCGCCCAGGCGGCGGTCGCGGTCCTGCCCGGGGACACCGAGGACACCCTGCACGAGCGCATCAAGGTCGAGGAGCGCAGGCTCCTGATCGAGACCCTCGCGGGGCTCGCGGCTGCCGCCGACTCGGCCGCCGGGGCCTGACGTGTCCCTCGTCGCGAACGCCGTCTACGTCGGCGGGAAGAAGCGCATCAACCCCGACACCCTGGACCAGACGTTCGAGCTCATGCGGGACAGCGGCGGGATGGGCTGGATCGGCCTGTACCGTCCGGAGCCGGAGGAGATCAGCGCGGTCGAGGCGGAGTTCGGCCTGCATCCCCTCGCCGTCGAGGACGCCACGAACGGACACCAGCGGGCGAAGCTCGAACGCTACGGCGACACCCTCTTCGTGGTGCTGCGGCCCGCCCGCTACCTCGACGCCGAGGAGAAGGTCGAGTTCGGCGAACTGCACATCTTCATCGGCCAGGACTTCGTGGTGACCATCAGGCATGCCGAGTCGCCGGACCTCGGGGTGGTGCGCCGCAGGCTCGAGGCGGATCCGGAGCTCCTCTGCACGGGTCCGCAGGCCGTCCTCTACGCGATGCTCGACCAGGTGGTGGACGAGTACGGGCCCGTGGTGCAGGGGCTCGAGAACGACATCGACGAGATCGAGAACGAGCTGTTCGGGGGAGCGCCGGACGTCTCGCGCAGGATCTACGAGCTGCACCGCGAGGTCATCGAGTTCCAGCGCGCCACCCAGCCCCTCGAGGCCATGATGGACTCCCTGCTCCGGGGCTCCGACAAGTATCAGCTGGACGCCGAGCTCGGCCGCAGCCTGCGGGACGTGCAGGACCACGTGATCCGCGTCGTCGAGCGCGTGAACACGTTCCGCACGCTGCTGCAGAACGCGCTGACCGTCCATTCCACGCTCGTCGCCCAGCGGCAGAACGAGGAGATGACGAGGATGACGGAGACGTCGCTGAAGCAGGGCGAGGAGGTCAAGCGCATCTCCTCGTGGGCGGCGATCCTGTTCGCGCCGACCCTCATCGCGTCGATCTACGGCATGAACTTCGACACCATGCCCGAGCTGCACTGGACGCTCGGTTATCCGTTCGCCATCGTGCTCATGATGGGCATGGGCGGCGGGCTGTACTGGGCCTTCAAGCGGAACGACTGGCTCTAGGCCCGCGCACGACGACGGCCGGGACCGCTGGGGTCCCGGCCGTCGTCATCGCGGGATCGACGCCGGATCAGCGCGTCGTGATCACGTGCGTGCGGTGGTCGTAGGAGAAGGTCACCGCACCGCCGGCGTGGTCGAGCACGATGTTGCTGCCGTCCCGGCCGCCGCCGGCCCCGTAGTTCTCGGTCCAGCTGCGGTCGAGGGCCGCCTTGTACTCGTAGCGGCCCGCGGGCAGGTCGGCGACCCGGAGCAGCCAGGTCCGCGACGCGTCGTCGAAGGTCATCTGCGCCTGGTCGCAGGCCGGATCCCAGTCCGCGCCGCAGCCCAGCTCGGAGTCGAGGCTGCCGGCCACCGCGACCGTGTCCGGCTGCTCGACGACCGAGCCGACCGTCACGGTTCGGATGTCGCTGACGGAGGTGCCGAGCACCGCCCTGTACCGGACCTGCGTGCCCTCGGGGAGCCCGAGCGCCGCCAGGTCGTCGACCGCCGTGTAGGTGGGCGAGGAGTCGTCGGTGCCGATCACGGTCCATGCGCCCCCGTCGACGCTCCGTTCGAGCGTCACGGCATGGTCGGAGTCCTCGGGGCTCGCGGTCGCGGTGACCTCGACGTCGCCCTGGACCTGCGTGCCCTCGGCGGGCAGTCCGAGGGTGAGCTCCGGTGCGGGCACGGTGGCCGCTGCCGGTGACGAGGTGCGCGTGTGGCGCCCGTTGTCGAGGACGACGGCGCGGTACTCGACGGCGGTGCCCGGCGCCAGGGCGCTCGTGTCGTGGTAGACGCTGTAGGGCGCGTTGTCGTCGGTGCCGATGCCCGTCCAGGCGGTGCCGGGGGTGCGGGCCTCGAAGGTGACCTCGTAGAACGAGGAACCAGCGACGTCGGCGGCGACTCTCATGCGGCCGTTGTCCTCGGCGGCCGGAGCGGGTTGCTGCAGGCTGATGGCCGGTGCCTTGCTGGAATGCGGGATCGAGCCGGAGAGCTCGTAGACCACCGTGGACAGGGGCGGCACGGTGACGCTGAGGGTGCCGTCGGCGGCCGACCTCGTGCGCTTCGGGGCGTCGCCGTACACGAGGCCGAAGCTGCGCTTGGCCGCATAGGTGGGGATGGCCGCGGTCTGCGGCTCGGTGCTGTTGTTGAGGGCCACCACGTACTCGCGCCGGTTCGTGGCGTCCACGCGCGAGAACGCGTAGATGCCCGGGCCGTCGGACGCGTACCGGTGCTGGTGGGCGCCGTTCCGCAGTGCGGGATGGTCGGCGGTGACCCCGGCCAGCGTCGCGATGCCCTCATAGAGCGGGTGGCCGGTGTCGAAGTTGTCGGTGGCGTGCGTGGACGCGGTGCCCAGCAGGTCGTCGTCGAGGTACTCGGGCACCCGGCTCGCGAACAGCGTCTGCCGTGCGTCCTGGTCGCCGCCGGGTCCGGTGAAGCCCTGCTCGTCGCCGTAGTAGATCACGGGGTTGCCGCGGGAGAAGTACATGAGCTCGTGGGCCAGGGTGTCGCGAGCCACGAGTTCGTCCTCGGGCGCCCCCGGGTTGTCCGCGGCGAGGAAGCTGCCGATGCGCCCCATGTCGTGGTTCCCGAGGAACGTCGGCAGGCTGTAGGCGTTGGAGTCCGCATCGGTGTACCAGTCGTCACCGGCGAAGAAGGCCTCGAGGTCGGTCGCGGGGGCGCCCTGCGACGCGTACCCGCGGGCGGCGGCCTGGAACGGGAAGTCGAGCACGGACTGCATCCTGTTGCGGGTGGTGAACTGCGAGGTGAAGGACTTCGTGGTGTCGAAGACCTCGCCGAACATGAAGAACTCGTCCTTGCCCTGCTCCCTGGCGTAGGACAGCACCTCGGGGCCGAAGGCCTGCCAGAACTCGTCGTTCACGTGCTTCATGGTGTCGATCCGGAAACCGTCCACCCCGAAGTCGGAGATCCACGTCTTGTAGATGTCGGTCATGCCCTGGACCACGCGGGGGTGCTCGGTGGAGAGGTCGTCGAGGCCGAAGAAGTCGCCGTAGAAGGAGTCCTCCCCGGTGAAGGTCGTATCGCCGCGGTTGTGATAGAGCGTGGGGTCGTTGAGCCACTCGGGGACCTTGAGGTCGCGGTCGGCCTCCGGGACCACCGGCACGTAGGGGAACGACGTCGCCGGGTCGAGGGCGGGGAAGGTGCCGGTGCCCGCGTAGTCACGGTCGTCGAACGCGGTGCCGTCGGCGTCGCGGTAGGGTTCCTCGTCCTTCGAGACGTAGGGCGCGCGTTCGCCCGCGTCGTAGCCGATCACGTCGGCGGTGTGGTTGGTGATGATGTCGAAGTAGACCTTCATGCCGCGCTGGTGCGCCGCGTCGATGAGGGCCTTCAGGTCCTCGTTGGTGCCCAGGTGCGGGTCGATCTGCGTGAAGTCCGTGATCCAGTAGCCGTGATAGCCGGCCGAGTTGTCCTCCGGCTGCACCGCGCGGTTCTTGAAGCTCGGCGTCAGCCAGATGGACGTGGTGCCCATCCCCTGGATGTAGTCCAGTTCCTGCAGCAGGCCCTCGAGGTCGCCGCCGTTGTAGTAGCCCTTCCGGGTGGGATCGAAACCGGAGACGGACGGGTCGGCGCCGAGACCGCCGTCGTCGTTGGCCGTGCTGCCGTTCCGGAAGCGGTCGGCCATGACGAAGTAGAAGTTCTCGTCCGTGACGGCGGTGCGCAGCGAGTGCTGCGCGACGGCGGGAGGGGAGCCGGGATCCTTCGGGGCGGCGTGGGCGGGTAGCGTCGCGGAGCCGGCAACGAGCGCGGTCAGCACGACGACAGTGGCGTGGCGGGATTTCACAGGTCTCCTTCAGGGAACACAGGGTGAAGGATCAGCGTGTCCCACGTCACAGGTCGAGTCAATCCGGTCGGGCCCGTGTCGCGCGGAAAGATGCCGGCCGTCGTCGTCCGGTCCCCGACCTGTCAGTGCAGCCGGGCCGCCTTCGTCTCGGGTGCGTTGAAGGCCATGAACAGCACGGCGAGGAGCACGAGGGCACCCGTGAGGGCGAAGGTGAGCGGAAGCCCGAGGAGGGGCCACAGGAGGCTGCCGAAGATCAGCGGGACGAGGCCCGCCCCCACGCGGGAGACGGTCGATGCCCAGCCGAAGCCGCTGCCCCTCAGCTCGGTGGGGTACAGCTCCGAGACGTACGTGTAGAGCACGGGGATGGCCACCTGCACCACGAACCCGAAGCCCAGCAGCCAGGCCGTCGCGACGGCGGGCAGGTCGAGGGTCAGCGCGAAGGCGACGAGGAGCGCGGCGGATCCGGGACCCGTGATGGCGAGGAGCCATTTGCGGCCCACGCGCTCCACGAGCAGTGCGGCGGCGACGACCCCGAGGAAGCCGACGCCCGTCATGAACGTGGTCGTGATGAACGCGACCGACTGCGCGTAGCCCGAGGCGATGAGGATGCGGGGCATCCAGGTCAGCGCGCCGTAGTAGACGAGCAGGATCGTCAGGAACAGGCTCCACGCGGTCAGGGTGATCCGCCAGTCGTAGCGCCAGAGCCCGGTGAGCTGTCCCGAGATGCTGCCGAGGGACAGGCGCGGGGTGTCCTCGGGGTCGGGCAGGCGCCATGCCCGCTGCTCGCCGCCGGTCCGGGCGACGAGGTCGTCGATGACGGTCCGCGCCTCTTCCTGCCGGCCGCGCTGCACGAGGTACAGCGGTGACTCGGGGACCCCGCGCCGCACCCAGAACACGAGGAGCGCCGGGAGTACCATCACGAGCATCGCGTAGCGCCACTCGCCGGTCTGCGCCACGATCGCCGTCGTCACCACGCCGCACAGGAACGCGCCGATGGGCCACCACGCGTCCATCGCGGTGAGGACCCTGCCGCGCTGGCGGCGCGGGGTGAACTCGCCGACCAGCGCGTAGTCCACGGGGATGCAGCCGCCGAGGCCGAAGCCGGCGAGGAACCGGAACACGCAGAACCAGACGATGTCGGGGGAGAACGCCCCGAGCACCGTGAAGATCGAGAAGACGAGGAGCGTCAGGGTGAACGCCCGCTTGCGGCCGATGATGTCCGCCACCGATCCCCAGGCGAACGCACCGACGGCCATCCCGATCAGGTTCGACGTCGCGATCCACGCCGCCTGGCCGGAGGAGAGCCCCCAGTCCCCGATGAGCAGGGGGATCAGGTAGGCGTTGAGGGTGACGTCCCAGGCATCGAACATGAAGCCGAGACCGCCGATGAGGAAGATCCTCCCCTGGACCTTCCAGCGCCAGGGGAGGTCCTGCACCACCTGGTCGCCGGTGGGGAGCTGCGTGTTGATGCTCATGATGCCTTCGTGGGAGGGGCCGGTACTGCGAGAACTGTACCGGGAAGCCTCCCCGGGGATCGCCTTGCGGGTGGCCGCTTCTGTCCTCTCGACGCCGGTTCTCGTCCTCCGCCTCCTGTGCCCGGTGCTTCACCGTCGAGGCCGCCGCGGT
This sequence comes from Arthrobacter sorbitolis, assembly GCF_054510995.1. Taxonomy (NCBI): domain Bacteria; kingdom Bacillati; phylum Actinomycetota; class Actinomycetes; order Micrococcales; family Micrococcaceae; genus Arthrobacter; species Arthrobacter sorbitolis. Next base: position 190,417 of record NZ_JBTNDM010000005.1, read on the forward strand.
TCACGAAGTTCCCTGTGGGCGCAGGAAGGGAGGCCGCCCGGGAGGAGCCGCGGACCGCCCCTATAGACTTGTACGCGACCCAGCGAACCCCGACTGACGGAGAACTGCGTGAGCCCGATCCACCTCGACCGTGTCCCCATCCGTCGCGCACTGATCTCGGTGTTCGACAAGACCGGCCTGGAGGAGCTGGCGCAGGGCCTGCACCGCGCGGGCGTCTCGATCGTCTCCACCGGGTCGACGGCGCAGCGGATCGCCGCTGCGGGCGTCCCCGTGACGGAGGTGTCCGAGGTGACCGGCTTCGAGGAGACCCTCGACGGGCGCGTGAAGACCCTCCACCCCAAGGTGCACGCGGGCATCCTCGCCGACCGCCGCCGCCAGGAGCACGTGGACCAGCTCGCCGAACTCGACATCGAGGCCTTCGACCTCGTCGTCGTCAACCTGTACCCCTTCGTGGAGACGGTCCGCTCCGGCGCGGAGCCCGACGCCGTCGTCGAGCAGATCGACATCGGCGGACCCGCGATGGTCCGGTCCGCAGCGAAGAACCACCCGTCGGTCGCCGTCGTCGTCGACCCGGCCCGCTACGGGGACGTGGTCACCGCGGCCGCCGAGGGCGGGTTCGACCTGAGGGCGCGACGGCGGCTGGCCGCACTCGCCTTCGCGCACACCGCCGCGTACGACGCCGCCGTGGCCTCCTGGACGGCGGAGCAGTTCGAGACGGACGACGACGCCTTCTCCTGGCCCGGGTACGCGGGCCTCGCACTCGAGCGCTCCGAGGTCCTGCGTTACGGCGAGAACCCGCACCAGCAGGCTGCGCTCTACGTGGAGAAGGGGGCGACGCCGGGCATCGCCCAGGCGGACCAGCTCCACGGCAAGGCCATGAGCTACAACAACTTCGTGGACGCCGATGCAGCCCTCCGTGCCGCCTTCGACTTCGACGAGCCCGCCGTCGCGATCATCAAGCACGCGAACCCCTGCGGCGTGGCCGTGGGGTCCGCGGACGCCGAGGACCCGATCGCGGACGCGCACGCCAAGGCGCACGCGTGCGACCCGGTGTCGGCCTTCGGCGGGGTCATCGCCGCGAACCGCGAGGTCACGGCCGGCATGGCCGCGACGGTCAGGGACATCTTCACGGAGGTCGTGATCGCGCCGTCGTTCTCCGCCGAGGCCGTCGAGATCCTCACGCAGAAGAAGAACATCCGGCTCCTGACCCTCCCCGAGGGCTACGGGCGCAACCCCGTCGAGTTCCGCCAGGTGTCCGGGGGAGTCCTCATGCAGGTGGCGGACACGCTCGACGCCGACGGTGACGACCCCTCGGGCTGGACCCTCGCCGCGGGGAACGCCGCCGACGCCGCCACGCTCGCCGATCTCGGGTTCGCCTGGAAGGCCTGCCGCGCCGCGAAGTCGAACGCGATCCTGCTGGCCAGCGACGGTGCGTCCGTCGGCGTCGGCATGGGTCAGGTCAACCGTGTGGACTCGTGCCGCCTCGCCGTCGAGCGGGCCAACACCCTCACCGACACCGAGCGGGCCCGCGGGTCCGTCGCAGCGTCCGATGCCTTCTTCCCCTTCGCCGACGGACTGCAGATCCTGCTCGACGCCGGCGTCCGTGCCGTCGTCCAGCCCGGCGGCTCGGTGCGCGACCAGGAGGTCATCGACGCGGCGAACGCCGCCGGGGTGACGCTGTACCTGACGGGTGCACGCCACTTCTTCCACTGACGCCATACCGCTTTCCTGCCGTCGTTCCTACGGTCCCGTCGTTAGGCGAAGACCCAGGGACCTCGGTAGGTTAGAGCCGATGGGCAACCCCCCAACCGACCACCGCAGAGCACCAGGGAGACGCCAACCCATGGCCAAGATCATCTACACCCATACCGACGAAGCGCCGATGCTGGCCACCTATTCGTTCCTGCCGATCATCGAGGCGTTCGCCTCCACGGCGGGTGTCGAGGTGGAGGTCCGGGACATCTCGCTCTCGGGCCGCATCCTCGCGCTCTTCGGCGACCACCTCACCGAGGACCAGCGACAAGCCGATGCGCTCGCAGAGCTCGGGGCCCTGGCGAAGACGCCGGAAGCCAACATCATCAAGCTGCCGAACATCAGCGCCTCCATCCCGCAGCTCAAGGCTGCTGTCGCCGAGCTCCAGGGCCAGGGTTACGCACTGCCGGACTACCCGGACCACCCGTCCACGGACGAGGAGAAAGAGGTCCGCGCGCGGTACGACAAGGTGAAGGGCAGTGCCGTCAACCCGGTGCTCCGCGAGGGGAACTCGGACCGCCGCGCACCCGCGTCGGTCAAGAACTATGCGCGTCAGAACCCCCACAGCATGGGCGCCTGGACGCCGGAGTCGAAGACGAACGTCGCGCACATGACGAGCGGCGACTTCCGCTCGAACGAGCAGTCCGTCGTCATGCCCGCGGACGGCACGATCCGCATCCAGCAGGTCGCGGCCGACGGCGCCGTCACCGTGCTCAAGGACTCGATCCCCGTGCTCGCGGGCGAGGTCGTCGACGGCACCGTGATGCGCGCCGACGCGCTCAACGAGTTCCTCGAGGCCCAGGTCGTCCGGGCCAAGCAGGAGGGCGTGCTCTTCTCGGCCCACCTCAAGGCCACCATGATGAAGGTCTCCGACCCCATCATCTTCGGCCACGTGGTCCGCGCGTTCCTGCCGGAGCTCTTCGCCACGTACGGCGAGCAGCTCTCGGCAGCGGGCCTGAGCCCGAACAACGGCCTCGCGTCGATCCTCGGCGGCCTCGACAAGCTGCCGGAGGACGTCCGCGAGGGTGTCCAGCAGGCCATCGCCAAGGGCATGGAGGACGGCCCCGCGATCGCCATGGTGGACTCCGACAAGGGCATCACCAACCTGCACGTCCCCAGCGACGTCATCGTCGACGCCTCGATGCCCGCCATGATCCGCAGCTCCGGCCACATGTGGGGGCCGGACGGCAAGGAAGCCGACACGCTCGCCGTCATCCCCGACAGCAGCTACGCCGGGATCTACCAGGTCGTCCTCGACGACTGCCGCGCCAACGGCGCCTTCGACCCGACCACCATGGGCACCGTGCCGAACGTCGGCCTCATGGCGCAGGCCGCCGAGGAGTACGGCAGCCACGACAAGACGTTCGAGATCCAGAGCGGGGGCAAGGTCCAGGTCCTCGACGCGGACGGTGCCGTGCTGATCGAGCACGACGTCGCGCCCGGCGACATCTGGCGCGCGTGCCAGACCAAGGACGCCGCGATCCTCGACTGGGTCAAGCTCGCGGTCACCCGCGCCCGCGCCTCGGCGACGCCCGCCGTGTTCTGGCTCGACGAGAGCCGCGCGCACGACGCGAACCTGATCTCAAAGGTCGAGGCGTACCTGGCCGAGCACGACACGGACGACGTCGAGCTCCAGGTCATGACGCCCGTCGACGCCACGGCCTTCACGCTCGAGCGCATCCGCAGGGGTGCCGACACCATCTCGGTGACCGGCAACGTCCTGCGCGACTACCTGACGGACCTCTTCCCGATCCTCGAGCTCGGTACGAGCGCCAAGATGCTCTCGGTGGTCCCCCTGATGAACGGCGGTGGACTCTTCGAGACCGGCGCCGGCGGATCCGCACCCAAGCACGTGCAGCAGCTCGTGAAGGAGAACCACCTGCGCTGGGACAGCCTGGGTGAGTTCCTCGCCCTCGCCGTCAGCTTCGAGCACCTCGCGACGTCGACGGGCAATGCGCGTGCGCAGGTCCTCGCCGACACGCTCGACCGCGCCACCGGCACGTTCCTGCTCGAGAACAAGTCGCCGAGCCGCCGTGTCGGCGAGATCGACAACCGTGGAAGCCACTACTTCCTTGCCCGCTACTGGGCGGAGGAGCTCGCCGAGCAGGAGCAGGACGCCGAGCTCGCCGAGAGCTTCTCGCGTGTGGCCGAGGCGCTGACCGGCAACGAGGACGAGATCGTGTCCGAGCTGCTCGCCGTGCAGGGTTCGCCCGCCGACATCGGAGGCTACTACCACCCCGACGTCGCCAAGGTGACCCAGGTGATGTGCCCGTCCGCGAAGCTCTCCGAGGTCCTGGCGATCCTCGCGAAGTAGTACAGCACCGGTCAGCCGGCGTACCGCTTTCGCGGTACGCCGGCTGATCACTTCAAGAACACCTATTTACAACTGCCCCAGGCCCGGTCTATGGTTTCACCACGGTCTCAGCCTGGGGGGGTATATCGATGACAGCGCACAAGCGTCGGTCTCTCTCCACCACCCTGCGCCTGTCGTTCCTCACGGGAGTCGGGGCCCTCGGCTGGATGGCCGTGGGCGCGTCCGGTGCCGCGGCCGCAGGGACTCCCCAGGACGCCGGTTTGCTCGACGCGGTGACCGGTGTGGCGGAGTCCGCAGCGAGTCCCGCCGTCTCAGCCCTCCCGGATCCCCGGCCCCTGCTCGCGGATCCTCCCGTCGTTCCCGGGCTGATGGCCCAGGTGCCCCAGCTCGCAGGTCAGCCTTCAGGCACCGTCCTGCTCCCTGTGGCATCGGCCGTCGACGGACTGGTCGCACAGGTCCCGATCGTCCACGATCTGATCCCTGCCGGAACCTTCACGGAGGTGACCACCCCGGTGATCGGGGTCGTCGACGGAACCGTGGGAGGCGTCACCGAGCCGGTGCTCGACGTCGTCGCCCCGGTCACGGAGATCCTCGCCCCCGTGCTCGACGCGGTCCCGGTTCGCGATGTCGTCGCTCCCGTTCCGGATGTCCTAACCCCGGTTCCCGATGCGGCAGCACCGGTGATCGACGCCGTGCCCGGCACCGTCGTCGCTCCCGTCGAGCCGGTCGGTCCCGTCGAGCCGGTCGCACCCGTCGGGTCGGTCACGACAGTGCCCGGCGGCGACACCGCCGTCGACCTCCCGGACATCGGGCCCGTCGTCGCCGCTGTGCCGACCACGCCGCGGCCCCTCGCTGCCGCTTCCTCCGATGGCAGCGACGAGGTGGCCAGTAGAAGTGCGAACCTCGCATCGGCCACGCTGATGCCGGCGGTCGTCGACGGGATCGCCGATGCCGTCGTCCCTGCCCTGACGCGGATAGCGCCGGTCGCGGCCGACCTGCCGAATTCTCCGGGGACGCCTCCCGCCGTGTTCTCGACCGTTCTGGCGTCCATGACCAGCGGCGGCTCTGCGGCCCCGCTCGCGGCTCTCGGCGCGGCAGGCGTCCTCGTCTTCACCCTGGTCTCCGGCCGGGCCGGTCGCCCTGCGGCGGCGGGCCTCCCGACACCCCCCAGCTTCGATCCCGGCTCTTCTCCTGACTAGTGGTGGCCTCGCCGTGCTCTGCGCGGCCGACGGCTCACGGTGCCACGGGCACCTCCACACCACTTCGATCCACAGGAGAACATCATGCGTACAAGCGTTCAGCGCGGACTCTACGGAGTCCTTCTAGCCGGGGGCGTCGTCGTCCTCGGGTCAGGTTCGGCAGTAGCCGCGGACCTCTCGGCAACCTCCGACACCGGGCTCGACTCGACTCTCGGAGCCATCATCACAGCACCCCTGCAGTCCGGGACCACGAGTGGTTCGATCCTCCAGGAGGCCGTGGTCTCGCTCGACGCGTCGCTCGGCCTCGGTGCCGACGGCACCGGGTCCTCGGGCGGTCCCACCGGCGGGATCCTGACCGGGAACGTGATCTCTCCCGAGGTCGTCGTGCCGGTGCCTGTGTCCGGTCATTCGGTGGCCGTCCTCGGCGATTCGTCCTCGACCGGTGGGACCGGCTCGACGGGTTCGACGGGCGGTTCGGCTCCGGCTCCCGCTCCGGCGGTCGACGGCGGGATCCTGACCGGGAACGTGATCTCTCCCGAGGTCGTCGTGCCGGTGCCTGTGTCCGGTCATTCGGTGGCCGTCCTCGGCGATTCGTCCTCGACCGGTGGGACCGG